>NZ_JRND01000021.1:0-108246 GCF_000758945.1 Lancefieldella parvula DNF00906
GAACTGCCTTCCATTTCTTATGTTCAAGAAATGGAAGGCAGTTCAAAACGACGCGGAGGCCAAAGGAACTGCGATGCTTACGCAGCGTGTGCGAGCACTTACTTGCGGTTGCAAACCTCTGCAGCAACCTTTGCGCCAAGAGCAACGTTGTTGAAGACCAGCTGAATGTTGGACTCAAGGGAGTTGTTACCAGTGATCTCAGCAACCTTTGCCAGCAAGAATGGTGTGGACTCCTTGCCGTGGATACCGTTTGCCTCTGCCTCTGCAAGGGCCTTCTCGATAGCTGCGTCGATGGTGTCCTTATCCATTGCATACTGCTCAGGAATTGGGTTGGTGACCAGAAGACCGCTGTTCATGCCAATCTGCTGCTGGGTAGTGAAGATCTCTGCCAGCTCAGCAGGGGAGTCAACGCGGTAGTCAACGCTAAAGCCACTCTTACGAGTGTAGAACGCAGGAAGCTCCTCGGTCTGGTAACCAAGTACAGGAACGCCCTTAGTCTCCAGGTACTCAAGGGTAAGGCCAAGGTCAAGAATGGACTTTGCACCAGCGCAAATGACCATAACAGGAGTCTGTGCAAGCTCCTCAAGGTCAGCGGAGATGTCCATGGTGGTCTCAGCGCCACGGTGAACGCCACCGATGCCACCGGTTGCAAAGACGTCAATGCCTGCCATGTGAGCAATCATCATGGTAGTAGTGACGGTAGTTGCGCCGTCCTTCTTCTCAGCAATGATAACAGGGAGGTCGCGGCGGCTAACCTTAGCAACCTCGCGGCCCTTCTTGCCCAGGTAATCAATCTCGTCAGCGGAAAGGCCGGCACGCATCTGGCCGTTAATAATTGCAATAGTTGCAGGAATTGCACCGTTGTCGCGGATGATCTGCTCAACCTTCAGAGCGGTCTCGACGTTCTGTGGGTAAGGCATACCGTGAGAAATGATGGTGGACTCCAGAGCTACAACAGGCTTGTTCTGCTCAAGAGCCTCTTTGACCTCGTCAGATACAACGAGAAAATCCTTCAGGTTAGACATATATACTCCAATCGTAAACGACTAATGGAACCGAAAGTAGTGCCGTGCAGACGTACTGTGCCGTGCAGACGCGCTAAAGACCTGCGCGCTTGATGACCTCTTCAACGTTGAGTTCACCGTTGATGGTGTCCTCACCCTCAATGGCCATGCTGGAAGCAGCCATGCCTATCAGGCCGGTCTGCTCAAGCGTCATGCCCTGAGTATACGCCCAGGTAATTCCTGCCATCATGGCATCGCCCGCACCGGTCATGTTGACAAGCTTTGCAGGAAGCAGTGGCAAGCGAACGGTCTTCTCGTGATCAGCACAAAGAAGGCCCTTCTCGCTAAGGGAGATAAACACGCGCTTCAGTCCTGTTGCAAGCAGCCCGTGAGCTGCGGCTTCAAGGGAAGCGTCGTCAGTAATCTTGATGCCCGAGAGCATCTCGGCCTCAAGACGATTTGGTTTGAGCGTGTGAATCTTGCCCAGGACCCTCTTGAGCTTCTGCGCCTTGATAGAAGAAACGGGGTCGCAGAAGATAGGGCAAGTCACGTTCTTGGCAATAAACTCGATGGTCTGCTGAGGCAGGTTGGTGTCAATCACGCAAGCTGCGGCGTGCTGGATAACATCCAGGCGCTCCTCGATGCGCTCGGGGGTGACATACTCGTAAATCTGCATGTCATTGATGGCTTCCTGCATCTCACCGTGCTCGTCCATAATGAAGAGGTAGGTAGAAGTGGAAGCGCCCGGCACGGTAATAGAAGCATCGATGTCAATACCGCAGTCCAGGCAGCCCTCTTTGAGCTCGCGCGCACGATAGTCCTCGCCAAAAGCGGTGAGCAGACGAACGTCGCTGTCGAGAAGGGCCAGGTTGTGTGCAACATTTCTACCAACGCCACCAAAAGACATGGTGACCTTACCAGGGTTTGAATCTCCCGCCACAAGGGAAGTGTCTGGGCGGCCAGCAATATCCATGTTGGCAGCGCCAATCACAATAAAGTAGGGGCGCTCGCTCAAAATGTAGCGGCGGCCCAAAATTGCGCCCTTTGCGGTAAGGTTGGAGATGTGAACCGAAACAGAAGAACGCGAGATACCTGCTCGCTCTGCAATTTCCTTCTGAGTAATGGAAGGCTGCTCTTTAATCCAGTTGAAAATCATCTGTTCTCGATTGGTGAGCATCAGGCCTCCTAGCAGCAAAAATAGAATCCGACTAAACAGGTGCTTATATAAAACTTCTAAACAGGTGCTTATCTTATTTAAGCTAGTGCTTAAATCTTGCTTTGGACAACGATAAGACAGCAGCTAGAGTCTGTAAAGAATGAATTCATTAAATTTTTCCCTGGTGAGCTCAACGATTTTCTCGCCACATTGGCTTTACCTGCTTGATTTTTCTAAGCATTTGCTGCGTACCGTTTACAGAATTTTAGTATCTGCAAACGGTTGTATCGTGAAAATCTCTCTAAATTGGGCGTCGGCGTTATGCAACTGTAATAATATATTTAATGAATAGTAATGACTCGTCCACATAAGTTAGCTTGCGTATGTATCGTGCGCAAATGCTTGTTTCGGGCGTTTTAGGAGGTAGTATGCCTAAACGTGTTTTTGTAGTTGTTCTTGATAGTTTTGGCATCGGCGAAGAGCCTGATGCAGCGGCATACGGAGATGAGGGCAGCAATACCCTCTGTGCATGCGCAACAAGTGGCGTTCTTAACATCCCAAATATGACAAAGTTGGGCCTTCTTAATATTGATGGCGCGCTTGATACCGTGTATGACGTTGATCTGAAGCCAATTGAGTCTCCTGTGGGCGCATATGCTCGCATGCAGGAGAAATCCGCTGGTAAAGACACTACGGTTGGTCACTGGGAGATGGCAGGCGTCATTTCTCCAAAGAAGTTCCCAACCTATCCTGATGGTTTTCCACAGGAGGTCATTGAGGAGTTTGAGCAGAAGACGGGCCGTAAGGTTCTCTGCAACAAACCTTACTCCGGAACCGATGTTATTAGAGACTTTGGTAAAGAGCACGTAGAGACTGGTGCTCTGATTGTCTATACCTCAGCAGATTCTGTTTTCCAGATTGCTGCTCATGAGGACGTGGTAAGTCCCGAGAAACTCTATGAATATTGCCGCATTGCACGCGAGATTCTTCAGGGTGAGCACGGTGTTGCTCGCGTTATTGCTCGTCCTTTTGAGGGGGAGTGGCCATACCAGCGCACTTCTCGCCGTCATGACTTCTCGCTTGAGCCAACAGGTCCAACTATGCTTGACCGCCTTAAAGAGAACGGCTTTGACGTTCTTTCTATTGGCAAGATTTATGACATCTTTGCTCACCGTGGCATGACTGAGTTTGAGTTTACTACCTGCAATGCAGACGGAATTCAGAAGACTATTGAGGCTACCAGCAAAGACTTCAACGGTCTGTGCTTCACCAACCTCGTTGATACTGACATGATTTACGGTCACCGTAACGATCCTGTGGGATACTCCAACGCTCTTTCTTATTTTGATGAGCGCATTCCTCAAATTATTGAGGGTCTTCGTGAGGACGACCTGTTCATTATTACCGCAGATCATGGCTGTGACCCGGTAACACCATCTACTGATCACTCTCGTGAGTACGTGCCACTGCTTATCACGGGTCCAAAGGTCAAGCCAAACACTAACCTTGGTACAACCACCACATTTGCCGATATGGCCGAGACAATCCTTGATTATTTTGGTGTTGAGCAACTTGGTGTTGGAACTTCTCACCTGTCAGAGATTCTTAAGGAGAACTAATGGCTACTACCCCAACTCCCCATAACGCTGCTGTTGAGGGCCAGATTGCTAAGACCGTCCTCATGCCAGGCGATCCTCTGCGCGCTAAGCTTCTTGCAGACACGTACCTGGAGAACGTTGAGCAGTTCAACACCGTTCGCAATATGTTTGGCTACACCGGCACCTACAAGGGACAGCCAGTCTCCGTTATGGGTTCTGGTATGGGTATGCCTTCCATTGGTATTTATTCTTACGAGCTCTTTAATTTCTACGGAGTTGACAACATTCTCCGTATTGGTAGTGCTGGCGGCCTTGCTCCTGAGGTAAAGCTTAGAGACATTGTTATTGGCATGTCTTCCAGCACTGATTCTAATTATCCATCACAGTACGGAATGCCTGGAACCATTGCACCTACCGCAGACTTTGGCCTGTTGAGCAAGGCTGTTGCTGGTGCAGAAAAGCTGGGTTATCCCGTTCGCGTTGGTAATATCCTGGCAAGCGACGTGTTCTATACCGTAAACAACTCGCTTCCAAAATGGGCAAGTATGGATGTTCTTGCCGTTGAGATGGAGTCGGCAGCCCTGTATCTCAACGCCATGTACGCTCATAAGCATGCGCTTACGCTGCTAACTATCTCTGATTTGCCTCTTACAGGAGAAGCACTTACTGCTGAAGAGCGTCAGACTAGTTTCACGCAGATGATGGAGGTTGCTCTTTCTGTTGTTGCTTAAGGCACTTGTTGTGTAAAGCATCGCAGATAGGCAGTTTGCCATTGCTGTTTGTTTTGGAACCATGCGGATTTTCCGCTTAAGTTAGGGGAGTTTGGTCAACTTCTCATAAAGATCCAGCACTAAAGCTGGATGTTCCCGCCACATGAGGTAAGGAGAGCACGGAATGAACAAGAACGTTTCTCGTCGTAGTTTTGTGACTGGCGCAACCGGCGCTGGCGCATTTGCAGCACTCGCAGGTCTTGCAGGCTGCAACCAGAAGAAGGACGACGGCGGCCAGAAGGCATCAGGTGAGAAGAAAAAGAAGCTCACCATGGTTACCGATACTGGTGGTGTTAACGACCAGTCCTTTAACCAGTCCGCTTGGGAGGGCATGACCGAGCTCAAGGACAAGAACGGCTGGGATGTCAGCTACCTTGAGTCCAAGCAGGATTCCGATTATGCAACCAACCTTGATAAGGCTGTTGACGCAGAGTCCGACCTTGTTTGGGGCGTTGGCTTTGCTATGGCAGACGCAACCCTTAAGGCTGCTAAGGACAATCCAAACACCCAGTTTGCCATTATCGACAACGGCAACGAGTCTGAGGTTTCCAACTTCACCGGCGTAATGTTCCGTGCTCAGGAGCCTTCCTTTGTTGTTGGCTACATTGCTGCTCGCACCACAAAGACTGGCAAGGTTGGCTTTGTTGGCGGCATTTCTTCCGCACTTATCGACCAGTTTGAGTATGGTTACCGCGGCGGCGTTGCTTATGCAAACAAGGAAAAGGGCACCAACGTTGAGGTTTCTGCACAGTACGCAGAGTCCTTCTCCGATGCTGCAAAGGGCAAGGCTATTGCTAACTCCATGTACTCCGATGGTTGCGACGTTGTCTTCCACGCTGCAGGCGGCGTAGGAACCGGCGTTATTGAGGCAGCTAAGGACGCAAACAAGCTTGCTATCGGCGTTGACCGTGACCAGGCATATCTTGCTCCAGAGAACGTCCTGACCTCCGCTCTTAAGCGCGTTAACGTTGCTATCGTTGAGATTTCCGAGAAGATCTTGAAGGACGGCCAGAAGGGCGGCACTACTGTTTCCCTGGGCGCTTCCGAGGACGCTGTCGGAATTGCTGAGGATCACCACCTCATGGGTGAGGACACCTACAAGGCAGCTACTGACCTTCTCGACAAGATCAAGGCTGGCTCCGTTGTTCCTCCTGCAAGCAAGGACGACCTGGACAAGTTTGTTAAGTCTTTGAGCTAAGCTCTGACTTAGTTTTTAAGCCTTAGGGTTTCTCGCCAGATGGTTTTTGACCTCTGACAGGCCCAAAAGGTTGATGAGTTTGGATTTGCTGGTGAGGGGTGCTCTTTGGCACTCCTCACCTCTCGCAAGTGTGTAAAGGAGGTGGCTCGTGGAAGTCAGTTCGGATTACGCTGTTCAGATGCATGGCATTACCAAAGTTTTTGGATCGTTTAAAGCTCTTGACGCCGTAGACCTTAACGTGCGCAAGCAAACTGTCCACGCCATTTTAGGAGAGAACGGCGCAGGTAAAAGTACGCTTATGAACGTACTGTATGGCCTGTATTCTGCTGATGAGGGCGAGGTTTACCTCAACGGAGAGCGTGTATCCATATCTGGCCCAACCGATGCTATCGCTCACGGTATTGGTATGGTTCACCAGCACTTTATGCTGGTCGAGAACTTTACTGTTACAGAAAATATTGTTTTGGGCAACGAGGTCACCAAGGCTGGTGGCGTCCTTGATCCAAAGCGAGCTCGCGAGAAGGTCCTGGAGATTGTTGAGGAATACGGCTTTGACGTAGACCCTGACGCCAAGATTGAAGACATTTCTGTTGGTATGCAACAGCGTGTTGAGATCTTAAAGGCACTATATCGCGGCGCTGATACCTTGATTCTTGATGAGCCTACGGCAGTTCTTACGCCGCAGGAGATTGAGAAGCTTATTCAGATCATGCATGACCTGGTAAGCAAAGGTAAAACCATCATTGTTATTACGCACAAGCTTAAAGAGATTATGTCTTCTGCTGACGAGTGCACTATTATTCGTCGCGGCAAGTACATGAGCACCGTTGATGTCTCCAAGACATCCGAGACCGAGCTTGCAACACTTATGGTTGGTAGAAACGTTAACCTGCATGTAGAAAAGAAGCCAGCAACTCCTGGCGAGGTTGTTCTCTCTATTAAGGACCTCCACGTTAAGGACGAGCGCGGCATTGAGCAGGTAAACGGCTTTAATTTGGATATTCGTGCTGGCGAGATTGTTGGTCTTGCAGGCATTGACGGCAACGGCCAGAAAGAACTTACCGATGCCATAAACGCACTGGTCAAACCTGAGTCGGGCACCATTGCTGTCAAGGGTGAAGAGATTCAGGGCACCACCCCAAAGACGGTTATTGACCACGCAGTTGCAACTATTCCTTCAGACCGCCATCGTTGGGGCCTGGTTCTGCCCTTTACGGTTGCCGAGAACATGGTGCTTGAGCGCCACAACGAGGAGACCTTTGGTAAGAGCATTGCACTTGACCTGGCAAAGATCAAGGAATTCTCTCAGAAGCTGATTGACGAGTTTGATATTCGTCCTGCAGAGTGCGTAGATCATCAGGCAGTGGGACTTTCCGGCGGTAACCAGCAGAAGGTTATTATCGCCCGTGAGGTCTCTTCCAACCCAGACGTCCTCATTGCCATTCAGCCAACGCGCGGCCTTGACGTTGGCGCAATTGAGTTTGTCCATAAAGCGCTAATTCGCGAGAGGGACCGTGGAGCAGCAATTTTGCTGATTTCCTTTGAGTTGGACGAGATTATGGACGTTGCCGATAAGATGGCAATTATTTACGCTGGCAAGAATGTTGGCGAGTTTGACCAAGGTACTATCACTGAAGAGCAGGCTGGCCTGCTGATGGCAGGAGGTGACGCCGAGTGAGTACGCTTACAAAGATAATGAGAAAGCCCATTACGTCAGCAATTGTTGCTATTTTTGTTGGCCTGTTGGTTGCTTCTATTATTTTGGTTGTTGCAGGTTATGATCCTATCAGCTCGTTTGAGGCACTTATTGGCGGCATGGTAGGTAAGCCAAAATACATTTCTAACGTCATTATTAAGGCAACACCTCTGCTCTTTACGGGTATTGCCGTTGCCTTTGCATTCCGCGTTGGTCTCTTTAACATTGGCGCTGAGGGTCAGTACATTGTTGGTACCATCCTGGCCGTTATTGTTGGCTACAGCCTTGACCTTCCTCCTGTGCTGCAGATTCCTGTAGTTGTTTTGGTAGGTACCGCAGGCGGAGCAGGTATTGGCGCCATCATTGGATGGCTTAAAGCCCAGTTTGGCATCAACGAGGTTATTACCAGCATTATGTTTAACTGGATCAGCCTCTACCTCTGCAACTTTGTGGTCTCTCTTCCACAGTTCCACCAGCCAAACTCAACATCTTCGTACCCCATTAATGAGTCCGGTTATACCACGCTGTTCTATGGTATGAAGAATTCCGAGGACGGCGCTGAGGCAATTCGCAATATCCCTGTTATTGGTGACGCTATTATGCGTACCGATGTAAACATTGGTATTTTTGTTGCTATTTTCGCAGCTATCTTCATTGGCTGGCTGCTTATGCGTACCAAGGTTGGTTATGAGATGCGCGCTGTTGGTTTTAACCGCGATGCTGCTCAGTTTACCGGCATCAACGTTAAGAAGAACCTCACACTTTGCATGGCTATTTCTGGTGCACTCTGCGGACTTGCAGGTGCTCTGACCATTACCGGTATTGCTCCTCACAGTATTGCAACGCTGGCAGCATTTGAGAACAACGGCTTTAACGGTCTGTCCGTTGCGTTTATCGCTAACTGTAATCCTGTGGCATGTATTCCTGCATCCTTCCTGTTTGCTGGTCTTCTTTATGGTGGCCAGACTGTTCAGCAGACGGTTGGTGCACCTTCCGAGATTATCAACATTGTTATTGGTACCATCGTGTTCTTTATGGCTCTGGGTGGCGTTATTCCAATGCTTGCCGACCGTCTTGATCACAAGCGTGCCCAGAAGGCTAAGGAAGAAGAGGCAAAGCTTGCTGCTCAAGTGAGTGATGCGTCCGACCCTTCTCAGGAGGAGGCAAACAATGCTCACTAACCTGATTCTTCTTGTTTCCGTTACCCTCATGTACTCGACACCTCTTATTTTTGGTGCTCTGGGCGGCGTTGTCTCCGAGCGCTCCGGTGTTGTCAACATTGGTATTGAGGGCATGATGGGCGTTGGTGCCTTTGCAGGCGTTGCGGGCAGCTACCTCACCGGAAACCCTTGGATTGGCTTCCTTTGCGCAGGTATTGCAGGCGGTCTTATTGCGCTTTTGCACGCCATGGCATCCATTACGTTTAACGCTGACCAGACAGTTTCTGGTGTTGCAATTAACCTGCTGGCACCTGGCATTGCTCTGTTTGCCTGCCGTCTTTTGTTTGATGGCGCCGCAATGTCTCCGGCAGTCACCAAGCTCCCAAAGCTCTTTGGTGAGGGTGCCTTTAACGACACACCTTATTCCAGCTTGAACGTAGACATTACCGTGGTACTTGCACTTTTAACCGCCCTTCTCGTCTGGTTTGTGCTTTACCGTACCAAGTGGGGCCTGCGTATTCGCTCCGTTGGCGAGCATCCACACGCATCCGAGACGCTGGGCATTAGCGTTCGTAAGACTCGCTACCTCTGCGTTATTGTTTCTGGTGTTCTTGCAGGATTTGGTGGCGCTTCTGTAACGCTGGCAATTATTTCTCAGTTTACTCAGACCGCTATTTCTGGTCAGGGCTTTATTGCACTGGCAGCGGTTATCTTTGGTAAGTGGAAGCCTCTGAACACCTATGCAGCTTGCCTACTCTTTGGCTTTACTCAGGCACTTGCAATTCTTCTTGGCGGTGGCGCAACTCCAATCCCAAGTCAGATTATTGCAATGCTTCCATACTTCATCACCATCATTACGCTGGTCCTCTTTGTTGGTAAGTCTGTTGCTCCTAAGGCAGACGGCGTGCCATACATCAAGGGAAGTCGTGCATAATGGCCGGGGTAGAGGGTTCTTGCCACGTTTCTAACGAGGCTCTTGTTCAGCTTGCCATTGAGGCGCGCAACCACGCCTATGTACCGTACTCTCACTATGCTGTTGGAGCTGCACTATTGTGCTCCGACGGTACGGTGTACGGCGGCGCCAACCTAGAAAACGCTGCGTATACGCCTTCTAACTGTGCTGAGCGTACGGCGTTTTTCCGCGCGGTATTTGAGGGTCGCCGAGATTTTGTGGCCATTGCGGTTGTTGGTGGTCCTGAGGGAGAGGCTCCAACAGCTTGGTGCACTCCTTGTGGTGTATGCAGGCAGGTTATTCGCGAGTGGTGCGATCCTGCTACATTCCGTATTGTGCTGGGCAAGGTAGACGCGGCTCCTCGCGAGTATCTGCTCCAGGATATCTTGCCTATGGGATTTGGACCCGAAGATCTGGGTGGGTCCAGTCCTGCCGGCGCATCGGGTGACGACGCCGTGAAGGGTGCCGACGGTGGTCACGAGCACGGTTGTGGCTGCGGGTGCAGATAACCTGATAGGTTACATGAAATTGCGAGCCGGTAGAGTTTCTCGCTACCGGCTCTTTTACTAGAGAGTTAACGCGAACGGCAACGAACGCGCCTGACGGAGCCGCGAACGGCAACGAACGCGCCTGACGGCGCCGCGAACGGCAACGAACGCGAACAGCGAAAAGAGGTTCAACTATGCGCATGTACGACGTGATTGAGAAGAAGCGCGACGGCGACGAGCTTACCGACGCCGAGATTGATTACTTTGTCTCGGGCTATGTAGCTGGGGATATTCCCGATTATCAGGCTTCCGCGCTTGCGATGGCTATTTTCTACAAGGGCATGACCGCGCACGAGACGGCTCACCTGACCATGGCGATGGCTGAGTCCGGCGACATGATGGACCTCTCGGCAATCCCTGGTATCAAGGTGGACAAGCACTCTACCGGCGGTGTTGGCGATAAAACCACGCTGGTAGTGGCTCCAATTGTTGCATCTCTTGGCGTCAAGGTTGCTAAGATGAGCGGTCGCGGTCTGGGTCACACGGGCGGTACGCTGGACAAACTTGAGGCAATCCCAGGTCTTTCCATTGAGATTTCCGAGCCTGATTTCTTCAAGCAGGTCTCCGAGATTGGCGTTGCCGTTGCAGGTCAGACGGGCAATCTTGTCCCCGCGGACAAGAAGCTCTACGCGCTGCGCGACGTTACCGCAACCGTCGACTCGGTGCCTCTGATTGCGTCGAGCATCATGAGCAAGAAGATTGCTTCTGGCTCCGACTGTATTTTGCTGGACGTTAAGTGCGGCTCCGGCGCCTTTATGAAGGACGTTGACTCCGCAATTGAGCTGGCAGATGCCATGGTTTCCATTGGCGAGCACGTCGGCCGCACCACCGCAGCGCTGATTACTGGCATGGATCGACCTCTTGGCAAAAACGTGGGCAACTCCCTCGAGGTTATTGAGGCAGTGTCCACGCTCAAGGGTGAGGGTCCTGAGGATCTGACCGATGTCTGCGTTGAACTTGCTGCAAACATGCTTAACCTCGCAGGTAAGGGAAGTGTTGAGGACTGCCGCAAGCTGGCTCGTCAGCAGATTGCAAACGGCGAGGGTCTGGCTAAACTGGCACAGATGGTCAAGGCTCAGGGCGGCACCGACGAGGTCATCTTTGACACCACTAAGTTTGAAGCTGCGCCATTCCGCCGCGACATTGTGGCCGAGACCAGCGGATATATCACTTCTATGAACGCTGAGCTGGTGGGCATTTCCTCTGTTGCTTTGGGCGCCGGTCGCGAGAAGAAAGGCGATCCGATTGACCCAGCAGCTGGTATTATCCTTGAGCGCAAGACCGGCGATTATGTCGAGAAGGGCGATGTTATTGCAACGCTTCTGACCTGCGATGAAAGCCGTCTTGATGAGGGCGAGCGCATCTTCCGTGAGGCTCTGGTCTTTGGCGAGAACGTTCCTGAGCTGGAACCGCTGTTCTTTGCACGCGTCTCCAAGGACGGCGTCGAGCGCTTCGCGTAAATGCAGGTAGCGGCCGCGCGGCTCCGCGGGGGTCCGAGCTCCACATAACATGCAGGTGAAGAGCGCGCGAGCTCCGAGCTCCACATAACATGCAGGTTAGACCGGTGTTCACGCAGGTGGGCACCGGTTTTTTGTGTGGTAACAGTGTCGTGTGCGGGCAAACTCGCAGGTCAGTGCGCGAAGCGCCGGCGGCGAGTGCACGGGTTTCTCGCCAGGCGCGCCATAACAGCATGCGCGCCTAAAAAGTGCAAAGAATCTGTATTTTGAATACAGATTCGTTAACGAAATCAGGCAAATCCACAGTTTCTTTTACATTTTTAGGCAATATTTACCGATTCTTTGCTGAAATCAGGCGCGCTAGCAGGCCAAAATAGAACCCTAGTGATCAAAGTAAATCTGGCGAGAAAATCGGTCTTCTCGCGGTTGCAGTTATTGCACAGAGTGTGTAATAATACTCAGTATGTGCAATAAGTCGGGTGCTACGGTGTTGTTGTGCTGCAGCGCACCCGCACCGCGCCACCCGCGCCGCTCACACGCGCCGCTCACACGCGCCCGCGCACCCAGTACGTACCTGCAACCAGGAGAGGCTTCAGAAACGTATGACGCAAACATTGTCTGCACCTGCTGTTTTGTCAGCTTGCAAGCTTGATCGACGTACCGCCAGAACTCGTGCGGCGCTTAGAAAAGCCCTGGCAGAAGAGATAGACGTAACCGGCGACCTTACCTCCGTGACCGTCACGGGCGTAACGGAGCGCGCCGGCCTCACGCGCCGAACTTTTTACTCCCACTATAAAGACATCCCGGACCTGGTGCTTCATATCGAAAAGGAAGCGCTGGCAGAGCTGCGACCTGCTGTTGAGCAGCTTGCTCGCGTCAACCTTGTTGAGCTCAGAGAGGCCATTGACTCCTACAAGCCATGCCCCGGCGCAACGGAGATGCTTCGCAGCATTCGCAAACACGGCTTCTACCTGCGTCCTTTGCTGGGCAACGGTGGAGACCCTGCGTTCCAGGATAAGCTAAAGCACCTGGTACACGAGGTTATCGCCCAGCGCGCCCTTCACGACCTTGATCCGCGCGCACTTGGTCCCTTCTTTGACTACTATCTGACCTTTGCAATTTCTGCCGAGGTCGGCGTCCTTATCCGCTGGTTAATCGGCGGCATGCGCGAGAGCGACGAGCAGATGGCAGGCCTTATGACCGGCCTCATGTTTGTTGCACCTGGCGATCTGTACGGCAAGCCAATCAAGCTAGATGTTCCACGATTTGCGCTTGCAACTCTTGTTCTCGGAGAGGAAAACAATGATTAGTCCAAAGTTTGAGCTGGTAGAGAATGGTGCCGAGCTTGCACCAAACGTCCCACTTGACCTGTCTCAGGCCCACCTTATGCTGGGCATCGACGTTGGTTCCACAACCGTAAAGCTGTCCGTCATCGACGAGGACGGCACGCTGGTTTACGCAAACTACGAGCGTCACCACACCGACGTTCGCGCAACCGCGCGCTCCTTGTTCGTCAAAGCTCAGAAGCACATTGGCGAGACACCTATGTACGCCGCAATCACCGGTTCCGGCGGAATGCTCTTGGCGCAATGGCTTGACCTGGAGTTTGTCCAGGAGGTTATCGCTTCCAAGCGCGCCGTTGAGACGCTGATCCCTCAGACCGACGTTGCTATTGAGCTGGGCGGCGAGGACGCAAAGATCATCTACTTTGACAACGGTATTGAGCAGCGCATGAATGGTACCTGCGCAGGTGGTACCGGTGCGTTCATCGACCAGATGGCGTCTCTCCTCAAGACCGACGCAACTGGTCTCAATGAGCTGGCAAAAGACGTCAAGCAGATCTACCCAATTGCATCTCGCTGCGGCGTTTTTGCTAAGTCCGACGTTCAGCCGCTGCTCAACGAGGGTGCCGCTCCTGCCGACATCGCTGCTTCCATCTTCCAAGCTGTTGCAAACCAGACCGTTTCTGGCTTGGCCTGTGGACACCCCATCCGCGGCTACGTCGCGTTTCTCGGCGGCCCGCTGCAGTACCTCTCTGAGCTGCGCCGTCGCTTCTACATCACGCTTAACTTGGACGACGAGCACATCGTCTTGCCAAAGAACGCCCACCTCTTTGTTGCAACGGGCGCTGCTCTGGCGGGCGAGTCCGACCGACCAATCACCTTTACGCAGGTCATGGAGGCACTGGACAACCTTAAGGACATCCAGGGCTCTGAGGTTGCTCGTCTGGACCCACTCTTTGCCACTCAGCAGGACTTTGACGACTTCAAGGCCCGCCACGACCAGGAGGTAGTCCCCAAAGGCCAGCTGGCCAACTACCACGGACGCGTGTTCATTGGCATCGACGCTGGTTCTACCACTATGAAGGCTGCTGTTGTTGGCGAGAAGGGCGAGCTGCTTTACACCTGGTACGACAATAACAACGGCGATATCCTGGGCACTGCTCGCAAGATCATGGACTCTATCTACGACGAGATGCCTACCGACTGCATTATTGGTCACGTCACAACCACCGGTTATGGCGAGGGTATCCTGATTGAGGCTCTGCGCGCAGACTCTGGCGAGATTGAGACCGTTGCTCACCTGCGTGGCGCTAAGGCATTTGTCCCAGACGTTGATTTTATTCTTGATATTGGCGGCCAGGACATGAAGTGTCTACAGGTCAAAGACGGCGTCATTGAGCACATCATGCTGAACGAGGCTTGTTCTGCAGGCTGCGGCTCCTTTATTGCGTCCTTTGCCGACTCCATGAAGATGGACGTCCGCGAGTTTGCAACCGCCGCAACCAAGGCAACACTCCCTGTTGACCTGGGATCTCGCTGTACCGTCTTCATGAACTCCCGCGTCAAGCAGGCGCAGAAGGAGGGCGCAACCATCGGCGACGTTGCTGCTGGTCTTTCGTACTCCGTCATCAAGAATGCCCTGTTCAAGGTCATCAAGCTCCGCGACTTCAGCGAGATTGGCGAGCACTGCATTGTTCAGGGCGGCACCTTCATGTCCGACGCAACGCTCCGTGCTTTTGAGCTGCTCACCGGCAGAGACGTCATCCGTCCTGATATCGCAGGCGTCATGGGTGCCTACGGCGCCGCTCTTCTCGCCCGCGATCGCGCAGGTATTGACGGCGTATCCACCCTGCTTGACCGCGAGTCCATCGACAACCTACAGGTCAAACTTACCAACACGCACTGCCGCATCTGCCCTAACAGCTGCATGCTTACCATCAACGACTTTGGCAGCGGCCACAGGTTTATCACCGGTAACCGTTGCGAGAAAGGCGCAGGTAAGAAGCGTGGTGCTAAGAAGAACGAAGCACCAAACGTCTTTGCGTTCAAGAACAAGCTGCTGTTTGATCGCGAGTCGCTTCCTGCAGACGAGGCACCTCGCGGCACAGTGGGCATTCCTCGCGCGCTGAACATGTACGAGAACTATCCGTTCTGGCACACGTTTTTCACTAAGCTGGGCTTCTCGGTCATTTTGTCCGACCAGACCACCGCAAAGACGTACGACGCAGGTATCGAATCCATGCCTTCTGAGTCCGCCTGCTATCCCGCGAAGCTTTCCCACGGCCACATCATGAATCTGCTGGCCAAGGACCCAGACTTCATTTGGATGCCGTGTATTCGTTGGGAGCGCAAGGAGGACGACTCCGCAACCAACCACTACAACTGCCCAATTGTCATGAGCTACCCTCAGGCGCTGGGCCTCAACGTGGACGAACTCTCCGATCCTTCCATCCAGTACATGGCTCCGTTCATTCCGTATGACAAGAAGAACGAGCTCAAGCGTCGTTTGTACGAGCTCATCAGCGAACAGCGCGAGAAGGACGCCCAGGTAGGCAAGGGCCGCTTCCGCGGCGAGCACATCACGCGCACCGAAATCGACGCCGCTGTTGAGGCTGCATGGCAGGAAGATATCAACGTCAAGGACCAGATGCACCGCGCAGGTGACGAGGCTCTTGCGTGGATTGAGGAGCACGACGCTCACGGTATTGTTCTTGCAGGTCGCCCATACCATAACGACCCAGAGATTAACCACGCCATCCCTGAGCTGGTCTCTTCGTTTGGCTTTGCCGTGCTCACCGAGGATTCCATTGCTCATAAGATGATGCCTGAGCGCCCCATCCGTATTGTTGACCAGTGGATGTACCACTCACGTCTGTATCGCGCGGCTCGCTTTGTTGCATCCCGAAACGACCTGGACCTCATCCAGCTCTTCTCGTTTGGTTGCGGCCTTGACGCGCTGACCACCGACCAGGTCCAGGAGATTCTTGAGGCTTCGGGCAAGATTTACACCATGCTCAAGGTTGACCAGGTCTCCAACTTGGGTGCTGCACGTATTCGTATCCGCTCGCTGATGGCTGCCCTGAACGAGCAGCAGGCAGAGCTGGAGCGACTTGCAGCTGCCGGCTTGGTTACCGAGGCTGTTCCACAGGGCGTTCGCATGGCCGATGGCTCTCTGGAAAAGGCCAGGAGCGCAAGTTCTTCTCGCCGTGCGCCGGTGTACCGCGAGGCAGAATCTGCAGCTTACGAGAAGGTCCGCTACACCAAGGAGATGCAGGAAGCGGGCTACACCATCCTGGCTCCACAGATGGCGCCGATTCACTTTGAGCTGGTAGAGGAGCTGCTGAAGGGTGCGGGCTACAACGTTGTACTGCTGCCTTCGGTTGACCAGGGTGCCGTTGACATGGGCCTTCGCTACGTCAACAACGACATCTGCTACCCATCCATCCTGGTCACGGGTCAGATTATGGAGGCAGTGCTTTCCGGCAAGTACGACCTGACCAAGACCGCGGTTCTGATTTCGCAGACCGGCGGTGGCTGCCGTGCAACCAACTACATTGCACTGATTCGTAAGGCACTCAAAGACGCAGGTCACCCAGAGATTCCGGTCATTTCCGTCTCTGCTGCTTCCGGCCTTGACGAGGACAATCCAGGCTTCAAGCTGTTCAAGCCCGATTTGCTCATCAAGGCAGTCTACGCGCTGCTGTACGGCGACCTGATCATGCAGCTGCTGTATCGTGTTCGTCCCTACGAGGCAGTCAAGGGTTCCGCAAATGAGCTGTATGACCAGCTCATGGCCGATACACGCTCCAAGATCAACGGAATTTCTCGCAAGGAATTCTACAAGCAGTGCCAGCGTACCATTGAGCTGTTTGACAGCCTGCCCGTGGTCAACGACCGCCAGAAGCCACGCGTCGGCGTCGTCGGCGAGATTTTGGTTAAGTTCCACCCAACGGCTAACAATGAGCTGGTCAAGGTCATTGAGTCCGAAGGCTGCGAGGCCAACGTTCCAGGTCTGGTCGACTTCTTCTTGTTTGGTCTCTCCAACGCGATCAACACGCACAAGGAGCTGGGCACTTCGCTTAAGAGCCGCATGACGCACATCGCGGGCATCAAGATGGTCCAGGGACTGCGCGCGCCAATCAACAAGATGCTGGAGAAGTCCGAGCGCTTTGAGCCGTACCCCAACATCGACGAGCTGGCCGAAAAGGCTGGTCAGATCCTTTCGCTCTGCAACACGATGGGCGAGGGCTGGCTGCTCACCGCTGAGATGTGCGACCTCATTGAGACTGGCACGCCAAACATCGTCTGCGCTCAGCCATTTGCCTGCCTGCCCAACCACGTTGTGGGTAAGGCGGTCATCAAGCGCCTGCGCCAGATGCACCCCGAGTCCAACATTGTTGCCGTCGACTACGACCCAGGCGCGTCCGAGGTTAACCAGCTCAACCGTATCAAGCTGATGATTTCGGTGGCTAAGGAGAACTACAAGAACGGCGTAAATGGCGAGTTCAAACTAGAAAACGCTGACGATCCAGTTACCAACGACGCAACCATGCCGTATACCGGCCGCGACAAGTTTGGCCTGGATTCCGTTGTCCGTGAGGGCGGCCATTCTTGCTCTTCGCACCACATGTCTGCGCTGGAAGCAACTGGCGCTAACCTGGGCGATCTTGGTCGCACCGCGCCTGACCACGGAAAGGATTACGGTTCCATTAGGCTTTCCGAGGAGCAGATGGCTGCTATCGAGCGCGCCAAGAAGAAAGCCGGCGTCAAGTAGCGCGATCGACGCGGCGAACGGGCTGCAGAGCTGCGGCGAGCGCGTGGCTGCGAGCGCGCACCCCTTGCCGACCGGTCGTGCAACCAGCGTAATCGGCTGCGAAGTTGGCGCGCAACCAGCTACAAAGTTGTAATTTGCACGTTAATGAGCCCCAAACTTTAGTTTGGGGCTCATTTTTGGCGATTGTGGGCCCAAAAAGGTAAAAAATGCGTTTAGTTGGTGTATTCATTTTGAAAATGAGATGTTTTGACTCAATTAGTAAAAGAAATAGTTAAAACTTTTTTGCTTATCCTGGGCAAACGCTAATATAAAAAGTTGAACTAAATTCCTTCATTCCCAACTAAACGCATTTTTTACCGCCTGAAGTCCCAAAAACGGCAATTTTCCGAGTCCTGTGAAAATTTTGCTTATAAAACGTGTGAAATATGCAATTTCGTGCATAACCAGTAAATCAACGACAAATAGCCGGCGCTTCTATGGTGACGGAATCAAACTGTCGCCGGTAGTCTTACTAAGTTACTCGATTAGGCTGTATTCTCGTGAGCTAGCAGCAACAAAAGTGCTGCTCAACGTTAGCCGCTCAGATGCAGGGAACCAGCGTGTCGAGAAAACCGCACGTCCATCGTTCAGATAAATCTCCACGGTAGACCCATCAACAATAACGCGCAGGTCAAAAAGCTCCTTTAGCCTAATAGAGCGTTGAGTTCTGCCTGCAGCGGTGTCCTCGTCAATGAATTTCAGGGTAAAAGTGCCCTTGGAGTAAGAAAGCACAAGCGCGTCGTTGAGAGTAAGAGTTCCGTCTCCGGATATGTCCGTAATCTCAATATCTGCAGATAGTTGATCTATTTTGACGACAGCGTCGGCGACAAATTCCACACATTCTCGTCGCTTAGCATCAAGCTCTTTAACTGGATGTTGCAGGATAACACCATCATCAGACAACGAAAGTTCTCGGGGCAGAGTAAGGTTGTGGCAGAATTCAATGCCTTCAGGATAACTATGGTAAGTCGGATCGATGATGCCCATCCATCCAATCAAAATGGTTCGGCCAGAATCGTCGACGAACGTTTGAGGTGCGTAGAAGTCAAAACCATGATCCCAGAGCACAAAGCTATCGGTGAAAACAGTTTCGACATTGATAAGCCTTTGGCCCTCTGGAAGCGGAAAATAGCCCGACTGCCAGATGTTTTGCCACTTGTCGAGAGGCTCGCTTGAAGCACTTTCTTGCAAGTTAGCAGAATCGTTTAAGTGCGACCCCTTGGACGCACCGGCGCTTGGCTCCGTACCGGCGCTTGGCTCCGTACCGGCGCTTGGCTCCGTACCAGTGCCTTCTCTTAGCCCCTGCGGACACACAGACAGAAACTCCTGGCCATCTAGCTGCACCAAAAAAGGACATTCCCACATGTAGCCAAACGCCTCGCGCTGACCCAGGGCATTAGTCCCGCGTATAACCGAGTGGAGCGTCCACGACTCGCCACAATCATTTGAGTCGTAAATCAAAACCGCTCCCGAATCATGTCGTTCATCTGCGGTTCTTACGTTACCAGCTGCAGCATCTCTCTCGCGAGCGCCTAACAGCATGCGGAGAGCCCCGTCTTGCTCCCAAACCTTCGGGTCGCGCACGTTGTTTGTGCAGGTATCGGGGTAGTCGGCCGGCTTCAAAACAACGCACTTTGGCGAGAAATTCAGTCCATCTTCAGAGGTCACCATGACCTCATAGGCTTCTCGACCGACGTCAATGCCGTCGGCTTCTGGGTGTGTTTCGTCCATAACGTTGCCGGTGTAGAAGAGTCGCATGACCTCGCGGGCCGCTGCACTGCCGCGGGCGTCGTCGTTGCCGTCGCCGGCTGCCACAATGCCGCCGTGACCGCAGTCGCCGGCCGCCACACTGTCGTGACCACAGCCGCCTGCTGCGTCGTGTGTCTCAATCCAGGCCGAACCCGAAAACACACCGTCCTTATCGCAAGCTGCGTCTGGAGAAATCGCAATAGGTAGCGTCTCCCAAGAGAGCAAATCCTTGCTCACAGCATGTCCCCAGTAACGCAGCTCGTTGGCAGGCCACTCGGGAGTGTACTGGTAAAACGCGTGGTAGACGGACTTAAACTGACAAAGTCCGTTTGGGTCATTCATCCAACCCTGAGGTGGGAAGAGATGAAACTGTGGCGTCCAAGAGTCGTTTGTCATAGCGCTCCGCCTTTCGCATTTCTTGCAATTATTATGGCATGCGCGCGCAAAGTTCGTGCAGGTAGGTTTAATTCGTTTTGAGTTGCGGTACAGTAAATGCATACAACATCCAAGGCCGCCGGCTGCGACCCGCACCCGCGTGACCGCACGACCCGCGCTCGCACCACCCGCACCGCGCCGACCTTGCCCGAACCAGAGAGGATGCCTATGTCTGAAACCGCAACTAACCAGCTCCCCGATGTCGCCGAGCGCTTCATGCGCTACGTGCAGGTCGACTCCCAGTCCAACCCTGACAACGACACCGTCACCCCTTCAACGCCCGCTCAGCACGAGATGGCTCGCTACCTGGGCGAAGAGCTCAAGGTACTGGGCTGCACCGACGTCACCGTCGACGAGCACGCCTACGTCACCGGCACCTTCGCCGCATCCAAGGGCGCCGAGTCGGCTCCCGCGATGATGCTTTGCTCGCACCTGGACTCCGTCATCGACGCGCCCGCCTCGGGCATCAAGCCGCACGTCGTCCACTACGAGGGCGGTGATCTGGTCGCCGGCGTCGTTAACGGCAAGACCATCGCAACTACCCAGGAGCAGGTCCCTGACCTCAAGGATTTTGTGGGCATGGACATCATCTGCTCCGACGGCTCCACGCTGCTTTCTGCTGACGATAAGGCCGGTGTGGCCGAGATCTGCGCGCTACTCAAGCGTCTGGGCGACAACCCCGAGCTTGCGCACCCTACGCTCAAGATTGCGTTTGTTCCCGACGAGGAAATCGGTCACGGAGCAAGCCTGCTTGACCTGGACAAACTCGGCGCAGCGTACGGCTACACCGTCGACGGCGAGGCTCTCGGCGAGTTCAACTACGAATGCTTCAACGCCGCCCACGCTGACGTCTACTTCAAGGGTGTCATGGTGCACCCCGGCAGCGCCAAGGACGTCATGATCAACGCAATCACTGTGGCATCCGAGTTCCAGCAGATGGTCCCCGCTTTCGAGCGTCCTGAGCACACCGAGGGCTACGAAGGTTTCTACCACCCAATCGTCATCGAGGGCTCCGCGTCCGAGGTTAAGCTCAGCTACATCGTCCGCGACCACGACGCCCAGATTTTTGCCAACCGCCAGCAGGTCCTGCAGGATATCGCCGCGTTCTTGAACAAGCGCTATGGCGAGAATACCGTCCGCGTTGAGATTCACCAGGAGTATCGCAATATGGCCGAGAAGTTCGACGGCTACGAGTTCCTGATTGATTATGCGCTTGAGGCAAATCGTGAGGTCGGTATTGAGCCTAAGCCAGTTGCCGCTCGTGGCGGTACCGATGGTGCCCAGCTCACCTTCCGCGGACTGCCATGCCCCAACATTGCTACCGGTGGATATAACGCCCACTCCGTGCGTGAGTTTGTCCCCGTGCCAAGCCTTGAAGTTACCGTTGACCTTCTGGAGAAGCTCGTCGCCAAGTTTGCTGCCCGCAGCTAGCACCTGCGCTGACCGCGCTGCTCGCGCCGCGCGCTGTCCGCGAGTCGCGCCGCCGTGCCGCGCTCGCACTGCCCGCGACCCGCGCCGTCGCATCGCGTGCAACCGTTTGACGTGCTACTTTGCCATTCATAGCTAGATTTCTACCGTCTACGCTCCCGTTCACCCTTGTCAATAAATGGTGTGCGGGGGCGTAGCATAATTATGAAGGGTCATTGTTCTTTTTTCACGGAGTAAGGGAGGTCGCAATGCTCGCAGTGTTTTTTGGAATTGTTGTCGTTGCGGCACCCGTCGTAGCTGCGGTTTTAGAGCACTCGGGAAACGTTGGAATTTCTGAGCGTCGCCACAGCCATCACGATACCTACGTGACTCCCGCCGCGCTTACACGTTCGCTCATTATTGACATGGCATTTGTCAGTGCCATTGCAGTTATTCTCGGCTGGCTTTGCTACGTTAACGTGTTTACGCCAAATCCAGACATTGTTATGGCGTTTTTTGCGTCCTTCTCGGTTGTCATGTTTATGGCGTGGTACATCTTGAGTCGTTATAAGGTCTCGCTTTTTGATGACGAGATGGTTGTAGTGCCCTTTGTAGGCTCTGAAATTTCCATCAACTACCAGGACATTAAGCGCATGGAGTGGGTTGGCGGCCGTCGGGGCTCCGGGTTTAGAGATCTTCTAATTTTGACTTCGAATGCGTCAAAGGTGCGTCTCTCGGGTATGATTGGACTAGACCAAGTGTTGCTCAAGATTGATCGCTTTGACGTCTTGGCACATAGTTCAAATATGTAGAAGTACAAAGATGCAGCTTGGAGCTGTGTCAGCTTTAAGTCACATTGCTTACGTCAACTTGAAGCTGCGACGTACCATGCGTCCACACCAACCTGCGCAGCGTACAGCAACGGGGGACGTTTGTGATTAAGCTTGTTTTATCTGATATGGACAACACGCTGGTACCTTTTGGCAACAGACGCGTGTCGGACTTCACACGCAAGGCTATTCACACGCTCCTGGAAGAAACGGACATCGCGTTTGGCCCCTGTACCGGCCGAGATTACGTTGAGTTGATGCGTCTCTTCAGCCTCGACGAGGCGTGCATGCAAACAGGCGTCATGTCCACGGGCAAGCGCGTGCTGTATAAAGGCAAGACCATCTCGCTCTCCATCTTTGACCACAAAACGTTGCAGGGTGTCGCAGATGCTCTTGCTGACGAGAAGAACATGTTCTTGGTCTGCTATCCAGAGAAGACCAACCTCTTTAACCCGGCATATGTTGTCGGCCCGCTGGACAAAGACATTCTCGCCGATTACGAGCGCAAACTGGTGTTTGTCTCGGGCATTGTTGATCAAGTCCCGGACGACGTCGATTTTGTCGCCGCAACAATTGCGTGCCCAGGCACGGAGGAGGACATGGAGCGCTGTCGCCAAAAGGTGGCCGCAGCTTGTCCAGACGTGTACACCATGTCGGTTGTCCCTCAGTGGTTTGACGTGCTTCCCAAGGGTGTGTCCAAGCTGACTGGTTTTGAGACACTCCTGGAAAGAACAGGCATTTCTCCAGAAGAGGTGCTCGTTTTTGGAGATGGCGAGAATGACGTTGAGATTTTAAGTAAAGTTCCGCACTCGGTGGCGGTGGCAAACGCAATTCCAGAGGTCAAGCAGGTAGCAAGGCACCACGTAGGTGCATCTGCAGATGACGGCGTTGCGCATGCCTTGCTTGAGCTGGTACGCGCAACAAAAGCAGGGGAGACTCCCCGTTTTATGATGGAGAACTAGCATGATTAGACTCATTGCATCGGACATGGACGGTACGCTACTGGACCAGAACTCCGAGGTTCCGCCAGAGACATTTGAGCTTATCGAAGAGCTGTACAAGCACGGCGTTCACTTCGTGGCAAGTTCCGGTCGTCGTTACGATACACTGCGTTGGCTGTTTGAGCCGGTTGCAGATAAGATTGACTACGTGGCCTCTCTTGGCACGCAGGTCTATGTTGAGAACGAGGTCATCGACCGCGAGGTTTTCTCGTCAGCTTCTATTCGTAAGCTGTTTGAGTTGACGTCTGAGTTTGACTGCATTCATCTGGTTGTTTATGACCGCACGCATACGTATCTGTTGGACGATCAGAGTTCGTTTGTGCGTGAGCTGGATAAAGACCTGCCAAACGCCGAGCGCGTGTTTGATCCGCCTTCACCTGACGTTAGTATCATCAAGGCTGCTATTTGCTGCGATTCAAGGGCTCGCTCCATGGATATGGCTATGATTCTTGAGCGCGAGATGGGCGATAGGCTTTCGTTCATGCCTTCTGGAGAGACCTGGATTGACGTGGTGCCTCGTGGTGTGAACAAGGCTACGGGACTTGAGCAGATCCGCAGGTACTATGGCATTTCTCGTGACGAGATTGCCGTCTTTGGCGATTCTATGAACGATTACGCTATGCTGCGTTACGCCGGCACTGCGTACGTTATGGACAACGCTCGCTACGCGCTCAAGACGATTGCCTCCAAGGTTATTGCGCCTAACATCGAGCAGGGTGTCCAGAAAGAAATGCGTCGTATTCTGGAAGAGCTGGCGTAAGATTTGTGCAAAGGTCGTGCAATGAAGGTGCAGAATTCATAATTGCCGCCGAAGAATTGTGGAAGCTGTGATAAACTTCTACAGTCACGGGCGATTGGCGCAGCGGCTAGCGCAGGTGCTTTACACGCACAAGGCCGGGAGTTCAAATCTCTCATCGCCCACCATGGAACCTCACGCGGCGCCCTCGGGTGTCGCGTTTTTTCTTAGGAGTGCAATGAATAACCAGGTAGAAAACGCGTTTTCTGGCGAGAAGCCCGCGCAGACTGACACCGCCGCGCAGGTTGCGCGTTCGTCCGACCGCGCGTGGGACCAGATGCGCCCCGTCACCCTCGAGCGCAACGTTATGAAGAACGCAGACGGATCGTGCCTGGTCACGTTTGGCGACACGCGCGTCCTGTGCACCGCCACCGTCGAGGAAGGCGTTCCCGCGTGGCGACGCAGTTCTCGCGCGGGTTGGGTCACGGCTGAATATGCCATGCTACCTGCGTCGACTAACCGCCGCACCAAGCGAGAGCGCGCCAACCGCAAGGGTCGCTCCATGGAGATTGAGCGCCTGATCGGCCGCTCGCTGCGCTCCGTTGTTGACCTCAATCGCCTAGGCGAGTACACCATTACGCTGGACTGTGACGTTCTTCAGGCAGATGGCGGCACCAGAACCGCCAGTATCACGGGCGCTTGGGTGGCGCTTCACGACGCACTCTATTCACTTGTCGAGAAGGACCTCCTGCCCAGACTTCCTCTTACAGGTCAAGTAGCTGCGATTTCTATGGGATACGTAAACGGTCAGCCGCTGCTGGACCTTGACTATCCCGAGGATTCTCATGCGGACATTGACATGAACCTTGTGGGAACAGAAACTGGACAGATAATTGAAGTACAAGGAACAGGCGAGGGCGGTCCATTTGATCGCGGGCAACTCAACCAGCTGCTCGACCTTGGTCAAGCAGGCATCGCTCACCTTGTTGACCTGCAAAATCAAGTGACTGGATTTAGGGAGTAACCATGAGTCAAAACAGTGAAAATCAAGGTTCTAACGCTGTGACCTTTGATCCAAATACAACCGTGGTAGTTGCAACGGGCAACGCTCACAAACTTGTTGAGATTGAGGCTATCCTCTCTAAGGTAATGACTGGTATGAGCTTTGTAGCGCTTGGTCAGCTGGGCGATTTTCCTGATCCAGAGGAGAACGGTCAGACGTTCCGTGACAACGCTCTGATTAAGGCAATGGCCGCGCTTGACGAGGTAGATTGCGTAGCGGCTATTGCAGACGACTCCGGCATTTGTGTTGACGCTCTGGACGGAGCTCCTGGAATCTATTCTGCTCGTTATGCTGGCGAGCATGGCAATGATGCTGCAAACAATCAGAAACTGCTGGCAGAGCTTGCTGACGTTGCTGATGAGGACCGCACTGCTCGCTTCCACTCCACCATTGCTCTGGTCTACAGAGACGGATCTGTGCTGGTAGGAGAGGGTGACTGCGAGGGCGTTATTGGCCACGAGCCAAAGGGTCACAATGGCTTTGGCTACGACCCACTCTTCTGGCCAGAGGATGCTCCAGGTAAAACCATGGCAGAGCTTGAGCCTGACGAGAAGAACGCTATATCGCATCGTTTCCACGCTCTGCAGGATCTTTCCAAGCAGATTCTGGGATAGGCGACGTCGGCTCTGCGTCAGATTTGCGTCAGGGTCATGTCAGGTTTGCGTCAGATTCCTGACAGATAACTGCCGCTATGTCAGACTCACGTCAGAATCGCGACAGATTCCTGACAGATTCCAGACAGAAAACTACCGCCGCGTCAGACTTGCGTCGGCTTCACGTCAGAAACACGTCAGAATAGCGACAGAATAGCGACAAAAACACGCCATATAACAGGTCAAAACCGGTCAGCGAGATATTTGTTCTTCTCGCCGACCGGTTACTTTTTTGCTTGTTTCAAATGTTAAACTAAATATAACTGTGACTTCTGTCTTGGAGGAAAGCATGAGGATTGTTCGCACTCGCGATTACGAGGACATGAGCAGAAAAGCTGCAAATGTTATTTCTGCACAAATCATTTTGAAGCCAAATTGCGTTCTTGGCCTGGCAACTGGTTCAACGCCAATTGGCACCTATGCTCAGCTCGCTGATTGGTGCAAGAGGGGAGACCTGGACTTTTCGCAGGTTTCTACGTATAACCTTGACGAGTACCGCGGTCTTTCTCACGACGATCCTCAAAGCTATCACTATTTCATGCGCAAAAACCTCTTTGACCTGGTAAATATTGATCTTGAGAACACTCATGTGCCCGATGGCTCTAATCCTGACGTCGAGGCAGCTTGCGCCGAGTACGATAGGCTTGTTGCTAAGGCTGGCTATCCTGACCTGCAGCTTCTTGGTATTGGTCACAACGGTCACATTGGCTTCAACGAGCCTGACGACCATTTTTCCAAGGGTACGCACTGCGTTGACCTCACCGAGAGCACCATTCAGGCAAACAGCCGCTTGTTTGAGCGCATGGAGGACGTCCCTCGTCAGGCTTACACCATGGGCACGCAGACCATCATGTTCGCGCGCAGCATTCTGATTGTGGCTAGCGGCGAGGACAAGGCTAAGGCTGTTTACGACATGTGCTACGGCAACGTTTCGCCTCAGTGCCCAGCCTCTATCCTGCAGCTTCATACTAACTGCACCGTTATTGCTGACGAGGCCGCCCTCTCGCTCTGCCCAGCTGAGTAAAACTTGGTTGATCCAAAACATCCAAAAGGTATCCAAAGGGCATCTTAAAGGCGCCTTAAAAGCTTTAAATAGCATCTGCCGAGAAAACAAAACTCCCATTCAGGTGAATGGGAGTTTTTTCTTGCAGTTTATGATGTGTAAGCGTTGTACGCGGGTGTTTAACGACGCTCTGAAAATTATTAATAATCCTTGAAGTAACGACTGAGAGCAAAAAGGACCTGGTAGTTAAGGCCAAGCACATAGTCGCCGTTATTGGTATGAACCGTGCGAAGCGTAAACTCAAGATTGTCACCAATCGTGATTTTATCGCCATCTTTTTTGCCAACACGAGACATATCACCAGTTGAAAGTGGGAAAACTCTACCGGCTGGATTGACCGAAGTAACAAAGAATATAAAAGGCTCGACGGCGTTTTCACCAGGGTTAATGTGCAACTGTTTGAAAATCTGACTGTTTGTTGACACGTAGACTACTTCGTTTTTGTCGAGCAGCTTCTTCAGTTCAGGAAGAGTCGCTGCTACCCAAGGTAGATCATGATGAACAAAGGGATTGTCGCTCGCGAGCGACTGCGCGATAGGCGAGCCGTACTGATAGACATAAACCATCTTGTTGTAGAGCTCGTTGACGTCATTAACAGAGGTCTGAGCTGGTGCGGCTTGGTTAGCCTGGACAAGCTCGATAAGGTTCATGGAATTGAGCTGTTCAGATGAAGCGCCTTTGGACTGTGCTTCAGAAACAGTCAATCCACCAAATGCGAACGACCCTACGCTAAATACCAGGCAAAGCGCTGATAAAGCAACAAGAGCTTTAGATGATTTCTTTTTGGAAAGGAATGCGATTCCGATAGCAAGAGCAACAAAAATAAGCACGATATACCAGGTCTTACTGATGGCATATCCCAGAGTCTCAGTCATTGGGCCTCCTTGTGTTTTGAAGTTAGTTACTAATTTTATCAGAGGACCCCTATTTGTCATAAATTTGTTGGGGTTCTGACGCGCTGTCGTTGCAAGTCCGATGCCAACCTGACGCAAATCTGCTGTGAACCTGACACGATCTTCTCGCGATCTTGACGCAAACCTGACGCGAATCAGACAGCACGACTGATGTTGTTCCCGTGACATTTGTCGTAAAACCTTGAGATTTCATTTTTTACAACGTATAGTGGAGTTTCGGAAATTCTGACTATTGTTTGTCGACCGGTACATATCTCCGACACATCAACGTGTCGCATCGCAAACGTACTGATTGACTTGGAGGATTGATGGAAAACGAGATTCCACCAGTTAATCGTGTAGACGAGATTCACGAGAAGCTCAGCGCACTTCAGGGTCAAAAACTCAAGGTCAAGGCTAACATGGGACGTTCTCGTATTGTTGAGCGCACAGGTACCCTGGTTATGGCCCATCCATCTCTTTTCATCGTTGAGGTTGGCGAGCGCCGCGGTCGCACTGCCCGTCAGTCCTACCAGTACGTTGACGTCCTGACCGGCACTGTTGAGCTTTTTGATTTTGAGACCGGTGAGCGTTTGTTTGACTTTGAGTTTGAAGAGTAGTTCAGAAGCGCACACATTACTTCGACTAGGCTCACACTCATGGCTGCCTCTTCGTCCAATTTTGGACGCCAAACCATTCAGATTCCTTGCAAGGTTAACCTTCACCTGGGCATTCATGCCCAGAAAGACCAGCGAGGATACCATAAAGTAGATTCACTCATGGTTCCCGTTGCGCTGTACGACACAGTTGTTGTCGATGACGCGCCGGAGCTTACGGTTACGCATGAGCCGCAGCTTTGCGTGTTGCCCGAGCGAACAACAACTTGGAAAGCCGCGGTTCTTCTTGCCAATAAGCTGGGCATTTCTCCAGATGTTTCCATTGACGTGCAAGTGCACATTCCTGAGAAGGCCGGTCTGGGTGGATCGTCTGCCGATGCTGCCGCAACGCTCTATCTACTTGCTCAGCGTTGGGGCATTGACCCACTAGATCCGCTGGTAGTTGAGGTAGCCAAGGCTGTCGGAGCAGACGTTGCGTTCTTCTTAGACCCACGGCCATCGCTTATGCTTGGCGCCGGGGATACGCTGGTAGAAACCTATACGTCTACTGTTGACGCTCCGCTTACCATTGTTTTACCAGCAGAAACTGGCGTTGTTACCAAGGAAGCTTACGACCAGTTTGATGCGTCTCCAGTTGCTCCGGAGTCTTACGAGCAACTATCTGCACTTCTTCGCGCTGCTGGCCAGGTCGTTTCAGACAACCAGCTTATCCAGCAGGTGGCAAAACTTCTCTTCAATAATCTTGCTCCTGCAGCAAAGTCACTAAAGCCACAGGTGGCCGAGGTAGAGGAGTGGCTGAAGGCACAACCTGGCGTTCTTGGTGCTCAGGTTTCTGGCTCTGGTAGCAGCTCGTTTGCACTTTGCGAATCCCAAGAAGCTGCCGATGCAATTGCCGCTGCAGCTCAAGCAAAAGGTTGGCGAGGCTTCTCCACTACCTGCAAGTTGTAGTGGTAACATAGAGCGGCAAATGTTTGACGGTTTTATCCCGTTGGACAAGGCAAAACATAACGGGTTGTGGCTCAGCTTGGTAGAGCGCTCGGTTCGGGACCGAGAGGTCGCTGGTTCAAATCCAGTCAACCCGACCATTTTTCCTCCTAAATCGTGAATCCACACCGTTTTTTGCCGTGAAATAGGCGCTTTTGCTGTCAAAGTGGTAAAAAATGCGTTTAGTTGGAATATACAAAATCAAACGAATTCTATGCAGAGCATCTACCAGCGTAAATCCGCGGGCAAATTTGATTGAAACTTTTATAAGAAAACTCAACTGGGCAAACGTAAGTGCCAAAACGTCGAGTTAGAAAATTAATTTCCAACTAAACGGATTTTTTACCCAAATTAGACACCGCTTTCCAATACATCAATTTCTTGATTAGTTTTCGTGCATATCAGAGACTGTTTATACGGTTTCTGATACAAGTGATAAGTGGCTATTTCCAAAATCTACGAAGACGGCCAATAGCGTACAGCAGGATCGTTTTTGAACTCCCTACCTCCATCATATGAATAATATGAATGTTTTGAACGTTTGACCTTAGCAAAACATAAATAATTTTGCACAAAATAAACACAAATGGATTACAATCAGTTAAAAGCGCCGGGCTCGTACCGTCGTGCTGCAGGACCGCACGTGCACCAGGCTCGTACTGTCGTGCTGCAGGACCGCACGTACACCGGGTTCGTACCATCGTGCTGCAGGACCGCACGAACTCGCAGTTTGTTGTGTCAGTTTGTTATGTCAGTTTGTTATGTCAGTTTATTGTATTGCGTTTTGTTGAAAGGGGTTTTGTATGCCTGTTGTTGAGTTTTTTGTAAACGTGTTATCAACACCAGCTATCCTAGTTGGCCTTGTTGCCCTGCTAGGTTTGGCGCTTCAGGGAAAGCCAATTGAGGATCTCATCAGAGGCACTCTCAAGACCATCGTTGGCTTCCTCGTTCTTTCTGCGGGCGCAGGTTTCTTGCAGACCGGTTCCCTCCTGGCCTTTGGCGAAATCTTCAACTTTGCCTTTGACATGCAGGGCGTCGTCCCAAACAACGAGGCTGTCGTCTCGCTGGCACTTGGCGAGTTTGGTCAAGCAACCGCAATCATCATGTGCATCGGCATGGTCCTGAACATTGTCCTCGCACGTTTTTCTCGCTTTAACTACATCTTCCTCACCGGCCACCACACTCTCTACATGGCAGCTATGCTCGCCATCATCCTGCACGTCGGCGGCCTTTCCGGTTGGATGCTCTACATCTCCGGCGCATGCCTGCTTGCTCTGATTATGGTTCTGTCTCCTGCATACTGCCAGCCAACCATGCGCAAGGTTACCGGCAGCGATTCCGTTGCACTTGGCCACTTCGGCGGTGCTGGTTACTGGCTTGCTGGTATGGTCGGTAAGCTCTTTGCTTCCGATCGCGAGAATAGCACCGAGAATATCAAGTTCTCCAAGCGCCTCATCTTCCTGCGCGACAATACCGTTTCCATTGGTCTGACCATGATCGTCATGTTCTTGGTTATCACCGGCGTTGCTGTTAGCCGCGGCCTTCTAACCCTGGTACCTGCAGGAACTACTGCTGCAGAGTTTGCTTCTAACCCACAGTATGCGGGCCTTCAACACCTCGGCGACCTGCTGAACATTGGTACCGAGACCACCACTAACTGGATTGTCTGGGCATTTACCCGCGGCCTCTCCTTCGCTGGCGGCGTTTACATCATTCTGTCCGGTGTCCGTCTGATCATTGGCGAGATTGTTCCTGCATTCAAGGGCATTGCTCAGAAGCTTGTCCCTGGTGCAAAGCCTGCAATTGACTGCCCAATCGCATTCACCTATGCTCCAAACGCCGTCATCATCGGCTTCCTGAGTTCCTTCGTCGGCGGCATCCTTGGCCTGCTTATCCTGGGTGTTATTAACGCACAGGTCGCAGCCGTTGCCCTAATTCTCCCAGGCGTTGTTCCTCACTTCTTCTGCGGCGCAACCGCAGGTGTCTTTGGTAACGCAGAGGGCGGCATCAAGGGCTGCATTGCTGGCTCTTTTGTCCACGGCCTGCTCATTACCTTCTTGCCTGCACTGTGCATGCCAGTCTTTACTCTCATGGGCTTCACCTCCGCTACCTTCTCCGACGCTGACTTCTCCATCATGGCGCTGATCTTTGGTAACGTTGCTCTGAACGTCCAGGGTGCAGTTCTCACGGGCATCTGCGTTGTCTGCTTCTGCCTCCCAATTCTCTTCAATCTTGTTGCTCCTAAGAAGGCAGAAGAGAAGAAGGCCGAGTAGCATCCGCTCACAGAATTGCAGATAAACATCGCAGTTGCTGCAGAAAATGCGAGTAGAATCTAAGTATCTAGGTCGGGCTTCGTCCTTGGATGGGGCCCGACTTTTTAACCCACGTAACCCACATATCACACGTGGTGAATTGAAAGGGGCTTTTATGGCTATCCAGAAGATCCTTTGTTGTTGCGGAAGTGGACTTGGCTCCAGCCTTATGGTTGAGATGCAGATCCAGGACGTCCTGAATGAGCTGGGCGTGAGCGGCGTCGAGGTTGAGCACTCAACCGTTTCCGACGTTACTCCTGGCGCAGCTGACCTCTTTATTGTTGCTCGCGACCTTGAGGATTTTATCGCCGGCATTCCAGAAGACGAGAAGATCGTTCTCTCCAACATCCTTGATAAGGATGAAATGAAGGAAAAGCTTACCGAGAAGTTCGGTCTGTAAGCGCTGACTCGCACGCAGCTCCGGCTCGCGCGTGGTGCCGACCTGCTGCGGTTCTCGCACGTAGTACGTGAAAGGAAATTACATGGACGTCGACCTTAAACAGGTTGCTCGTGAGGTGCGTAAAAGCATCCTCACGCAGGTCTTTACGGCCAAATCCGGCCATCCCGGTGGCTCGCTTTCTGCAACAGAAATCCTGACCTATCTCTACTTCAAGGAGATGCACGTAGATCCTACCAAGCCTAACTGCCCCTGCAGGGATCGCTTTGTGCTCTCAAAGGGTCACGTTACTCCAGCGCTTTACGGCGTTTTAGCTGAGCGCGGCTTCTTCCCCAAGGAGGAGCTTAAGACTTTCCGCGCGCTCAACTCGCGCCTTCAGGGTCACCCAAACATGAACGATACTCCTGGCGTTGACATGAGCACCGGCTCCCTGGGCCAGGGTGTTTCTACCGCTGTTGGTATGGCGCTTGCTGGCAAGAAGTTCAACAAGGACTACCGCGTTTATGCGCTTCTGGGCGACGGCGAAATCGAAGAGGGCCAGGTCTGGGAGGCTGCCATGTTTGCGGGTAACCACCAGCTTGATAACCTCACGCTTATTGTTGACAACAATAACCTGCAGCTTGATGGCTCGCTTGATCAGATCAACACACCAAACCCAATTGACGAGAAGTTCAAGGCGTTCAAATTCCACGTTATTGATGTAGCTGATGGACACGACTTTGACCAGCTTGCTGCTGCATTTGCCGAAGCTCGTACCGTTAAGGGTCAGCCAACCGTTATCATTGCCCACACCGTAAAGGGCAAGGGCGTCTCTTTCATGGAGAACCAGGTAGGCTGGCACGGCAAGGCTCCTAACCAGGAGCAATACGAGCAGGCACTTAAAGAGCTTGAGGGAGAGGTGGCATAACATGGCAGATGTACAGAAAATTGCCACCAGAGAGGCTTACGGAAAAGCCCTGGTAGAGCTTGGTAAAGAGCACGACGATCTTCTCGTCTTTGATGCTGACTTGGCAGAGGCAACTCGTTCCGGCAAGTACGGCGAGGAGTATCCTGAGCGCTTCGTGGACTGCGGAATTGCTGAGGCCAATATGATTGGCATGGCAGCTGGTGTTGCAGCTACGGGTCACAAGGTCTTTGCAACTTCGTTTGCAATGTTTACGTCTGGTCGTGCGTTTGAACAGATCAGAAACTCGGTAGGTTACCCTCACCTAAACGTCAAGATTGGCGCTACCCACGGAGGCCTCTCGGTAGGAGAGGACGGCGCTACTCACCAGTGCAATGAAGATATTGCTGTTATGCGCACCATTCCTGGCATGACGGTCATTATTCCATCCGACGCTGTTGAGGCTGAGGCCGCTGTTAAGGCCGCTTACGACCATGACGGTCCTGTTTATATGCGCTTTGGCCGCCTCCCTGTTCCTGTTTTCAACACCAATCCTGACTACCACTTCGAACTTGGCAAGGGTATTGTCCTCAAGGAGGGTACTGACGTTACGCTGGTAGCTTGTGGCCTTATGGTTCCTGTGGCTCTTGAGGTTGCCGAGCAGCTGGCAGCTGAGGGTGTCAACGCCGAGGTTATCAACATTCACACCATCAAGCCTTTGGATACCGAGCTGATTACTGCTTCCGCAGCAAAGACCGGCAAGGTTGTGACTATCGAGGAGCACTCCGTTATCGGCGGCCTGGGCAGTGCAGTCTGCCAGGCACTTTCCGAGAACGCTCCTGTTCCCGTTAAGGTTATCGGTGTTCAGGACACCTATGGCGAGTCCGGACCAGCGCTTCAGGTTCTTGCTAAGTACGGCCTGGATACTCCAAGCGTCCTCTCATCCGTTAAGGATTTCTTGAAGTAAGCGCTTCGAGCTCCAGTGGATTTCCGCGCCCCGGAGCACGGCACCGCGCCCGTCGCGTGTCAGCACGTCTCAACAGTGCACGTTACCGTCGCACAAACAAAGCCCTTCTCGTCATCTGGCGAGAAGGGCTTTTTGCATGCAAGTTTATTAATCTGTTAGTAAATCAACTGTAGATAAGTATTCCTGAGTATTAATATAAAAAGAAATCGATTTAGTTTATTTTGCTTTGCAGTGTTGATTTGGTTTAATTCTTTATCAATTAAGGATGGTACTAATGGACGCTAATGTTGATAATCCAATCGTTCTTTATAATATCGTAACTCCAAATCAGCGATTATTACCTGCTCCATCAAGCTTAAGAACGAATTTAGTTTCTAAGGAAGATACACCTGCTGTACCAGAACGACTTTGTGAACAAATTGAATGGGAGTCGCACGTAAATGAGGCAGATAAACTTGACTATATAGTTGCTGTTTCAAGTGGAGTAATTGCTGGAGTAATAGACGTTGTATTTACAGGCAAGTTTTCTCTTGAACGTGCAAGTGAATGGGGCACAAAGCAGGTTAATAATTTTGTACTGAAGATTGCTCAAGTCGATGGTTATAAAGGAGATAACTTAAAAGAAGCAATAGCTTATTTAGAAAATAATCATCCTCTGGCTGCCGATGGAAATATAAATGATTTCGGAGGCGGACGTCAACATCACTTTCGTGATTTTTCTCATCACTTTAGCATCGGTGGATGTGCTGCTTCTATTTTTACTCAATTTACTGAGTTATCAATTGGAACTGACACTAAAGGAAACTTATTAGTCGTCCCTATTCCAGAATCTCATAAGAAATATATTGGAAAAAACATTCAGGAGAAAATTGTATTTGGTGTTATTGAATGGTTCTTCCATATGGTTAGTGACATGGCTGGTTCTAGTGGAACGTTTGGTAAAGGAACGGGAATCCCTGGTCCTATAGTTTCTCTAATAAAAGAGCTATCAGCACTACCATTTTTCAAAGATTCAGCAAATGATGAGGGTAATTTTAGACAATTTATATCCAAGTTGTTTAATGGAACATATTTGGCTAAGAGAGATGCACTTGGCAAAATTATTAAGGGTACAGAAGCTCCATTTGATTTAAGAATGGAGATTGGTTTCCTTGGCGAAATTGCAAGGCAAGCAATTCCAGTAATTATTAATCAATGTGTTGTAAGAGGATTTTATTTTTGTCGAAGACTGACAATGGAAATCAAAGATCTTAATATCCAAAGTATCCGCGATTTGAGTCGAATAGCTCCAGAAGATATTCTTCCATGGAATACACCTGCAGTTTTACGCATGATTACTGTATCGAGCGCAGTATTTACAGGAATCGATATAGTAGCCGCTGGAGTAATGGCTGCTCCCAGGGAGAAAACCGCAGAAGAGTTCTTTTTGCGTATAAATTACGTGGGTATAGCGGTTTTTGTAATAGCATGCAGAAATGATTTTATAGCTATACAAAATACTAGGAAATTAGAGCGAGGAGAATCCGCTGAAGATAGGTATGAACTCGATGTCTCAAAATTGAGTTGTTTAAAATTAGATGATGCGAAAGCTCAAATTCTTTATTCGCTTATCAGACAAATTGTTCTCTATGATATTGAAAAAGAAAAGCATGATAAAAGGGCTGCTAAAAAACTTGAATGGTTGAATGAGTGGACCAATAAGTTCACAGAGATGATGCAATTTTCCTATCAAGTTGATACAGATTATTTAATGGACGAAGCAACTCTTTATGATTCTCTTAAGAGTTCGATCGACGATTCTAATGACTCATCTTGGGTTTTCTTAATAGCTTTGGAAGCAATGATGTTTAAGCCATATTTTGCTTTGCATGATAAAAATGACAAGGATTATAAGGGCTTAACTATCCAGTCTGATTATCTAACAGAAGTGTTTTGCAAAAGACAGAATGTTGTTACCAGTGATGATTTAGAACAGCTAAGGACCTATATAGATCACGCACAGAAAGTATTAGATAAAACTTTCGGTAAACATATGGCTATTGCGGCTGGCACTCTAGCGATTGTAGTCTTAAGTGGCGGTATAGCATTTTATGCAGCTCCAGCCATCGCACCAATAATTGCTGGCGTATTAGGTGCAGAAATTGCCGCGTTGTCGGGAGCTGCGCTTACAAGCGCTAGTTTGGCTTTCCTAGGAGGTGGCGCACTTGCTGTTGGTGGTGCTGGTATGGCCGGTGGGGCTATGGTCATTGCTGGCGGCGGAGTTTTACTTGGAGCTGTTGGAAGTGTCGGAGCGGCAACAGCTGTAACAATGGCTTTTGCAACGAACGGTGGGTACGTTCTAAATGAATGCACAAAATTAATCGCTTTTAGCGAAGAAGTGCTTCTTAAAAGATATAACGACACTTCTGCAGTAAGTGACATCATTGATTCGCTTAATTATCAGATTGTACGTCTAGAATCAGATATAGAATCTTTGGGCAATGAGTCGGCTGATGAAAAGAAAAAAGATTCAGAAACTAAAAAAGATGAGATTAGTCCTCGTCAGATGTTAAAAATACAAAAGAAATGCCATAAATATTTAGTAAGAACTCGAGACGAACTTTTAAAAGCTCTTGAGAAAAGACAGAACGAACAGAACAAGAAATCTAAAGACAATCAATAAGTGATAGATCTTGTTTATAAAAATTATCAGTAAATAAAGACAAGGCCCTTCTCGTCATTTGGCGAGAAGGGCTTTAGAATCACAGCGGACTTCAAGGTTTGACCATCCCCAATAATCTGCCGAACAAGTACAAATTGATGGCCCACTAGATGACAGATACGTTGGTCTTCTCACAGACGGTTCCAATGGAGCATACGGCTATTTGGGCGTTGGCCTAGCGAAGAAACCAAGAGGGCAGCATGACAAGCTCTAGCTGAATTCATCTACTGAGTTGTCAGATGCTTCGTGGCTGGGGCCACGCATAAGATACGCGGCCCCAGCCACTGCGGCATAAAGTGCCCAAGCGCCTACGCAGAAGAGCAGGTTTCCCAGCCAGTCCCCAACGAAAATCTCGTGTGTGTCAGTACTGCGATAGAACGAGTTCGTGACAGCAAGTAGTAATGCTGCTGCCCCGCTTGACAAGAGTCGTGTCCACAGTGCTCTCACTCTCCGTTGTGGCCATCGTTGTGGCGGGTCAACAATCAAAAGAACCAGGCCGGTGAGAAACGCTCCATAAAGTGGAAATACCATCAAAAGAGTGCCAGCTGCGGCGAGCCCCGTGGCGGGGATATAGAAAATCCCGAAGAAGATTCCAATCCATGTCGTGTACGTACGGATCGCATCCCTGTTCGTGAAAGTAGGCGTGGCAAATCGGGCTGAGCTCCTCATGAGCATCCGTCCTGCCATGACCGTGAAGGCAATCCAGCCGAGACCGAGAGATAGGAGCGTCTCACTCCAATGTTGAGATCCATACTGGGTGGAAGCAACTGCATCAAAAGCGACTAACGCGATGGCCGCAACCCCTGTACCCAATACGCGGATCAGTAATGCTCGACAGAGCGGCGTCTCCCATGTTGATGGCCTATCAATGATAAAAAATAGCAGTCCTGCTAGAGGGGCAAGCCACAATGGGGTGCTCACCGGGGCGACTCCACCGATGAAGAGCAGGGAACCGGGCACTATCGCAAAGCCGAGGATGAGCCCTACCCAATACGTGTAGGTCCGAACGAATAGTTTTAAAGACTCAACCACTCACACCTCCCATAAACTTCAGCACCGAAACTATAACGATTCTACAGCGGGGAGGCGACTCATGGCCAGACACACTTCAAACCCCGACACACTTCAAAACCCGCCTGAAATGTGCAAAGAATCTGTATTTGAGCCACCGATTCTTTTGCAAAATCAGGCAAATCCACAGATTCTTTAACGTTTTCAGGCAGAATTTACAGATTCTTTGATGAAATCAGGCACGTTCTAACTAGGGTGCTGTCTCCAAATTTTGCAAGCCTGAAAACCCTACCATGTCTGAGTAAATTCGCTCAGACTTGGCGAGAAAAACCGGCAAATAGCTCAGACATGGTGCGCTTTTCAGGCAAATCGTTCAGACTTGGCGAGAAAATCAGGCTTGCAGTAGGCTCACACTCAGTGCTCCCGCCACCTGGCGAGAAACCCCGTCCACTAGCAGCGCTTTCGCACAAGAAACCCGGCATCCACACGAAATGGATGCCGGGTAGAAATCGCTTGCAACCTGTACGAGCCTTACTTGTACTCGTAGAAGCCCTTACCAGCAGCAACGCCGGTCTCGCCCTTGTCAATCTTCTCTTTGAGCTGGGCAACAATGCGACCCTGTACGGACTCGGGATCCTTCGCTGCAGGGTTCATGACAGCAACGTTATATGCGGTGACCAGGCCAATGATGTCCAAAATCTGGAACGGACCCTTTGGCGAACCGGTGCCAATGCGCCAAGCCCTGTCGATGTCCTCGACGTCGCCGACGCCGTTAGCCCAGAGCTGTTCAGCGGAGACCAGAAGAGGTACCAGCATAGAGTTCAGCAGGTAACCAGGCTGCTCCTTCAGAACCTTGACCGGAATCATACGGATGCTTGCCGCAAAAGCGACGACCATGTCAAAGTTCTCCTGAGCGGTGCCTGCGTGACCCATAACCTCGCCGATTGGGTTGCGCCAAATCTCGTTAGCAAAGTGGAGAGCCAGGTATTTCTCGGGACGACCAGTAGCTGCAGCGAACATGCTTGGAATCATGGTTGAGCTGTTAGTTGCCACAATAGTCTTCTCGGGCAGGTGCTTGGCCAGCTCGGTGTAGAACTCAATCTTCTGCTCTGGATTCTCAGCGACGGACTCGATAACAAAGTCAGCGTCACCAAAAGCCTCGTCCCAATCGGAAGTAAGCTTGAGGTTGCTGTATGCGCGCTCTACCTGCTCTTTAAGCTGGTCGAGCTTCTCTGGAGTAATCTCGTCCTGAGCAATGAGACCGTATGCGTACGCCTTAGGATCGCTCTTCATAGCCTCCAGGGTGTTCAGATACACCTCTCTGAGATGCTCAATCTTTGGACGAGCGCGCTCAATTGAAGCCTCGGACCTCAGCCAAATAGTGGTCTCGTAGCCGCGATAAGCGGTCTGGAATGCAATCTGGCTGCCCAAAACGCCGCCGCCAGCAACTACAACTTTCTTAACCTGTGAAATGTCCATAGGACGTTCCTTTCTACAATCGTGGCGAGAAGTACCGCGCGATTTATCTAACGTCCCTATACCCCAGAAATTCCCCGTCAAACATTCGTTCGGAAAATTTCCAACTTTCATTTAATTCCTACAAATCACCCCTTGGCGAGAAACCACATCTATCCCGCACCGTTCTTGGGTAGAATAGAGGCGTTCAAGCAACAGCCGGTTTTAGCGCAGTCCATTGGCTGCAACCCAATAAAACACCAGGTACAACGCCTGGATAGAATAGAGGCATCATGATCGACGGAACATACAAGATTCAAATGGATTCTCCCGTTGGAGCCAAAGAGGGTACCGCTGTTTTCATCACCTCTGGCGAGAAACTCACTGGTTCTCTGACTGCCATGGGTGTCCAGATTGATATTGAGAACGGCAAGGTTACCGACAACTCGTTTACCTTTGGCGGCAAGCTTGAGTCTTTTGTTGGTCCCGTTATCTTTGCCGTCGGTGGCTCTGTTGAGGGCGACACCATTCAAGGCATTGCCCACATTGCTAACCGAGACTTTGTGTTTACGGGCACAAGAGAGAGTTAAGGTAGTTGCATCATCCCTGTTAGCAGTACAATCAATTTGTTAACTTCTGGGTGGGGATGGAGTATGAAAGTAATCGATACAAAGTCAGATGCAGAGTCTCCTCAAGGAGCCCCGTTTTTTGTTGACCGGTGTCGATTTACTCCGACTCAAGGAATTGAAATCTCTTCTCTTCAATTGGATGATGATAAAGTTCAAAACTGGCCAATGGTTTATATTTTGGCTAACGATAATCCTCGCCAAAAAAGTGCTTATGTGGGTGAGACCACAAGTGTTAGTGAGCGTATGTCTCAGCATAGTAAAAACTCCGAAAAGGATTTATTTACCAGTGTAAATATTATTTTTAATCAAGAGTTTAACCAGTCAGTTATTAAGGATTATGAAAATCGTCTGATTGGTCTTATGGCTGCTGATGGAGTCTATAAGCTCACTAATAAAAACGAAGGTCATAGCAACTTAAATTACTTTTCTAAAGAAAAGTATGAATCAATGTTTGATGATCTTTGGGAAGAGCTCCGTAGGATGGAGTTAGCAGATAAGACTATCAGCGAAATTGAAGAATCGGAAGTATTTAAATACTCTCCTTACAAAAGCTTGTCGGTTGATCAGCGAGTTGCTCTTAATAAAATTTATTCTGCAATTGAATCTGACCTGTCAAAAGCCAAACCTATCGTTGTCCAAGGAATGCCTGGTACAGGTAAGACGATTCTTGCTATCTATCTATTAAAAGCTCTTCGTGATGACGAGAAGTTCAAAGACTTGAATATCAAAATTGTTGAACCTATGACCTCCTTAAGAGCAACTTTAAAGAAGTCGTTAAAGGGCGTTGGCGGACTCAATGCAAGGGATGTTATTGGACCCAATGACTTGGCAAATCCCAAATTTGGCTATAACCCCGAGGTAGAGAAACCATTTGATATTCTGCTCATTGATGAGTCACATCGTTTAACGGCACGTCGAGGGATTACTGCTTTTGGCAGCTATGATGAAGTAAATAAAAAGCTTGGTTTGCCAAAAGAATCCACACAGTTAGATTGGGCATTAAAGCTCACTAAACTTCCAATCTTCTTTTACGATGCATCACAGTCAATTAAGCCTGCGGATATCGACCCTAACTCGTTTGAAGAAAAACTTGGAGATGCCCTTAGGCATCCTATTAGACTAGAAAACCAAATGAGAGTTCAAGGTGGAGCGGAATACCTGAATTACATTTCAGACATTCTGAATGATAAACACCCCGCGAGAAGAACATTTGATAACTATGAGTTTGTCCTTCATGACTCAATAGATGATTTCACAGATAGTTTTGAACAGAAATTATCAGAACATAATCTGACAAGAATGCTTGCTGGATATGCATGGGATTGGAAAACAAAAGGTAAACCAGTCGCTTCCCCTCTGAAAGATATTGTTATAGGAGACAAGTCGTTCAGATGGAATTCTATGCTTGCTAACTGGGTTGGTAATGGAGTGGCTAATCCGATATATGCTCAGGAAGTCGGATGTGTTCATACAGCCCAGGGGTATGATTTAAGCTACTCGTACGTAATTATTGGTCCAGATTTAAAGCTAGATCCGATAACCGGAAGACTAATTGGCGATAAAGACCACTACTTTGACAAAAAGGGTAAGGGTGGAGCAACTGCTGAGCAGCTAACCCAATACATCAAGAACATCTACTACGTTCTTCTTACTCGAGGCATCTACGGAACGCATGTGTATGTAGTGGATGATGCCTTGAGGGAATATTTAAAGTGTTATTGTTATATCATGAAATAATCTATAAATACATTCATTAGGGTGTTTATCATATTAGCTATTTCTTGAGGGAGGGGTGGTGTGAATGCAGAATCAACTAAATAAAGAAGTTTGTTTATGGGCTGCGAAGCGCAGTAATATAAACAAAGACGAGATAGTAAAAAAATTTCCTAAATTTGATCAGTGGTTCGAAGGCACTCATTCTCCCACAATTAATCAAATGAAGAGGTTTGCGGCACTCACGCATGTAAGCCTATCTGACTTGTTCTCTGATCAAATGCCTGACTTTAATTTACAGATTGCAGATTTTAGAACAGTAGATGATGTATCTACTGTCGAGCCCAGTCCTGAGCTATATGACACAATTAGTTTGATGAAAAGACGCCAAGAGTGGATGAAAGATTATTTCTCTCATGAGAAATATGAAGATGTTAATTTCGTAGGATCTTTTGCGGCACTCGAAATGGATAAAGAAAATATTAGTAGCTTATCTAGTAAGCTCCATTCTTTATTAAAGCTGGAAAACGACTGGGCAACAAAATTTAAAACGGTGGATGAAGCGTTTAAATTCTTAAAAGATAAGATAGAAAGTCTTGGCATTGCCGTTATTGTAAATGGAGTGGTAAAAGATAATACTTCTAGACCACTGAATGTAAGTGAATTTCGTGGTTTTGTTTTGGCAGATAAAAAAGCTCCGTTAATCTTCATTAATGGAAGAGATGCTAAAACTGCACAAATTTTTACACTAGTTCATGAGCTTGCACATTTAGCATATGCTCAAACAGGAGTTAGCAATCCTAATGACGAAGAAGAATCCGATAGTAATTCCATTGAAAAATTTTGTAATGGCGTCGCTGCAGAATTTTTAGTTCCTGCTGATTTAATTTTAAAGTATTGGAATGAGTCCAATACAAACATCTACAATAAAACTAAAATAATCGCCCAGCATCTTAAGGTCAATTTTATTGTAGTTGCACGTCGTATTCTTGATTTAGATTTAGTTAATCGTGAGAGTTTTTTTGAGCTGTATAAAAAATATAAATCTACGCTTAGCCCTATTAAAAAAACTAATAGTGGCGGAAATTACTACAGAACTAAGCAATATCGCTTAGGAAATGTTTTTTCCGATGCCATATGGTCTGCAGTTAATTCGGGTTTTATTAGTTATCGCGATGCGGCAGATTTGACATGCATGAATATAAATAGTTTCAATAAATTTTTTGAGAAGGTATCTTAGATGTCTACCGTATATCTTCTCGACTCAAATTATTGGATCTATGGAATGAAGGCTTATCCGCTTGACCTCTTTCCAAGTTTTTGGGATAAGATGGAGTCACATATTGTTAATAAGGATGTTGTAATTCATGAAACTGTTCTTGATGAAATTAGGCGTAAAGACGATGCTTTAAAAAAATGGTTTGACTCTTTAAAGTCATATAAGCCAATGAAAACATCTAAAAATATTTTGCCTGACTATTTAGAAATTATAGACTGGGCAAAAAATGCTGGGTATACAAAAGAAGCGATTGCGGAATTTGAGAATCAGTCTCGCGCAGATGCATGGCTGTGTGCTGAGGCTAAATTGAACAATTATGTTTTAGTTACAAATGAAGTAAGCAGTAACTCAAAGAATAAAATTAAAATCCCTAATGTCTGTGATCAATTTAATATTGATTGTATTGATAATTTTGAATTTATGAGAAATTTTAATTTTATATTTTAAATTGATGACCTTATCACCTTTCTCCACCCACCGATAAAACTTAACCGTTCATGTAAACCCTACCCGTTTTAACAGGTGGGGTTTCTCGCCAGACATATAGTTAAAGCACTGTGCTTTTGACATGCAGAAACAAGAGAAAAGAGGCGAGAAATGCAAAAGTTACAGAAGCGGTTTACTGCGGTTTTGAGTATGTTCATGGCTCTGGTGCTCTCGTTTATGTTGGTAGGGTGCAACGTTGCACCTTCTCAGCAAGAGAACAAGCCCGCGGAGCAAACGCAGCAGAAAGAACTTACAACAGGGGCGCTTGCTGCTACGCATGAGACCAAGTTTGGTGGTGTTTATCTGGATATTACCATCGAGGACTTTAATAAGATGGGCTTTGAGTTTGGCGATAGCGTGGATGTTACGTTTAGCAACGGCTACAAGCTTACCGATATTCCGTACTATAACGGCTACTATACTAAGACTGGTGAGGCTTTGATTAGCGGGTATCCCGGATATCCTCATATTGACGTATGCGTGAACAACGGAGACCCTCTGTGGGAAACCGCCGGTCTTAAAGAGGGCGATACCGGTACCGTAACTCTGCACGAGAAGCAAAAATACGCAACAGTTCAAAAGGCTCTTGGCGCAACATACACTAAAAATCGTTCCGACTATGCAAGTGACGAGGTCTTTGCTAACTTCCGTGCTATGAGGGGCGGAAACATGGCAGAGAATGTGATGTATCGTTCGGCATCACCTATTGATAACCAGAACAATCGTGCACCTTACGCTGCTGAGCTTGCTCAAAAATGTGGCGTTCAATACATTTTGGATCTTGCTGATAGCAATGAAGAGATTGAGGGTTATTACCAGAAAGCCGATTACGATGTTTCTTGGCATAAGGGACTATATGAGGCCGGAAACGTTACTGCTTTGGACTTGAATGCAAATTATCGTAGTAAAAAGTATGCTGAGCGTCTGGTTGCAGGCTTGCGCGAGATGATTAAGCATGAGGGACCGTATCTTACTCACTGCACGGAAGGCAAGGATCGCACGGGCTTTACTTGCGCTTTGCTTGAAGGTCTTTGTGGTGCATCGTATGAGGAAATGCGCGATGACTATATGGCCACTTATGACAATTATTACGGTATTAGCGAGAAGAACGACAAAGCTCGCTACGATGCTGTTGTAGAGGTTAAATTCAATGACATTGCTCTTTGTGTTGGTGGGCAGCCTCTGGGTGGCTCGCTTGACGGTTTAGATTACGCGGCTGGTGCTCGTAAGTATCTGACCGACGCTGGAATGACTGATGCCGAGGTTGATCAGCTCATTGCAAGACTGACAAAGAAGTAGTGGTTGTGGCTGCAACTGCAAAGAACTGACAGGTTAGTCACCTGGCGAGAGGAGCGATCTTCTCGCCAGGTTTTTAATAACAAATTTAAATAATGTTATGTGAAGTTGATTTCCTTTTACCGTTGGCGGAATTGGAAATGGAAACGTCAGAGCCCCTTTTTATAATTTGTTAAAAAGGAGGGTGCGTCATGGATGACAAACTTGTTCGTCTCATAACGTGCTTGGCAAAACAGGAAGATGTTTCTACATCAACGCTGTCTGAGTCCTTATGCGTCTCCGAGCGCACCGTGCGTGCATATATCAAGCGTGCAAAAGAATTACTCTCAGGTATTGCTGAAATTACAACAATAAAGGGTCAGGGTTATCATCTTGAAGTTCTTAATCCTGAGCTCTTGGATTGCTGGCTTAATAAAGAAGATCAGTTACCTCAGACTTCTAATGAGCGTGTGGCATATATATTGGACGATCTGCTTAATCGAAGCGATTGGGTTACGGTAGACGAGTTATCAGAGATTCTTTACGTTTCTCGTAAGACTATCTCGGCTGATTTAAAACAAGCTGAAGAGTTTCTCGCCAGATTTGACCTGCGCATCATGCGTAAATCGCATTATGGAATTCAGATTGGAGGCACTGAATTTAATAAGCGACTCTGCCTGGCAAGTCTGGTAACAAGCGAAGCATATTCGGGCAGCTGTCACGCCACGGTAGAAAATAATGAACTTATTGCTGATGTAACAAAGCTGGTTGTCGAATGCATTGAATATCATGGCGTTAGCTTAAATGATTTTGCTATTAGAAATCTTGTTATCCATATTGTTGTAGCAATTAATCGTATAAAAAAGCAACGCTATATTGTTGGTCAAGAAGACTCGCTTAAGAGGATTCAGTGTTCGTATGAATACACCGTGGGGCAAAAGCTGGTAAATCGCTTGTCGTCTGAGTTTGATGTTGAGTTTCCTCAGACAGAAGTTGCCTATATTGCAATTCATTTGGCATCTAAGAAGATGTTTAAAGATATCTCTGAGTCTCCAAATCTAGTAATTACCGATGACGTATTTGCAGTTACGCGTCAGATGATTGATCTGGTATGGAGTAGTTTCAGATTTGATTTTAGGAATGATCTTGAACTACATATGAGTTTAGCCAGACACATTGTGCCACTTTCCGTTCGATTGCACTATAACCTGCAGATAGAAAATCCACTGCTTACTGACATCCAGTATCGAATGCCTTTGGCATACTTGATGGCCATGGAGTCGTCAACAATCTTGGCCAAAGAGTACGAAGCAACTCTCAGTGAGCATGAAGTAGCTTATCTGGCCCTGGCATTTGCATTGGCTTTGGAGCGTAAACGTACTGAACTGCCAAAAAAGAATGTACTTTGTGTATGCGCAACAGGTCTAGGTACTTCAAAGATTTTGGGAATTCGTATCAAAGAGGAATTTGGACCTTATATCGGGTCAATTACTACGTGTAATTTGAGTCAGATTTCTCAGATTGATTTTTCACATATTGATTACGTGTTCTCTACCGTTGAGATTGAATCTCCTTTGCCAGTTCCTGTGTGTTATTCGGGGTTCTTGCTCGATGACATTAATAAAGACTTGTTAGTTAAAGACTTGCTTCGTCGAGATGAACAAGAGGAGTTTGCTAAACACTTTAGCGAGCATCTTTTCTTCTCACATCTTGCGTATAGAAGTAAGGAAGAAGTACTTAACTTTTTGGTCAATCAATTATGCAACAGTGAGAGATCAAATATCTCTGTTTCTGAAGATGAGTTCAGAGCTCTGGTTTTTGACCGCGAAACTTTAGCAATGACTGCTTTTGGAAACTTAGTTGCACTTCCGCATCCTTCGCGCCCGGTATCTGAACGTACTTGTGTAGCAGTTGGTTTATTAGATAACCCAATTGACTGGGACGGTCATGACGTAGCTGCTGTGTTTTTGATTTCAGTTTCTTGTTCAGAAGACGAGAAGACCCGTCTATTTAACAAGAACATGGCGTCCCTTCTTATGGATAAAGAGGCAATTTGTTCACTTGTAAAGCATCAAAGTTTTTCGAATTTTGTTGATCAGATTACATCGTCAGGTGATGGTTTGAGAAAGAGGGGATAGGAATGGATGAAAGAGAGGTAGAGGCTATTGTCACCAACTTGGTTGTGCATGGTGGAGATGCAAAAAGCTATGCAATACAAGCAATCAAGTGCGCTCGTTTAGGAAAGTTTGACCAGGCAGATGAATTGTTGAAACAGAGTTCAGAATCGTTAAATCGAGCGCATGAGTTTCAGATGGAACGGATTCAGCAGGAAATTATTGGACAGGATAACAAGCCACTATCTTTGCTGATGGTCCACGGACAAGATCATTTGATGTGTGCTCTTACCACACACGATTTGGCAGTGCAAATTGTTGAGCTTTGTAAGCAAGTAACTACGAGCAGCGGTGAGTGAAAGGAAGTAGGTATGAAAAAGATTGATTTGTTTTGTAGTGCAGGTATGTCCACAAGTATGCTTGCAAACAAGATGCAAGAGGTTGCTGATGCCCATGGCATTCAAGTAAAAGTCGAGGCCTTTTCTTCTACCGCGATTGATTTCCAGGTAGAGCACGACACTCCCGATTGCATTTTACTGGGACCCCAGGTTCGTTTTAGCTTTGACGATGTAAACGCAAAATACGGAGCAAAAATTCCTGTTGGCGTTATTGAGTCAGCGGATTATGGCAACTTGAACGGCGAGCGTGTGCTTAAGATGGCCATTTCTTTGATTAAGCGTGGTTCTACTGCATAGGGTTTCTCGCTATACGTTTTATCTGTGATTTTATAAAAAATGGAGAGTTGTTAGTTTGGAGGGTTCTATGAAAACGATGGATGTGTTTGAAAAGCGACTTATGCCGCTGGCCGAAATGATTGGTAAAAATAAATACCTTTTGACCATGCGAGATTCGTTTGCAATGGTCATGCCAATCCTGATTATTGGCTCTATGTTTACTTTGCTTCGCAACTTCCCAATTCCTGCATGGATTGATTTTTTGAAGACTACGATGGTTCAGCCAGATAAATCGCTGTTTGCTCTGCTGGCTATTCCTTCCGCATGTACTGTTTCGCTCATGGCAATCTTCCTGGCCTTTAACATTGGCTATAACTTTGCCGAGCACATTGGTATTAAAGACCGTGCGTCAGCGGGTATTGTTTCTTTGGTAAGTTGGTTCATCCTTATGCCTCAGGTAACTGAGTTTTCACCTGAAGAAGGCGTAGAGCCATTCCTGGTAGACAGCATTCCTCTTGCATGGACGGGTGCAAAAGGCGTCTTCATTGCCATGATTGTGGGATTTTTTGCAGTAGGCGTGTTTGGCTACATCATTAAAAAAGACTGGACCATTAAGATGCCAGAGGGCGTTCCACCTACTGTTGCCCGTGCATTCAGCGCTCTTATCCCTATGACCGTTGCATTTACCGCCGTATGGCTGGTTGGTATTGTCTTTATCATTTCCCCATGGGGCAATGCCTTTAGCTTTATTTATGCAATCCTTCAGGCTCCTCTAACTTCACTTGGTGGAACTGTTTGGGCATTGGCATTTAGTTATGTTTTGGCAAGTGGATTCTGGTTTATTGGTATTCATGGTTCCAGCGTTACTGGTTCAATTTACACACCAATTCTTACCGCACTTTCGCTGGAAAATCAGGCCGCATTTGCTGCTGGTGCAGCTCTTCCTAACATTGTTAACCGTGAGTTCGAGACCTTCTTTGCAACCTTTGGCGGCGGTGGCTCGACGCTCTCTCTGCTGATTGCAATGCTTCTATTCTGCAATTCCAAGCGTATTAAGGATTTGGCAAAGATTTCTGTTGCTCCTGGTATCTTTGGTATCAACGAGCCTATTATCTTTGGTCTTCCTATTGTTCTTAACCCTGTTATGTTGATCCCCTTTATTCTTACTCCAGTGGTCAACATCATCATTGCGTACTTCATCATGGATCTTGGTTTAGTACCTCTGTGCAATGGCGTCATGCTTCCTTGGACTACTCCTCCTCTGGTTTCTGGTTTCCTGCTGAGTGGTTGGCAGGGCGCTATCCTGCAGCTCTTCTTGATTATTCTGGGAATCTTTATTTATCTTCCTTTCATCAAGACATTGGATAAGGAATACCTGAAGGAAGAAGCTGCAGCTTCCGAGGAATCTTCTACTGAGCTGGAAGACTTTGACTCTATCGATCTTGATTCTGTCGTGCTGTAAAACTTTTGTATTTGAGCTGTGCCTGGTGCAACGCCTAAACGCTGTGCCAGGTATCAGTCTGTATGCTTGATTGGAGGAAGTGATGCATAGGCTTGGAATTTCTCTTTATCCAGAGCACTCAACACCTGAAGCCGATGATGCCTACATGGCATTAGCAAGTAACTATGGTTTCTCGCGCATTTTCACATGCTTACTTTCTGTGGATAAGTCACCAGAAGAGACAGTAGCTGAGTTTTCACAGTTTATGGACCGCGCTCATGGGTATGGGTTTACTGTTGCAGTGGATACCAACCCGCGCGTATTTCAGCACTTAGGGGCAACGGCAACTGATATTTCTGTTTTTGCCAAGATGGGCGTTGATATTATTCGTCTTGATGGGCATTTGGGAGATCGTCAGGACATTGCTCTGACAAGAAATCCTTACGGCATTGCCGTTGAGTTCAACGCCAGTCAGATGCTGTCGCTTGATCTACTTATTGAGCGCGGTGCATATCGTCGCAATATGTGTGTTTGTCACAATTTTTATCCACAGAGATTTTCTGGCTTGAGCGAGAAACGCTTTATTGAATTCTCCGAGCATTATTTTGGTATGGGTTTAACTCAGGCAGCATTTGTAACGAGTCAGCAGGATAACACGTTTGGTCCATGGCCGGTTTATGACGGTCTTCCTACCTGCGAAGATGATCGTACTCGTTCAATTGATTTGCAGGCAAGACACCTGTTGGCAACTGGCCTTATTGACGACATTATGATTGGCAATTGCTTTGCTTCTGAAGAGGAGCTTGCCACATTAGCCGCTGTTGATACTACTAAGGTAACGTTCAAGGTTGAATTTGATTCTGGTGTAACTGAGGTCGAGAAGAACGTTTTGTATCAGTTCAACCACGTAACGCGTGGTGATGCATCTGAGTATTACCTGCGTTCTTCAGTACCTAGGATGTTTGAGTATTCCACTTCGATTCCTGCTCGCGAGCGCACAGATTGTCATATTAAACGCGGAGACGTATTAGTAGTGAATGACAACCTGTCTCATTACCTGGGAGAAGTTGAAGTTGCTCTAAGAGATTTTGAGGACGACGGAACTCGTAATGTTGTAGGACGTATCCCAGAAGACGAGCTTTTCTTGTTGGATTATGTGAAACCTGAATTCCCGTTTGGATTTGTTAAAGACTAGCGGGGTTGTTTGGTTGTAACGTCCATGCTGAAATGGAAAATTAGTCGCCTGGCGAGAGGAGCGATCTTCTCGCCAGGTTTTTTAATAACAAATTTAAGGTATTTGGAATGGGTTTGGTGTTGTTTGCAGGTGAATTTTATGTGAATGACCCTGTGCTAGACGGCTATCGTTGCATTTGTTATAAGATTCTCATTTCTGAATTTTGTAGGGATTTACGTGCTGTTTTTGGGGACTGTATGAATGTAGCGCAAGGCCTAGAGAAGAAGCTTATGCCAATGGCGGAGTTGGTGAGTAAGAATAAATATCTTCTTACTATGCGCGACTCTTTTGCCATGCTCATGCCAATCCTTATTATCGGATCAATGTTTACGCTGGTAGGCAATCTGCCAATTCCTGCGTGGGTTGATTTCTTGAAGTCCACTACGATTCAGGGCAAGTCGCTTTTCTCGCTGTTGGCCATTCCTTCTGCCTGCACTGTTTCGCTCATGGCAATATTTTTGTCGTTCGAGATTGGCTACAACTTTGCTGATCAACTTGGTTTAGAGGATCGAGTTTCTGCTGGTATGGTTTCGCTCGTCAGCTGGTTTATTTTGATGCCTCAGGTGACTGAGTTTTTGCCCCAGGGAGCTTCTCAGCCATTTTTGGTGGAGAGCATTCCTCTTGCGTGGACCGGCGCGAGGGGTGTGTTTGTAGCGATTATCGTGGGCTTTTTGTCGGTGTCCATTTTTGGATTTGCTATCAAGAAGAACTGGGTCATTAGGATGCCGGAGGGCGTTCCTACGTCTGTTTCGCTTGCGTTTAGTGCTCTGGTTCCGATGGCTCTCACGTTTGCCGCAGTGTGGGCGAGTAGCGTTTTGTTTGCACTTACCCCTTGGGGAGATGCGTTTAACTGCATTTATTCGATGTTGCAGATTCCACTGACCATGCTTGGCGGAACCGTGTGGGCCTTGGCGATTGCTTACATCATTCAGGGCATTTTCTGGTTCTTTGGCATCAATGGGTCAAACATTACTAGCCCCATTTTTACTCCAATTTTGACTGCACTTACGCTGGAAAACCAGGCCGCCTTTGCCGCCGGCACTGCGCTACCCAACATTATCAATCGAGAGTTTGATGCGTTCTTTGCGCTGTTTGGTGGCGGAGGATCAACCCTTTCGCTGTTGATCGTGATATTTTTGTTCTGCAATTCTCGCCGTGCAAAAGACATTGCAAAGATCTCCATTGTGCCTGGTATTTTTGGTATCAATGAGCCGGTTATGTATGGACTGCCGATAGTTTTGAATCCCATCATGGCAATTCCTCTGATTTTTACGCCGGTTGTTAACGTTTTAATTGCGTGGTCCGCAATGAGCGCCGGCTTGGTGCCTCTGTGCAACGGTATTATGCTGCCTGGAAGTACCCCTCCATTGGTCTCGGGATTTCTTCTGTGCGGATGGCAGGGTGCTTTACTTCAGCTCGTATTGATTTTGCTTGATATGGCAATCTACCTGCCGTTTATTAAGGCTCTGGATATGCAGTTTCTCAAGGAGGAAAAGGGAGCTGAGACAGAGCACGCAGTCTAGGTGCTGCGGAGACATAGTGTGCGTTGAAGGCAGCTCTGGGTGAGCTGCCTTTTTTCTGTTTTTCAATGTTATGAAAATGGCCCACCGCATTTCAGGACGCATTGCGTAGCCTTGGGTGGGCGCTGATGGATTAACTATAAACCAAATAGCAAGATTGCCTAGAGCAATAGGGTGGAAACCGTAAATTCTCTATAGCAATCATTTTTATTCACTTTCGCAGTTTACGTGTAGAGTATGGGCTTCAAAGTGTTTATCGCCAGCCAAGGTTTTGATTAGGTACTGATGTATATACGCGCCGGTAGATAAGTCGGTGCATAAAAGTTTTGCGGGGTTGGGACTTGCGCTGTTTGCGGGCGTGGCTTGGCGTATAGTTATAGAGTTACAAGAAGAAATATTGGCGTGATACAAGGCGTTTTTACGCCGAGAAGAGTGTTTATGCTTGCTATAAAAAATGAAACAAACGTAGTGCTTGCGGTTGATACGTCTACAGACATGCTGGCGTGTACGGTCGCGCGTCTGACCAGGCGTGATGCCGCTGCGGCGGACAGCGTAGCGGCCGCGGACGGCGGGTTTGACGTTGAGGTGCTAGCGTCAACGGATCACCTGTGCCGTCGCCAGGCAAACGTGGAGCTTGTGGGCTCGGTCCAGGAGGTGCTTAAGGCTGCTGGTCTGACCATGACCGACGTTGACGCTGTTATCGCAGGTCGAGGACCTGGATCGTTCACGGGAGTACGCATTGGCGTGGCTACCGCAAAAGGCATTGCGTGCGGCTCTGGCCTGCCACTTTACGGCGCAAGCGCACTTGATGCCATGGCGTTCAGCGCGTGGAAGGCGGGCGTGCGCGGCACCGTTGGTGTTGTTGCAGACGCCATGCGCGGCGAGGTCTATCCGGGCATCTACCTGCTGGATGACGCTGGAGCACATAGAACTTTCCCGGTGGAGACCGTCCTCAAGGCAGACGCTTGTGTGGAGGAGTGGTCGAGCAGGACTGATAAGGACCAGATCACGCTTACGGGCAATGGTTTAGTGAAGTACCGTGAGCGTTTTGAGCGCGCGGGTTTCTCGACATATACCGATGAAGCAACGTGGTTTCCAACAGGAGAAGGCCTGGTACGCGCGGTATGTATGCCCGAGTATCAGCAGGCGGGTGCGGGCGATCCGGCGTTGGTGCTGCCCATTTACACGCGACTTTCGGACGCGGAGGAGTCGGAGCGCAAGCGTTTGGGTCTCAAGGAGCCGGCAACGGTGACTTTGACCGGCGTGGATGATGCGCTGGCTGATATTCACCTGCAGCTTCGTCCGATGACGATGAACGATCTGGATCAGGTGGCGGAGCTTGAGGCGGCAACATATGCCGACGCTGCGCATTCGGCCTGGTCAAAGCAGGTGTTCTATGACGAACTCTCGGGCGTTGGGCGCAGCTGGTGGCTGGCTCACGACCGCGGAACGGTTATTGGCTTTGCGGGTGGTCGCCTGGCAGGAGCTCAGTTTGAGGTGGAAGAAGTGGTGGTAGCGCCCGAGCGTCGTCGCCAAGGAATTGCATCCAAGCTGGTAGAACGCGTGGCATACGATGCCCAGATGCTGGGCGCATCTACAATCACTCTTGAGGTGGAGGAAGATAACGCTCCAGCTCAGGGCGCCTATAACAAGCTGGGATTTGTTGAGGTTGGTCGTCGCCCGGGATATTACGGTCCAGATTGTGCGGCGCTTTTGATGACGGCACAGCTGCCTCTAGCAGTTGGTGTTGGCTTTGAGGCCAGAAATCCCGAGCCCCATGCGTCAGTGCGTCCGTGGCCTATTGTTGCAGGTGAGCGTTCTGAAGAGACGCTTGCAGCACTGCGCAAGGCGGGGGATTTGATTCTTAGTCTTGAGTCCTCGTGCGACGAAACTGCCATGTGCATCATGGATTCGCATGGCGTGGTCTGCGCAAACGTTGTCGCAACGCAAATTGACTTCCACGCTCGCTTTGGCGGCGTCGTGCCCGAGATTGCTTCTCGCAAGCACACCGAGGCTATTGTGGGTCTTTTCGAGGAGACCTTGGCCCGCGCGGGCGCGCACTTTGGTTGCGACACGCTGGTGCCGTCTGACCTGGCCGCCGTTGGTGTTACTGCAGGTCCAGGCCTTGTCGGCGCGCTTGTTGTAGGCGTGGCGTTTGCCAAGGGCTTCTGCGTGGCCACTGACCTGCCGCTTATTCCCGTTCATCACCTGGAAGGCCACTTGCTGGCCAACCTGTTTGAGACGCCTGACCTGGAGCCACCATTTGTGGCCAGCCTGGTCTCGGGCGGCAATACTATGCTGGTACACGTGCGCGCCTGGGGAGATTACGTGGTCCTGGGCTCCACTATTGATGACGCTGTGGGTGAGGCATTTGATAAGGTTGCCAAGGCGCTTGGCCTCGGCTATCCAGGTGGCCCTGTGATCAGCAAACTTGCAGCTCAGGGCAATCCTAAGGCCATCCGCTTCCCGCGCGCGATGATGCACAGCGGCGACTATTCCTTTAGTCTTTCCGGCCTAAAGACAGCCGTTATTACCTACATTGAGGGCGAGAATCGCGCAGGTAGAGCAATCAATCTGCCTGATTTGGCTGCCTCTTTTGAGCAGGCAGTTATTGACGTGCAGGTTGCAAAGGCTAAAACCGCTGTTGAGGAGACGGGCGTCTCCGATTTCTGCGTGGGTGGCGGCGTAGCTGCAAACCCCGCACTTAGAGCTGCATATAAGGAAACCTTTGGTCGTATGGGCGTTCGAGTAACGGTGCCTCCGATGTCGGTTTGTGGCGACAACGCCGCAATGATTGCCGTGGGCGCACTTCGTAGCTACCGTACGAAGGGTTTCTCGCCATTGACCTTGGACGCAAACCCCAACGCGCAGCTGGGATCGTGGTCGTCGGATGCGGCACCCGTTGTCCCAAGCGGCATGTAAGGAGGCAATTGTGCAAGACGGATTCATCAAAGTTGCAAGTATCACGCCGCGCGTTCGCGTGGCCGATGTGGCGTTTAACGTGGAGAGCTGCCTGGCCGCCATTGAAGAAGCCGCAGGTAATCGCAGCGCCAAGGTGGTCGTGCTGCCCGAGCTTTGCATCACGGGCTACACCTGCGAGGATCTGTTCTGGCAGGACGCCCTTCTGGACGCTGCCGAGCGCGGCTTGGTCTCGATTGCCGCTCGCACGGCCGACGTCGACGCGTTGCTGCTGCTAGGACTGCCTGTTCGCGTGGCTAGCAAGCTCTACAACTGCGCCGCCGTTCTCTTTAGGGGAGAGCTGTTGGGTCTGGTGCCCAAGCGTTACGTGCCCATGTACAACGAGTTTTACGAGGGCCGACACTTTGTTCCTGGTCCCAAGACCGTCACGAGCGTGGACTTTGGCCTGCTCGGCGAAGTGCCGTTTGGTACCAACCAGCTGTTTGCGTGCGACACCATTCCTGAGCTGGTCGTGGGCGCAGAGATCTGCGAGGACCTCTGGGTGCCCATGCCGCCGTCAAATGCGCACGCCGTCGCCGGCGCCACGCTGATCTGCAACTTGTCCGCCTCGCCCGCGCTGGCTGGCAAGTCCGCGTACCGTCGTCAGCTGGTTGCGCAGCAAAGCGCGCGTCTGATCTGCGGCTACGCTTACGCGAGTGCAGGCGAGGGCGAGTCTACGACTGATTTGGTTTTCTCGGGCCATGATCTTGTTGTCGAGAATGGCCGTGTGCTCGCCGACTCCGGCGTGTTTGGCGAGGGTATCGCCGTGTCCGAGATTGACGTGCTGTCGCTGGCGGCCGACCGCAGGCGCATGTCGACGTTTGAGGTTGCTCCGACGCCGGAGGATTACAAGCACCTGACCACGTATTTCTCGCTGGAGTTTGACGGCGAGGGCGGCAACGAGCACGCCGCCGCAGGTCACGGGCACGACAGCGAAGGCGAGGGCGTCGAACTTGCTATCCGCACGCCGCTGACCAGGTACGTTGACCCACATCCGTTTGTGCCCGCGATGGATGACGCTCGCACAACACGCTGCGAGGAGATTCTGTCGATTCAGGCTCACGGTTTGGCTTCAAGACTGGCGCATACCGGCTCTGACCACGCGGTTATTGGCATTTCGGGAGGACTTGACTCTACGCTGGCCCTTCTCGTCACGGTGCGAGCGTTTGACCAGCTGGGATACGACCGCTCGGGCATTGTAGCTGTGACGATGCCGGGATTTGGCACCACGGACCGCACGTACACCAACGCTATTGAGCTGGTGCAGTCGCTTGGCGCTGACCTGCGCGAGATTTCCATTGTGGATTCCGTGCTGCAGCACTTTGCCGACATTGGCCACAACCAGGATGTTCACGACGTCGTGTACGAAAACGCCCAGGCTCGTGAACGCACGCAGATCCTGATGGACGTTGCCAACCAGGTGAGCGGCATGGTTATTGGCACGGGCGACCTATCCGAGCTGGCGCTTGGTTGGGCAACGTATAACGGTGACCAGATGTCCATGTACGGCGTGAATGCTTCGGTACCAAAGACGCTGGTCAGGTACCTTGTCGATTACTGCGCAGACGCTTATGAGGAGCAGGGCGAGGACGAAATTGCTCACGTTTTGCGCGACGTTCTGGACACACCGGTTTCTCCTGAGCTGCTGCCATCCGCGGCAGACGGTTCCATTGAGCAGAAGACGGAGGACCTGGTTGGCCCATACGAGTTGCACGATTTCTTCTTGTTCCACGTGCTTCGTCATGGAAGTGGTCCACTCAAAGTTCTACGTCTTGCTGAATGTGCGTTTGGCACAGGCACTGACCAGGAGATTTACGACCACGAGACTATCGTGCGCTGGCTAAAGGTGTTCTACCGTCGTTTCTTCTCGCAGCAGTTCAAGCGCTCGGCGATGCCTGATGGACCAAAGGTTGGCTCGGTTTCGCTGTCTCCGCGCGGCGACCTGCGCATGCCATCCGACGCTTCTAGCTCGCTTTGGCTCTCTGAACTGGAGAGCTTGGAGGCGTAAGCGCGGCAGATCGTAGCGCGGCAGATCGTAGCATGCGGCGATAGCGCGGTAGCACGCATTTCTTAGGCGTTCAGTACCCGGCTATTCATGTATATGAATAGCCGGGTACTTTTATGCAGGTTGATTTTTGCTACGGGTGGGGAAGAGATGGTTTTGGCCCAAAAATGACCCCGAAGTGGTAAAAAATGCGTTTAGTTGGAGTTTACAGAAATAACAGGATTCTATGCATCGAGTCTACCTGCTGTTTTGCTTTGGACAAATAATCAGAAATCTGGATAGAATTTGCCACCTGGTAAAATGTAGATGCGATTTTTCTGAATACTCCATTTCATCCCCAACTAAACGCATTTTTTACCCAAATTGGACCCTCCCAAAGAGGCGCTCATTTTTCCTATGCAAAATCACGAATATCACTAGAAGAATATGCACGCAGCGAATATTTGCACCAAAAATTATGCTAATGGCAAGAAATTGCAGGTGAAGACCACCTGGCGCTCGCGCCTGCCGACGCAAACCGCGTCTACCAGCAGCTCAGCAGCATCGCGCGTCTGTACGCAGCCCGCACGTCGCCCGCGCTCTGCCCGCACCTACCAGACTGCGCATAACCGTTGACGGCTTATACTGCACACCTACAGAAAATCTAAGTCGGTTTTGTAAGATTTTCACAATATTTCGTATAAATTGTTTTCCCGTGTGGAATAACTAATAGCGTTGGAAAAGGGCGCTTGGCGCCAATATCGGGCTTGGCCCGAAAGGGAGGTTTTCATTATGAATTTGAAGCCACTTGGAGATCGTGTTCTGGTAAAGCCTGCTCCAAAAGAGGAGAAGACATCCTCTGGTCTCTACATTGCATCTGCAGCTCAGGAGCTTCCTCAGCGTGGCGAGGTCCTCGCAGTTGGAACTGGCAAGCTTGATCAGAATGGCAATCGCATCGCTCTTGATGTTAAAGTCGGCGACCAGGTATTTTATGGCAAGTTCGGCGGCACCGAGGTCAAGGTAGACGGCGAGGAGCTCCTACTTCTTCGTGCTGACGACATCCTTGCAGTCCTCGAGGACTAATCGCTCGTAGCTCGTTTGCTCTCAGCTCGTTTGATCGTAGCTTGTTTGCTCGCAGCTTAGTCGCTTGCATCTTTGTTCGTCCGCTTTTTACTTGTAAGTTCAGCTATTTTGGAGGAATACCATGGCTAAAGATATCGATTTTGGCACCGACGCTCGTGCCAAGCTTGCTAAGGGCGTAAACACCCTGGCAGATGCCGTAACCACCACTCTTGGACCTAAGGGTCGCTACGTTGCTCTGCAGCGTTCTTACGGCGCACCAACCATCACTAACGATGGCGTCTCCGTTGCTCGCGAGATTGAGCTCAAGGACCCAGTAGAGAACATGGGTGCTCAGCTGGTCAAAGAGGTTGCAACCAAGACTAACGACACCGTCGGCGACGGTACCACCACCGCAACCCTGCTTGCACAGGTCATCGTTAACGAGGGCCTCCGCAACGTTGCAGCTGGTGCAAACCCAATCGCAATTCGCCGCGGTATCGACAAGGCCGTTGAGGCTGTCGTCGCTCAGATGAGGGGCATCGCTAAGGAAGTCTCAACTAAGCAGCAGATTGCTTCCGTTGGTACCATTTCCGCAGGTGATCCAGTCATCGGTGGCAAGATTTCCGACGCTATGGACGTTGTCGGCAAGGACGGCGTCATCACCGTTGAGGAGTCCCAGACCTTCGGCATCGACATCGACACTGTTGAGGGTATGCAGTTTGACAAGGGTTACGTTTCCCCTTACTTCGCAACCAACAACGAGACCCTCACCGCTGAGCTGGACAATCCTTACATCCTCATGACCGACAACAAGATTTCCTCCATCCAGGATATCCTGCCTATCCTTGAGGCTGTCCAGAAGCAGGGCGCACCTCTGCTCATCATGGCTGAGGACGTCGACGGCGAGGCTCTGACCACCCTCATCCTCAACAAGCTCCGCGGCGTTCTGAACGTCTGCGCAATCAAGGCTCCTGCATACGGCGACCGTCGTAAGCGCATGCTCGAGGACATCGCTATTCTCACCGGTGGCCAGGCAGTCATCAAGGAGCTCGGCGTCAACCTCAACGAGATCAGCGCAGAGATGCTCGGCCGCGCTAAGTCCGTCAAGGTTACCAAGGAGACCACTACCATCGTTGGTGGCGCTGGCTCCAAGGAGGCGATCGACGACCGTATCACCCAGATCAAGGCTGAGATTGAGAACACCACCTCTGACTTTGACCGTGAGAAGCTCCAGGAGCGTCTTGCTAAGCTCGCCGGCGGCGTCGCAGTCATCAAGGTTGGCGCAGCTACCGAGGTTGAGCTCAAGGAGATCAAGCACCGCATCGAGGACGCACTTCAGGCAACTCGCGCAGCTGTCGAGGAGGGCATCGTCGCAGGTGGCGGCGTTTCCTTCCTGGCTGCTTCCTCTGTCCTTGATAGCGTTCAGACCTCTGACGCAGACGAGAAGATCGGCGTTGAGATCATCCGCAAGGCACTTGAGGCTCCAGTCCGCACCATCGCTAACAACGCTGGCTTCGAGGGCAGCGTAGTTGTCGAGAAGATCAAGGCACTCCCAACCGGTCAGGGTCTTGACTCCGCTTCCGGCCAGTATGGCGACATGATTGAGATGGGCGTTCTTGACCCAGTTAAGGTCACCCGCACCACACTCCAGAATGCAGCTTCCGTTGCATCCCTCATCCTCATCACCGAGGCAACTGTTTCCGAGATGCCAAAGGACACCACCATCGAGGAGTCCATTTCTCGCGCAGCTGCTCAGGGCGGCCAGGGCGGCATGTACTAATCCGCGCCTTCGCGTCATTTCAATCGGGTCCAGCCTCTCGCTGGGCCCGATTTTTTCTACCGTCGCAACAACTTGGCGAGAAACCCGTCTTGTCGCAGGCGAGAAACCCGTCTTGTCACGACTGCAACGTTTATCCGCTCATCGTCCATTAATCGAAATCGTATGAATGTGACGTCATTTGAGCGGAATTATTGGTCGCTACAGGTTAGAATATTTATTTGCGACTACGCTTGGTCCATGCGACCAGCTCGCATACTTGAACCATCCGCCACGCGCCAAAGGAGAGGAGGCACCATGGCTCAGAACCAGAATCGTAACGAGGAGCGAGATTTTCTCGACGACCTCATTGATATCCAGGACTCCCTCCAGGTGCTCTCTAACCCGCTCGACGCGCTGATGGGAAGCCTGTCTATTGACCCAAACACGGACAAACCGTTCGAGCCAATGGACTACAAGGAAATCCCCTGGTCAAACGCTAATCGCTGCCTGAGGTGCGCCTCGGGAAAAGCCGAGGCATGTTCTCGCTGTCTTGACGTTTGCCCAGCTAATTGCATTGATATCCACAACCAGTCCGTGCGCATCGACGACGAGGCGTGCCTGCAGTGCGGCCTCTGTGTTGCTGCGTGCCCAACCGAGACGTTTAATACGCGTCGCCACACGTCCCGCATGCTATATGACCAGGTAGCTCGCGCGGCTTCCGCGTACGAGCAGTGCTACATTACCTGTACGCGTGCTCTGGCGAGAAAACCTGAGGGCAATGAGATTTGCCTGCCTTGCGTGGGTATGCTCTCGGCCGACATTTGGTTCTCGATCCTTACGGACTTTGACAACGTAAGCGTTTACCTGCCGTTGGGTGTTTGCGACCGTTGTCGCACCACCACTGGCGAGGAGGCATATACCCAGGCAATCGCTACCGCTGAGGAGTGGACGGGTGCTACAGTTGGCCTCGAGGTCGACGGCAATAACCTCAACCACAACTTCACACGCGCCTATATTCGCTCACAGTTCATCTCCAACGCGATGAACGGTGCAGAACGCCTGGTATCTGCGTCGACGCCTATTCTCGCAGGCGCCAAGGCAATTGCTGATCGCATTAACAATCACGCTCGCTCCCTGGATAAGCTTCAGACGCAGCTTGATGACGTGATGGGTCTTCGCACCACCGACATGAGGCAGTCCATGCTCACGCAGGATCGTCGTCTGGTCATGGGCGCCCTCCAGCACGATCCAGACCTGGCTCCTTACGTGAAGCTCGAAGCTCCTATCTGGGATTCCAGCAAGTGTACGGTTTGCGGAGACTGTAAAAACACCTGCACAACGCATGCAATTGACATCGACGAGCGCGGTAAGTTAACCATTAAGATGCCGTTCTGCGTCAACTGCGGCGCCTGCGAAATTGTCTGCCCAGAGCCTGGTGCGCTTACGATGGTGCCGATGAACACTTCTGAGCTAGTTGTTCGTGATCGCAAGGCCGAGGAGACCGAGCGTCTTGAGGCTTTGGCTCGTCGCAAGGCTCGCTTCATTTTTGACACCGGCAAGGAGCAGCTCAAACACCTGGCGGATTCAATCACCGAGGACTCGAATGAGGAAGCCGCCGCACATCTTGCTACAGACGCTGCTGCGGGCTTCGCTGCGGATTCCACCAGTGCTTCGAGCTCGGCTACCGCCGCACAACAACCTCCAAAAGAGGATAATGTGGAGTAGCAAGTAGCGCGTACACAGCACAACGCTTCTAGCTGCTCGTTCTTCTCGCCAGAAACGCAAGTAACCGTAACCGTCCACCGACAACAAGAGGACTCACATGTCGCTTTCAATTGGTATCGTTGGCCTGCCAAACGTTGGTAAATCCACGCTGTTCACCGCGCTGACCCGCAAGGGTGGCCTGGCCGCAAACTATCCGTTTGCTACCATCGACCCTAACGTGGGCATCGTTGACGTACCAGACGCAAGGCTTCAGAAGCTGGCCGAGATTGTCAATCCTGGTCGCATCATGCCTGCAACCGTTGAGTTTGTGGACATCGCTGGCCTGGTCAAGGGTGCAAACGAGGGCGAGGGTCTGGGCAACCAGTTCCTGGCAAACATTCGCAACACCGACGCTATCTGCGAGGTTGTTCGTTACTTCAAAGATCCCGACGTCATCCACGTTGAGGGTCGCGTCAATCCTGACGAGGACGTTGACATCATCCAGACGGAGCTCATCCTCGCTGACCTGGGCACCATTGAGCGCGCCTTGCCTAAGCTGGAGAAAGAGACCAAGCGCGATAAGGACCTCCAGCCCAAGCTTAACGTGGCAAAGCGCCTTCAGGAGTGGCTGAACGAGGGCAATCGCGCCGCTGACATGGAGATGACCGACGAGGAGCGTCTGGCTGCTCGCGATCTTTTCCTGCTTACCATGAAACCAATCCTGTATGTCGCAAACGTCGACGAAGACATGCTCACCGAGCCCGCTCCTGTCATTAATGGCGTTCAGTCCATCCCTGTTTGCGCAGGTGTCGAGGCTGAGCTTGCTGACCTTGATCCAGAGGAGGCTGCAGAGTACCTGGAGTCCCTGGGACTGGAGCACTCCGGCCTGGAGACGCTTGCCCAGGCAGCATACAAGCTACTTGGCCTGCAGAGTTACTTCACCGCTGGTCCTATGGAGGTCAGGGCGTGGACCGTCCGCATTGGCGCTAAGGCTCCCGAGGCCGCCGGCGTCATCCACTCCGATTTTGAGCGCGGTTTCATCAAGGCTGAGGTTGCCAGCTACAACGACTACGTTGAGCTGGGCGGCGAGGCCGGCTGCAAGACTGCGGGCAAGCTACGCATCGAGGGCAAGGAGTACGTGGTCGAGGACGGCGACGTCATGCACTTCCGCTTTAACGTCTAAGCCACAAAACTGCTTACGGTAAACGTAAAACGGGCGAGAAGACCGATCTTCTCGCCCGTTTTTGTGTGGGGTGGGGTAGCGCGCTGTGTGGCGCACGCTGTAGCGGGTCGCAGGCTGCGTATCACCGCGTGTCGTCAAGTCGCCGCGGGTCGTCGTGCGGACCGCTAGCGCTTAGGAGCCTGATCGGTGCCCAGGACCACGGTGATGTCCACGTCAGTTGGGTAGGAGCCGTCGTTTGCCTTGATGTTAGCGGTAGGAATGTCCAGCGCTTTTGCAACGCCAACGGCCTTTGCCAGGCCCGTACGCGTGCCGTCGTAGATGATAATCGAGTCGGTTGGATGCTCCAGAGAGCTGTCGGCGTAAGCGGTGTAACCCTTTGTCTTGAGGATGCCAGCCTTCTGAGCTGCAAGCCCTTGAACGTCGGTGCCGTTAAGCACGGCAACTTCACCGGTATAGTCAGGCTTGATGCTGTCGATAGCAGAAGGGTCTCCTCCAACGGTGCCCACAACGCCTGTGGTTTCGTCAGTACTTGCATCCTCCAGAGGAGGCAGCGCCTGGTTTACGCGGTCCATCATGGTCTTCCACGCGCTCTTATCGACAATCTCATACCACACGTCATCAATGAGCTCGGACGTTGTCGGCGTACGCGCGGAATACATATCCTTGGAGGTATCCATGCCCCTGAATGACATGGCCAGGCCCACAATATCGGTAACGTTAAAGTCGGTAGTCACGCTCTCGGCCATGGTCGAAACGGCACCGGACATAGAAACAGGGTCCAGCTGCAGGACTTTCTTAGCAATGGCCGTCAAAATCATGCGCTGGTTAGCCGCGCGGTAGAAGTCGCCTGCGCCGTAGTTGTCGTATGCGTGACGACTGCGAGAAAGGCCGAGCGCTTGCTGGCCGTTGAGCTGCTGCTCGCCGGCAGGAAGGTCGATACCTGAGTATTGCATGTCAGAGACGGCTACGGGCAGGTTGACCGTAATGCCGCCGATGGAGTCCACAATCTTGGTGAACGACTCAAAGTCTACCTCGGCATAGTGCGAGATGTTGACGTTTGCCAGCTTGGAAACGGCCTCGACCATTCCGGATGCGCCGCCATAGCTGTATGCGGAGTTAATCTTTTGCTTTCCGTGTTCTCCCAGGTCAACCATAGTATCTCGGGGGATAGAAATCAGGGTAATCTTCTTATTCTTGGGGTCCACGCGAGCCAAAATGATAGTGTCGGCGCGGAAGTTTGCGTCGGAATCACCCCAGTTCTCTGCACGCCCCTCGTCCTTATCGACACCAAGAAGCAGCATGTAGAACGGGTCAGACGGAGCAACCTGTACCAGCGTAGCCTGCAGGTTTGCGTCCAAGCCCTGTCGGAGCTTTGAGTTAGTATCCAGCATCCACCACGCAAACGCTACGCCTGCTACCAGCAGCAATGTTCCCAGAATGCCGGCAAAGATCTTAAGACCACGACCGCGAGAAGAACCTTGGCGCTTCTTGGAATATGCGCCCACGCCTTCTGCGCGCGAAGGCGCATGGCTCACGGCACCCGCTCGATGTGCAGCAAAGTGGGTGTGTTTTTGCTGCTGAGCTGGGGCTTCTTCGGGCCACTCGTCGCCAACGTTGGTCTGGCCAATCAAAGGCTCGCGCGTAAACCTGGAGCCGTGGGATTCGTGATTGTTGCGAGCAGAACTTGCACCTGCGCTTCGAACGCTGCCCAGCGTGCGAGGTTGATATGCGCCCTGATTATAAGCGTCATAATCGTCCTGTGCGAAGTCCTCTGTATCGTACTCAGGGGTATCTTCGTACCTATCACGGCTGTTGTGACCGTGATTTTGAGATGAATGTGACCTTCTGGCCATTGGGGCTCCTTTGTGTTTAATCTGCGTTTGCCCAATGCGTTTTGTCAAACATCTACTATACGCAATTTTGCGTCTTTGTGCTGCATGGAAACAAACCTGCCACAAAAAATCCCCGCTTCAACGTGTGAAGCGGGGATGTGTGCGAGAAGTTCGTGGAGCTTGGCGCGAGAAGTACGAGCAACTATTGCTCATGTCGTTACTTACTGCGCAACGCTGTCTTACTTACGACGATCCTTCAGAGCATAGCCAAGCGTCGTAATAACGCTGCCCACGGTAGCTACTGCAACAAGAGCGATCTCGGAGAGGTCACCAGTCTCAGGAAGCTTTGGCTGCTTCTTCTTTGGCTTCTTTGGAGTCTCTGATGGAGGAGTTGCAGGTGGGGTGTTTGGTGGTGTATTTGGTGGGGTATTTGGTGGCGTGGTAGGAGGAGTGTTTGGTGGAATCTCGGTGTTGGTAACCGTGAAGCCATCAGTCTGGTTGCCCGAGACTGCACTGGTATATCCAGCAGGAACATTCTCTTCTACTACGGTGTAAGCAATAACGTGACCGTCTGTTGCATCGTTGCGGAGAAGACCGCTAAATGTTGCAGCCCAGTTATTGGTCTGGTCAAGAGTGACTGTCTCGGTGCTAGCAACGCCGTCTTTGTAGAGCCTGACGGTAACAGGACCGCCGACAGTTCCCACCCATGTCTTGTTGACCTGTACGTCAACTGTTGGGGTCTTCTCGTCTTCAACGGTCTTAATAACGCCGGTGGTTGCAGAAACGGTGAGGTTATACGTATCGGTATTGAGCTGATAGCCATCAGGAGCGGTAATCTCCTGAACACTGTAGGTGCCAGCAGGGAGTTTCTCGGTGGTAGCGGTACCGTCTGCACCAGTGGTAATAGTCCAGGTCTTAGATGGATCAGTGGTGCTGGTTACCTTAAAGACTGCGCCAGCAAGCTTGGTGTTGTGGTCGTCCTTATCCACCTTGATAATGCGGATTCGAGCGATGATGGTAGAAGTACCTTCTCCACCGGAAGTTGCGTTGCGATATACCCAATCGGAGCTCCACTCAGGCTTGTCGGAGTACATCTTGATGAGGTTACGCAGAGCAACACCTGGAACGTACGTGGTGCGATACTTGAACTTAAAGCTCTGACCGTTGCTGAGGTCTATGCCAGAAAGGTCAAGATCAAACGACTGTCCATCAGGAGAAATAGTGAGCATACCTGGGGTAATAGGGATACGCGTATCGGTTCCTGGGATGGTTGAGCCGTACGAGTCAAAGCGAGCGCTCCAAAGCTCAAAAGAGCCTGGAACATACCTAATCTCTGCAGGAAGATCTCCGCCGCCCTGGTCAAGGAGCTGGTCGTGTAGACGGACGTTGTGGAAGTTCCCACCAGAGTAGTTGATGCGGCCGGTCCATTGAATCTCGTTTGCGTTGCCATCAACAATCTTGCCCCACTTGGAAAGGTACTCAGTACCAATGGTGCCAGGAGCAGTGACATCAAACGTTACAGGAACAGGGTTGCCAGAGACAGTAAAGATAAAAGACTTGCCGGTACCTGTCTGAACACGCTGCGAATCAATGGTAAAGCCAAGTCGAGCGGTACCGCGCAGGTCAGTGTGGTTGTTAACGTAGTTGGTAAAGACAACACGCATGTTTCCACCAAAACCACCGGTACCAGGGTTGACATGAGCTACTGCCATAACCTCGCCGGTTGCTGCATCGGTGATGTTAAAGGTAGACGCAGGATTAGCTGCGGTAAACCTCATCTCGTTAGGGAGGGTGACGTCAAAGTAATCGCCCGGCTCTACGTTAGCGTTTGCAGAGGCGTCCCACGTCATAGCAATGGCATACACATTTGCCTTGTTAACTTCGGTAGCTGTTTTACCAAAACGATCTTCAACTCTAAACTCTGTAATGGTTGCGACAACCGCTTTAGGGGTGCCTGTAGCAGCTTCAGTGCTTGCAGTCTCAGCAAAAGCTGATTTTGCAGCAAGCGGAAGCGCCAGGACCAGCATGAAGACAAAACTTAACAGCTTAAACAGTCGTTTGTTCATCAGGACTCCTTTGCAATAGATGCGTCTATTTTCACCTATTACAAAGAGAATTTATTTGAGATTCTGTATATATTTATATAGCTTTTTTAAAGTTCAAATATTTATGCAGGTACAAGGAATTTATCGGTTCTTTTTCTGATACCTTTTAAATAAAGTACAGCTAAATTCACAGGTTCTTCACAATTGTTCACAACAAACATTCTGCACTATGTGCAGCTTAACGTAATAAAAATGGATAAATATTACCTCTAGTAAATTCAAATGCTGGACATTAGTCACTTTTTATACGTGATTCCGAATAGGTCATTTTTCTGTATGCAATTAAGGAGGCGAGAAGTTCTGTGGAGCCTTGCAAAATAGACGGTTTTCTCGCCAAAAAAGAACGCCTTGCCACGAGGACAAGACGTTCTTGTAACGTTGCGTGGAGCTGCGCGCCTGTGCTGCTACAATTGCGTGCCAGACTTACTTGCGACGCTTAAGTGCAACTGCGCTGCCCAGTGCTGCCAAAGATCCAAAGAGGACGCCTGCGACAGAAGATGCATCTCCGGTGTAGGGGAGGTTGGACTTCTTGCGAGTCTTAGCAGGCTTCTCTGGAGTTGGAGGAACCTGGGTGTTGGTGACTACAAAGCCCTGAGTTGCGTCGCCAGTAATCTGGCTGGTGTAGCCGGCTACCTCGTCTTCAGAGATGGTGTAGGTAATCTCGGAGCCGTCAGCAGCATAAGCCTCAAGACCTGTGAAGGAATCCTGCCAGTTGTTGTCAGAGCTCAAGGTAAGGGTCTTACCAGTGTCAACGCCGTTTGCAAGCAGGTGAACAGTTACTGCTCCGCCCTCTGCACCATTCCAGACTTTCTGCACAGGAATGTCTGCATGAGCGTTCTTCTTGTTCTCAATAATCTTGATAGTGCCGGACTGATTGTCAACGTTTACGGTGTAGACCGTAGCGTCACGCACATAGCCATCTGGAGCGGTGATCTCTTCGATGGTGTAGGAGCCGGTAGTGAGCCTCTCGGAGGTTGCAGTTCCATCGGCGCCTGTAGTAAGAGTCCAAGAATCAGCTGGGTTAGCAACGCTTGTTACCTTAAAAGTTGCGCCTGGAAGCTGGGTAGTTGCGTTGTCAGCATCAACCTTGATAATGCGGATGCGGCCGACAAGATTGCCGATTGCGCCGCCGGAGTTGCTTGGAGAGTAGTAGGTAAAGCCAATCTCACTTCTTGGAGCACCGCCAGCGTTGGTAAGCACACCATAGTTATGCAGAGCCATACCTGGGATAAAGGTGGTGCGATACTGCAGGAGGTAACGCTGACCCTGGGAGAAGTCAACGCCGCTCAGGTTAAGGTGGTAGGAGTGGCCGTCAGCTGCAATAGAAAGTGCACCATTAGGAATGGTGACCTCCTGAAGGTTGCTGAAGTTACCCGTTCCATCAAAGTCTGCACGATAGAGGTGGAAAGAGTTAGCAATGTAGGTTACCGATGCTGGCAGGTCGCCGCCGTTTCTATCAGAGAGGGAGTCAGAGAACTCAACGCCAGTCATGTTAGAAGCGGAGTAGTTAAGACGAACATACCAAAGTACCTCGGACTCGGTACCGGTAACAGGGCCGCCCCACTTGTTGAGCCACTCTTGGCCAATGGTGTTCTTTGGACGAATAATCATGTTGAGAGGAACAGCGGTGCCGTTAACGCCAAAATCAATGTGGGTATTATCGCCAGCGTTGATGGCGTCGCGGTCGTAGAGAGCGGACAGCGAGAAAGTACCCCTAATCTGGGTGTGGGTGTTTGCATAGTCTGTATAAACAACATGCAGAGTTCCACCGAAGATGCTACCTGCTGCTGGAGTTGGATAAGCCCACGCTACGGTTGCACCGTTAGGATCTTTAACTTCAATTGGAGTTGTGTTTTGTGTGGCAGTGAACTGGACTTTATCGGGCAGAGTAATATCAAAATAGTCACCTTCTGCCACGGTAGATGCGGTAGATTCCCAGTTAATTGTAATATGGTACAGATTATCAGTGGTAATCTCATTTACTGGTGTATAGGTATCATCAGCCACAGACATGCTGGTAATTTGAACCGGTGAAACAGTTGCAGCAGAAGCGAATGTTGTCACAAAAGTAACAACAATCATAAATGGCACAAGAAATGCACCTAGTCTGACCAGTACTTTTTTCATAAACTAAACTCCAATTCGTCTTGCGAGCGTGAGAAAATTATTACAGATAGGTACTTAAAAACTGTTACCAGTTTTTGTCGTCACAAAACAATTACATTTTAAATTACCGTACTTTTGACCTGCTCTTCTCGCCATATTCTGTGTTTTATAATTGTTAGAAATTAGTAGCATATCTCGTCAGATTATAGAACTTTGCCGTCTTTTGTTTGCGCAGAATAAGAAGACTTTTTGGCGCGCGCAATCTCTCGTGGTGTTATCGGCTGGTTGAAGGTATTATTAATAGCAATAAATTCGTGGTAGAGATATGTGTCCATACGTGCGGCGTTGTGCGTTGGCACAGAATCAAAAGTGACCGGGAAACCGGAGAAGCGGAGTCATGCATGAGCGAGTCCAGGCCCAAGCAGTTTGTTGCAGTTCTAGACTTTGGTGCCCAGTACGGCCAATTAATTGCACGTCGCGTGCGTGATCTTAACGTCTACTCCGAGATTGTTCCTTGTGATATTTCCGCAGATGAGCTTCGTGAGCTCAATCCATCTGCGCTCATTTTGTCCGGCGGCCCTGCTTCTGTTTACGCGGAGGATGCGCCAAAGATTGACCCCGAGATTCTGGAGCTTGGCCTTCCTGTCTTTGGTTTCTGCTATGGACAGCAGATTATGGCGGTTACCCTAGGTGGCACCGTTGGACATACCGAGAAGGGCGAGTATGGCCCAGCTCATCTGACCCGCGCGGGGGAGAGCCGCATTTTTGACGGCACCGCTGAGCAGCAGACCGTTTGGATGAGCCACCGTGATGCTGTGTCTGAGGTTCCAGAGGGCTTTACCGTTACCGCTTCTACCGACGTTTGCCCTATTGCAGCTATGGAAAACGCTGCTAAGAACCTGTATTCTACGCAGTTCCATCCAGAGGTTAACCACACCGAGTGCGGTTCTCAGATGCTTTCTAACTTCCTGTTCAATATCTGTGGTTTTGAGAAGACGTGGACTATGGACAACATCATTGAGCAGAAGGTAGAGGAGATTCGCCAGAAGGTTGGTGATGGCCGCGTTATTTTGGCGCTTTCCGGGGGCGTTGACTCTTCTGTTGTTGCTGCCCTTGTCCACCGTGCTATTGGCGATCAGCTTACCTGCGTGTTTGTGAACCACGGCATGCTCCGTAAGGGTGAGCCAGAGATGGTTGAGCAGGTCTTCCGCAAGCAGTTCAACGTGCCTCTGATTCATGTTCATGCGGAGGAGCGCTACGCTAAGCTTCTAGCTGGCGTTACCGAGCCAGAGATGAAGCGTCGCCTGATTGGTACTGAGTTCTGGAAGGTCTTCTTTGACGAGGCTCAGAAGCTGGACGGCGTTCAGTTCCTGGCACAGGGCACCATTTATCCTGACATTATTGAGTCCGGTGCTCGTAAGACGGGCGGCAAAGCTGCAACTATCAAGAGCCACCACAACCTGATTCCATTCCCAGAGGGCGTTCACTTTGACCTGATTGAGCCTCTGGATCACTTCTTTAAGGATGAGGTCCGTGCGCTGGGTGTTTCTCTCGGCCTGCCAGAGAACCTTGTCTACAGGCAACCATTCCCAGGTCCTGGTCTTGCTATCCGCATCATTGGCGACGTTACCCCAGAAAAGCTGGAGATTCTCCGCAACGCAGACGCTATTGTCCGTGAAGAGATTGATGCTTACAACGCCAAACTCTTTGACGAGACAGGCGACCGTAACTCCGAGCACAGTGTTTGGCAGTACTTTGCCGTTCTACCCGACATTAAGTCCGTTGGTGTTATGGGCGACGAGCGTACGTATGCCCGTCCGGTTATCCTGCGTGCCGTTGAGTCCAGCGACGCTATGACCGCTGACTGGGCAAAGCTCCCATACGAGCTGCTGACCCGTATTTCTTCTCGCATCGTTAGCGAAGTTGCTGGCGTTAACCGTGTAGCCTACGACATCACTCCAAAGCCACCTGCGACCATTGAGTGGGAGTAGGCCGATAGGGTTCTGACCTGCGATTTTGAGTGCCGCACTGTGCCGCTGAGTTTCGTTTCGTACGAGAGTCATGACAAAGCCACCAGCGACGGAGATGAGTAAAAGCGATTAAAGAGCCTCCGTTCCCTGCGTTGGGACGGAGGCTCTTTCTTTGCCGTTTTACTCCCTTGTCTCCGTTCGGGGATTATTTCTTGCTCATTTAGGGCTATTCGCGCTGAAAGATTTTGACTAGCTTGGTGTCCTTTATTTCGTAGACAATGTCTGCGACGTTCTCGACCAGCCTCTTATCGTGGGAGACGAACACTATCGTTCCGGCATAGGCGCTCATCATCTGCTCGAGGGCTTCGGCGCTCTTGATGTCCAGGTAATTTCCAGGCTCGTCCATGAGCAAGATGTTGTATCTGCCCAGCAGCATCTTCGCGAGTAGCAGCTTGATGACTTCGCCTCCCGAGAGAACGCCAACGTCCTTTGTCAGGTCGCGCGGTCCGATTCCCATAGAGGCGAGGATGCCTCGAATTTCGGTCATGCTGTACTCGCAACCATCCTGCATGAACGAGATCGCAGACTGACGGGCGTCGAACTTGTAGCCTGTTTGCTCGAAGTAACCGATCTCTGCCTTGGGAGAGATGTTGATACCGTCGGCGCGTCGAGCGATTGCCTTCAGCAGGCTGGTCTTTCCTGTACCGTTGCCACCGGTGATGGCCACTTTGGCACCGAGCGGTATCTCGAATTTCGCGTGGTCATAGAGCATGCAGTTGCCGAAGCTCAAGCTGAAATCGTCTGCCGAGATGGGAAATTTACTATGCAGTTCCAGGGCCTTGCTCTGGCGGAACCGCACGGCGCGAATGCTATCTGGGGCCTCAATCCCTTCGAGCGCTTCGAGGCGCTTCTCCATGTCCTTAGCCGCCTGGTACATCCTCTTCTGTTTGGTGCCGGTTGCTTTCTGATGCCCCAATCGACCTGCATACTCGTTGCTTTTTTTCGCAGCCTTCCGCTTGGCGTCGACCTGCCGTGCTTTTTTCCGTTGTTTTTCGATGGCGGCTTCGAGGCGATCGCGCTCGCGCATCGCCTCTTCGTATCGAGTCGCCTGAGCTTTGCGCTCTTCTTCTTTCTGTCGCAGATAGTCGGAGTAGTCACCCCAGAATTCGGAAATACCGCCGTCTTTGAGCTCCCAGATCTTGTCTACCACCTGGTCGAGAAAATGACGGTCATGGCTCACGATGAGCAGAGCCCCATCAAATGCCTTGAGTTGTCCGACGAGAAGGCGGATGCCGTCTTGGTCGAGGTGGCTCGTAGGCTCGTCGGCGAAGATCGCGCTTGCATGCTGGGAGAGTGCAGAGGCAATCTTGGCGCGTGTTTCCTCCCCGCCGCTCATCGTCTCCTGCGCCACTCCGGCGACGTTGAGACGGGAGAGCATCTCACCACTGTCCTGAGCCGCATCAAGGTCGAGTTCATCGAGTTGGCCGATGAGGGCAATGCTGCCGAAGCGCCTGACGTCGGCGTCCGCAATGGTAAGATTGCCGCTCAGAATTTTAAGCAGGCTGGTTTTGCCTGCGCCATTGTCTCCCACCAAGCCGATGCGATCGTAGGAGTAGATTTCCAACTCTTCGATATCTAGGATATCGCGGCCGGCATATTCCAAAAAGATGTCTTTAGCTTTGACTATGAGTTCCATAGGTTGAACCGCCTTTTGTGTATTAGCGTTTTACTGGAAGCGCAGCCATGCCAAAAAAGATTGCTCACGTCGATTTTTCGCCTTTGCCCAATTGCCGGCGCGAGCGTTTTGACCTTGCGCAAGCCGGCAAATCCGAAAATGATAGTTGGCGACGAATAAGGAGCGCGATGCGGAATGTCGGTGCAATACCTCGTCGTCGCAAGGGCTTGAAGGCTGACGCTTGAACCGATGGCTGCTGCCTCTTTTTTTCGAATACTTGGGCTATTGAATCTGCCCGGTATCTCTTTTCCCCGCGTTTCGGACGCTCGGAGCAAGCAGCATAGCCATCGCAAGCAGTACCATGGTCGCTCCAGAGCCGACGAACCATAACGGAGCTCCAAGCAGATCCGCAAAAACGGAGGGGGCTGCGAGGCCCATGGGCATGGCCCACGCCATGATGGTTCCGTAGAGGCCGAAAACGCGGCCTAGGTACTCAGGAGGTATCTGCTCCTGCATAAGGGCAGTCTGGGTTCCCGCGTACAACGGGGAGCATGCGCCCATAAGAAAGCTCACCGGCAGGAAAGCAGCGAACAATGACGGGCCGAGCGATCCGGATACGATTGCGGCAATGCCGAAGCCGGCAATCGCGGCGACCATGGTGAACGACCTATTGCGGAACCCTCCCGTGGCCGCCAAAATGCCGGACCCAGCCAGCATGCCTGCAGAAAAAAGGATTTCCACCAAAGCGGCATCCCCCGTGCTACCGCCAAAATGCCCCAAGGTCATTATTGGGAACAATGCCGCGAGCGGAGAGAACGCGAAAGCGAAGACGAACCCGCACCAAAGAAGGGCGAACAGCCCCCTGTACTCCCTAATCAGCTTGTAGCCGTCCGAAATCTCAGAGAAGAGCTCTCGAACCTTATTGGAAAAGGACAAGCTGCGGTCGGCTTCATCGAGGCCCCCTGCGTCTATCTGTGCGGCGAGGACGGCTAAAGAAGCGAAAAGCGCTCCCAGCACGTCGAGGACAATCATAGCGGTAATGCCCGCCACGGGATAAATCACTGCTGCAAGCGCGGCGCCAAGAATGTATCCGCCGGACTGAATCGCCTGAGTCACCCCCGATAGGCGAACGAGATGCTCTGGCGGGGCGAGATGGGGCGTGAGAGATTGGGAGGCTGGCGTGTAGAACGAAGTACCAACTGGACGGAGAAACAGGGCGATGAGAATTAGCCATGCAGGTAAGCTGCCGGCCAACGAGGCAATCGCCAAGGCGGCACCCACCGCGGCAATGAAGAGGTCGGCGCCGATGAGGACACGTTTCAAAGGCAGTCTGTCGACAACGGCGCCCGCAAGGATTCCGAACAAAGCAATCGGCAGAAAGCCTGCCAGCGATGCTAAGGAGAGGAGAGAAGACGACCCTGTCGTGAGGGCGAGATGCCAAATAAGACCCATTTGGAGAATCGAACTCGTCAATGTCGAAACGAGCTCCCCGCCCCATACGAAACAAAGCTTGAATTGCCATGAATGGCACAGCAGAACAGACCTGCCCCGAGAGGTTTCAAATATCATGGTTATGTCCAATCGTGAAATGGCGTGCAGAAAAACAGCGCGACGCCACAACAGCGCCGCTTTCTAGGCGCTCATCCACGTGCGGAAAAGACCAACCACGACACCCCTCCTTTGTTAATTCGGTCTGGCAAACCATGTAATATTAACGAGGCTTGAGTTTGCCTGTCAAGAATCGAGCATCGGTAAGGGCAATCCTCTCTGGCCATTCGATTCCTTTTGTATCTTTGGTTGCATAGGTGACCCGCCAGGGCTATTACGCGTGGAAGAGGCGCCTGCCGAGCTGGCCGATGAGGCGCTGAAGATGGCCCTGGTCAGGCGAAACGATCCCAAGGGATGCGTACATCATTCGGATAGTAAGAATGTTGCCAGCAGGTTTTGCGGCAACCGCAAAGGAGCCGTATCCTGCAGCTGGAATCACGTTGCAGCATCCTGACCCGCATTCCGATTGGCGGACGGCCCGCTTCGGCATCCTGACCAGCACAGCGATCGAGCCTTGTCATTCCTTGGATATGCCGGTTGCTCGGGGCGGTCCCGACGGAGGCCCTCGCCTCCCCGGTCCGTGACCCAAGAAGGGCAAGCATGCTGATCTGCATGGCTGGTTCCTCCTTTATGTAGACGACCATGCAAAGAAGGGACAACCGAGGAGGCAGGTTACTGATGCGGGCTCCCGCACGCCCATGACTACCCGACGGGCTGTTTTTCATCTCCGATGCCCGCATTGCAGCATGAACGAATGTGCCTCGACATCTCTGCTGGCATGGTACGACTGGGATCGCACCTCGACGCATCCTTGCGCATACTGCCTTCCAAGTTTCGAAACCGGGAAGGAAAGTGTATGTGAGCGACGATATCGGCGCCGATTCGACGCTCGAGAGGGAGATTGCGCCGATTCTATCCATCGGGGATGCATTCCCGAAGATTCTCATCACTCGCACGAGGCATGAGCCCCATACCCGGGAGGGCGTGCTCGTGCTGAATTTCGCGAGGTGGCTGCTTGGCGGGTAGGGTTCTGAACGTCGCATTGGGATATCGCGCGACAGGGCACGCAGGGCTGTTTGTGCCCGCACGGGAAACGCCGTCGCCATGCGGGCGGCCTGTCGTGTCCGATTAGCCTTTTGCTAAACAGGCTTACGCCAACTCATGGGCAAGCCACCTGAGACTATTCACTTTGCTTATCGTTGACAAAGACCTGTGGCCTGCGGTTTTGTGAACGGCTCGTAAGCCACCCGCGTCGACTCACTTACTGTTGAAGCTGGTGGTTTGCAGGCTCAAAGGCGGTTGAGTTTCAAAACGGGCGTTTTTCGGCGATATCGAGCCTCCAAAGGCGGCTCTCCGTGCCCCTTGGGACAAAAATAAAAACTCAATACTCTGAGTTTGAAAATGGTTTTTGAAGTTGTCCCAGCTTTTGTCCCCGAAGCCGATGAAACGCGACGTCGCGTCATTCAGCGGCACTCACTTCGAGATGCCGCCGAAAACTGGGTGCAATTGGAGTGACGAGACGGCAAAACTATAACCACCGAGTGGGAGTAAGACGATAGGGCTTTGACCTGCGTTTTCCGTCCGTGGTGTACCGTCTGATGACGCCATGTAAGGAAAAATGCAAAGCCGCCTGCGATTTAGGTAGAGTAAAAGGATTTGAACCCCCTGAAATCCATGCATTTCAGGGGGTTTCTTTATGCCTTTTGAACTGGTGTTTTAATCGTTTTTACTCTAAATCGCCGTACGCCTCGGACATGGCGACACCCAGCGAACGGAGAGTAAAGGAAAAACCGAAGAGTAAATTGTCCCAGTAACTTGTCCCACAACCCTTAAAACGGATGCGAAACTCAAACGAAACTCAACGGGACATAATTTGGTGGCTTTCTGACAAAACCGCAGTCAACGTTAGAACTCAATAGATACGGGGGCCATTGCGGCCCCCGCATTTGTCAATCGTTTCGCTAATGACTAGAGCCTAAGGAAAGCCTTCTTGATCATTTCAGACATGAGCTTACAACGCTCCCTCATGAAGTCAGGGTATTCCATATTCTCAAAGTCATACGGCAAAGCGTTGTCATAGCAAGTTGCGCGGTAAGCATCATCACCCAAGGCTTCCCTGTATTTCGTAACGTATAGCTTCGGATCATCGTCACTGATGTAGATATTGTTCTGATAATCAACGCAGACGAAATTTGCTCTGCGATCTTTCGCATATTCGTATGGGCCGCCTTTCAAGAAGTTCGCAGGGAAAATATGGTGCTTGTCATACGCCTTCTTGGTACCACTACTGCTAGGAAGCAGCAGTTGCGCAACAGTGCCGGTATTGAACAACACGCGAGAACCAAGGACAACTTGGGCCGCGAGGAACCCATTCCATACAGGGCCACTTGCGCGATTCTTATCAAGCTCATTAGGAAGCGTAACACCAAAGTAGTCATCGGTAAGTCGTGAGGCAATCTCGGAGTCTACCCAAGCCCTAAACGAATCAACGTCGGAAAGCTCCTCGATGGAATTCATTTGCTGTTCGAACACCGACTCGAAGTTGCCGGTGTACATCTGGGTGAGGATCGCCATCGAGAACCAGCGCTTTGATACCTGCTGAAGCTCAACGCCATTGATACCGAAACGATGCTTCGCGATAAGTGCGATAGTGTACGTCAACGGTATCGTGTTCTCGGAGCTAATCATTCTGCTATTCACATAGCCAGCCTCGCCTAGCGCATTGATGAAGGCGTGCCAAACGTTAAGGTTCAGGACCTTGTCCAAAGCAGCATCAAACTTCTCGAAGTTCTCCTCGCGCTTGGCGGCGCTTGTTTCGCGTGTTTTAAGATCTCGACCGTTCAGAATCAGTCGAGCATAGCGCAACCGGCCGCGACCAAAGCCGAGTCCTACAGTTGCCCTAATGACGTGACTAGGCTTAATCGTCAACAGGGCGTTGTAGGAAGTCCCGATGCCGGGCTTATGGCTCGCCTCGCACCAATCCTCAATACGCTGCCTTGTCTTTGGCTCATACACCGAAAGCAGAGTCATGATGAAGTCGTCCTCGTTAAGCTTCGTGCCGCCTGAATTGACTCGAATGAAGATTTGAGACATCTGCTCTTCGTCTGCTTTGTTCGAAATCGACAGGATGGGAATAAGATACGTGGTCTCAAGATTGAGAAGTTCGTTAATTCCGTCCTCGATAGCCGTTTTTGCATTGTCATCAAGCGCTTCGGCTTCACGCTTTTCGTTCGCCTCATTCAGTCGCTTGATAAACTCACGCCTGAACTTCGTTGCTTCGTTATTTCTTTTCGCCTCGAAAACCTTGCTAACGTCTGAAATATAGCGAGCATCATTGGCAATCGCCGCGTCCCACGTATGGAATTCCCTTGTGATTGGATCGTATGCGATTCTGATCGTCCTGTCAGAGAACGTCTGATCCTTGACCGGAACTCCGTAAAGCGAAGACACAAGCGCAGTAAGGCGTTGCTGGCCGTCGATTACAAGCTCTTTTGGGGTTGCATAGTTCTTCTCGTTGAGACCTATCGAGGACTTCTTGTCCTCCTGATCATCAGGAGCTTCCCAAAGAATGCAATATCCAATTGGATAGCCTCGAAGCATGGAATCAAGCAAATCCCTAACATCGCTGTCTTTCCAGACAAAAGGACGCTGGAGGTCAGGTAGACCCACCCTGCCCTCTATAACATCACTGACCAAATTCCCAACCGGACGGTCAACTCTTGTAAATAATGGTTCAGCCATAACAAACCTTTTCAGTCTCTGACATCTAAGCGGTTACATAGTGATACGTAGTCTCAACGTCATAGATGACATCCTCGATTACCAAAGCCTCGAAATGCTTCCTAGCGCAGTCGATTTTTGCTTTCTCGGCAGGACGCAAGCTGGGTGTGCCGTTGCCACCGCCCTTGGTCTCCATGACGAAGTAGACGCGCTCCTTGCCGTCCACCTCTTCGACGTACGTCCAGTCAGGGTTGTAACTGCCCAGTGGGGTGTCGATCTTGAACTTAGCGGGGAGCTTTGCAAACACCTTCACCTGTTCGGACTGGTCAAGCGCCAACGCGTACGGCTTCTCCACGGTTGAGGAATCGTACACGACGTAGTTATAGATGCTCTTACCGCTCAAAGGCTCCCAGGCGTTCTGGTCGAGATACGCAGTAAGATCCTCAACCGCCAGGATGTCCATGGTGTACCACTCGCTCTCTGGGAGCTTCGTGTACTTGATGCCCTGGGAGACCACCTCGTTCTTCGCGGCCTCGATCTTGGCAGCTACCTGCGTGAGGAACGTCATCGGGTCGATGGAGAACTCCTTGAAGCGGCCGCACTGCTCGAGGATGCGCTTGATGGTCCTGCGGGTCAGGCCCACGGCGTCTTGGAGCTCGGCTATTGGATCAGGCAGGTCGTATACGCGTGCGACATCTGTGGTTACCACGCTGTGCGCCACGTCATCATCGGCGGTGTCCTCACCCAGCAGGTTCTTTTTCTTCTTAGCGGCCACGCCCGTGTCATCGATGTTCAGGCCCGCGCGGGTACTCATGACCTCGAGCGGCTTGATGCGTGGCATGCACTGGATGCCCTCAATAGCCTTCTCAACAAGCTTGTCGGTGTCGATGTCCATCTCGAAACGGGTGGTCTGGCGGATACGTTCCCAAAGCTGCTGGAAGGCAGGGTCAGCCGTAACGTCCTTCTGCAGCTCGACCTCTACCTGCTTCGCTTTGTCCTTGATCTGCAGCTTCTGGGCCTTGTGCAGAATGACGTCGCAGACCTGCTGAGCCACCTGCTCCAGGCCCTCGGGCATTTCGACCTCGCCCTTCTCGGCCGCAAGCTTCAGCTCAGGCGTGATGGCGCCCTTGGAAGTAATTCGACCATCTGCGGCCAAGGCGTCGTAGACCTTCCTGGAGCGGTCGAAGCCGAGTCTCTCCTCGGAGCCGTCCTCCGCCTTGAAAGTGAGCTTGGTGAAGGACTCCGCGGTGAGCACGCCGAAGCGATAGCCCTCGCGTTCGAACTCGGTCTGCAAACCGTCAGCAAAGGACTTGTAGGACTCGTTGGCGATGACAGTCAGCACGTTGATGTCAGGGTCGTAGCAGCGCTCGCCGTCCTGGTTGACGGGCAGGCGCAGGCCTCGGCCGATCTTCTGGCGCTTGGTCAGCGAGTCGTTGGTCTCCACCAGCGTACAGATCTGGAATACGTTGGGGTTGTCCCAGCCCTCCTTCAGGGCGGAGTGACTGAAGATGAACTGGATATCCCTGACGTCGTCCTCGCCGTCAGGGAAGGAAATCAGGCGCTCCTTCGCCTTCATGATGGCTTCGAAGGCGCTGGTGTCGGCGGCGTTGCTGGCGCTCTCCTTCGTGTCCTTGAACTTGCCCTTGCCATCCTTGGCGAAGTAACCCTGATGAAGGCTGGAGGGGTCGGTCGCCAGCGGCACACCGGCCTTCTCGTACCTGCGCTGCCACTTGGCACTGGAGGCGAGCTCGCGGTACTTGCGCTCGAAGATCTCGGCGTACTCGCCGTTGTGCACGGTCGGCGCGTAGAGGCGGTACTTCTCCACCTTGTCGATGAAGAACAGGGACAGCACCTTAATACCGAGCGGGTATAGCTTCAGCTGGCACTCCAGATGATCCTCGATGGTGCGGGTAATCTGCGCCTCCTTGATTGCGAGCGCTGCGGTGTCGCCCAGCGCCGGGTCGTCGGGCTCCAGGTACTCACCGTTGGTGAACTCGATGAACTGGTTACCGACCTCGGTGCCGATGTTGCTGATCACCCAGCCGCTCTCGTAGTCGGTGTTCTCGCCGGACTTCATGTAGAGGTCATCGCCAGTCTTCACTGTGACGGCCTTGCGCTTCTGGCTGCCGTCCTTCTGGCGCACGTCGATGGTGACCTTGGCTTTGTAGCCGCCTTTGTATTCTGTTGACTCGAGCTTCACGTAGGCGCCGTTCAGGTCCTCCTGGCTCATGACGGAGTCGACAACGATGCCCTTGACTAGGTTGCGTTGGAACGCGTCCACAGGGCCCAGGCTGTAGAGCATGTTGTATGGCTCCTTGTGCGTCGCGGAATAGCGCAGCACGAACAGCGGGTTCAGGCTCTTGATGGCCTTCTTGGCCTTTGCGGTGTTGTCAACGCTCTGCGGTTCGTCGATGATGACGATGGGATTGCACGAGCTTACCAGCTCCTGCGGGCTGCGTCCGCCGATGAGCCTCTCGCTCGGACGATGGAAGATGTTGGTGACGCCCTTCTTCTCGTCGGAGTCCATCTCCTTATTGAAGGCGCCGATGTTGATGATCATCACCTGAATAGCCGAGGACGTAGCAAAGTTGCCAACAGGGCCCATGTCCTTCGAGTCGTAGACGAAGAACTCAAGCGGCCTGTGGTCGTAGAGGCCCTCAAAGTGTTTTTTCGTGCTCTCGAAGGATTTCTTCACACCTTCGCGAATGGCGATGGAAGGCACCACGATAACGAACTTCGTAAGGCCATAGCGTTTGTTGAGCTCGTAGATGCTGCGGATGTAGACGTAGGTCTTGCCGGTACCCGTCTCCATCTCGATAGTGAAGTCACGCAGGCGGCCATCCGTCATCTCGTTTGTACGCTGGAGGCTGTTTTCCTCCTGGATGGCATGGAGGTTCTCCTCAAGCTGTCTAGCTGAGACGCGGAGGTTGTTTGCGTGGCCGACGACGATGGCATCGCCGAACAGGCCGCCAACGGTGCCAGCGGTGAACTCGGACGACATGAACTCCTGCCCGCGGAACAAATCGCAGGTGGCGTTGATGGCATCGACCTGGTGCTGCTGGTCAGACGAGTATTTGAATTCCAAGGATGGCATGTCTACACCGTCCTCAAGTCGATCTTCTTCTGGGTTTTCTCCTCAGTGCGCTTGAAGATTTGGAGTGCGTTGAGTTTGAGGGTGTCATCGAGAATAGAGTCGAGCATGAGCACGCGATCAGGCTCCATATCCGCGATCTCTTGAATAACCTGAACCGTCAGGCCTTCCGACATACAGCAGATGAGCGCGTCACCCGCTACGGAGTAGCAGGGGTAGCCGCCGATCTCAGTCTTCTCGATGGGATAGGTAAGCTCCAAACCCCACTTGAGCATCATCTCGAAGATGATGTCCTCGTCGGAGCGCTCAGGCTTCACGCGGTCGAGCAGGAGCTCGCCGGGCCTCGGCGTCTCGATGCCCGACTCGTCGAGCTTGAGCACGCGGAAGCCGATATCCGGCACCTTCTTGGGTTCCTCGCCGAGTTTGAGCTGTCGGTTAGCTTCCTCGACCTCGGCGGCGATCATCTTACCGGCACGACGGATGCGTTCTTTCCCGATTTCTGTAAGAATATGAGGTTTACCAATAGAGCCAAGCATTTTACAAGCTCGCTCGATAGTCTTCCTAGCGTCAATCGAAGCTTTTTCTTTTGCTTTGTCGAGGTTCTCGTCAAGCTGTACGGCAATGAATGTGCGAGTGCCGCCATCTTTGGCGTTCTTGGAGATGACCGCATGAGAACTCGATGCGGAACCAGAAAAGAAGTCTAAGAAAACGCCATCTCCTGAATGCATGCCGTAGTCAAGCAAACGCTCGATGAGGGACGAGGGCTTCGGAAAATCAAAGACCTTATCTCCAAGGAGGCTCATTATTTCTTCAGTGCCATTTTTCGTAGTTCCGGCGTCAAGGAGCACTGAATTGGGCGTTTTTGTATCGCCTTTTGCTTTTCTTTCATTTAGAAAGAGTTTGCGCTTTGGAGCTGATGTCCCGGTAGTTCCGAAAGCTATCCTGTTATCTGACATAAGTTCTGCAACAGTATCGCGATTGTAGGCCCAACTACGCCCATTAGGGGGATAGTAATCAACGCCGGTATTTGGATTGCGAATCGGGAACTGGGTGTCTCCTCCAGCATGATTTGCGTCAATAGGCACACACTTCCACGGACCCCTCGGATCATTGTCTGGATTGGAATAATCCGAGTCATCGATTTCGTCCCCGCCGAACTCGAGAGCACTGCGTTTCTTTGAGAAAACCAGAGTATGGTTGTGATTGCTTGAAATCTCGTCATCGTTGGAAATGGATGTTCGCGATTGCCAAACGATATTGCCGACAAAGTTACTGCCACCAAATATCTCAAGGCAGATGGCCTTGAGAGTGGAGACTTCCTCCTCTCCGATACTGATAAAAATAGACCCCTCATCGCAAAGAAGCTCGCGCGCAAGTCGAAGCCGCGGATAAATCATCGAGCACCACTCAGAATGGAAGCGCCCGCTTGACTCAGCATTTGATTGCCCGGTTGAGCTTGTCTGCAAATGGTAGTTTTCGATCGAGTCACCAAAGTTGTCTTTGTATACAAAATCCTTGCCCGTGTTGTACGGCGGATCAATATAAATCATCTTGACCTTGCCGTGGTAACCGCGCTGCAAAAGCTTCAGCACCTCGAGATTGTCGCCTTCGATGTAGAGGTTCTGGGTGGTATCCCAGTCCACGCTCTCCTCGGGGCAAGGGCGCAGCGTGGCGCTCGAAACCGTCTGTGCCTGCCTGATGGCGTCAGTCTTGCCTGGCCAGGTGAACGCATAGCGCTCATCGCCCTCATCAATCTCGTCGCCGAGAATCAGACGCAGCTTCTCGAAGTCGATGCTTCCGTCGCCCTCAGTGGCGATCTCCGGGAACAGCGCCTTCATCTGTTCGATGCGTTCGGCCACCAGGTCTTTGGACTCGAGGTCCATTTCCTTGATTTCATCCATTGCAGATCTCCTTTATCTCTTGGGCGACCGAGTCGCATTCCTTCTTTATCTTCTTGAGCTCCATGCGCAGCTTCGCCGCGTCATTGAGCGAAATGTCCTTTTCACGCCTCTTCTCCTCGATGTCCTTGATTGACACTCTCAGGGAATCGTGCCTACCGACGGCTTCGATGAGCCTTTGGCGCGAGACCTCGGGACAGCTCGGGAAGAAGCCCAGGGCCGGTACCGTCCTGGAGAGCCTGATGTTCCAGACGATTGCCTCCAGGTACCTGAGCAGATCCTCCTGGCTCAGTTTGGCGAATGCCAGCGCATCCAGGAAGCCCGCATAACCCCGGTCATCGCGCCCGAAGGCGCCGCTGGACTCAATGAGCTCAATGACGGTGGCGCCCCGCTCGGCATGGCTCTTCCTGGTGACCGACGCCGATATGCAACATGAAGCCCCACCGTCGAAGAGGATGACCGTAGGGTTCGGGAAGCACTTGTGCAGCAGCCTCCCCACCTCGGCGTATGCCTCCGAGGTCCCGGCCATCTTGCACCTCAGGAAGATGATGCCCTGGATGTCGTGCTCGTCGTCCACGCGCGGAAGCATCCTGGCGGTGGACTTCTGCACTGTCGCGCAGTGCTCCAGCCTCTTCACCTTGTCCAGGACCTTCTGCTCATGCCTCGTGAGCGCCGCCTGCTCCACGAGCTTCGTCTTCGGGATGCGCCTGTTGCCTGCCAATGCCTTCTCGGGAAGCTTGAATATGTCGTTCATGCGCATGCTCATCGAATCGCCACGAAGCTCACCAGCGAGTAGTCGTCGAACGAAAGGCTTCCGGAGCTTCCGACTTCGCCCAGGGTGAACAGGCTGTCCATGCCCTTGCTCTCCTGCACTCCCGTGATCTCATCAACCACGTCATCCAGCAGATCGGTGTAGCGGCCCATGTTCTGACCGTCCTTCGTCTTCTCGTTGAACGAGCAGCAGAGCTCGAAAATCGGTTCCGCCTGCCCCGAACAAGCCGCCCTCATGATATCTAGGGCAACCTTGGGGTTAGTATGCTTGCTCTTCACAATGCCAGAATCCGTGACATAGGAAACGTAGTATGGGAACGTCGGGTTGGTGTCCTTCGGGTCACGGGTCTCGTCGTTCTGCTTCAGACAGAAGACCACGCCAGGCTCCACCTCGCCCGCAAGCTCGTCCGGGATGCGCGCCACGGCGTGCAATCCCTGAGGAGAGCCTTCGAGCAGGCCAGGGTGCTCCTTGGCGTATCGTTGGAGCTCCACGCGGAAATCGTCGAAGGCGAAGTCAGTGATGGAGATGCCGCCGGAGATGTCCTCCAGGTCCAGCACCTCGTTTTGCAGCTGCTCGAGCTGCTTGCGGCGGTACATCAGGTCGTTCATCTCGGAGTTCGCCTTGGCCTCCAGCACGTTCTCCTCACCAGTTGCTGAAGCGTCCATGAGGACCATGCGGCCTTTCACGCGACCCTCGAGCTGGATATACTCATCCAGAGCGATATCGGGCCAGAAGTTTACCAGTTGAATCTGGTCGTTTTCGGAACCTAGGCGGTCAATGCGGCCGAAGCGCTGGATGATGCGCATGGGATTCCAATGGATGTCGTAGTTCACCAGGCAGTCGCAGTCCTGGAGGTTCTGGCCTTCGGAGATGCAGTCAGTGGCGAATACGATGTCGATCTCGCCGAGCGCCCTCTCACTCTCAGAGAGCTCCTTGGACTTCGGAGAGAAATGGCCAAGCACCCTCTCGAAGGTGGTCTGACGCAGCTTCAGCGAATGGATCCTGCTGCCATCGCCGGTCACCTCTGCGCACTCGAGCCCGAGCTCCTTCTTCAGGGGGCCAGCGAGCTGCGCGAACAGGTAGTCGGCGGTGTCGGTAAACGCGGTGAACACGAGGATCTTTCTGTTGCCGGCGTTGTATGGCTGGCGCACCTTCTCCTCGACGAAACTCTTAAGCTGTGCGAGCTTCGCGTCGCGCTCTGGGGTAACCAGTTCGGCGTATCCCAGGAGCTGCTCCAGCTTGGCGATGTCGTACTCCAGGTCCTCGCGCAAGCGCAGCGGGTCCACGTCGCGCAGGTCCACCTGGACCTTTCCGCCGGATACGAACTCCTCAGCGTCATCATCGTCGTCGAATTGGCCGTCCCAACCCGTTGAATCGTAAGAAACCGACGCGCCGACATTGTCGAGGCGCGCGAGCATGTCCTCGCACGTGCGCAGGATGCGCTCGAGCGTGATGCGGAAGCTGTTCACGGAGGACTCTATGCGCTTGAGGACGTTGATGCGCATGAGGTTTGCCACCGCCGTCGTGCGGTGGACTTGGCTCTCGAAGTCCTTGCCCCACGTGTCCCCGTAGCGGTCCTCGTACTTGCGGCGCTGGTCGGCGCGCACGTAGGAGAGCACCTGGTACTGGGCGAACGTGAGCTGGGCGATCATGTCGTTGAGCTCGGCTATCGGCGGCAGCTCGCCGTCGAGGTCGATGGGCGTCTGGAACGACAGGGGCGCACGGCGTGCCGGGAATGTCCCGCTCGCGGCGCCGTAGTACTTCGTGATGTGCTTGCGGCTGCGCGCGATGGTCAGCACGTCGAGCAGCTTGAAGTAGTCGGCGTTCACCGCGTTCACAAAGCTCTCGGTCGTGCGCTCTGAGTCGGAGAGCTTGCTCCACTCGTTGAATCTCTGCTGGGCGACGCGCGTCACGTGGGTGATCGACGGGATGCCGTCGGTCTCGGCGAGGTACGCGTCGTCTCCCTCGGTGATGAGCTCGATCTGGTTGCGCAGGTCGAGCAGGCGGTTGTTCACCGGGGTGGCCGAGATCATGAGCACCTTCGTGCGCTGGCCCGACTTGATGACGTCCTCGATGAGGCGCGTGTAGCGGTCGGTCTTGTCCGCGTCGGTGCTCTTGTTCCTGAAGTTGTGGCTCTCGTCGATGACAAGGAGGTCGAAGTGGCCCCATCGCAGGTGCTCGAGGTCTACCTCGCCGCTCATGCCGTGGTAGCGCGACAGGTCGGTGTGGTTGAGCACCGTGTAGCTGAAGCGGTCGTCGGCCAACGGGTTTCGGTCGTCGTTGTCCTGGGTCCACAGGGTCCAGTTGTCCCGCAGGCGCTTCGGGCACAGTACGAGGATGCGGTCGTTGCGCTCCTGGTAGTACTTCATGACGGCGAGCGCCTCGTAGGTCTTGCCCAAGCCCACCGAGTCGGCGATGATGCAGCCCTTGTACTTCTCCAGCTTGCGGATAGCGCCCACGACGGCGTCCTTCTGGAAGTCGTAGAGTTTGTTCCAGACCACGGACTCCTCGAACTTGAGGCCGGGGCGGATGCCGTTGTCCTCGTCGTCCTCCATGAAGTCGCGGAACAGGTGGTACAGGGTCAGGAAATAGATGAACTCGGGCGGGTTCTCGCGGTAGAGCGTCTCGACCTGGGCGGCCACCTGCGCGGTGACCTCCTCGACCATCGCGGGGTTGTCCCAGACCGACTCGAACATCATCTTGAGGCCGACGGCCTCGGTGGCATTCTCGAAATGGCTCACGCAGGTGACGGTTCCCGGGCGGCGCTCGTAGCCGAGGCCCTCCTGCGTGAAGTTCGCGGTGGCGCCCATGAAGGCGTGGTCGTCGCCGGAGGGGTTCTCCACCACGTACGTGCCGCCCGGCTGAATGGTGCCGGACGCCTTGGCGGATTTGAATACGCCCTTCTCGCGGATCCACTCGGCGCATTCGCGGGCGAGCGCGCGCTGGTTGAGGTTGTTGCGCAGCGTGAGCTCGAGCCCCGAGCCGCCGACGCCGACCTCGCGCGCACGGCGGGCGACCTCGAACTCGCGTGGCTCCTTCGAGTCGGCCATGCGCTTGACGAAGGTGGGCTCGCTGAACAGGAAGCGCACCTCGTCGACCTTGGAGAGCTCCTCCTTGAGCTCTCCGTAGGCGAACACGGTGAAATACGAGCTGATTATCGACAGCTTCGCGCCGTCGTCGATGGATTCGCCGAGGGCGTCTCCCAGGCGCTCGGCGCCGACGTTGTTTAGCGACTTCACGCCTCTATGCCCCCTTCTTCGCGAGCTCTTCGATCATGCACGTGCGCACGAAGGCGGAGAAGCTCATGCCCCGCAGGGCCGCCTCTTCCTTGGCCGCGTCGCGTAGAGTGTCAGGGATGCGCAAGGTCACGGAGACCTGGTCGCCGTCCACCAGGAAGCTCCTGATCTCGGTCTCGTCGGGATTGCTCTGAATGAGCTTCTTGTAGCTATCGGGCATCTGCGCTCCCATCGCTCGAAATGCAATACAAATGCGTTTGTAGCATTATAACGCGGCGGCACGGGGCGGCACTGGGAATGCGAGGAACATCGGCCGTCTAGGTTCAATACGAGGACGGGCGGTAGATCAATCCCTCAATCGGAGTCAAAGAGCAGCTTCCGACTCGGGCTTCGTTCCTCGCTATTCGTGGGGTTTGGCCTTGGTTCGTTCCTCGGCGTAGAGGACCTCGTTCTGCGCCTCCAGGATGCGTTCGGCGCATCTCTCGCTTATCGACCTCAGAGCCAGGATGCCCTCGACGTCGAGTAGCTCCAGCTGGTCGGCGTGCGCCAGCGACTCGGCAGCGATCGGCGTCTGCTACCGCGAACACGTAGGCTCTCCCTCAAAACCGTTGAAGTCGCAGATAAGGGACCTGCAGCGCGTACTGGGGAGGGAGGAGGTCCCGGGTGTGCCAGACGAGCTGGCGAGGCTGCTCGCGGAAGAGAAGGAAGAGGTCGCCGAGGGGGGGTGTCCACGAGGTCAAGGAAGAATGGGGTGACGTCGACGAGCAGAGGCTTGGTAGGTTCCTCATGGCGGATCTTAAGGTCACGCTGGGCTTTTCGTCTGGCTGTTCCGCGCCGTGTTCAAGTGGGTCATGTAGACGACGGCTGTTTGTCTGCCTAGGTAAGTATTCGCTGTTGTGAGTATGATGGCAGTACGGGAGATTCATCCGTTCTAGACGGCAAATGGCCGAGTGATTAAGTATCGCTTGGCCGTTGTTCCTCTAACCTGGATGATTTTAATTTAGGAAGAAATCATCGACTTCTTCGCGCGTGTGCAGAATTTCGCTATCCGGAACGTTAAGGCTTACCGCCAGTTCAACGGAGCCGGAAAAAGCCATGGCGGAATTCGGGGAGAAAGCCTTTCCGAGGAGACTGATGTATGCGCTCATATTCTCACGAAGACTGTTGATACATGCGGCGTATTCGCAATCGAGCTCTGTATCGAGGGCGTTCAGCTCCTGAGCATAGTGCGCGAGCAGCTCAGCCTCTCGTTTGCTATAGAAGTCCTTTCCCAATTCGTACACGGTCGTGCCCACGGCGTTGCCGACAAGGGCGCCCAGAATGGGGACCGGAATGACGGCCTGGCCCACGAAGCTCGAGAACGCGCTCACGGACGCATCAAGACATGCGATTTCGGAGTTTTCTATGAACTCAATCTCTGTAAGTTCGCCGCTGCGGAACCTGTAAGTGCAGTCGGCGACGCCGAAAGATGCCGTGACTAGCGCGCTTGCGACAGATGAGGGCGTGGCTGTGTAGTTGTTCAGTCCGTAAATAGCTCCGCCGCGAACTCCGCCCTTGACTAGTCCCATGCCGGAATCTTTGGCGATTTCCTTCCAGTCATTCTGGGTTAAGTCGCCGATACGTTTCCCGTTCCCTAGATGGCGCTTCACTGAAAGCGCGAATGCCGTTCCCGCTTCCAGAACGGCACCAGCCGCAGCGGCCTTCGCACCCTCTTGGAGCGTCGGCTTGTGTTCCTCGTAGATGTCCTTCTTTATCCGCTCGCTCTCATTTGCGAGCCTGCTTTTCTCCTTGGCCATCTTGTCGGCGATAGCGTTCTTCTGGACCTCCGAGTACTCGAACTTGGAGGCCTCTAGGTCATCGATGCTGAACCCGCTCGAGTCGAAGAACTCATGGATGCTCTTCCAATTTGAGTAAGACGGACCGCCGGTCGAGGAGACCAGCTTGGCCGCTTCCTCCTTGGGCATCTCATATAGGGTGCGCACAGCGTCGAGATGGTCCTTCGGGATTTGATAGACGCCGCCTTTGTCGAGGAAATCGGGGTACTTCTGTAAATGGGCGGCCACTGCGTCCAGGGAGAACTTGCCACCGGCGTTCGTGAATTTGACCTGTATCTCGACACCGTTGCGCAAAAGGTCGGCGGGCCCGTTGTCGTTCACCCATTCCATTACCGATTTATCACCATGGAGGAGGCTCTGCGCGTTCTCCAATCCGCATTCGGCCACCTCGGCGATGAAGCCATGGACACCCCAGTTGCCGCCCCTGTTCGCAACGACGAGGTCCTCGATCTTCCCGAGCGCCCAGTTCATGGACTCCATTGCGGAATCGAGGTTCTGATCTTGGCGGTTGAGATTCTCGATAAGGTCGTCGATTCTCATCTGGTTGATTAGGCCGATCCATGCGGCGATGGCCTGCTCCTGGGAGCTCTTGGCTACCTTTTCTGCTTTCATGATTATTCACCGTTCCGGGTGGAAACCCTCTCGACGATGAGGCTGCTCAGGGACTTCGCGTTGTTTACCAAGGAACCCAGAACCAGTTTCTCGTCGTCGGAAATGGAGAGGTAGTCGGCGCCATGCAGACGACATGAGGACACAAAGGACATGGACAGATCTTCACGAAGGGCATCGGTTTTTGTCCTGAGCGCTTCGATTGCTGCAGACGTCTCCCTAAGAGCCTCGGTGTTCCGCTTTACCGACAAGAGCTCCTCGTGCTTTTCCCTGGCGATCTTGTGTTGCTTTTTCACGAAGAGCGCGATGGAGGTCAGCAACGTGGCGCCCGCGACACCCCATCCGATGGGGCCGGCCATTGCTAGGAAAGCACTGCCGGCGGCCATTCCGCCGCCTCCGGCAGCCAATGCGCCTCCGCCGAGCCAGGCCATTGCTGCGTTTGTTGCGGCAGCGCCTGACAGAGTAGAGATTGCGGCGCCCGTGGAGGCGGTGCCGAAAGTTGTGGCAACCCACATAGCGGCGGATGGGGCGATGCTGGCAACGGCCATACCCGCCGCGACGCCGGCGCCGGCGCCGGCCGCCGATTTCCGTGCTGAGTTCAGCTCTTCGCGAGCGAAGGCCTCCGACTCCTTGAAGCTTCGCTTCTTGTGGGATACCTCCTTGATATCCTCCACGAACGACTTCGGCGTGTTCGCGATCGAGTTCACCAAGTCGGTAATGAGGTCCAGCAGGTCGATGCTTCTCAGCCTAGACTGGTAGAGCTCGATTCCTCCCGATTCCAGATCGGTGTAAGTTTGGTTGTAGTCGATGACGGCGAGCTCGTACTCATCCGGTTCTTTTGCCCTTGCATTCTCGACGCCTTGCTTGACCCCATCGGCGATTTTCCCTGCTTTACCTGCGACGGCGACGACGGTGCCTTGAGCACCGGCGGCCGCAGCGCTTGCGGCATTAACGGCTTCTTCAGCCACATCGCCGAGCATTTTCGCCATATGTTCCGGAGCTGGATTTTGGGATTGGACCGATGCGACAACGTTTTGCTCGTCGACAAATTCAGTGTTGTATTTGAAGCTCTTCGGCTCTGGGCCGTTCCCGATTGCATCTCCAATGCTCTGAACAGCACCCTTTGCCTTGCCTGCAATGTCCCCGATGGCCTGTCCCGTCTGATCGGCGGCGCCTTGAGCAGCATTCGATGCCTGCTCGGCAGCGCTTGCGATTCCTTTTCCTGCAGCGGCCGCAGTTTTCTGTGCCTCTTTTATTGGGTCGAAGCCTTTATCGAAGAAGCCCATCGCCCCTACCTTTCTCCATTTGCAATCTAAGGCCATTATCTCACCAATAGATTTGATATCTACCAGCGTTTTAACCACCGATCATTATCTGCGCGAAAAACATTGTCGGTGTACATCGTTTTGGACACTAAATTCTGTTGTCAGCTGAGTATGTGACGTAGACGACGATTCAGGAGTTGCTCGTCTGGTAGGTGCAGGTCACGAAGGCCCATGCCTGAGCGACGTCCGCCGGCTCTTCCAGGACATCCTCACGTCGAGCCTGGCGACGCTCGAGCGCAAGGACGCCGAGGCAGCCGAGGGGAGGGTCCTCAGCGCGGGTCTGGGCTGTTCGAGACGGACGACGAGTACTTCTTCCTCAAGATCATCGACGGGAGCAGGAAGAGGTACGTGCGGAACCCCAAATCACACAGGTTTTGTGACTGACCTACAATTTGACCGCACGAAAAAGCGGGGTAGTATACTGTAAGGATATGTGAAACAACAGGAGGAGCACCCGAATGGCGCGCACGGACAAAACGCAGAACGCGGCGAAGCCCAGCATCAAGGAAGTTGCCGCCGTGGCAGGGGTTTCGCCCACCACCGTGTCACGCGTGCTCAACAACCGCGGCTACATCAGCCAGCAAACGCGCGACAACGTCCACCGTGCTATGGAGCAGATCGGCTACACACCCAACGACGTCGCCCGCGCTATGCTCAACGGCCGTCTCAACCTCATCGGCGTTATCGTTCCCTTTGTGAGCAACCCCTTCCACGGGCAGCTTGTCCAGGTCGTTGAGCGTACCTTGGCCGACAACGGCTTCAAGCTGATGCTCTGTAACAGCGGCAACCGCCCCGACCTCGAGCGCAGTTACGTCGACATGCTGCGCCGCAATATGGTCGACGGCATTATCGTGAGTTCCCTCAACCCCGAGATCCGTGAGTACATGGGCCCTGGCATGGCGCTCGTGGGCATCGACTGCGACCTCGGCAAAGACGCCGTGCAGATCGCCAGCAACAACGCGCGTATCGGCGAGCTCGCCACGCGCCGTCTGCTCGATGATGGCTGTCGCCGTATCCTATGCATCCGCAGCAACAGCCGCATGCGCATGCCCGGCAACAAGCGCGCCGACGCATACCTGCAGGTCATGCTCGAAGCAGAGCTTGATCCGCTCGTCTGCGAGATTGAATTCGTCAAGTCGACGGAGGAGAAAGCCGCAGCCGTTGCCGCCGTACTCGACGAGCATCCCGGCATCGACGGTATCTTTGCGGGTGACGACTCCATGGCGGCAATCTGCCTGGGCGTCCTCCATACGCGTGGTGTTCGCGTTCCAGAGGACATCCGTGTGGTGGGTGTTGATGGCGCGCGCCAGACCCTCACCTTTTTGCCTGAGCTCACCACAGTCTGCCAGCCCATCGACCTCATCGCTCAGACGGCTGCCACGGCCATGATCGACCTCATCGACGGCAAGCGCAGCGAGGATCGTCTCGACCTGCCCGTCACGCTCCGCGAAGGCACCACCGCCTAAACCTCGCTCAAACGCAGGCACCACCCTGCAACTCGCACTCCCAAACCCTACTCAAACGCAGGACCCTTCCCATTTCTCACCTTTTTCTCACATACAATCTACCTGCACTTTTTACCGTTCACCGAAATATGTCATACGTTTGCATAAATCCTCTTGCGTTTGTATGTCATACGTTTAATATATGAAAACGATTGACATACTCAACATGGTGAGGAGACCCAACTATGTACAAGCTCTACTACCAGCCTGAAGGCGTCTGGGTGGGCGACATCATGCCCTACGCAGAGGACGGCACCTTCTACCTGTATCACCAGCGCGATACGCGCAAAGGTGGCGTCGTGATGGGTGAACCGTTTGGCTGGGCCCTGGCTACCACCAGTGACTTTGCCACGTACGAGGACTTTGGCGAGAGCCTCGTCCGCGGCACCGACGATGAGGTCGACCAGTACGTTTACGCTGGCACGGTCTTCAAGATCGGCGAGACCTACCACGCGCTTTACACCGGCTGCAACCGCGACAAGGTTTACGCTGGCACCGGCCAGCAGGTGCTCTTGCACGCCACAAGCACCGATGCCGTGCACTGGGAGAAGAACATCACCGAAACGCTCCTTCCCCCGCAGGAGGGCTACGACGTCCGCAACTGGCGCGACCCCTACGTCCTCTGGGACGAGGATGCCGAGGAATACATGCTGATCCTGGGTTCGCGCATCGGGCAGGACAAGGCATGCCAAACCGGGCGCATCGTAAAGTTCACCTCCAAGGACCTCGAAACTTGGGAGTTCCAGGGCGACTGGTGGGCACCTAACCTCTACACCATGTTTGAAATGCCCGACCTCTTCAAGATGGGTGACTGGTGGTACCTGGTGTTCTCTGAGTACAGCGATGGCAACAAGACCCGCTACCGCATGTCCAAGAGCATTAACGGCCCGTGGATTACCCCGGTCGACGATGCCTTTGACGGCCGCGCGTACTATGCTGCCCGCACCGCCTTCGACGGCGAGCGTCGTGTACTCTTTGGCTGGGTCCCCACGCGCTCGGAGGCAAACGACGGCGCACCTTACCTGTGGGCCGGCACCTTCATGCCACTTGAGATTGTCCAGCGCGAGGACGGCACCCTGGGTACCAAGGTCCCCGACAGTCTGCGCGCTGCGTTTGGCGAGGGCGAGAAGCTCGAGCCCTTCGAACTCACCGGCACCTCCGCCAAAGAGGAGCACGTCTTTTCTGCCAACCCGGGATCCGAGACCTACTGCCTCGAGACCTCTTTCACCTTTACCCCAGGTACCGGCGGCTTCTCCATCAAGTTGCATGAGAACGCCGAAACTGGCGTTGCCTTTGAGTACCGCGTCGACTTGGGTCAGAAGCGCATGGAGTTCCACAAGAGCCCCGAATACCCGTGGTTCCAGACCATGAACATCGGGCTTGAGCGCCCCATCGACCTCACCGCCGGCGAAACCGTCAATGTCCGTCTCATCGTCGACGACGACATCGCCACAATCTTCGTCAACGACGTCGCCCTCAACGCCCGCTTCTATGACAAGCCTGGCGACGGCATCGCCATCACCGTCACCGACGGCACCATTGCGTCTGTCAGCGCGCCTATCCTGGCCGTGCTGTAGTACAAATAAGTCCAGACAAGGGAGGAAGCATGGACTACACGAACATATCCAAAGAGGTGCTCGCCAACATCGGCGGCATCGACAACCTCGAGGGCGCCACGCACTGCGTGACACGCCTGCGTCTCGTGCTCAAGGACACGAGCGCCTACAACCAGGCGGAGCTCGAGAAAATCGACGGCGTCAAGGGCGTGCTGTTCAACAGCGGCCAGCTCATGATCATCTTTGGCACGGGCACCGTCAACAAGGTCTACGACGCGTTCATGGAGCTCACCGGCACCAAGGAGATCAGCGCCTCCGAGGTCAAGGCCAACGAAGCTGACAAGAAGGGCAAGTTCTTCGCGGTGCTGAGGGTGTTCTCCGACATCTTCATCCCCATCATCCCCGCCTTCGTGGGCGCCGCCATCATCATCGGCCTCAAGTCGCTGCTCACCGCCAAGGGTCTCTTTGGCATGGAGGGCAGCCTCGCCGAGAGCAACGAGTTTCTCGCGAGCATCGCCAGCTTCTTTGCGATCATCGCGACCACTTTCGATTTCCTGCCCATCCTGGTGATGTACAGCGCGGTCAAGCGCTTTGGCGGCAACCCCATCCTGGGCATCCTCGTGGGTATCGTCATGGTGCACCCCAGCCTCGTGAACCGCAACGCCTACGTGCTCGATCCCACGGGTGCCGCGAACTGGAACTTCTTTGGACTCATGATTCCGCAGGTCGCCTTCCAGGGCGGCGTGTTCCCGGCTATCCTTACCGCTTGGTTCATGGCTAAGGTCGAAAAGCTTGCTCAGAAGTACATTCCCGAGGTCGTCTCCTTTGTATTCGTCCCTACGGTCACACTGCTCGCCGCCAACATCGCCCTGTTCACGGTCTTCGGCCCCGTTGGTAACCTTATTGGCGACGTCCTCGCCGGCGTCATCGACGTGCTTTACAACCGCATGGGCGTCTTTGGCGCGTTCATCTTCGCGGCCTTCCTGCAGCCACTCGTTGTGACTGGCACGCATCAGTTCATCCAGGGCATCGAGGCCAACCTCGTCGCCACCACCGGCTTCAATTACATCCAGGCCATCTGGTCCGTCTCCATCATCGCCCAGGGCGGTGGTGCCATCGGCATGTACCTGCTGCACCGCAAGCACTCCCGCGAGCGCAACATCTGCATGTCAAGCTTCATCCCCACTCTCGTGGGAATCTCCGAGCCGGCCATCTTCGCTGCGAACATGCGCTACTCGATCATCCCGTTTGTCTGTGCTTGCATCGGCGCGGGCTGCGGTGGCGCCTTCGTTAAGCTTATGGAGGTGCGTGCCATTGGCCAGGGCCTGACTGGCGTGCTCGGCCTGCTCATCGTCACGCCCGAAACCCTCGTGTGGTACGTGGTCGGCAATCTGATTGCCTTTGTGGTTCCTATTGCGCTGATCTTCGCGTATAACAAGGCCAAGGGCGTCCCCACCACCGACGACGGCAACAGCGCGCCGGGCTTCCAGGTCTCGCTGTAATCACGAACTAGGCTGTTCCCGGGTGGGGTGCGAAGGATGGTATAACGCCGTTTTCGCGCCCTACCCGGGATGGCTCTTTTGCAAGGAAGGCTCTTTTTATGAACACCTTCTCCACCCAGATTGACCGTGCAGCATACGAGGCCTGGCGCGAGAACAGCGCCGAGGAGCGTGCGCGCGTCGCCGCCGACCCCGACCGCCTGGCGTTTCACATCCAGCCCGAGGTCGGCTGGCTCAACGACCCCAACGGCCTTGTGCAGGTCAACGGCATTTATCACATATACCATCAGTACAATCCCTTTGACGCGGCACGCGGCGGGGCCACCATGTGGAATCACCTGTCTACGCAGGACTTCGTGCACTACCGCGATCACAGTCCGGCGCTTTTCCCCGACGCTGCGGTTGACGCGAGCGGCGCGTACTCGGGCTCGGCTTTTGTGGAGCGTGAGAGTTGTGCGGGCGGTGCTCGCGAAAGCGCTGAGAGCGGTCGCATCCATTACTTCTATACCGGAAACGTCAAGCACACCGACCGCGACGACTATGATTACGTGCTCACAGGACGCGAGGCCAACCAAATTCATCTGGTGACCAATGACCCTTGTGAGCTGGGCGAGAAGCGCGTTTTGCTAACAAACGCCGACTACCCGGCAGACATCAGCTGCCATGTGCGCGATCCCAAGGTCCTGAAGCACGACGGCACTTACTACATGGTGCTAGGTGCTCGCACGCGCGACGACATCGGCTGTGTGCTGGTCTATACCTCGCGTGACCTTGATCACTGGACCTATACCACGCGCATCACGCTGCCTGAGCGCTTTGGTTACATGTGGGAATGCCCCGATCTATTCTTCCTTGACGGCGAACTTGTGCTGGTGTGCTGTCCGCAGGGCGTGCCCGCCGAGGGGTTCGATTACCAGAACGCGCACCAGTGTGTGTTCTTCCGCGTGCAGGCAGATTTTTCCAAGTCGAGCTTTGAGCTGGTGGACGATGGCCGGCCGCGCATGCTCGACCACGGCTTTGACTTCTATGCCCCGCAGTCCTTTGAGGACGAGCAGGGGCGTCGTATTGCGTTTGGTTGGGTTGGCTTACCCGACCCCGACTACGACAACCCCACGGTTCCTCGCGGATGGCAGGGCGCGCTTACCGTGCCGCGCGAGCTGCACCTGCGCGACGACAAGCTCGTGCAGCTGCCCGTTGCCGAGATGGAGGACCTGCGCGGCGACGCGCACGAGCTCGCATGCGGCGAACAGATGGATGAGCCCGGCCGCGTGTTCGAGTTGCTCGTATCGTGCGGCGGTGCGAAGGAGCTCAAGCTCAATTTGCGTGCCGGTGTGAAACTGACCTGGCTCGATGGCACGCTGACGTTCGACATGGTCGGAGACGGCCATGGTCGCACCGTTCGCAGCGCGGCCCTCGATCGCTTGGACGATCTGCGCATTCTTTCGGACACATCCGTGCTCGAGATCTTCGCCAACGGCGGCGAGACGGTATTTACCGCCCGCACGTACTCGGACGCCGCGTCCGCTCTTTCCTGCGAAAGTGACGTGCCTGCTGAGGTCACGTACTACCAGCTCGCGCCCATCTCCATGGACCGCAACAACTAGCTCGTCCAATCCACCAGCCCATCATCATCGAAAAGGGACGGAATCACTTCCGTCCCTTTTCACTCTTATCGCTCTTACGCATCCCATCTGTCCTGCGGAAATGCAAGACGACAAAGCCGCTAGCTACGATCCACTTCGCTAGATAGGTGCTAAAGAGGAAGACCACCCGTTTTGGCATCCATTTCGGGCTGTTCCGAGCCTCAAAACCAAGCCGTTTTTCTCCCCGGAAAAAATGAAACTTCGGGCTTGTGGTTTCGAAATAGTTGCGAATTTGTCTCAGGATTTGTCCCAATCACCTACGCGAAGACGCGAGGAGGGATTCGGCGGCAAAGCAGTCGAAGCTGACGACCAAACTAGGACCAACTTGAATGACGCCACGGCAAACGAGCGCGAAAGAGTGGGAATAAGATCCAGCGGAGATTCTTTTTAGTTCCAGTTTGAATTAACTCCTCGGTCACGTTGCGAGGAGTTTTTTATTAGTAAATAGTTGCGGATGATATCACGTTATCGTGATATATTTATTAAAAGAAAGGATATATATGCCTACACTTGCACGGTTTTACGGGATAGTTATACGTATGTATTTCTTGGGTTCAGAGCACAATTCACCGCATATACATGCAATTTACGGTGAGGATACTGCAGCCTTTGATATTAATTCGGGCGAGGAGATTGATGGGAGTCTGCCGCTTCGTGCTGCTGGTATGGTGCGCGAGTGGATAGAGATTCATCAAACTGAGCTTATGGTTATGTGGGAGACGCAAGAATTTAAGAAGATCGAGCCACTCGTCTAAAGGAGGCAGATTATGAAATTTCATAAGGTCAAAGAAGTCTCTGCTCTGACTGACTTAAAGTTGAGTGTTCAGTTTACTAATGGGACTACAAAAATCTACGATGTAGCTCCACTTATGCATCGTTTTTCGGCTTTTAAACTTCTAAAAGATGAATCATTGTTCAGAGATGTTGCGGTTGATCAAGGTGGCTACGGTATTATCTGGAACGATGACCTTGATCTCTCTTGTGATGAAGTATGGGAGAACGGAACGGAAGTTACGACTCCGTTCGATGGACTTATATCGTTTTCAGATGCTAGTGAACTCTGGGGCTTAAGCGAGTCAACTCTGCGCAAGGCTGTTGCATACGGCAAAATAGTTCTAGGAGTGGATGCTCGTAAATATGGTAAGCAGTGGATTGTTAATCGTGATGCTATGTTGCGTGAGTACGGCAACCCTGTGTGCTAAGAGCTACAAATACTTAACCTCAAAATACTGCTCATTTTAGTGGACAATATTTTTGTATGGTTAGATTTCAAATCTTGCCGCTATCGGCAATAAATATCCTCTTTTGTTATAATAATCTCGTCAGTTTTTGCCGATAGGGAGGTAAAGCTCGATGGGATTTCTTTCTGCAGCCCAGATTGCTGAGCTCTGGGGCATATCCGAGAGAAGTGTGCGCAATTACTGTGCAACAGGTCGCGTACCCGGCGCTTTTCTCGTGGGAAAAACTTGGAACATTCCAGCTGATGCGGTAAAACCTTCTCGAAAAAACGCTAAAACATCGTCAACAAGTCCGCTGCTTTCGCGCTTGATTGAAGAAAAGGTCTCAAAAATAAAGGGCGGCATTTACCATAAGCTCCAGGTCGAGCTTACCTACAACTCTAATCACATTGAGGGAAGCAAGCTCTCCCTCGATCAGACACGCATGATTTTTGAAACGGCAACTATCGGCGTTGATGGAAATCCTGTTTATATTGATGACATTGTAGAGACTCAGAATCACTTTCGTGCTATCGATTACGTGATTGACCATGCAAAAGACCCTCTTTCAGAGGTCATCATCAAAGAACTTCACCGTATTCTAAAAATGGGAACAACAGATTCTGCAAAGGACTGGTTTGCTGTTGGAGATTACAAACACCTACCAAATGAGGTCGGTGGGCGAGAAACCACTCTTCCAGAAAATGTTGCTAAAGAGATGAAATCGCTGTTAAAGGCTCATAACTCAAACAACTCCCATTCCTTTGAAAATATTGTTGATTATCACGTTCGCTTTGAGCGCATTCATCCATTCCAAGATGGCAACGGACGTGTTGGTAGGTTGATTATGCTTAAAGAATGCCTTGCTCATAACGTTGTTCCGTTTGTCATTACTGATGACATGAAGTCTTTCTATTATCGAGGGCTCTCTAAGTGGGATAAGGAGAACGGCTATCTTCTTGATACGTGCCTTACAGCTCAGGATAGATTTAAAGCAACACTGGATTACTTCCGAATTCCGTATGGTGATAAGTAGGTGTAACTGCTTTTCTCGCTTTGAGGTTATATTGCTGTTTTTGATCAATAGACGTCAGCTTGTTGCACATGCAGTCGATGAGCTCCTTTTGGATAACGAAAGACCCTCGTGAGCCGTTGCACCACTTCCTCAGGGGAGGGGGGTTCACTGCGTCTTTTGCGTAGTGGTAGTCGTCCAAGGGGTTAGGTAAACGGCGTGAATGCCAAGTTCACGCATATACTTACCAACAGTTCGTTCAGCGATCTTATATCCTTTTGAGCGAAGTTCTTGGGTGATTTTGCCGGCACCGTAAATACAAAGGCTTTTGATCCAAATCGCTTTAATTTCACCTTGAATAAACTTCTTCCGAAGCTTTCGCGGTGATTGGTGATTATGACGCTTTTCTCGTTGATAGTAACCACTTCTTGAGATTCCAACATAATCACACATACCATTGATGGAAGGGTGGGATTCCAAAGCGTGCTGAACGTCCATTTCTTGGTATACCTTTTCGGTAGTTACTTGCTCAGAATTCCGATTGATTTTTTTAATACTTCGATCGCTCCTTCAGCGTCACGAAGTTGACGCTTTAGTCGTGCAATCTCCTTGTCCTTATCGCTGGCAAAATTACCAGAGCCACGGCCAAACTCCCCAGTCTCAGTAACTACTTCCTTAATTATACTAAATCAGAGTCTCTATTTAACTTGTACACTTTTTATTCTAGGCCCATACAAAAAACTGACTTACTCAAGCTATGAGATAAGTCAGTTTTTTAGTTTTTAGAATTTGAATAAGTCATTAAGAGCTTCAGTCATAGTTGGGTGAGCGTAAATTTGGTCACGCAAGTCTTCAGCCTTTAAGTGGTGCTGCATTGCTAAAGTAATGACATTGATAGTTTCGTAAGCTTCTTCAGCGTAAATAGTAGCACCTAAGATTTCGTGAGTTTCTGGGTCAATCAAAGCCTTGTATGAGCCTCTTGGGTTGCCGATGACTTGGGCCTTTGGCACACCAGCTGCAGGCATTGTTAAGACCTTGTAAGCTTTACCTTGGGCCTTTAACTCGCTTTCAGTTAGTCCAGCTGAAGAAATTGCTGGCTTAATGAAGATTGAGTTAGCAAAAACTGGACGATTCTTCTTAGTTCTAGTCTTGTCACCAAAGAGTTGATTGTCCATAATCCGCCAGTCATCAAGCGAAATGTAGGTAAATTGCAAGCTACCGGCAACATCACCCATAGCGTAGATATTAGGAACACTGGTTTCAAGCTTATCGTTAACGACAATTTCGCCTCTTTGGCCAACTTCAAGACTGGTTTTTTCTAGGTGAAGGGCAGCAGTGGCTGGGTGGCGGCCAACTGACACAAGCATCACGTCTGCTTGCAAGTCCTTAACACCATCTTCGGTTTCAACAGTTAAGTTAAGACCAGCTTCAGTTTCTTCAACCTTGGTCAAAGAAGACTTAAGCATGAAGGTAACGCCATCTGCTTCCATATCAGCCTTAGCTGCCTGAGCAATTTCTGGTTCAAACCGGCCCAAGATACTTGGCATTGGTTCAATTACAGTTACTTTACTGCCAAAGCCAGCGTACATTGAAGCAAATTCAAGTCCGATTGGTCCACCACCTAAAATAACCAGATTCTTAGCAAGTTCTTTTTTAGCAAGCATTTCAGTTGAAGTAAATATCTTATCGCCAATCTTTAGGCCATCAATATTTGGTACATTACTTTCGGCACCAGTATTAATGAAAAGACGGTCGAATGTTAATTCTTCTGTACCTGATTCATCAGTTACTTTGATTATCTTATCATCAATAAATTCAGCACTTGCATCAAGCACAGTTGCCAAGTCTTGGTCTGCTATCTTGTGGTAGTTCTTGTTGCGTAGTTTTGCTGTCATAGCTTCCTTAGTTTCGAAAGCTTCTTCATACTTAACTCCTCTTTGAGAGTTAATCACCAAGTTCTTAGTTGGCAAACATGCGATGTTGATACACGTTCCGCCGTACATCATTGGATCTTTTTCAATCAAAAGCACTTCTTCGCCATGACTTGTCAGGCTCCCTGCCAAAGTCTTACCAGCTTTGCCAAAGCCAATAATAATATTCTTAAAATGTCTCATACTTAGACTCCTAATCCAAATTATCGCTACTTATTTTTTGTCAGTAACATATTTTTTTACAAAATATCACGATAGATGTCAGCCGTCTACAATTTTGCTTATAAAAAGCTTCTAAAAGATGAATCATTGTTCAGAGATGTTGCGGTTGATCAAAATAGTTCCAAGAGTGAATGCTCGTAAGTATGGTAAGCAGTGGATTGTTAACCGTGACGCTATGTTGCGTGAGTATGGCAATCCTGTGTGCTAGGGGCTACAAATATACATCCTCAAATACTGTCCATCACATTAGACAGTATGATCAATAGACTTCAACCTGTTGAGAGCGTTCTCGAGAAAAACATAGAGTCACCCGCAGAGCAGGTGACTCTAATTGTTCATTCATCTGTGCTTATTTCCCAAAACTTCGCATATAGCATGCCCATTACTTCGAAATCTGCCAGCCTTCAATACGTGAACGAGCTTCAACAAAGTCATGGTAGGGGCCACTGTGCGAGATAAGCTCCTCATGGGTGCCCTGTTCTGCAACACGTCCATCTCTAAGGAAGAAAATCTGGTCAGCTTCCTCAATTGTTGAGAGACGATGTGCAATTTCAAGCACAGTTTTTCCCTTACAGAGTTGGGCAAGGGCTGCTTGAATTTCTGCTTCGTTTTCTGGATCAACACTTGCCGTGGCCTCATCGAGAACAACAAGAGGCGCATCTTTCAAAATTGCGCGAGCAATTGAGATGCGTTGTCTCTCGCCTCCAGATAGTCGAGCTCCACCTTCTCCAACTTTTGTCTTATAGCCCTCGGGCAGAGCTTTTATGAACTCATCGCAGCGTGCGGCCTTTGCTGCTTCTACAATCTCTTCAAACTGTGCATCTGGCCTGCTTAAAGCAATATTGCGCTCAATCGTGTCATCCATAAGATAGACGTCTTGGAAAACCATGGAGAAGTCCGCAAGAATACTGTCGCAAGAAAGCTCGCGTACATCGTGGTCTCCTATGCGTACGGAGCCACCTGTTGCATCGTAGAAACGTGCAAACAGCTTGGCAACAGTTGTCTTACCTGAACCACTTCCTCCAACAAGAGCTGCAGTTGTTCCCTCGGGAATAGTCAGAGACATTCCGTTAAGTACAAGAGGTCCATCTCCGTAAGCAAATGAGACGTCATGCATCTCAAGGTTGTGATACTCAAGTTTTATAGCTTTGCAATTGTCATCGATCGCGGGTGCGGATTCGATAGCGTCAAGACGGTCGATAACTTCTCCGATGTGTCCAATTACGTAGGCAGCATCGCCACAAGCCTCGATTGATTGGAACAGCATAAAGGAGAACATCACCAGTGTGCAGAAGTTAAGAAGAGATATCGTGCCGTTCAGGAAAGAGATACATACGATAACAATGACGCCAACCGAAGCACTGCGTGTCACAAAGAGAAGCAAGGCATTGAAGGGTTGGAAAGCAAGCTCGGTTTTGAGATTTACATTTCTAGAACGTGCGTATGCGGAGCGTACTGCTGAAACAGCAGCATCTACCTGCCGGTAACTCTTAACAACAGGCATACCGTGGATGTATTCCAACGTTGCCTGAGACATATCCTCGCGTGCGTCATTTTGTGCGGGCGACAAACGCGCGGAATTTTTGAACATCAGCTCCAGTACCACCGTTGCTACCGCAATTGCAGCCAATGCGAGGATGCAGGCCCGCAGATCCATGAAGGCGAGAAACGCCACCATTGCAGCTGCGGTTATGTATCCGTTGCCAAGCATGTCTACCATGCGCATACCGTGGATTTCCACGAATGACAGCTCGGTTGTGAGTGCCGAGAGAATTTCTCCTGATGGGTGATTGTCAAAGTAACCAAGAGGGACGCGTTTCAGCGCTTCTCCGATACGTACACGCACCTCGTTGGAACGTTCTGCAGCTACGGTTTCCTCGGCTCGTGCTCTTAGCCACATGAGCGCAGCGCGTAGCGCAATCGAAGCAATAATGGCCAGTCCAGCCGTAAGTGCAATTTTAAGATCGGGTTTCTCGCCATTTGATAAGCCGAGAAACCCGCACATGGCCCAGGCGGCAATAGCGATGGGTGCTGCAGAAACAAGTGAGATAAGAAAAGAGTATGCAAAGCCAAAGAGAATTCGCGTTTTCTTGTTGCCCGTCCAACGCACCACTTTTATAAGCGCACTAAACATTACGCTGCTCCTTTTTCACTTCATGGGTTCCATTGGAAATGTGTGCTTCCCACATGCGGCGATAGAGATCACTTGAGCCAAGGAGGTCCGTATGTGTTCCCTCAGCGACGATGTTTCCGGAATCCATGACTACTATCTTGTCAAAATTACGCACCGTTGAGATTCTGTGCGCGATTACAATCAGCGTCTTTCCACGTGCAAGTTCTGAGAGTGCCTGTTGAATGAGCTCCTCACTCTCGGGGTCTATGAATGCAGTTGCCTCATCAAGCACAAGAATCGGCGCGTCTTTTAGATAGGCGCGCGCGATAGAGATGCGCTGGCGTTCTCCACCCGAAAGAGCTCCTCCGGCTTCTCCGGAAAGGGTTTCAAATCCATTTGCAAGCTTATCTGCCAATTCTTCACAGTGCGCAGCGGCAAGCGCGCGCTCTACCTCGGCGTCAGTTGCGCCCTCACGTCCGAGCCTTACGTTCTCAAAGATTGTTCGATCAAAGAGGAAATTGTCTTGAGTCACAAAGCTCACAAGACCAGCGAGCTGATCAAGTGGTATATCGCGCACGTCAGTTTCCCCGATGCGGATTGCTCCTGATCCTGCATCCCAGAATCGAGCAATGAGCTTGGCCATTGTTGACTTTCCAGAACCACTTGGTCCCACCAGAGCACACGAGGTACCTTCAGGCACTTCAAGAGAGATTCCGTGGAGCACTTCTTCGTTGGAATATGAGAATCGGACGTTTTTGAATGAGATATCGTGGGACGAGATGAGTGCGGGAGAAGAGACTTCGGGCAAGGGTTTCATCTCTAACAGCTTACTAACGCTGTCCATTACCTTCTCGATTTCCTTGAACATATTGGTGTACTGCGTAATTTTAGTAAGAGGACCAATGACGCCGATTGACAACATACATGCAAGAGCCATCTGAGCTACGTCGATACTGCCCGAAGCTACAAGAATGCATCCAACTGGTACAACACCCAGAAGAAGCGTTGGCAGTATTGCAAACATGGCGTTCATGGGGATACGAGCAGACTTATACCAGGCAAGCGTTAGTTTCTCAAATTCAGAGATGTCGTTACGAAAGCGAGCATACGAGGAGTCGGCTTGGTTGAAAGTCTTGATGACTTCGATTCCATCGATGTATTCGACGAGTGTTGAGTTAACGCGCTCACTTGCTGTCCAGTACGCTGCATAGTCTCGTTCAAAGTTTTTAAAAAGGAGTGAAAGGGGCACAATTGACAAGGCTGGTGCGATGAGCATAGAGAGAGCGAGCCGGATATCAATTGAGCACACGATTGCAAAACACAAGATGAGAAGAAGCACATTGCTGGTAAATTCCGGGATAACGTGGGCAATGGGCAGCTCCATTTGCTCAATATCGTCAATGATTATTTTCTTAAGTGCTCCAGAAGGCGCTGATTGAACATCGCCTAGGGAGCATGCAGCAAGATGTTTGCAAGCGGCGTTTCGCAAGTTTTCAAGCGTATGGTAGGCAACGCTGTGTGATGTCGATGTTGAGGCTAGATAGCCTATTGCCTGAACTGCCACTCCGAGAAGGGCAATGAGTGCCCAGTGTCCAACTTCACTGATGGCAAGGGTGCCTGATATTGAAAGCGCAATCAACTTGTAGGCGGCAAAAAAGGGAACAATGCCTCCAACAACACCTACCACAGCAAATAACAGTGAGGCTCCAAGTTTTAGACGCTGTCCGTGTGTAAATGAAGCAAGCTGCTGTATCCAACTGCTCTTTTCCTTTTTGCTAGGGTCCATGGGTCCTCCCAAACGACGAGTATGAGCAAATTGTATTCATAGCTCGTTGCATGAGAAAAGCCCGATTGTCGCGGCTAGCTCCAAGTGTATCTATGCGGGTGGATTATCTTTCTTGTCCAGCGCTTTCACGGTAATCGCCAGGTGCCATGCCAACGACATTACGGAATGTGGAAGCAAATTTTGAGGCATTGGTATATCCGACTTCAAATGCCACCTCACCAATTGGCTTGGAGGTTGTCCGAAGGAGTGTCGCAGCTTGTGCCATGCGATAGCGTGTAAGGTATACGTGCACACTGGTGCCATAAACCTCCTTGAACCACCGCTGCATGCTGGCATAGGGAAACTCGAACTCTTGTGAGAGCTCTTTGAGTGTCTTATGGGAAGAAAGATCAGAGGTTATAGCTCGTTCTATTTCCTTTACCTTATCAACCTGTGCGCGTGTGAGACCGTACTGTCCAATGCGTCCGCCTTCAGGAATATTACTGCCGAGAAACAAGAGAAGCTCCATAATCTTGAGTTTTAGGTAAGCATCTCTAAAGCGGTCATGAGCGTTATATATCTCGCAGAAAATATGCTCGACCGACGGTCCGCTACGGAGCACACTTGGTTCATCGCCTGAACAGAACCTCTCGTAGAGCTGCTTAACACTTACAGGAAAGCCCTCGGGAAACATTGATTGCAGCGATTTATCTGCTATGTCGGGATCAAGACAGACGGTGACACCACGGTAGTGTCCAAACGGAAACCGAAAGAGACTTTCATGTCTTGCGTGATCGTCAATACCAAGATCACCTACGTCAAGGTACAGACATGAGTCAGTTCCGGACTCCCACTCAATTCTTCCTTCTCGACAATAGTTCAGGCAGAGCATGCGTGATCCTGGGGTAAGCTTAAAGCCCGACTCAAGGTTCCATACACTTGTGAAGTCATTGAACATGAGGGTAATTCCAGGCATGACATCGTGCATTGTCATGATGCCCTGTCCGTCAGTACCTTCTGCCCTCCATACAGAATGATCTGTATCGTGCGTCACGCGACGGACGTTGCCACCCATGTCAGCATAGTTAGCAATGTCCATCGTGTCTCCAATCCTCTTCGTTTCTCTGAAGAGTGTTCTCAAAAAATGACAGCACCTTTGACCAGCCCGCATCATCGAGCGTGCCTTGGTCTACAAACGATCCGTCTTCCATGTGGGCAAAGTCGGTGCAACATGCTCTGATGAACTCAGGATCGTGTGTTACAACCACGACAGCTCGTCCTTCCTCCGCTGCTGCGGTAACGCTTGCAGCAACCTGTTCCATATGGGCAAGGTCAAGTCCACTGGTAGGTTCGTCAAGCACGAGTAGGTCACGACCTGATGCAAGTGCCGTAGCGAGGGCAACGCGTTGCATTTGGCCTCCTGAAAGCGACAGCGGATGGCGTTGTGCCAGTTCAGTTAAGTCCAACGATGCAAGTATAGTACGGGTAAGGTGCTCGTCAGCACGACTCGTGGAGTCGAGTACCTCATCAAATACGCTCTCTCGGAAGAGCTGATGGCTTACGTCCTGCATAACCAAGGAGCCGTTTCTTGGTCTGCTTGAGAATGGGCGAGGACCTTCTCCAACATCTTTGGTCCCTTTGCAACCGCTCACAAGACCGCAGATGCAGCGTGCGAAGGTAGACTTTCCAGCACCATTGCTTCCGATGATGGCAGTGACACCTCCTCGCCTGAAGGCGATGCGAGAAACGTTGATGCCGCGGCTCGATTGCGGGTAGTGGTAGTCCATATCCCGTATTTCTACAAACTCGTTCTTCTCGCATCGTGCGCAGCACTGTTCAACTGCAATGGCTGCAAAAGTTGGTGCGCGCAAACCAAGCGCTCGCGCCTCGGCAGCAGTGGATGCATAGAATTGCTTGGAGTCAATCTCGCGTTCCACGCTGCCTGAGCGCATCACAATAATGCGATCGGCGATGCCCTCCAACCAATGAAGTCGATGTTCGGAGATGAGCACAGTACGGCCCTCAGCCTTCCATTTTGCGACAATCTTTCGGAGAAGTCCTATGGAAGCGAAGTCAAGGTTGGAGGATGGTTCGTCAAGGACGAGAACATCCGGGTCAAGCATAGTGGCCGAGCCACAGGCAACACGTTGTTTTTCTCCACCAGAAAGTGAGAGGCAGCTGCGGTCGATAAGATCTGTGAGCTCAAGCGCGTTGGCGACGTCCTTTAAGCGCGTGCGTATCTTGTCAGGCGTTATTCCTTGGTTCTCACATGCAAATGCAAGTTCACCGGTTGTATCTAAACAGAAGAATTGAGTCTTAGGGTTCTGGAAGACTGATCCGACCTTTGGCGCTAGTTCCCAAAGCTCGTGGTTGGAAGGTGTAAGACCACAGACCTCAATCTTCCCCGAGAGTTTCCCCTCATAATAATGGGGGATGAGTCCATTGACGAGCCTTGTTAGGGTTGTCTTTCCAGATCCCGAGGCGCCTGTCAGGCAAACAACCTCACCAGGAGCCACGTTAAGGTTGACTTCGGAGAGGCTGTTTTTCTCGCTTGCCTGATAGCAGTAGCATGCATTTTTTATCTCGATCATTTCAATCCTAGTAGTAGAGCAATGGCGTGATCACCGCGCAGATAACGGCTATGGCGAGAAAGGCGATTACTATCCAGTCTCGTACACGCATGCGCGCTTCGTTTATGTTAGTGCGAGCTGTTGGTCCACCGAGCCCTCGCACAAGCGCCGAAGCAGAGAGATCTTCACCGCCTCGCACTGCTGAGACAAGCAGCGGTACCAGGCAATTCTCGATAGCGGATATAGGGTTTCTGAACGTCTTGCTGCTGCGCATGCGTATAGCAGCAGCTATCTGTCGGTAGTCGTCGGCTATCGCTGGGAAGTATCGAAGCATTACGACAAAGGGAATTTCTACTGCCTGAGGCATGTGCATATGGTCGCATGCTGCCATAAACTCACTCACTGACGTGGTTGTGACTAGCCAGGTTCCCATGGCAATACCAGGGGCGAACTGCCTTACGATTCCCGAGATGCCTAGCGTGGCAAAGAGAGCAACTCCAGTGAGGCATGATTCCGCGATTGCCGCTACAGCGCTTGCAGCCCCGTATAACGTGAGGTAGGTGATTGCTGAGCGGAAATGGTGAGAGAGGGCTAGCATGATGAAAGGTGTTGCGATAAGCAGCGGCTTAACCACAAGAAGAGGCCCCACATTATAAGACCCAAGCATAATTGTTGAGACGACGAGTGTGGAAAGCACTTTAGTGCGGGGATCAAGCACGAGCCCTCGGTTATTGGCAGTTGAGAGGAATAGCCCCTTTTTCATTATGCGATGCCGGCTCGCTCAAAGTGCTTGTGGAGGAGTTTCTTGCCGATGACGGCTCCGATACACCCTGCGACAAATGCAGCAAGAGCAAGAGGTAGAAGGCTCCAGTCAGGAATGTAGCTGGAGAGGGCGTCGGCATATTCCTGTCCGTAGCCAGAGGCGATACCTGCGAAGTAGCTCGCGCGATTCATGACGATGGGAATATAGTTGCCTATCAACCATACGCTCAGGACTCCGTGTGAAAGTATGGCGCGCCCTACGCTGTTATAGTTACCGCTTCTGAGGACAAGGTCGGCGAGAAGACCACATACTGGCCCCGTAATAAAGGCATATACGCCCATGCCGCCGAGACCCATAAGGAGACCGAGGATGGTTCCCATGATGAAAACCATTCCGAAATGCCTTACTTTTGTGATGTAGAGCATGTACGGAATGCCTCCGATAAGCGGACAGATGACGGAGAGCAATGGAATGAATATAGGAACGTAGCCCAGCATTGCCACAGCCATGATGATTATGAAGTAGAGAGCGGTGAAGATACCGATGTTTATAAGGTCTTTCGGTTGCAGCCCTTTTTTCTTGACTGAGGGTGTTTCAGACATAATGCGTCTCCTTTCGGTTAGCTCTATCTAACTTATAAAGGATAGACACAGAGAAACTCAGTCAATAGCCCATTTGTATCATTATGTCCCGTTTGAATCGCACGATAATTTATGATTCATGGAATAAGAGAGCAAACGAAATTGTTAAAAAGTATAAAGCTGAACCTTATGACTACTTTGAGGGTCTCGGATTAATAAAATAAATGTAGAAGTAGGAGCTAATAATTATTTATTCAACTAAGTCTTCAAGTAGTGTTCGTCCCATACCGTTTAAATCTAATTTGTGATCTTGGGTGTAGGAGAGCTCAGTTTCGTGTAA
>NZ_JRND01000022.1:0-43419 GCF_000758945.1 Lancefieldella parvula DNF00906
ACTGGCCAATATACGTGGTAAATATTAGCCAACTGCCGTGGTAAATATTAGCCAACTGCCGTGGTAAATATTAGCCAACTGCCGTGGTATGATATAAACAACCGCTATCCTTAAGCTAATGAAAAGAAAGTAGATGGCTTCATGAAAAAGTATCTTCCTCGAGTATGCGATGATCTTCTCGCTTTTCATTTGCGTTCAAAAGGTGCTGTGCTTGTTGAGGGGCCAAAATGGTGCGGTAAAACAACCTCATGTGTTCAGCAAGCACACAGTATCTTATATATGCAGGCTCCTGATTTGCGCGAGCAGAATATGCGTATGGCGGAACTCAGCCCTCAGTTGCTTCTTGATGGTGATACACCACGACTTATTGATGAGTGGCAGGACGCGCCTTCTTTGTGGGATGCAATTCGTTTTGAGGTTGATCGTCGCGATGAGTTCGGCCAATTTATCTTGACTGGTTCAAGTGTGCCAGTAGACGTCCGTAAAACGGCTCATTCTGGAACTGGAAGAATTGCCAGGATGCGTATGCGTCCAATGTCATTACTAGAGTCGCAAGATTCCTCGGGTTCAGTTTCGCTTAAGGATATGTTTGCGGGCAAACAGCCGATAGCTCAAGCACAGTCAGGTACTATCGATGACCTAGCTTTTTTGGTATGCCGAGGAGGTTGGCCAAAAGCAATTGGACAGAAACAAGATGTATCCTTACAACAAGCTATCGATTATGTAGATGCTCTTACCAGCGTTGATATAAGCCGTGTTGATGGAGTTGACAGGAATGAAGCGTCTGCTCACGCGCTGCTTCGTTCCTATGCAAGGTTTAGTTCCTCTCAAGGGACGCTCGAATCTATTCGAAAAGATATGGATTCCTTTGCTACGTTGGGAGAAAGTGCTTTTTCAGGTTATATAGAGGCCTTAAGAAGGTTGTTTGTAATCGATGACCTTGAAGCTTGGAGTCCAAATTTGCGCTCCAGAACTGCAATACGCACTTCACCGACACGACATTTTGTTGACCCTTCAATTGCGGCTGCGGCACTTGGAGCATCACCTGCTAATTTAATTGCTGATTTGAATACGTTTGGTCTTTTGTTTGAAAGCATGTGTGTCCGTGATTTGAGAATTTACTCGTCTGCTTTAGGTGGCTCAGTAGCACATTACCGTGACAAATCTGGTCTAGAGGTTGATGCTGTTGTTCATTTAAGGAACGGATCTTATGGTTTTGTGGAAATTAAATTAGGCGGTGAGTCTGCAATCGAGCAAGGTGCGCAGACGCTTAAGAAAATCATGGAAAAGATTGATCAGAAACGTATGAGTTCACCTGCATTTCTTATGGTGCTTGTTGGGTTAGGTGACTTTAGCTATTGTCGTGAAGATGGAGTGATGGTGGTACCAATAAGAGCTCTCGGGGTGTAGTGATAAAAATTATATTTTGAGAACTTTAGATCTTCTCGTTATTATTAAGTTATGAGTAGCATATTTATTATATTTTCAAAAGTGCTACCCTCAAATAGCATTGTTACATCATTTTGTATACTCCGGTCTTCATTTTTAATACCATACAAGTTTGCCTATATAACTCGCTAAAATAGAGTGGGTTGGTTAAAACTAATCGTTTCTGTGACACTCCCAGAAGCACACGATTGGAGTTTATATATGTGCGGCATCGTTGGTTTTACTGGACACCAAAGCGCAAAAGATACCCTCATCGAGGGTCTGAGACGTCTCGAATATCGTGGTTATGACTCTGCCGGTATTGCTTTGCAAAACGCAACCAACGAAGAACTTACGGTCGTACATCGCGTAGGAAAGGTTGCGGGATTAGCTGAAGCGGTGGAGTACCTCAATAATGCAAGCCCCTGTGGCATCGGACATACCCGCTGGGCAACGCACGGCGCTCCAAGTGAACGCAACGCCCACCCACATACCTCTTGTGACAATAAAATTGCTGTCGTACACAATGGCATCATCGAGAACTTTGCCGAACTCCGTGAGCAGCTTGAGGCTCGGGGGCACAAATTCCGCAGCGATACCGATACTGAAGTCGTTTCTCACCTTATTGAAGAAGCCTACAGAGGCAACCTTCGCGATGCTGTTGCCAAGGCATGCTCGCAAATTGTAGGAACCTATGGCCTTGCTGTTATATGCTCTCGGGAACCCGGTCGCATTGTAGTTACTCGCAAAGATTCTCCCATTGTCCTTGCACATGGCGAGAAGGGCAGCTATGTTGCATCCGACATCATCGCGGTCATCGAAGCCTCCCGAGATGTCACTGTTCTTGGTGACAACGAGTTTGCTGTTATGGAGCCCGACGGTATTAGCTATACCGATGCCGATGGAAACCCCATTCAACCTAAAGTTATGCATGTTGATTGGGATGTTGATGTTGTCGAGAAGGGCGGCTACCCCGATTTCATGCTCAAAGAAATCCATGAGCAGCCTCGTGTCATCCGCGATACCCTTGCAGGACGTTTGACCAACGGCGTTCTTTCCATTGATGAGCTGGGCATGTCCTTGGAACAGCTCCGTTTAATTGATCGCGTTTATATCATTGCCTGCGGAACTAGCTACCACGCCGGTCTTATCGCCCGTCAGCTTATTGAAGGCTGGGCACGCATACCTGTCGAAGTTGAAGCTGCAAGTGAATTTCGTTATCGCAACCCCATTATTACTCCGTCAACGCTGGTAGTTGCCGTTTCTCAGTCCGGTGAGACTGCTGACACCTTGGCTGCCATCCGCGATGCCCGCATCAAAGGCGCTAAGGTTTTTGGCATCACCAATGTCATTGGCAGTCCCGTGGCCCGTGAGTCTGACGGTGTTATCTACACTAAGGCTAACAAGGAGATTGCCGTTGCCTCAACCAAATCTTTTCTCGGCCAGATTGTGAGCCTGACTCTTCTTGCCATGGTTCTTGCACAGGCAAAAGGAAAGCTCTCAATTGCTCAGATACGCTTGCTCTTTAAAGAACTTGCCGATACCGCCGAGCAGGTCGAAGAAGTCCTCAGCGATGCAAAGGCTATCGACATTGCCGCGCAGGCCTGCAAAGATGCCAATAATGCTTTGTTCATTGGTCGTGGCATGGGAGCCGCTATTTGCTACGAAGGTGCCCTTAAACTCAAGGAAATTAGCTATCTTCATGCTGAGGCATATGCTGCAGGAGAAATGAAGCATGGCCCCATTGCACTTTTGTCCAAAGGCTATCCTGTCATTGCCGTAGCAACTAACTCTCCGGTATACGACAAGATGATCTCCAATATCCAAGAATCTCGAGCACGCGGCGCCATGATTATTGCCGTGGCGACCGAAGGTGATCAGGAAATCAAAAAGCATGCCGACTATATCATCTACGTGCCTAAAGTCAGAGATGCCTTCTCGCCAATCATTGCTTCGGTACCTCTCCAACTTTTTGCGCGCTCCGTGGCTCTTGCACGTGGTTGTGACGTTGATAAGCCAAGAAACCTTGCAAAGTCAGTAACGGTCGAATAGTTGTGGCTGAAAGTCCAGCAAAGGTAATCAAAATGTTGGATAAAGAAAAGTTTGAGCTGAAGATTTAGGATAAAACTATTTTTTTGCCTCAGTAATCTCTTCTTGTACTAGTGTGTTCTCAAAGCTATTATGGTCTCAATTGATTCACCAGGGCCTTTGGCAAGCACTGGCAAGAGAAGGGATTAGGTGCATGAACAACTAGCGATACTCATAAAGCCCGAATTCACGTAACGTCACCGACGACACTACCGCGGGTGTAGTATTGCTTAATCATGTCTTAATTTGTAGCTATTTATCTGTGTATAATTGCATGCTACTCCGCGTGGTCTTCGGCAGAACCGAGGTATCATGCAGCTTAATCTTTCAAATATTGAATATACCTATCCATCAGCGGTAGAGCCCACCTTACAGGATGTGACTATTACACTCCCACAGGGATGGACCGGCTTTGTTGGTAATAACGGATCTGGTAAAACAACCCTCGCACGTATCGTATGTGGTTTATTGCAACCTGACAGGGGAGTCGTAAGCCCATCGTTTTTCTCGGCATATTGTGCTCAAAATGCAACGGAGGCCCCAGCTACTCTTTTTGATTTTGCGGTTGCCTATGATGAAGCGGCAATTAAGCTGAGGCGAGAGCTTTTGTTAGAAGAAGATTGGCCTTGGCGTTTTGAAACGCTTTCGTGTGGCCAACAGAAGCGACTCCAGGTAGCGTGTGCTTTATGGGCTTCGCCTGACGTTCTTGTTGTAGATGAGCCTACCAATCATGTAGATGTATCAACAAAGCATGCTCTTTTTTCGGCTTTGTCGCAGTTCAAGGGTATTGGGGTGCTTATTTCACATGATAGGGAATTGTTGGATAAACTCTGTACTCAATGTTTATTTGTAGCTAACGGCACGGCAAATATGAGGACCGGCGGTTATTCTCAGGCGTCATCGCAGGTAGAGCTTGAACGCTCTAGCGTATTGCACGCAAAGGAAGCGGCGCAAAAAGAGAAGGCTCGCATAGAGCGAGAAACCCAACGGCGCAGAGAAGAGGCTTCTAGAGTTCAGGCTCGTAAAAGTGGAAGAAACATTGATAAGCATGACAGTGATGCGCGTGCAAAAAAGCGGGGCTATATAGTTTCAGGTCAAGACGGTAAAGCTGGGAAGCTTGCTGCTCGCATGTTGGATAGACTTGAGAAGGCAACAGGTAAAGCCACAGGTATTCAGGTTGAGAAACAATACGATTCCAATATCTGGCTGGATAGTGAAGCAAGTAATAGAAAAGTTTTATTGAGGATGGAGCCTAACAGCATTCTCATAGGAGATTGCCATCTACAAACACCACCGCTATTTATTGGTAATACGGATCATATTGGTGTTGTTGGCGATAACGGCTGTGGCAAAACAACGCTGATAAAGAAAATTATTTCAGGTATTTCTGACGATGTGCGGATGTTATATATTCCTCAGGAGCCAACTGAACTGCAAAAAACAGAGACAGTAAGAAAAATCAAAGGGCTATCAAACTCCCAGCGTGGAAGAGTATTGTCTATTGTGGCACAACTCAATTCAGATCCTGATTATGTTCTTGCAGGTGAGTCTACCAGTCCAGGTGAAATGAGAAAGCTTATGCTTGCGCTGGGAATGCTTGAATCACCAGAGCTTATCGTAGTGGACGAGCCAACTAACTATTTGGACCTTGGTTCAACCATAGCGCTTGAACATTTACTGTCTGAATATCCAGGAGCTTTATTGTTGGTCTCACATGATCTCTCGCTGATTGATTCCGCTACATCTATAAAATGGAGCATCAAGCGATCAAATGACAACTTTAAGCTGGTAGTGCAATAGGGGCGAGAAACACGTTGGACAGTTACGAGGGTTGCGCGTTTGTGTAGCCCGCTGACACAGACCGCTGCTTTTATACCGCTCGCCGTAGTTGTTCTAGCAAGCTAACTTTTGCTGAAAAATTTTATATAAACTGAAAGGTCAAACTGATTTCTTCTGGGATTTCTCGTGTTTTAAGCATGGATTTCGGAGGGACCTATGCTTCACTTCAACCACGGTTCAAAGCAAGAAGCCAACGAGGGAAATGCGGGCGGTGCGGACGCCGGGATCCCCAACATCCCCACACCTCCTGAGGGATATCAACAGGCATCCTTTGCGTCTACGCTTCCAACGGTAGCTGATCAGACGGCTAACCTAGGCTCCCAGATTGGTGTCATTTCTCCAGGTGAAAGTGAAGAAGACGCTGAAGCTCGTGAGGCGTACGAGAGTCTTGCACGTCACCGCAAAGCTCGTCGTAAAAAGAAACTTATTAAGGCAGGAATAGCCGCCGGAGTCTTTGTTCTTCTCGTCGCGTTGTTTATTTTGCCTATGTGCCAAGGCGGACAGAACCAGAACACCACCGTGATGCCAAGCACTACGTTTGTCACGCGCGGCGAGTTCAGCGATTCTGTTTCCGCGTCTGGATCCATCAAGCCTGTGTCGTCAACTGTGGTAACTCCCGAGGTAGATGGCATTATTCAGGATGTTCAGGTTTCTGAAGGCACGTACGTTCATAAGGGCGACAAGCTCTTTACCATTAAGAATGACGAGTTAGATAAAGCTGTGCGTAAGGCTGCCCAGCAGGTAAAAGCTGCTGAGAATGAGGTTAGCAAAGCGCGCTCGGCTCTGGTCTCCGCTCGCAATGGTGTCTCAGAGGCAGGTGCGGAGGGCCAGGAGGCAAATGCTGCATCCATTGCTGCTGCCGTGGAAGCAGCGGAGGCAAATCTGGAGAGCGCTCAGATTGCGCTTGAGGAGGCTCGCTCCGCCTATAACGACGCAATTGCCCAGGCAGATAAGCGTGTAGTCACCGCCCCATGCGACGGAACGGTTATTGTGATGAACGCGGTGAACGGCGCTTCGGTTGGCTCGTCCGCGCCAGGTGCTAGCAACGCCGGTCCTCTGATTACTATCGCGGACCTTTCCCAGATGAAAGTAAACGTTCAAATTAACGAGGTAGACATTTCTCGCATAGCTGTTGACCAGAAGGCTCAGGTCAGCTTTACAGCTTTGAGAGATCTGTATTGCGATGCAGTGGTTACTCACGTTTCTGCTGTTTCGTCCAACGGTGCCGATGCAGGTGCAAGTTACGATAGTCCTGGTCGCTCCATCGTTTCTTACACCGTTGACCTGCTCATCAGCAGTCCCGACGCCTCCATCAAGCCAGGTATGACTGCCAATGTGGACATCATGATTCAGCACATGGATAACGTGCTGACTGTGCCTCTTGTTGCTGTCATGGACGACGGCGATGGCGCTTACGTCAACGTGGTCACTTCTCGTGACGAGAAGGGCTACCCGCAGGTAGAGCGCGTGCCAGTGACCGTAAAGGCGCAAAGTTCTACGACGGCCGTCATTGAAGGTGCTGGCATTGAGGACGGCACTGAGGTGATGATTGGCGGTGGCGCCGGCGGTCCATCTCAGGGCGCGGCTATGGACGCTCCAGCGGGCGCAACGTCTGGCTCATCGACTGACACAACGTCCGGTGCGACGGGCTCCAAAGATTCCAAGTAGGCGACGCGTATGTCCAAGGTAATTGAGGTACATAAGCTGCATCGCATTTACGAGACGGCTGCGGGTTTGACGCACGCTTTACGTGGCGTTTCTCTGACTGTAGAGAAGGGCGAGTTTCTCTGCATTATGGGTCCATCTGGCTCAGGCAAATCAACCCTGATGAACATTTTGGGGTGCCTGGATACGCCTACTTCCGGCTCGTACAAGTTAGAGGGACTTGAGGTTGCAGATCTTTCCGACGACGACCTGGCAGAGATTCGCGCCACGCGTCTGGGTTTTGTCTTTCAGTCGTTTAACCTGCTACCGCGCACAACAGTGCTGCGAAACGTTATGTTGCCGCTCATCTACTCAGACATTCCTGCAAAAGAGCGAGAGTTACGTGCTTGGAAGGCGCTGCGCTCCGTTGGCCTGCCCGAGGAGTACTACGAGCACAAATCAAACGAGCTTTCCGGAGGTCAGGTGCAGCGCGTAGCTATTGCTCGCGCACTGGTAAACGACCCGGCGGTCATTTTTGCCGACGAGCCAACGGGTAACCTGGATTCCGCAACCAGTGAGATGGTCCTCAACACGTTCAAGTCCATGCAGGAGCGCGGCAAGACAATCGTGCTGATTACGCACGACCCCGAGACCGCTTTTTGGGCCGACCGCGTGGTGCATATTCGTGACGGTCGCCTGCTCACGGACGAGCAGGAAAAGGAGTTTGTGAAGCAACACGCCGCACAGACCGCGACGAGCGTGCACCCCGTGACAGGCGCGCACGCTGCGACGGGCGCACGACCCGCGACAGGAGGTGCTGCGCTATGAGGCTGATGGATCTGCTGCGAGAAACCCTGTCTGCGCTCAACGCCAACCGCGGTCGCAGCTTGTTGACAGTACTGGGCATTGTTATTGGCATCAGCGCAGTTATTGCTATGACGGCGCTTATCGACGGCATCAAGTATTCGCTGGTAAGCTCTTTGGGCCTCAACCAGTCGCGTATGGTCATGATATACGCATGGCCAGACCGCGAGGTCACGCAGCAAGATCTTGACATGCTGCAGCTTAGTGTACCTGGCTACGAGCTTGTGACTGGCATCGACTCCACCATGGCCCGCGTCAACTCGGCCGAGAAGCAGTTTGACGCGCGAATCATCGGCTGCACGCCCGACTACTTTACCGTCATGGGCCTCAAGGCATCCGCGGGCTCGCTCTTCACAAAGTCCGATGTAGATGACACATCTAGAAACGTTCTTCTCGACAAGTTGTCTGCCGAGAAGCTCTTTGGCAGTGCAGATGCTTCTATTGGACAGGTTGTTCGCATCAACAACGATAGCTACACCATTGTGGGTGTGGTTGATAGTGGTCCAAATGGGGGCGGGCAAGGCGATACACTGCTTGCCTACATCCCGTATTCCACGTATTCGGCGCGTCTGACGGGCACTAAAACTATCAGCCAGGTCTTTGGTTACGCTCGCGAAAACGTGGACATGAAGGCGCTTGCAGATGAAACAAAGTCCTGGTTGTTGGACTGGTTTAACATTCCTTCCGCGCAGGCAGAAGACCGCGTAACGGTCATGACGCTCTCGTCCATCATTGAGCAGATGAACGCCACACTGATGTCGTTCCAGGTTCTGGTTACCGCTACGGCAAGTATCTCGCTGCTAGTTGGCGGTATTGGCATCATGAACATGATGCTCACCAACGTGACGGAGCGCATTAGGGAGATTGGCCTGCGTAAGGCTCTGGGTGCTCGCGCGTCCGACATCACCAAGCAGTTCCTGTGCGAGTCCATCCTAATTTGCATTATGGGCGGCGTGATTGGCATTGCCCTGGGTTACGCTGGGGCATGGGGTCTGGCCGGCTCGTTTGGCAGCATGATACAGCTTGAAACTGGTATCACGCCCATCATCACCCCAAATATCGTGATGATCACCTCGGGAATCTGCATTGGCATCGGACTCATCTTTGGCTACTGGCCTGCTCGTCGAGCCTCAAAGCTCAATCCTGTGGAGTCGCTCCGCTACCAGTAAACGGGGTGCGTTCGAAACGGCTTGTGGTCAGAGATTGCTTGCTGTTGGTAAACAGCTTGCGTTCACAGACCGCTTGCTGAAAGTAAATGACGTGCTACAAGTAGGGTTTCTCGCCAGGCGAGAAACCCTTTTAAGTGCGGTGAATTGTACGGCTACAGCAGATCGTCCGGCGGCAGCAGCTCGATTTCCCATGTAGTTTTTACATAGCAGTTAACGTCAATATCCGATGGATCAAATGCAGGTACTTGATTTTTACTTTCGTAATCGTCATACGCACTACAAGCGCAAGCCGTATAGACAAAGTCTTTTTCTTTAATGTCATAAGTCGCATTTTGCAGTCCAACAACCTTTGCACCAGCTGCTTTGGCAAGAAGGTTAGCTTGCTGACGACAAGAAATAATAGCGTCAGTAGAAAGTTTGTTCTTAATAGGTTTTTCATTTTCTATTGCAAATTCAACTGAGAAAGTCACTTCATCTCCACACGAACTGAGCGCTTTCCAGATTTTCTCTACAAGGTTTGTCTCAAGTTGTTCTTTAATAGATAATTCTGCACGAAAATCAAATCCTTCAACAATTGTATGAGCAACGTAATAACGCTCCCACTTTTCTTTTTGATATTGCTTAATCTCGTGAGCTGAAATCGAGTACCTGTTGTTTTTCAGAATTGAGGCAGGTAACCCGTTTTTCTGTAGCGCATCTTTGATTGTTTGAAGTAGCTCGTTATATTTGGCGGTGCATTATTCACGGTTCTTAGAAACACCTTGAATAGTAATGTCTACGCTTATGGTGTCAGGCGGAACTTGCGTGCTCAGGTTTGTAGATACGTCAATTGTTCGCTCCATGGTGTGTTCCCTTCAGAGATGTTAGAGAAAAAATCAGCTGTTTGAACAGGTAATTTATTTCTCATCGTTGAATAATCATAGGCTTAAAAAGGATTCTGAGTGTCCAGTGTAATGGACACTCATATAGTGGGTAGTAACTGATATTAACCAGATGAAATGGCTTATTATTAGTGTCATGGGAGTGCGGCTAATAATCACCGCGCAGGAGAGGGACACATGATTTTGTATTTTTCTGCAACCGGTAATTGCAAATATGTTGCCGAGCGAATTGCCGCGGAGTTTAATGACACCGCAGTCTCGATCGAGGTATCAAACGGCCAGGTAAATCTCTCAGAAGATGAGATGCTTGGCATTGTGACGCCAGTTTATAACTGGGAGCTCCCCATTACGACTCGTGAGTTTTTGCAGAATCTCCAGGTTACTGGTGCCTCTACGCCGTACATGTTTATTGTGACAACATACGGGACAACGGCTGGTTGTACGTTTGTTGACGCAAAAAAGATTCTTGCTAGCAAAGGACTAGAGCTCAACGCTGGTTTTAGCGTCAAAATGCCTGATACCTGGACTCCAATTTTTGATTTGAGCGACAAGGCAAAGGTCCAGCAAATTAACAACAAAGCCGAGAGTTATATTGACGCTGTACTAAGCGGAATCAAAGAGCGATCTGTTGGTAATCACATGCAGGGCGTTGTCCCGTACGCAGTGAGACTTTTTATGGATCCCATATACAACAATGAAAGGAAGACGCAGCACTTCTCGGTTTCAGAAAAGTGCATCGGATGTAGTCTTTGCGCACAAAAGTGCCCAGTTCAAGCCATTCAGATGAAGGATAAGAAACCTGTGTGGGTTAAGGACCAGTGCGCCGCATGTCTTCGTTGCCTGCATCATTGTCCTACGTTTGCCATTCAGTATGGTAAGGGGGCAACGAACAGACATGGTCAGTATAAAAATCCGCACGTCAAAGTGTAAATATTGGTGTAAACTTTATGGCATAGTTCACTTAGGCTAACAAAGTGCTAACCGAATGGAGCTTAACAAATGCCTGCTCAGAACGAGAAGAAGGATCACCTTCCAGTACTTGGTGTCGGCCCCGCTTATGTGATTGCCATCACGGTGCTGACGGTTGCGTGCATTGCCCTGTCTAAGCTTGGATTTCTTCCGTACCTTCGCATTCGAGCCACGGTCGGCGTGATGCACACCGTGGGCACGGCTTTTCTGATTGTGGGCATCTGGCTGTGGGTTTCAGCTGCCATCAAAGAAAAACTTCGTGAGAAGATCATTGCAAATCAGCTGGTAACTACTGGTGTTTATGCGCTGGTAAGAAACCCTATCTACTCCGCATTTGCGTTTGTTATGTCGGGTGCGGTGCTGCTCTCTAGTAATCTTTATCTGCTGCCTCTACATCTTGTGTTTTGGGCGCTCTTAACTGTGATGATGCAGGCAACGGAGGAGAAGTGGCTTCTCGAGCAGTTTGGTGATGAGTACAAAGAGTACTGCAAACGAGTCAATCGCTGCATTCCATGGTTTCCCAGACACTAGCGTTTAACGTGAATATAAACGTGACCATTTGCTTTTATTCGAGCCCCAGTTCCATAGGTGAGCTGGGGCTTATTTGATTTTCTCGCTATATAAATACTTTTACGAAGCGGCTATGATATACATACGTCCGCAAGGCATAATTGTGTCATGCCTGCACTATACACGTCATGCTAGTTTGTTAGTGCTTGTACCTGCTGCTTCAGGAGAAACGAGAGATACCATGCTGGATATTCGTCGCGTTTTGGCAAGTGCGCCCAAAAAGCATACGGAGGAGACACTCAATTCTCTGACGACTGTGTGGGGAGAGGCGCTTGATTCGTCGAACGTGTTGCCTGAGTATCCGTGTCCTCGTATGCAGCGTGACAATTACGTGATGTTAAACGGCGTATGGGATTACGCGATTGTGCCGGTAGATGGCGGGATTGGTGTAGAGACCCTCGCGCAACAGGCGATTCCTTCCTGTTGGGACGGACAGATTGTGGTGCCGTTCTCGCCAGAAGCTCCGCTTTCTGGGGTTGGTCGAACGGTGCGTCCGTATGAGCTTTTATGGTACAGGCGCAAAATTGACTTGCCAGAACTGGTCGATGACCAGCGACTTATTCTGCATTTTGATGCTGTCGACTGGATGTGCGCGTGTTTTGTAAACGGCAAGCTCGCCGGCACGCATACCGGCGGCTACCTGCCGTTTTCGTTTGACATCACGGATCTGCTTGGGTTGGTCGAGGCGGAAGGCGTGGCTGAGAGTGCGGCTGAGGTGGCGACTGCGGCGAAGGTGGCGGACGCGGCGAAGAGTGGGACCACCGCTGAGCTTGTGCTTTGCGTTTGGGATCCAAGTGACGCTGGCTCTCAACTGCGAGGTAAACAGCGACTTTCTCGTGGCGACATTTGGTACACCGCTCAAAGTGGCATTTGGCAGAGCGTTTGGTATGAAGTTGTTTCTGCAGCTCATCTTGAGTCGCTAACGTTGAAGGGCGACATGTACGGCGTGCTTGAAGTTAAGACGAACGTACAGGTAAGCGGGCAGGCAAGCTTGCAGTCGGAGGCACTGGAGCTGGAGTTGGCGCTCAAGGATGAGCTTGGGCAAGACGTTCTTCTCGCCAGGCTTCCGGTGAGCGAAGCAGGAGAAATTTGCGAGGAACTACAGGTAGACAAACCGCAGTTGTGGTCTCCGGAGAGACCGTACCTCTATTTCGTGGAGGCAACACTTTGGCAGAATGGTGCGGCGGTCGATTTTGTTCGGAGCTATTGCGCGTTTCGTACTGTTGAGGTGAAGCCTGATGAGGTTGGCGTGCCAAGGGTTCACTTGAACAGGGCGCCATATTTTGTGCGCGGCGTGCTTGATCAGGGCTACTGGCCTGACGGATTGATGACTGCACCGTCCGATAATGCGCTGGTATTTGACATAGAGGCTATGAAATCGGCTGGTTTTAATACGCTGCGTAAACATATCAAGATTGAAAGCGAGCGGTGGTACTACCATTGCGACCGACTCGGCATGCTGGTTTGGCAGGATTGTGTTTCGGGAGGTAGTGCGTATAGTCCCTGGCACACGAGTCAGAAGCCGACGCTGTTCAGCTTTACTTGGGGCCGATTTGACGACTCAACTCCAGAACATCATCAGGCTTTATCCGCAGGTAACGAGGCATATCGCAAAGAGTGGACAGAAACCTGTCAAGGAATGGTCAAACTCCTGGACGGGCATCCATCGATTGGATTTTGGACGCTCTTTAATGAGGGCTGGGGACAGTTTGATACTTGCGCAGCTACTGAGGCTGTTCGCGCGCTGGATGCAACACGTCCAATTGATGCGACAAGCGGCTGGTATGATCAGGGCTGTGGAGATTTTATGAGCATTCACAATTACTTCCGCCCACTTCGCGCAGGTTGGAGCGGGAAGCAACGGGGGAATCGAGCGGCAATAATCTCTGAGTTTGGTGGTCTTGCGCAGATGACACCAGGTCATACGTCACTTGACCACTCATATGGGTACGGGGATTTTGCCACGGTTGAGGATTGGCGAGTGGCTGTCAAAAAGTTGCTTACAGAGGCGGAATCGCTGCAGGTTGAAGGCCTTGCGGGATACATTTACACCCAGGTATCAGACGTCGAGGAAGAGGTAAACGGCCTGCTCACTTACGACCGGAAGATCAACAAGTTTGAAGGGTAGTAGCTGTCGAGTGTTGTTGGATAACGTTAGATGGCTTCGGTAGTGCTTGACGGTGCCCGGTAGTCAAGCGATGAACAATTGAGTGAAAGATGCCCAGTTGGTTGAGGTGTGTCCAGTAATACCGAATGCTGATTTTCGCCAAAGTGGTAAAAAATGCGTTTAGTTGGAATTTCATTTTTCTGCATAACGAGTTTTCGCAGATAAAAAATTGCAACGGTGGTAAAAAATGGTCTTAGTTGGAGATAAAAATGACTTTTTAAAGATTTGATCTCCAACTAAACGGATTTTTTACCTTTTTAGTCCCCTAAATTTTGGCCTAAAAATTGAGTGATACACAATATTGAATATCCGATGATAGATATTCGTAGAAATGAATACATTTCTAGCTGAAATAGAAATTTTGTAACTTAACTCAAAAAACTCGCCTTCCAGAGGTCTATTTCTGGAAGGCGAGGGAAGTATATTACTCCAGTTGCGTGTCATTGCACTTGGTCGCACGTATGTGTAGGTAGGCGCATCAAGGGCGTCGCAGTCGCGCTTCAACTTGCGCTCTGTTGCGCGTTGAGCGCGTTGCAGCACATAGCTGCACGTTAAGCGCTTGCTCCGGAGGTAGCATCTACGCCTGCACTTGGTGCGGGAGCACCAGCAGCAGGGGCGGGAGCACCAGCTGGCGGAACAACTGCGCCGCTAGCGCTTACGAGACGCTGACCTGTGGTTTGCAGGTACCAATCAAGCCATGGCTTGAAGTTAAAGACAATCTCATTAATGCCTGCGTATGAGCCATCAGGATAGTACATTGCCTGGTAGTTGTGGGTGTTGATGATGTCGGCTGGTGTACCTGGGACAATGGTGCGTACATACTCTTTGTCGCCGTTGCGAAGAACGCCGATGACAAACTCAACGTTCTTCATGCGACCCTCTGGAAGAGAGCTGTGAACTGTGGAAAGACGGTCACCCGACTGCTCAGGAACGCGTTTTGCCAGCATAGTGTCTGGGTTGTCATGAGCGTTGTTGTAGTAAAGGAACTGGTTGTTGTCGTCCGCGTAAGTTAGCTCAAATGGCATTGCCTTCAGGAACATGTCAATCTGGTTGACCGTCAAAATGCCGTGGTCAAGCTTAACGTATGTGTCGCCCGAAACCGCGCCCACAAGCTCGGCGGCCTTCTCGACCCAATCAGGATCGTCGGGATCAATGCCCTGGATAGTGGTGGAAATTGAGTTGGTTACGTCCAGATCCTCTGGCGCGATTGGCTTTGGCTTCTTCAACTTGGAGACCACCTCTACGTATTTGACAAAGTTATCCAGGCAAAGGCCCAGGAAGCCGACAGTGCGCTCGTCGATAATGTTGCCATCCTCGTCAAAAGCCTGCTTGGCCTTTCCAAGAAGGAACTCGTTACCAGGTAAAACGTATGCATTTACGCCCGGAGCGTCCAAAATCTTGCGCAGATGAACCTGTGCGCGAGAAGTGCCCTGGTCGTAGTAAGAAGCGCCGACAATCATGACGGGCTTGTTCTCAAACGGATGCACATCGTAGGAGAGCCACTCGATGACACTCTTCAGCGCAGGTGAGATGGTGTGGTTGTGCTCGGGCGTAGAAATAATGACGCCGTCAGCGCGGGTAATCTTGTTGTACAGCAGGCGGAGCTGGAAGTTCTCGTCCCACTTGAGGTCCTGGTTGAATAGAGGGATGTTATCGATCTCAAGGATCTCAAGCTCAAACTGCTTGGCAAAATGCTTTTTGATGAAGTGCAGAAGCTTTCGGTTATAGGAAATCTCCGCATTTGAACCGACGATTCCGACAAATTTCATAGTAGTAGTTCCTTCCAGGCCTACAGGTTTTCCCAGTCAAAGTTCTCGGCCTCTTTGCGGAGAAGTTCGCGCGATGCGGCCATTTTCTCGTTGAGTTTCACAAACAGACGAAAATCGTCAAAAAGCAGGTCAAGCTTCTTGACGGTAGCTTTGTCCTTCAAGCTGCCCTTCTCGTCAAATGCCTGGGCGGCGCGGCCAAGAAGGAACTCGGAACCTGGCATGATTGCGGCCTTGAGCTCGGGAGCGTCCAGAATTTGACGGAGCTGAAGCTGTGCGCGAGAAGATCCGAGTGTGCCCAGGGATGCGCCGACAATCATGACTGGCTTGTTGACCATAGGGAAGATGCCGTAGGACAGCCAAGCAAGCGCGTTTTGCAGGACCGCTGGAATGGAGTGGTCGTACTCTGGAGTTGCGATGATGACGCCGTCGGCGGCCTCAATTTTCTTTGCAAGCTCTGAGACAACCTCGGGGACCTTCATCTTTTGAGGCTTGTTGAACAGGGGAATGTTGTCAATCTCCACCAGCTCAATAGAGGCCTTGTCGGCAAAGTGCTTCTGCATAAACTGCAGGAGTCTTCGGTTATTTGACTCTTTTGAATTGGTGCCAATAAGGCCAACAAAGTTAAGCATCAAACTTCCTTTCTGAATTACGCAAGGAACTCAGGCGAGATTCCCGACGAATAATATACGCGATTATCAGTGGTTACTATGAGCGCCTCGATGCCTTTTTCTTGTTCAACACGGGCAAGGAGTTGTTTGGGTTTCTCGCCATAAAGGCGCGTGGTCCAAATTTCTCCATCAAGTGAGTTGTCCGAGATAATCGTGATGCTCGTAAGTTGCGTGTCAACTGGATAGCCTGTCTTGCGGTCAAGAATGTGGTGATAGGTGTGCTCGTTTACCTGCAGTTTCCTTTCGTAGGTACCGGAGGTCACCACGGACTGGTTGCAAATAGGCAGCACAGCAAGGTTGGTGCCTCGCGGTTGTCGCGGATTCTGGATGCCAATCTGCCACGGCCTGTTCGAGAGCACATTGGAGCCAATTGTCTTAATGTTACCGCCAAGGTTGATAAGGGCGGACATAACGTGCTGACTTTTCAGATAATCTGCAATTTTGTCAGCGATATAGCCTTTGGCCAAGCACCCCAGGTCCAGCTTCATGCTCTCTTTGGCGAGAAACACGGTGCAGCTCAGAGGATCCAATTCAATGAGTTGTGGATCAGTAAGCGACAGCGCGTGCGTGACCTCGGCGTTATTTGGAATGCGAGCGTCAGAAAAGCCGATTCGCCAGGTTTGTACCAAGGGGCCAAGTGCAATGTTTAAATGACTTGCAGGTATAAGGCTTTGTTCTTTGCCAATTTGAATGAGCTCAAACAGCTCGGGGTCAACGGGGACAGGATGCTTGCCTGCTGCATGATTGATCTGCATAAGCTCGGAATTGGCGTCGTTTGCGCTAAACCGCTGGTTATAGATGTTAAGGAGTTCAAAGACGTTATCAAGTAGCTGTTCTGCAGCGCGCTCTTCCTGCGAATCATTGGAGGGTGGCAATAAAGAAATGGTGATAGTCGCGCCCATCAGGTGAGTTGATCTGGAAATGTAGGCTCGTTCTGGCACGACTCTCCTATAGTGTCTAACAGCAGTTTGTTTAATTTTACTTGCAGATTGCTTAGCAGTAACTCTATTTTACGTTTGTTTGTTACGCTCATTTGTTGTATCCACAACATTTTGGCGAGAAACCCGATGAACTTGGAAGTAAAAACAACCTAAAGGCAACTTAAAGTCAATCCAAAAAGCAACGTTCGTCGCCACGACGACTCCGTGGTACAAAACTATGGAGTTAATTTGATTATTTATTCATAGGGATGTCTGTTTATTGTTGATATGTACTTATTCCAGTATCATTTTTTGCAGAAAGTACTGACCGAAGAATTATTTTTGGTTGACGCATATACGCCAGCCAATTTTTTTAAAGGAGCATGAAGGAAATGGAAAATAGGATGGCGTGGTGTGAGCGTTTTTCTCGCCAGGAGTAATGGAGTTAAATCTACGCACTTAGTAGCATTAGTTGTGCGCAATATAGTCAGTTTTCAAAGTCTTTGTCCAAGATTGAGATAAAAAACTTTATTTGAACACAATATTTCTTAAGAAATTAGGTCAAAAACCGTTAGTATGTTTAATGGAGCTATGTATATCTCCAGGGGTACGTTCGATAGGAAAGATGGGGTTGATATGAGCAACTTTAAGAAGTCGTTTGCAACTATGTTTGCAGCAATAATGATGCTCACCGGTATCATTATTTTGGGTACAAGCACTGTTGCAAAGGCAGTGACATATCCGTTGACGCAAAACATTGATTTTGGCGCTGACGGACAACTTACTGTTAACCTTAAGCCCACTTCACCCACAACCGTTAAGGACAATGAAAACATCTCTACAGGTATCGAGATTGACGCAACCGGCCTCCATAAGCCAATCGACGGTCTTTACCTGGAGATTGAGGTAAACACCAAGCAGTCCTCTACGGATGTCAACAACACCAACAACATTACTCCTGATACCTACCTTGATAACTTTGCTACTCCAGCAGCAGCTACACAGCCTATTATCAAGCGCGAGGAGACCATCGTTACCCCTGATGGTAGGACCATTAAGCGCCTGTACCTCAATACTATCGATACCACCGTTAAGCTGGAGCTCCCTTATGTTATGAGTTTTAGGTACTTGGTTACCCCAGCAGATTTCCAGCTCAAGCCAGTTGTTCGTGTGTACAATGCTGACGGCACCGAGCTTGCTAACATGCCGGATCAGACATACTCCATCACCTATGACAAGCCTTGGCTCATGAAGCAGGTTGCAGGTGAGGAGACTAATGATCAGCTCCTGTACGGTGGCATTAACGCCCCAGGTGATTCGTCCGCTCTTTCCAACGATAAAACTGCAGACGTTATCTTCAGCTTTAGGCTTTTCCAGTATCATCGTGCTTATCGCTCCATCATCATTACTGATACCCTTCCTACATACGTAAACGCAGCAGGTCAGACCGTTACCGCTCACTTTGACCCAGCTAAGAACCCCAACTGGACGCTCAGCCCAGATGGACGTACCGTAACCCTCAAATTTGATATTCCTGCAGGAACCACCGTTCTCAATGACTACATCAGAGATAACCTTCCTGGATATTCCCAGCTCAAGCTTTCTTTCCCAGGCGCTCGCTACCTCGATGGCACTAATCGCGTAATCTTCAACAACACTGCAACACTTCAGGGTATTCCTTACAACCCAAGTGCTGCAGAAGAGACCGTGGGTCAGGTTCCTGGTAACGAGCACAACTTTGACGACGACTCTAAGCAATTCCGTCTTGCTGGTAATGATTTCAGCGGCAACGGTATGCTCAGCAAGCGCGGTCCCGTTACCATCCAGTACGACAAGAACGGTCTTGCTGTTAAGAAGCTTGACTACACCATCAAGTTGGTCAACAAGCTGGACGCCCCACTCACCGACATCGAGTTCATCGAGGATGTTGCCAACACTGACAACCGCCTCTTCATGACTGCGCTGACCGGCAACCTTATTGCAGTTGGCCAGCGAGTTGGACTCTCCATGGACCAGATTGAGGTCCGTGGCTACAAGGCAGACGGCAGCTACGACATTATTCCAACTACGAAAAATGGAGCAAACTGGCTTTACCGCGCTGACATGAATTCGGCAAGCAAGCAGCAGCTGCAGTCCTATCTGGACCAGATCAACCAGGGTACGCTTGATCCATCCAATGCTTCCGCTGTATCTCCTCAGTACAGGAAGATTGGTATTTACTTCAAGAACGTAACCCTGCAGCCAGCCAGCAACATTGATTTCAACATCCAGATGATGTTCATGAATCCATTTGGCGAGGTTTACAGCGATAGGCCTATTACCAACATCATCAAGGTCAACGCCAACAAAGTTAATACTGACGGCACTAAGACCCCAATGAACTTCTCCGCAAATTGGTCTTCTCGCTTTACTCCATTTAGCGAGAAGGTCTGGCTGTCCAAGTCCTCTTGGTACCAGCGCGTTGGTATGCCAAACGAGCGCTTCAGTGCTCGCTTTGGCTTTGCACTGTCAGAGCTTTCACCTGCTCGTTATTTGAAGAATCCAACCTTCGTTGATCTTCTCCCTGCAGGCGTTTCTTATGACGCGAACACCTCGGTTTCACCAATTGCTGACTCGCTGCAGCCTGAGAAGGTTGAGTACATCAGGAACTACAACGAGACCGGTCGCAATGCAATCAAGATTACCCTTCCATCTGGATACGTGTATCAGTATGGAACCATGGGTTATGAGATTAGGAACCTGGTAATCAACGACGACATCATTCCTTCTAAGGCCGAGAATGACGTTCTGAACAACAATAATGACGTCTACTTCTACGCCACAAACTGGACTCACGGCACACCAGATGACTTCTCTGGTATGTATAACGCCAGTAACTTTGTTCGGGATAATCTTGACATCAATATGAATGGTGTCACTGACGAGACTATTCTGAAGGCAACTGCAAAGGTTCTTGGCAACAACGTTGAGAGTATCCAGTCTGATAAACACATCCGTAGTCTTGAGCCAAATATTGCTGGCGGCGGTACATTCTACGGTAGGGCATTTACCTCGGCTACTATCATGACTGACTTTGCTGGCGTCACTGATACCAGCGGACTCTTCCAGTATCGTCTGAGCATTCGTAACTACTACAACACGCCAATGAATAAGATTCTTATGTACGACGTGTTGCCATATGTGGGCGACGGCAGAAACTCTGCTTTCAGCAATACACTTCAGGGTCCTATTGATCTGAGGATTGGTTCAACTGATGTCAGCTCCCAGTACGAGATTTACTATCGCACCGATGAACACCCAGCTCAGAACGATATCAACGAGATTAACAGCCCAGAATGGACTAAGACTCCAGCTGACTACACCAAGGTAACGGCAATCAAGATTGTTGGTAAGGATGGCACTATTTTGCCTCCATACACCGTTCTTTCTGCGGTTCTTACCATGAAGGCACCACTGTATGATCCAAACCTCTCCGAGGCTCTTGCATACAACGACATGAGCGTTATCTACAACAATGAAGCTGCTATGCGTCGTACCGAGAAGGTCGCAAACCAGCTTGTTGACATCATGGATGTCAAGGTAGAGAAGAAGTGGCTTGACGCTGACGGCAACGCAATTGCTCAGCCAGATGCTACCTCCATTACCGTAAAGCTTCTTGCTGACGGCGTTGATACTGGTAAGACGCTTGACCTTACCGCGGCCAACAACTGGACTGCTTCGTTCACGCATCTTCGTAAGTACACTGTTGAGACTCACAACGACGGTACCAGCACAAAGACTCCTATCGTCTACACTCTTGAAGAGGTAGGCACAGACGCCAATGGCATGGTCACTTACAATGGCAAGAAGTACAAGGTGACTGCTACTTCTGGTCAGGCAGATGAGAATTCACCAAACGATTCCGTTGCACTGAGTGTTACCAACCAGCTGCAGCAGGAGAAGGTCTCCGTCTCTGGCAAGAAGCTCTGGGACGACTCTAACAACAACGACGGTAAGCGCCCTGCTTCCATTGTTGTCAGGCTTCTTGCAGATGGTGTTGAGGTTCAGCACAAGACAGTCACTGCTGCAGATAACTGGGAGTACACCTTCTCTGACCTGCCTAAGTTCAATGGCAACACAGAGATTACCTACACCGTTTCTGAGGATGCAGTACCTGACTACACCACAAGCATCAATGGCTTTGAGATTACAAACCAGCATGCTCCTGAGGCTTTGAGTATCCCAGTTAAGAAGGTCTGGGTTGACGACAATAATGCTCAGGGCCTGCGTCCTACTAGTGTTCACGTCAGGCTCTATGCAGACGGCACCCAGGTGGACGAGTTTGATCTGAACGCAGGCAACAACTGGTCTCACATCTTCAACGGCCTCCCACGTTACACTGCTGGTCACGAGATTGAGTACACCGTCAAGGAAGACCCAATTGCTCACTACACTACTTCCTACTCTGGTTCTTCAGCTACTGAGCTTACAGTTACCAACACCATTGAAGGTAAGGTTTCTGTTCCAGTAACAAAGAAGTGGATTGGTGCACCTGCTGATAGCGTAACTATTCACCTGCTCGCTGATGGTGTCGAGGTTCAGAGCGCTACTCTGACTGCTGCAGACAACTGGCAGCACACGTTCAGCAACCTTAACCAGTACAACAATGGCGCACTGATCAACTACACCATTACTGAGGATGCAGTTGATGGCTACACCACGCAGATTACTGGCGACGCTACTAACTATGTAGTAACCAACACCAACATGAAGACTCGCGATATTCCGGTCACCAAGGTTTGGGAGAACCAGGAAGGCGACTCTGCTGAGATTGTTCTGTATCGTGATGGTGTCGAGGTTGATAGGGTAACCATCACCAAGGCTGACGACTGGAAGCACACCTTCAGCAACCTTGAGTTCTACGACAAGACTGATGGTCACGAGTACGCATACACCATCTCCGAGACTCCTATTTCTGGCTACACAACCCAGATCACAGGTAATCAGGACGACGGTTTCACAGTGACCAACACTGCTCCTGTTGTTCCTCCAACTACGCCACCTACTACTCCAGAGCCTAAGAAGCCAGGTCTTCCTTATACTGGTGACGCCTCAGGCATTGCTTCAATCGTTGGAGCTGCAGCTCTGTCTCTGAGTGGTCTTGGTATTGCTCTGAGAAGGAAGAACAGCTAATAGCTAGGCTTTTCGAACTCGTTGATAGCTGACTAAAAACAGGCTCCTGGTAAAACCAGGAGCCTGTTTTGCGTGGCTCGTGGAAGGCCGCCAAATCCGCCAGTCTGTCAAAGCCACCGTATGTGCGGCGCAGAACTATCCCGTCGTATGGCTATCCTGGTGTTTTGTAAAACTTCTGTATTTACCACAGCGCCAAGTGGTAAAAAATTCGTTTAGTTGGGGGTTACATTTTTCTGCATACGCGTTTGCCCAGGAAAAACTTTTAACTATGGTAAAAAATGCGTTTAGTTGGGCATCAAATAACGAAATTTCAATTTTCATCCCCAACTAAACGGCTTTTTTACCTTTTTGGGCACTAAAATCAGTAACCTAAAATTGCGGTATTCACGATTATGAATAAACAGAGTCCATTATGTAGAAATCAAATTGCTCTAACAATTTTGACGACTCTGCCAACGTCAAGTTATCTTCATCCGCCGAAAAATTAGCGTGTACCAAAGAATTATCCAGCAACACGATATAATTTTAAGGTAGTTTCTGGTTATTTCCTGTACTGCAAAACGTGGAGGTAAAAGGTATATGAGAAGCATTTTTGAGGATCGACAGGTATCAATTAAGTGCGACGATAAATATTCTTATACCGTTACAAAAGATGGTCTGGCTTATGTTCCGGGTAATGGAAAGCCAGAGGTCAAGGTTTTGTTTTCAGAGGTCGGTTCAACCTTCATGCTGAATTATTGCAGCTCAAACGGTCCTTATGAGATTACCTTTAAGGATAACGACGGCCATAATCTCGTTAGCATTGACACAGACCTTAAGCTTCGTGGATTTGGACACAACATCCTAGATACAAAGACTATCATCCTCGCTTTTGCAGCCAATAAGCTTACTACTGAGTTCCCTAATAACCTTGATACGTTAAACACTAAGCTCGGGTTCAGCCTCAAAGAGAAAAAGATCACAATCGCAAACGGCGTAATTTCCGGCGCAAAGCATCAGGTCAAGCTTTCTGATATTCGCCGAGTTCAGTGCGTTGCAGGTGGCGCACTCAACAATCTCTTTGTCTTCACTAAAGAGAAGGGTGGCTTCTTTGATAGGGCAGATATCGTAGTTCCTGTCAACGAGCTCACAGTTCCTATTCTTGAGGCCGCAATGAGAAAAAATACTGGTCACGGTATCGATTTCAGTAGAGGCAATGGATTCGACCAGCCAAACAGCAACTTCATTATTATTCGTTATTTGGACTCTAGCTTCTTCGAGACCGCCCCTGGCGTCTTCAAAGAGGATTGGCAGAAGGACGCTTACGAGTTTGTTAAGTCCTTTGGCTATGACCTACAAACCATGCTAGGGGAGTAACTCCTGGCGAGAAAAACGTCTTATCCAAGAAAAACAGCCGCCCTCAATAAGAAGACGGCTGTTTTACTGTTAAATCAAATATTAAATCAATTCACTTTCATCAGTGATATCAATAGAGTCTATATCAGCAATTTCTTCATTAGACAATTCTGAGCCTTCTGGCATTACATTGTTAATAAACATATCAATTGCATTCTTAGCAATTATTTTAGTGGAAATTACATCAATACTTCCTCCAACAACGCCTCCAATAAGAGGAATTGCTTTTCCGAGATTAATAATTCCCTTTTCGCCAAATTTTGTAATTAAACGGTATCCAATACGCTGATTGATAGCAACTAATGCTTTGCCTGGAATTTTTTTAATAGCAGCTTGGAGTGTTTTCTCACCAAACTTAATTCCAACTTGTTTAACAACATCTTTTAATGCAGATCCCGTTAAGGCAAGATATACCATGGTTTGTACTTGATCCGATTTAATATCATAACCACCTAATTTTGCAATTCCGGCAACCATTCTTAATTGGACGTATAGAACACTACCTATATTTGCGGGAATTGCGACAGGCAGTGTAATAAGGCCACCGAGACCAGTAAGAAAACCTGATGTACCACATTTGAGAACTTGATTTTGCACGAGCATAAGAGCGGCATCTTTAGGTGTGTCGGCTTTACAAGCGTAGTCATTTACCATTTCTTCTACTGAACGACTTACTTTTGGAATTCCATCTAAAGCTTTCCCATAAATATCTGAAAGAATTTCTCCAGCATCAACTTCAGTTAGTTTTTTAAAGTCAATAGGCAAATGAAAATTGTTTTTCTCTTCGGGCATAGGAATTCCTTTTTCTAGAAATGAAATAACATCCGATAAGAGATATTTTAATAGATTATTTGAAAAGTCAATAAAAAATGACCTCGAATAAATCGAGGTCATTTTACGTACTAAGGAATGTTATAGATCTTACTTCTGCTTGCGAACCCTTAGTGCAAAGCCGAGAGCGGTGATGCCAGAAGCAACCATTCCAACAGAAGCAATCACAAGCTCAGCAACATCGCCAGTGTCTGGCAGAACGCGCTTCTTCTTAGTCTTAGAAGGCTTGTGTGGATCAGGGCTAGGAGTTGGCTCAGGATCTGGTGTTGGCTGAGGCTCAGGCTCTGGATAGTCGTTTGTGAATACCAGAGGAGGCGTGCTTCTGCACTCGCACTGATCAATCTCTGTTACGGTTCCATCTTCAGCGGTCTTAGTAATGTGGTAGGTGAAATCAAGCTCACCATCATCATTCTTAAAGACGGTGTAGGTGAGGGTGTAGACGGACTTGTCGTAAGTAACCCTCTGGTTAGTGCCGGTAACCTCTTTGATGGTGTAAACATAGGTGCCAGGCTGTGTAAAGACTAGCTCACCGAAGTTATTATCGCCAGAAACATCAACAGAAGTCTCAACGCTATCTGTTGTTGCGTTGTTTGGCATTGGGTAGGAAGGATCGTTGCGGGTGAGCGTGAACTTGAAGACATCCTGAGTTGTTGCAGTGCGTGGGTTGCCGCCGTTGTCGTCGGGGAGAACTGATGGATAGTCGGTTGGAGCATCTGGTGCGTTACCAGTAACAACCTTCTGGACAACTGGATAGTCCCTGGCTGGCAGTGGATCAGGATAGACGTTGGTGAATACTGCGCCAACTGCATCGTTATTCTCGCCAAGGTCAACGGTAGTGACATTTCCATTCTCATCAGCCTTGGTCATAGTGCGCTCGGCCTTCAGGTGGCCTTCTCCATCGTAGGTTACCTTGTAGGTGAGGGTGTAGACGGACTGGTCATACCTGATGCCCTGGGTGCCCATTTCCTCGTAGATGGTGTAGGTATAGGTTCCTGCTTCGGTGAAGGTGATCTCGCCGAATGAAGCGGTTCCGTGGAGCAGAATCTTTGTCTGCTTGGTATCGCCGTCGGAGTTCTCAGGCATTGGGTAAGAAGGATCAGTGCGCTTAAGCGTGAAAGTGAAAGTATGATCCTCATTCTCGGTTGCAGCTCTTGTGCTACCAAGTGAGGTTGCAGCCATGCCAGGAGTGTCGGTATCTGGTACGATATTGCGAGGATAGCCGCCCTCAACAATCTTAGTGACAGATGGAGCATGCTTTGCTGGCTCTGGATCCTCGTTGGAGTAGTGGTTGACAAACCTAATACCTGTTTCCCAGCTCTCAGCAACGGTAATTTCTTGGGTGGTTCCATCAGGATTAATCTTGGTGTAGAAGCGCTTGAGTTCTAGCTTACCATCCTCATTGCGAGAAACCACATACTTTAGCTTGTAGTAGGTCTTGTCGTACCTGACATTAGTCTGGGAGCCGGTAAGTTCGCGGACTGTGTAGGTATAGGTACCTTCTTTGGTGAACTTGAATTGGCCGAATGAGCTGGTACCGTTGAGATAAATAGTTGTTGAAGCGGTATCACCTTCGGTACCCTCGGGCATTGGATAGGAAGAATCATCGCGGGTTAGCGTGAAAGTGAAGACGTCTGGCTCGTTTACAGGCTCAACATCGTTGAGGAGAGATGCGGGAGAAGGCTCACCAGCTTTAGGTGGTGGGAAATGAGGGATATCACCTGTTATATTTTTTTCAATATATTCCTCGTGGTAGAGGTAGTCACTACCCTCTTCTGGGTAGTGGTTGGTGAATACCGCACCATTCTCGTCGTTATTCTCGCCAAGATCGATGACAGTAACGGTACCGTCAGGAGCAGTCTTGCTCAGAGCGCGCTTTGCCTGCAGCTGGCCGGAGCCATTGTCGGTGACGGTGTATGTGAGGGTGTAGACGCTCTTGTCGTAATCGATGTCCTGATTGCCCTCAATCTCTTTGATGGTATAGACGTAGGTACCAGGCTGCTCAAAGGTGATGCTCTTGAACTTAGCGTCACCAGCAAGAATTCTACGGGTACGCGCGGTGTCTCCTGTGGAGCCCTCAGGCATTGGGGAAGAAGGATCAAGACGCCTAAGCTCAAAGACAAAGACGTTAGGAGCATCAGCTTCGTCTTCGGAGCCATTCTCCAGGAAGTTATTGATGAGGCCATCAATGAAGCTATCGCTGAGACCGTCATTGCCAGCGCCAGGTGGGTTTGCAACGTCAGCAGCACCACCATTGAGAAGAGAGTTTAGAAGGGAAACAGGAGATGGGTTGCCAGGGTGAATCTCAACTGGAACATCACCGGTAACTTCCTTCTTGACGGATGGATTAACGATAACAGGCATTACGCGATACTCGTTGGTGAGGGTCTGAGTTTCAGCGTATTGCTCGGCAGTGAAGATGTGGGTTCTCTCCGCGTAATAGTAGTTGAGAGGGGTTTCGGTAATGGTATAAGAGACGGTGTCTGTTGCTGTATTGTCAACATATTTGCGAAGACCCCTGTAGACAATAGTGTAGGTATTGTCACCGTTATCAGTAACGGTAGGAGTTACCACACTGGTATCAAGGTTCTTATCGTTGGTGAGCTCCAGGTTGTTAGCGCCAAAATCGGCAGGAGTTGGACGCTTACCAGCTGCATTGTTGTTGTCTTTCCAAATCTTCTTGATGGTGATATCAATGCCTGCAAAGCTTAGCGCATGAGTTGAAAGGCTACGAGTGGAGTGGTTGCCAGCAATGTCGTAGTCAAGAACGCTGCTGAACACGCTGCGCTTACTGGTGTAGGAAGCGTCAACGTTGTCGGCAACCTTATAGGTGACGTCAACAAAGCCGCCGCTGTTTGCAGCAAGAGCGCGTGTAGAAGTAAAGAGCACCATGTCGGCCTCAGCCGGATCATTAACTACGGTGTAGTCACCAGGCTGCGGAGCATGGTTGGCATCGTAGGTAACACCAGGATTCAGCTTAATGTACTTGTGGGAGAAGTTCGAAGAAGAGTTGACGCTCTCAAGTGCCAGAGGCAGTTGAGTTGCACCCTCTGGGGTGATGCCAGCGCCGCGATTTACCGACTTAGACAGCAATGGAACAAACAGTTGAGTGGTATTTGCGGTGTTGCCGGTGTTATTGCGGACTGCAATATGAACGGTAGCAGTGTCTCCACGCTGCAGAACAGGAGTGGTTGCATCCTTGTTTGCAGAATCGTAGGTGTAGTCAGTAACGCTTCCGGTAATGCCATCCTTAACGGAGAGGGTGGAGGCCGCGGCAATAGCAGATGCCTGTGCAATGTTGATACCAGGGCGCTCGGAGAGAGAAACCATGGTCTCGCCAGAGTTGACGCTGTTGCCAAACAGGCTGGTGTACTGGGAAGTGTTCCAGTTGCTGCGGTCCCAGTGCTCGGCCTTAATCTGAGCGCCAATTTCCTTGAAGTCTTTGGTGGTAATGCCAACAAAGTCGTTGATGTGGTAGATGCCCTTACCTGCAAGATCGGTGGTGTGGACATCCATGCTCAGAGTCATGTTCTTGCTGGTAAAGTCTGGCTGATACTGGCCGCGAGTCTCGTCGCCAACATCAATGGTGTACTTCCAAACCTTAACAGCTACGCCGTCCTTATCGTACGTTCCTACAAACTCTGGAGCGCTGAGCGTGCCATTGGAAATGGTGAGGTTGCTGTAAGTGAAGCCCTCAGGCATGATGACGTAGAGCACTGGCTCCTGAAGAGGATTCCAGTCCCAGTTTGCGTCGTCGATGCGACCAGAAATCTTGAAGGTCTCACCGCCGTTAATCTGGGTCTTATCAATGCTACCAACGCCGTTAAGAACCTTGGGAGCGCCGGACTTAGCGGTCAGCGTAACGCCTGCGTCAGGAGTGGTACCGGTGTTGTAGAGCTTGACGTTAGTGACAACGTCGGCGTTAGTGCCCTTCTTCCAAGAGCCGTAAACGCCGTTGGAGATGTAACTCCAGCCGTAATACTCGTCAGTGACATGCTTGTTGTTCGGATTCCATGTATCGAGAAGATCGCTCATTGGCCTAATACCATCGTATCCGCCAAGAATTGGACCAAGGTCAACCTTGATGGAAGTGATGGAGGTATTGATATCAAGGCCAAGAGCAGTGTTGGTGATAAGTGCGGAGACACCAGAGGTTTGCAAAATGCTTGGGTCAGCAGTTCCGCTCGTACCGTCCGATGCGGTCCAGTGGATTGGACCATAGGTCATACCAGCCTTGTAAGGGATGGTGACGCCGCGGATGATAGCGGTCTGGTTCTGATCGATGGTCATCTCAAGCGTCTTTGGAGCGGTGTCTGTGGAGAGCTCGTTCTTGATGAGGTAGGTACCAAGACGAACGTTGTAGGTATCGTTTTTCTTGTATGCCCAGTTAGGAGCTGTGTCGACAAGAGCGTGTGTGGTAAGACGCTCTGGGTTAAGACCGTCAATTACGGTAACCGTAAGAGTAGAAGAAGCGTTTGCAGAGGTACGGTTGACGTTTGGAGTGTCATTCCAAACGGACATAGTGAGATTCTTAATGGTGACGTTAAAGGTTGAGTTGTTAGGTCTGGTGCTTGAAGCGGGAACCTTAATCTGTGGCTTAAAGGTTGGAGTACCTGCGTAAGAACCTGGCTCGTTCCACTCAACTGTTGCGGTCTTGTTAGTACCATCATCGGTGGTAGAAACAATGGTTCCTGCGGTGTTGTAGAGGCTGGTCTCGTTGACACCAACTAGCTCCATATCGCTTGGGTAGACAACCTGAACCGTAGTCTTGCTGTTTGCCTCGGTGAGTACCTTAGAGCCTGTGGTAGAAACCTGCAGGGTAGAGGTGGTGCCACCCTTAGAGAGAACCTCGGTGGACTGATCAGCCCAGAAACCATAGGTCATGGCGTCAGCTGCAGTAACAGATGAGGTATGTGGATCAATGTTTTGTGTTGCAGCGGTGCTCAAGCTAACACGAATTGCATTTGCGATAACCTGGCTTGCGCTCTGGTTCTCAACAGCATCGTCAAGCTTGAACTGAATTTCTCTTACGGAAGAAACCTGGGTCAAGCCGTTTTTGGTCATGTAGACCAGATCACCACTGCGGTTCTTCTCGGAACTTGCGCCAGGATAGCCGTAAGGAAGGGTTCCCGTTCCCGTAGGTGTGGTAACCAGGTCAGAGAAGCTGGTGTTTGAGATGCCACCAACGGTAAACGTTGCACCTGGAAGACCTGTGACATAGAGTCCGTCTCCAAACCTCACGTTGAGGTAGGTTGGCGAGAACTGCAGCGAGGCAGGGATTGTGTAGCCAACATTCAAGGCGTAGGTGACTCCCGCCTTTAGAGCAGGGGTTTGACCTGCAAGAAGGTCAGCAACTTGGGCGTGAGTCGACGCATCTTCAATGCTCAGAGCATTGATTTGAAGACCTGTGGTGTCTTCTGCGTAAGCTACGCTAAGGTTGGGCAGCAATGCTGCGACGAATGCAACGGCAGCTAAAAGCAACCCCGCTACAATCCTTGCCTTACTTTTCATAGCACATCCTAACTAGAGCGATACAGAACCAATCACTTTCTTTCTTACTTATTCTTACGACGCTTAGTAATGCCAAGTGAAGTCATTACAGCGGTCATACCAGCGAGAAGTGCAGCAAGAGGTGCTGCAGCAGAAGCATCTCCGGTGTATGGAGTCTTCTGCTTCTTTTTCTTAGATGGCTTAGTTGGAGTAGAAGGAGTCTCTGGAGTCTCATCCTCTGCAACAGTAATGGTTAGCTGGATTGTGTCGTTATCAGTTGCAACGGCGTCCTTACCATCTGGCCACTGGACACCATTCCAGGTGAACGAGAAGACCTTGCGGTTGCCAGCTGCGGAATCAGCAATAGCGCTGAAGGAGCCGGTAACGGTGCCGACAGCGGTGAGCTGGGTACCTGCAGCAACGTTGGAGTCAATGGTGACGCCAGGAATGGTGAGCTTCATCCAGCCATCGTTGGCACTTGCCTCATCAACAATGCGCTCAAGGTCAGAGTACGTCCTAATGGAGGAAGGATCGCTGAGCTCAAAGGTGACGGTAACCGTACGACCGTTGACCTGAACATCGCTGACCTTAAAGCCACTACCAAAGTTGGAAGCCTGGATAGTGTTGGCATCAAGGTTGCTTGGAAGTGTCATTCCCTCAGGAACGGTCAGAGTTGCTGTGAACTTGAACTTGAGGTTGCTCAGCGTAATAGTGTCATGGTTGGTATTAGGGTAGGCGCGCTCAATGTTGTTCATCTGCTCTTGGATAGAGGAAGCAAGAATGGAACCAGTGAGGTTAAAGGTAGAACCTGCCTTCATAGTGATGACCTGGTCATGCTCGGTATTCTCGTCAGCAAGCATATCTGCAGGAAGATTCATCTCAATTGGGTTGTTCACAATCAGAGTTTGCTGAATGCCGGTACCACGAGGGTCCCTGCTCGCAGCAATCTGAACGCCGTTCCAAGAAAGTTCGAACTTCTTGGTGACGTTGGTGACGGTGTTCTTTGCAAAAGATTCAAAGGAGCCAGTAAGAGTACCTGTAGCGGTGAGCTCCTGACCATTGGTTACCTGAGTTGGGTCAAGTGTGAGACCATCAACAGTTACGGTAAGAGGTCTTGCAATTTCTGCGGTAGCCGCATCGTCTTTGCCAACTGTCTCGACAGCGTCTTTGAGCTGCTTGTAGTTGGTGTAAGTGCCCTTGAGCTTCAGGGTAACGGTAACTTCCTGACCGTTCACGGAAACGTTTGTAACCTCAAAGAGATCACCAAGGCCAGAGGTAGTTACTGTTGGATTAGCTGGGACAACAACGCCAGCAGGAAGCGTGAGCTTTGCAGTAAAGGTAGAAGTTGTGCCAGAAAGCGTAATCTTGGTTAGGTCGTCGAGGCCGCCAGCAATGCCATTCTCAAAAGCGCTCATCTGATTAATGACGGAAGTAGCGTCAATAGCGCCTGTAAGACTGAAGCTCTTATCGTTAGAAACTTCCTTGATCTGAGTGGTGTTGCTCTGAGAATCACTCCACATATCAGCAGGAAGATCGCTAGTAAGCTCTACTCTCTGGATGGAAGGATCTTCCTTCCACTTGAGGTAATAGGTGACATCGTTGGTGAGCGTTGCTCCACCGTTGATGGTTGCAGGGGAGTTACCTGCAGCGTCGGTGAACCAGTAGTGATAGTTGTGACCAATAACAATGCCAAAGAAGGTCATTGGATCATCCGCGTTGTCCAGAATGTGGTTCTCAAAAGTTGCAATATTTGTGTAGGCAGTATTGGTGTTAGAACTGGTAGGACTTGCAATTCCAGCAGTTGTAGCGCTAAGGGTGTTGCTACTGAGGTTCTGAAGCAGCGCATTGACGTTGGTCTGCTCAGCAACAGTTGGGTGAGTCTTGATAGTTGCAACTTCTCCGCCGTTTGCATCGGTGGTGATGTCAAAGACGTTTGGATTCTGCTTAAAGACGCTGTTCGCAGAGAAGGTTCCACCATTTGCCGAGAAGGACACGGTAAGGTGCTGCTCTTCCCACTCTGCATACAGATCAACGGTATCAGTACCTGCAGGAACAGCAAGGCTGGAATTAGCCGCTACCTCATCGCCAGCTCCGTTTGCCTGAGTGGTCCAGCGCTTGAAGGTTTTACCTGCAATGTTGAAGTTGCTGTCGCGATTGTTAACGTCAGTGTTAGAAAGAACGTTAACGGTGCGACCAGCATTTGTAGCAACGCGCTCAATAACGGTAACGCCGTTGCCGTTGTGATATCTGACATAGAGCCAAGCAGTGTTGGCCTTCCAATGTGGATAGACCGTCATGTCAGAGGTGACCTGGGTATCAGCGGTGAACTGGTGCTCGGTACCAGCAGCGTCGGTGTAGTACCAGCCGTCAAACTCCTGACCACTTGCATAAGGATCTGCAGGTAGGGTAGTGGAGCCTTCTGCTACAGAAGAAGCAGTTGCAAGAGAGTTGCCGCGCATAGCAAGAGCAGTCTTGTTAGCAGTAGTGCCGTCAGCAAATGTTGGGTTGACGCCGGTAACGCCTGGGGTATTGAGGTCAAAGGTAACGGTTGCGGCAGGTGCCCAAACGTGCTTCTGACCATCGCTTGATGCGTTAGCAACTGGGTAGGTATAGGTTGCTCCGTTAGCATTAATGAGGCTTAGAGAGTTAGTTGATGGGTCAGCAAGGGTAAAGAGCGAGAGAACCTCGTTGCCGTTAGCTGCACCGTTTGTAGGGATAGTGCTACCAAAGCCACTGTTGTAGCTTGGTGCGTATTTGAGCAGGTAAGAGCCGCCAACAACGTTGTAGTTCTGACGAGTCTGGCCAGCGCCGTTATCGGAGTTCTTGGTAGCAGGGGTTTCTACCAGGCTGTTTCCGGTGAATTGGATGGAGCCGTTAGTCTGGGCTCCAAAGAGGGCGCCAGAGTTACGACCGTCTCCCTTAATGGTGGAGTTGTTAATGATGACATCACCAGTGTTGACGTTAAGACCGCCAGTTCCACCGTTGGTGAAGTTAAGGGTTGAGTTAGTAACGTTTACTGTTCCACCAGCTACACCAACAGAAATGCCAGAAGTTGAGCCAGCATTAGCATTAATGGTGGAGTTAACGATATTGGAAGTTCCCTGGATGGTCATGCCCGTAGCGCCGTACCATGAAGGATTAATGGTAAGGGTGGAGTCATTCATGTTGAGCTGGTTGACGTAGAAAGTCTGACCAAAGCCTTCAACGGTAAGGTCTGTGTTCCTAAGGTTGAGGTTGCGAGCGTCATTCCAGGTACGAGCCTGTGAAGTTACTTTGATAGTAGCGTTTTCAAAGGTGACACCAGACTCAAAGAAGTTTGTATTGCTCTTATCGTCTGCGGTGATGGTAACGCTGCTCTTGTTGGTGCTGCCGCTAACGGTTCCGCCAAGAGAAATACCGCGCGAGCCGCTTGCACCTGCGTTGTTCCTGAAGACATAAGTACCATCAGTGATGGTAGACCCATCCTGTGCGGTTAGTGCTGTCTTGAAGCCAGACATGGTAAGAGTGCCCGTGCCGGTCAGCGTTGAGCCAGGTGATAGAACCAGACCGTCAATGCTGTTTCCAGTGCCAGTAAGCGTTGCGCCCTCAGATTCAATCTTGAGTGTAAGACCAGAAGGAATGGTAACCGTAGAGGTCAGATTGAGGTTGCCTTTGAGATGAATGGTGTAGATTGAAGAAGTTTCTCCCCACAGCTCCAGTGCTTTCTGGAGAGATTTAACAGGATCGGAGCTGGAGCCCTCGTTAGTATCGCTACCGTTGGTTCCGTCTACCCAGAGCTCAGTTGAGATGTAAGAAAGGCTTCTTGTAACACGGCGAGAAGATCTTTCTGCAGGAGCAGCAGTCTGTTCAGAGGTCTGCTGGTTGGAAGTAGACTCTGCGGTAGTGGTAGCCTCAGTAGAGCTCTCTGCAGTTGCCTCCGAAGTTGAGGCAGTTGCATCACTTGTTTGAGTTGCTGCAACTTCTTGCGTCTGAGTTACTTCTTGAGTGCTAGCAATTTCTGCTAACGCTGAAGAAGGGACCAAAGAGAGCGCGAGTACCAAAGACATAGCTGTCTTTGCCCCTTTGCTTGCAAAGTTCTTGTTTTTTCTTTCCATACCTACCCCTAACAAATAGTGAATACCCCAACAAAATTTGCAATTAAATCTTGTGCCAAAAGTGATAAATCACGATAAGCACGATGGAGACAAATGACACATATTCAGAGCATTTTTTGTATAGATAATTATCTATTATTTTGGTAAAAATTGTTAGCTCAACCAGCGATTTTTATAGTTTGAACACATTTCAAAAAACGTCTTCATCTCATGTTATATAAATAATTTAATCAAAATATTTGGTACGTTGAAAAATGGCATTTAAATTGCTCTATTTTTAACGATTTTCTCGACATTTGTCATAAACGTGCAACGGATAAAAATTGCAATAGAAATGTATTAAATTTTAAGACAAATGTGAGTTATGCGGAAACTGAATAGCGGAAGCTGGATAGTTAACAATTTCATGAAATTTGGAGTTCAAAATTTTCTAGCAAGAGAAGCTTTGTACACTAAGAAAAAGACAGTTAAGAGGATGTGCAGTCTACGCAAATAGTGCGCGAAAGATACGTTTGAATGTGTTGAGCGGGGGAGTTATGGACTCAAAAATTATCGATGACGCTTTGGACTTTGTAAAAGAGGTCTTCTCCACAGATTTTAGTGGCCACGATTACTTCCACACGTTGCGCGTGTACAAAATGGCTGTAAGAATTGCGCAAGAGGAAGGAGCAAATCAAGAGATTGTTGCCCTTGCTGCGCTTTTGCACGATGTTGATGACATCAAGCTTTCTCCAGAGACGCATGAGAATAAGGATAGGGTTGTTGGTTTTCTGCGCCAGCATGCTGTTGACGAGGCCACTATCCAGGCAATTTGTACCGCAATCGATGAGGTTTCTTTCTCGGGAACAGACTCGGTAGTTCCTTCAACGCTTGAAGGTATGTGTGTTCAAGACGCAGATCGCCTGGACGCGCTTGGTGCTGTTGGCATCGCACGTACCTTTGCCTATGGTGGAAGTCATGGTCGTGGTATGTATGACCCAGATGAGCCACCAACTCTTAATATGAGCAGTGAGGAGTATCACTCACACAAATCAACGTCGCTCAATCACTTTTACGAGAAACTCTTTTTACTGGCAGACATGATGAATACGCGCAGTGGAAAAGAGCTAGGAAAAGCTCGCGAGAAGTACATGCGTGAGTATATTGACCAGTTCTTAGATGAGTGGAACGGTGAACGCTAAGATATAGTTTTTAGCTATATGAATTAGTTAAGTATTTGTATTTCACAAGTAAAGTTTTGATTGTCATACTGGTTTCTCGTAAGCAGTTCTAAGGGGCTATGATGGCAATCAAAAATGATAAAACTACTCCACATCGCTTTGATGTTGTTGGTAGCTTTCTTCGTCCAGAGAATCTCAAGCAGGCTCGTATTCAGTTCGAAAAAGGTCAGATTGATGCACATGAGCTCAAGCAAGTAGAGGACAAAGCTATTACAGAGCTTATCCAAAAGGAGAAGCAGGCAGGCCTTAAAGTCATTACTGACGGTGAGTTTAGACGTGCAACCTGGCACCTCGATTTTATGTGGGCGTTTGAAGGTATTGGCCATGCGCCAACTAATACTGGACTGCCTTTCCACGATGAGACTGCAGAGATTGACGACACCTTCCTCGTAGGAAAAGTGGAGCTCACCAAAGAGCATCCCTTTATAGAGCACTTCCGCTTTGTTCAGCAGTTTGAGGACGAGACAACTGTTGCCAAGCTTACTATTCCTGCACCTGCACAGTTTATTGAGCAGTTCATTATGCCCATGAATCGCGAGCAGACTAACAAGTACTATGCCAACGACCAGGACCTTCTTGAAGATATTGTTGCTGGCTACAGTGCGTTTATTAAGCAGGTATATGCTGCAGGCTGTCGTAATCTTCAGCTTGATGACTGCTCATGGGGCGTGCTGGTTGACCCACGTGCAGAGCTTTTCTTTGGCGCTGACCAGGAGGGTCTTAAGAAGATTAAGGCACTGCTCTTGGAGATTAACAACCGTGTTCTTGATGCGGCTCCAGCTGACCTGACTATTAACACGCATGTTTGCCGTGGTAACTTCCACAGTACCTGGGCCTGCGAAGGTGGTTATGACGATGTGGCCGACGCTCTTCTTGCTCAAGAGCACGTAAACGCTTTCTTCTTAGAATTTGATGATCATCGCTCCGGTGGCTTTGAGCCCCTGGCTTCTGTTCCAGCTGGTAAAAAAGTTGTGCTTGGTCTGATCACCACCAAGCACGCCCAGCTGGAAGAGAAAGCCAAGGTTATTGAGCGTGTTCATGAGGCGGCTCAGTACGTACCTCTGGAGAATCTCTGCCTTTCTCCCCAGTGCGGCTTTGCAAGCTGCGAGATTGGTAACAAGCTTACCGAAGATGAGCAGTGGGCAAAGATTGCGCTGGTTAAAGAAATTGCAGAAGAGGTTTGGGGCTAGACATCGGCTGGTTCACGGCTTGCCTGCGACTTACACGCCGTTTACCGAAGAGTTTCTGACCATACGTTCTTCTCGACTCCTGTCCACTAAAATGGACAGGAGTTTTTTTATTGGCGCTAGACTTCGGAGGCAGTATGCCAAGCGAGAAGACCCGCTGCTTGCATCTCATTCAGATTTTTGAAGAAGAAACCGATGATGATCACGGTCTGAGTACCCCTCAGCTTATCGAAAGACTTGCTGAACGCGGGCTTAGTGTAGAGCGTAAGACGCTGTATGACGATATTAAATCGTTGCAGAATTTTGGTTACGATATCCAGTCTTATCAGCGCCATCCTGTTGAATACGGCCTGGCTACCAGGAAATTTCAGGCTGAGGAACTTATGCTGATGGCTGATGCCGTACAGTCATCAAAGTTTTTGACGGAGCGTAAGGCAAACAATCTGGTGAGCCTCATTGGAGAGCTGGGGGGGAAGTCTACCTCTGACACGCTCAAGAAGCGTATTCATGTTGAAGGTCGTATTAAGTCGCAAAATGAGTCTGTGTTTTATGCGCTTAATGCTATTCAGACGGCGCTTTTGCAGAAGAAAAAAGTCTCGTTTAAGTATCGCAAGAAGGGCTTTAAAGATAAGGTTATTGAAGAGCTTCCTGTAAGAGAAGAAACACCTGTTCAACTTACGTATATTGACGATTTTTACTATCTTATTGTGTGGAACGATAAGCATCAAAACTTTGTCAATTATCGCGTGGATCGTATGTTTAGGCTTGAGGTTGCTGATGCCGACGCTACGGTTAACGAGCAAATCAAGCAGTTTGACATAGATAAGTATCAAGAGCGTGTCTTTGGTATGTACTCGGGCGAGGTTGTTGAGGTCACACTTCGTGTTAATGAGCGCGTAATGTGCTCGGTGTATGACCGTTTTGGCAAGAACATTATTTTGAATAACCCAAGTTCTGATGGCATAACGGCTGACGTGCACGTTTCTGTCATGGAAGCTCCAACGTTTTATGGTTGGCTTGCAACCTTTGGAACAGATATTGAGTTGGTAGCTCCAAAGAAGACCAGGCAGAAATATCAAGAGTACTTGAGTGGAATTCTTCAGAGCTACCAATCAGAGAAAGAGGATTAGCCAAACGGCGAAGACGGGATAAAACGGACGGGCTAAACCGGACAGTCACGTGTATCAATTAACGAGCATCAATGACGTAAAGACCTGCTTTAACAAGAAGATGACCATGGTGATCGCTGAGCTGCGTGATCTTGCAAGTAACAATGTTTTGATGTCCGTAGAAGAGCAAAGTACTCCAGAGAGAATTGCTTTCTCTAGGAATAAAACCAAGCTTGTTGTCATTAGAGTACAGAGCAAGAGCCTCTGGATCGTAAGGGTTATCGCGTTCAGGAACAATGGTTAGATCTGAGCCTAGTTTGAGCTGATCAAAGATAAGAGGAGCGTCGTAGTAGGGAAGACCGGAAATAACGAAGGAATCAACAAGCTTTGTAGGACTGTACATAAGAGCCTCCTTAGAAGATGTTGAGAACAGAATACGGATTTGTTAAAGAATGAGTGTCCAACAGATTGGACAGTAAAAAATAGCTGTAAGACAAAGCAGTAAGAGAAAATGAGTTTCAAAGGGAGTTTGCATGATTACCACTAAGAGATTGTTTCTTATCCCATGGCATGCATCTGATGCCGATGAGCTTTATGAACTGGCAAAAGACCCGGAGATTGGACCACTTTGTGGCTGGGAACCACACAAGACTCTAGAAGATTCCAAGCAAGTTCTTGCAAATATATTGTCCGAGAAGTTCTGTTATGCCGTAAAGGATATGAAGACTGGTCATGTAATTGGCTCGATGTCATTGGACTTTGAAGAAATTTCTGATCCAAAAGATTCCTCAAAGCAGTTACATCAGGCAGAAATTGGCTATTGGATTGGTCGTCCTTATTGGGGACAAGGATTGGCATCTGAGGGTACTCAAGCTCTTGTCACCTATGCATTTGAAGAGCATGGTATTGACCAGGTGATTATTAGATATCTTGAGCGTAATAAAAGGTCTGCTTCAGTGGCTCGAAAGTGCAGCTTCACGGAGATGGGTACTATTACAGACTTTAATAAGTACACAGGCAAAGAAGAGCAGTTTGGTATATCAATGCTCACAAAAGTGGACTGGGAACGTGTTCAAAAATAGCAGTTCTTTTCGCTATTTTGTGTGTTGTTTTTAAATGTTGCATAAGGCAAACTCATATTTGCAACGGCCGAACTGCATATAAAGTAGTTGAAACAGTTAGCGGATTTAAGATTTTGCTTGTAAGAAGAGCGAGAGAAGTTTTTATGATGATCAACAAACGCCTCATTGCCCTTATTGAGGAGAGTAAAAAATACATTGGCTTGACCGTGCTTTATCAGTGGATTGCGCTTCTCGCCAATATCGTATTTATGTATTCTTTGGCAAGAATGATACAAGCCCTGTTCTTGGATTATTTTGTCCTCAAAGAGCAGTTGGTGTTTATTGCACTCTGCCTTATTGTTATTGTGATTAGGTATTTCTGCAAACTTGCTCAGCACAAGACAAGTTTTTACGCAGCTAGAAGGGTCAAAAAGACTCTTCGCCAGAAGATCTATCAAAAGCTTTTGGAGTTTGGCCCTTCGTATAAAAATTCGTATGCTACCAGCGAGATTGTCCAGCTTGCCGTGGAAGGCGTTGATCAGCTGGAAACCTATTTTGCGCAGTACCTGCCACAGTTCTTCTATGCTGTTTTAGCTCCGCTCACACTTTTCCTTGTTTTGCTCCTTATTAGTCCGGTAGTTGGCATTGTTTTGCTGGTATTTGTTCCGCTTATCCCCATGACCATCGTTCTTATCCAGAAGTTTGCAAAGAAGCTTTTGTCTAAGTATTGGGGCCAGTATACGCAGCTTGGCGATACGTTTTTGGAGAACTTGCAGGGTCTGACCACGGCAAAGATTTACAAGGCTGATGGTTTTAAACACAAGCAGATGAACGAGGAAGCCGAGCATTTTAGGCGTATTACTATGAAAGTTCTAACCATGCAGCTCAACTCCATTACCGTCATGGACGTGGTTGCATTTGGTGGAAGCGCGCTTGGCACAATTCTTGCAATTCAGCAGGTAAATGACCAGCTCCTTTTTATGTGGGAGGGCGTTTTTGTCATTTTAATTTCAGCTGAGTTTTTCTTGCCTATGCGTCTTTTGGGCAGTTATTTCCATATTGCCATGAACGGTATGGCGGCATCGGATAAGATCTTTGACCTGCTTGATATGCCTGTTCGAGAGCAAGGGACCAAGACCGTTCCAGCATCTAGCGATGTCGCTTTGCACAACGTTTCTTTCTCCTACGATGGCGAGAAACCCGTCTTAGTGAACGTTTCTTTTGGAATGCGCGCCAACTCTCTGAATGCCCTGGTAGGAGAGTCAGGCTGTGGCAAATCAACAATTGCCGCACTTCTGACGGGAAAGCTTCGCTCGTATACGGGAGATGTACTGTTTGGAACCACCAGCCTGGCAGATATTTCTGACCAGAATTTGCTTCGAAACGTTACCTATATTGGACATCAAGCGCACCTCTTTATGGGAAGCGTTCGATCTAACCTTGCTATGGGTAACCCAGAAGCAACCGAAGAGCAGCTTTGGCATGCCCTTGAGCAGGTCAATCTTGCTGAGTTTGTAAAGTCTTTAGGTGGACTTGACGCTCCAGTTGCCGAGAAGGGCTCCAACTTGTCAGGTGGACAGCGCCAGAGGTTGGCACTTGCTCGAGCACTGCTTCACAATAGCCAGATGTACATCTTTGACGAAGCTACTTCAAACATTGATGTCGAGAGTGAAGACGTTATTATGCAGCAGGTACACCAGCTTGCTCAGACGAAGATGGTGCTGGTAATTTCACATCGACTGGTAAACGTTAAAAACGCCGATCAGATTGTTGTTATGCAACGTGGTCGCGTTGTTGGAAGCGGTACACACCAAGAGTTGCTTGCAACAAATGACGAGTACAAGCGAATGACGCAGGCCCAGACCGAGCTTGAGAATTATGTGAAAGGAGTTGAGGCGTAATGAAGACAGAAGTTAAGAACAACGCCACAACTGCACGTACTTCTCGCCGTAGCGCGCTCACTATTATGCTGAGACTGGTGGGACTGGTGCGCCCTCTGGCTGGCTTTATGATACTTGCAATTTTGATGGGTGTGTTAGGCAATCTTGCTGCTACGTTCATTAGCATTTTTGGTGCCTATGCGCTGCTCAGCGCTATGGGATTTGCTTCGTCTTCTCCTATGGTGTTGCTCTTTGGAGGCATGCTTCTGTTTGCGCTGGTCCGCGGTCTGCTGCGCTACGCTGAGCAGGAATGCAATCACTTTATTGCGTTTAAACTGCTTGCACTTATTAGAGACCGCGTATTTACGGCGCTCAGAAAGCTTGCTCCTGCAAAGCTTGAGGTCAAGAATAAGGGCAACCTGATGAGCGTCATTACCTCAGACATTGAGCTACTTGAGGTTTTCTATGCACATACTATCTCGCCTATTTGCATTGCGGTCGTGTTCTGCATTGTTATGGTGTGGTTTATTGCAAGTACTAGCAACTGGATTTTAGGCGTTATTGCACTTGTCTCTTACCTGATAGTTGGCGTGGCAATTCCACTTGCTATGTCTAAACGTTCCGAGCAGGACTCTGCTGAGGCAAGAGATCTTGCTGGTAAGCTCTCAACGGTTACCCTTGATAACCTGCGTGGACTTGACGAGATTCTGCAATATAACACTGGCGCACAGATGATTGAGGAAACAAGTCAACTAGCTGACCAGTTAAGTGACAGACAACAGGCAGTTAAGAAGGCATTTGGTGTCAACGATGCCGTCACCTCAACGATTATTTTGCTCTCCGGTCTTGTTATGTTCTTTAGCTCGTTTTATCTGGCTTATAACCAGCAGATTCTTATGAACGAAGCCTTTATTGTCACTATTGCATTGATGAGCTCGTTTGGTCCTGTTGTGGCTTTGGCAGCTCTGGGCACAACGCTTACCAGTACGTTTGCGGCAGGCAATCGCGTTCTAGATATTCTGGACGAGAAACCCCTGGTTGAAGACGTAGAGGGTCAAAAAGATATCTCCTATGAGGGTGTTCGCGTTTCTCAGCTTTCATTTGCGTATGATGACGAGCAGATTTTGGACAACATCTCCGTTGACATTCCTACCGATAAGATCGTGGGAATTGTAGGAAAGAGCGGCTCTGGCAAGTCTACGCTGCTTAAACTTTTGATGCGTTTCTGGCCAGCAACGCCTGGTGCTATTGAGATTTCTGGAACTCCTTTGGAGCAGATTAACACCTCTAACCTGCGTGATCTTGAGAGCTATATGACGCAGGATACACATCTGTACCATGATTCCATCAAGAACAATCTGCGCATTGCAAAGCTTGAAGCAACAGATGAAGAGATTATTGAGGCATGCAAGAAGGCTTCAATTCACGAGTATATCTCCACGCTGCCTCAGGGCTACGACACGCCTGTTGCAGAGCTTGGTGACTCGCTTTCTGGTGGAGAACGCCAGCGTATTGGCCTTGCTCGCGCATTTCTACATGACGCACCGATCATGTTGCTTGACGAGCCAACCAGTAACCTGGACAGCCTAAATGAGGCCATCATTTTGCGCTCACTTGATAAAGAGACCGAGCATAAATCCGTGGTTCTTGTCTCTCACAGAGCATCTACCATGGGAATTGCAGATGTTGTTTACACCGTTGATGGGGGACGTGTGAGCTAATGACACCGGAAGAAATTGAACGGAAGCGCCAAAAAGAAAAGGATCTCTTCTCGCTCATGATTCGCTTTTATTGCGAGAAGTGCCATCGTACCAAAGCCCACGAACCTCTGTGTGACGAGTGTGCTGAGCTTGAGAAGTATGCGCATACGCGTGTGGACCGCTGTCCTCACATTGAGACAAAGACGTTTTGCTCAAAATGCATATCGCATTGCTACAACAAAGAGATGCGAGCTCGAGTCAAAGAGGTCATGAAATCTTCGGGTCCACGACTTTTACTGCACCACCCAATTCTTGTCATCAAGCATGCGTTGCAGTAATTAAGTGCTGGTAGACGACAAAGGTTTGCTCTGCACAGGTCTTAGGCTCGCGCTAATAAAGTCTGCAACACCACGGTTTTCTTGCGACTCCACGGTCTTCTCGCCACAAAAACGAGAAGACCGCATTTTTTGAATCTTTTTCATTTGAAACATAACTGTTAACTCTGAGAATTACGTATTTTTGACGCGGCGCGGTAGGTTTACAGTGACCTCTCGCTTTACAGAAGGAGGTACTGCGTTGATTAAATCAAAGAAAGCGTCATTTATTTTTAAGCTGTTTATTGCTGTGATTGGCACCTTTGTGCTGTGTGATTCGGCAGGCGTCTTCCGAATGAACTTCCGCGTTTCTTTCTTGTACTACTTCACTAACATCTCTAACGTGCTGCTTGTTGCCTATTTCTGGGGCGCGCTGTTCCAAGCTTACAAGCATCCCGAGACCGCTCAGAAACCATGGATGCCAACGGTTAAGCACACACTTATGCTGGGTATTACGGTAACCGGCCTGGTAGCTTACTTCCTGCTTGACCACGGCGAGGTCTTTGTAAATGGCGTCTTTAAGTTCAATAATTTTATCCTGCACGATGTGACTCCAATTTGCGCCGTTTTGGACTGGCTGCTCTTTGACGAGAAGCCAACTATGAGCTTTAAAGAGCCTCTGATCTGGCCTTTATATCCGCTCACGTATTTTGCGTACATCATTGTCTTGGTCCTGGGCTTTGGCGTGCAGATTAAAGAGAAGTCTCGCTGGCCTTATGGATTTATGGACTTTGACAAGCTAGGAGTCCCAACAGTTACTTTGACCATTGTGATTCTGATTGTTGTCTTTGTTGCCCTGGGCTACCTCTACGTCGTCATTGATAAAAAACTTGGCGAGAAGATCAAGAAGGCTGAGAACTAAACGGACTGCATAGTCAAAGCGAGGTTAAAACCTTAAGCGATTGCACAGCGCTCGGCACTTGTGAACTGCCT
>NZ_JRND01000023.1:0-7177 GCF_000758945.1 Lancefieldella parvula DNF00906
GAACTGCCTCCCATTTCTTGGACATAAGAAATGGGAGGCAGTTCACTTCGTCGGGCGCTTTTTTATGCCGTTTACGGGAGTACATTTGGAACGCGACGTGTGTGCTGGTAAAATATTAAAAAGTTGATGAAGGAGGTACTATGTCACTGTATCGTCATCTACATTCTAGTTTTGGTTCAGTCCAAAAAATTGCGCTTGCTGCCAGCACTTTTGTCATGACAATTGCGCTACCCGTTATCGCAAAAGCTGATGTTATTTCTACGCCAAGAATCGGTAGATCATCTAGCTTCTTAGTCATGGCTGCAATTTCTATTCTTGTAGCAGTAATTGGCCTCATCATGATCATAAGGCGTCGCAGGTAAAACCTTGTCCACAACGCAGCAGATTCTTCCCAAAAAAGAAGTCACTACATTTGCGTATGCACTTTGTCACTTTGTAGTTGACTTTGCATGCGTATCTACCATGCTCTGCGCGGTAAGCCGAGTGTTGGGAGAGTCTGGCCAGGGTTCGATGGAAGTTGTTGCGCTCAGTATTTTACTGTATGACATAGTTGCCTTTACCCTGCAGCTCCCTATAGGCATTGCGCTGGATCAGCTGGATAAGAACTCCTATGCCGCCTTACTTTCGTATGCTTCAGTGGGCGCTGGAGTTGTTCTTTCGCTGGTCCCTATAGCCCTTCTCGAGTGGCCTGCGATTCTTTTGCTTGCGATTGGAAACGCACTCTTCCATAGTGCAGGCGGACTGAGCGTCCTTAATATCTCGCAAAAACATGCAGGACCTTCGGGAATCTTTATTGCAACTGGTGCAATTGGAGTCTTTTTAGGTACACAAAGTGCTCAAATGGGAAGACTTCAGATTGCGTTTTCCCTGCTTGTGCTGTTGTTCTTATGCGCGCTTATCACGCTTGTAGTGCAAAAGGTTAACAAGAAGTACTGGAACGTGCATAACGTTTCGTTTGACATTCCTAGGCTTTCGTCCAATACATTGCTTGCGATTGCACTGCTGAGCCTTGTGGTGGCGCTGAGAAGCTATGCTGGCATGGTTATGGCATTTCCTTGGAAGAGTGAGATGCTCTTACTGGTATTAAGTATCATTGGCGTATTTGCAGGTAAAGCGCTTGGTGGAGTGGTTGCTGATCGTATTGGCTTCAGGACTACAGCTATCTTTTCGCTCATTGTTGCAGCCACCTTGTTTGTGCCCTCATGGGAGATACCGGTTATGGGCCTTCTGGGTGTATTTTTCTTCAACTTTACTATGTCCATTACGTTGGCATCTCTGGCAAATATCTTGCCTAACGCAAAAGGCACCGCGTTTGGACTGGCCAGTTTCTCACTAGCCGTAGGTGCGTTGCCTGCGCTCGCAGGATTCCGTATTGAACATCCTGCGATGCTCTCTGGTATCAGTTTGGTCTCGGCACTTTCGTTGGGCGTAGGTCTTACGTTAGTCAAAGATTCCGTGGCTACAGGGCCATTTGGTCATGAGCGTATGTTCCAGGCAGCACAAATTGTTGAGGCTGTAGAGGAAGATAATCTAATCGCAGAGCTATCTGATCAGGTTGATGAGCTTGCGGTTGAAGATGAGTGCACGACTGAAGACTATCTTGTTGATGAAGACAAACAAGTAGAAGGCTAATGGCATGGACGACCAAATATTTTTATTGCCGTATTTGATAACCATTATTCCGATATTTGCGTTTTGTCTGATTCTGACTATTACTGTTGAGCTTATTGTCGCAAAATCGCTTGGCGTTAAAGACAATCACGCGCTGCTGATTGTTGTGGCTGCACAGGTGCTTACCAATCCAATCGCTGTTTTTATCACAAGTGTCCTTGTTAATGTGGTTGCTAACGACGCTCAGTATTGGGCGTGTGTCATAGCGGTTGAGCTGGCCGTTATTGTTGTTGAAGGTCTCATTTACAAGGTAAAAAGAGTAAGCGACGCTCCATGGACACTTTCAATCTTGTCTAATCTTGCGTCGGTTTCTGTGGGTATTCTCGTTCAAACACTTATATAAAAATTTAGCGAGAAACCCTTTGAATGGAAGGGGTTTCTCGCCAAATCTGGGTGATTTATGAGATGAAGCCTTAATGGACAATTGCAATAAGAAGAGCTCCGACCATAAGACCAATGGATGTTCTTAATGCCGCTGAGGCTTGCCTGTGCAAGAGCTTTTGCGCGCGGGTTGCGTGCGTGAGCTGGGCTTCTGAAGTGTTGAGTGTACGCATTGGTCCTCCTTTCTTAGTTCTTGTCTAGTATATGCCTAAAAGTAAGCTTTGGTAAACTCTTTAGTATAAAAATGATACAAAAAACCACGCCGAGGGTGAGTCCAATCATTCCTCCAGAAGAGGCGTCTAAGTAATAACTGCCTGTTATTCCAATCAAAACGCTGACCGTGGCAATAAGCGGAGAAATCCAGAGCATATGTCGCATCTGATTGGTAAGAAGCCTTGCGCAGGCACCCGGAACAATAAGCAGCGAGACTGACAAAATGACGCCAACTGCCTGGAGCGATATGACAATTGCGAGGGCTAAGGCAACAAGCAAAAATGAAGTGAGTGTTTTAGTAGAAAGACCGATTGCTTGAACCTGCGTGGGATCAAATGAAAGCAAGGTCAGGTCCTTGTTTTTAAGGATGAGCAGGATTGCAATAGGCAGGCCAATACAAAGAACTTGCAGCATGTCGGGAGTAGTGACACCTAAAAGGTTTCCAAAGAGTATGTGCGAGAGGTTAATCTGACTTGGAACCTTGGATATGAGAACTGTTCCTAGTGCAAAAAACGTTGTAAATACAATGCCGATAGCAGTATCGGGGCGCACAATTTGGCTCTTTTTGACTTGTCCGACCAACACCACGGTAATGAGAGCAAACACAAGTGCTCCTACCAGATAGGGAAGTCCCAGCAGATGAGCAATGACCACGCCTGGGAGAATAGAATGCGAGATGGCGTCGCCCATAAGCGACCATCCCATGTGTGTGATCCAGCAGCTCAAAAGCCCGCAGACTATGGCGGTTGCAATTCCGGTGATGAGGGCTCGCTGCATGAATGCGTATTGGAGAATGTCTACCTCAGGCATGGAGCACCTCCTCAATGTGGGTATCTTCGGAAATACCAAGGTTCTGCAGGAGGGCATCTCCAGAAAGAATTTCTTTTGAAGACCCCTGTGCGGTAATGGTTTTATTGATGACCAGGCAGAGCGGGAATTTTTGCTGGGCCAAATTGATGTCGTGAATTGAAACGAGCAATGTTTTGCCTTCTTTACTGAGATTATTGAGTTGTTCGGTGATAATGGCCTCAGAGCGAGCATCTACTCCCGCAAACGGTTCGTCGAGAAATACCAGCTCAGCAGCTTGTGCTATTCCACGAGCCACAAAAACACGCTTTCTTTGTCCGCCCGAGAGTTGGGCAAGTGGACGATCTGCAAGGTCGGCCAGGTTAACGCGTTCAAGCGCCTGGGCAACCAGCTCTTTGTCCTGAGCGGAAGGTATGCGCATCCAACCCTGATGAACATATCTTCCCTGCATAACAACGTCTTTTACGAGCAGCGGAAACGTCGCGTCAATTGCCTCCGTTTGAGGAACGTAGGCTACTTTGCCCTGCTTGCGCGCCTGTGAAAGAGGTTGCTGACCCCAAGTAAGTGAACCCTCCCATGCGATGGTGTCCATCAGTGCTTTGAAGAGCGTAGATTTTCCGGCGCCATTGACGCCTACAAGTGCGCAAAGATCTCCTGTTGAGAGCGAGAAATTCACGTCATAAATGACGGGTTTCTCGCGGTCTTTTTTCTCGTACCAGGCGCAAAGTTGCGAAACACAAAGATTCATCGAACAATTACCTTCCCATGAGACCAGATACGATTGCGTCTGCGTCGTGTTGCAGCAGGTCAAGATAGGTGGGCACGGGGCCGTCAGCTTCCGAGAGGGAGTCTACGTACAATATGTTCTTCTCGTCAGTCTTGAGGACAGCACCCGTCTCGTCGGCTACCTGCTGCATTGCCTTGGGGCTTACCGTGGATTCGCAGAACACCGCAGGGATTTGCTGGGCTTTTACGGCTTCGACAACCTTGGCGATCTGCTGCGGAGTGCCTTCATCAGCGGCATTAACGGCCCAGAGGTAGAGTTCCTTCATGTTGGTATCGCGGCACAGGTACGAGAACGCTCCCTCGCAGGTCACAAGCGTGCGCTGGCTCTCCGGCAGGGCGCTAAGCTCCTCAATCAGGTGAGAGGAGATGTTGTCGAGCTCCTTTTTGTATGCGTCGCCGTTGGCTTCGAAGTCTTTGGCGTGGTCAGGGACAAGGGTGCTGAGCGCGCGGACGATATTCTCGACGTAGATTTTGCCATTTGCGGGCGACATCCACGCATGCGGATTGGCTTGGCCCTGGTAGTCGCCCTCGGCGATGGGGATGGCGGTGATGCCTTCGCTGAGGTCGGCGCGCTGAGCAGGCGAGTCGTCGACGAAGCGCTCAAACCAGCGCTCAAGACCCAGGCCGTTGTTGAGGATGAGCTGGGCTTTCTGTGCGCGCTTGAGGTCGTCGGGTGTTGGCTCGTAGTCGTGGATCTCGGCGCCGGCCTTAGTGATGGACTCTACCTGGCAGAACTCTCCCGCAACGCGAGAAGCCATGTCTTGGATGACGGTAAAAGTGGTCAAAACAAGGGGAGCCGAGGAGTTTGGGTTTTGCGCGGTGCTTGAGCTGGTAGCAGAATCGCGTGGGCCACACGCGGCGAGAGAAGCGATGGCTGCTGCGGAACTTGCGCTGAGCAAGGTCAGCGCTGACCTGCGGGTTAGGAGAGGATTGCGGGTAGCGTGCAGTTGTGGGTTTGCGACTGCTGAGATATGCGTGCAGTGATGTTTCATAGTCACTTCCTTAAAAGATATGAGAGCAAGTAGCTGCGGGGCTGAAAGCAAGAAACTGATAGCGTGAAGCCAAGAGTTAGGAGTTTGGAGCTACGAGCTCAACTGGTTTCTCTCCCTATTGTATTCCTAAAAGTTAGCTTTGTCTAACTTTTGAAATTTACGAGGAAAGAAAAATGGTTAGATTTGCAGACAAATGTCCAAAAGATTGAACATGAAATTTAATGTGTCATTTATGTCGCATTTTAAGCAAATTATTTTCCTTTGGCTTATTTACCATAGGATTTGTGAAACAAAAATAATTTTTCTATAGCAAATTATGTGAATATGGCTAGAATTTATTTTGTTTCATAATGGTTTGTGCTCGTTAAAAAAGGAGAGAGCATGGCATTCGATTTTACAGGTAAGCTGGTTCTGGTTACAGGCGGAAGCGCTGGTATTGGCGCTGAGATCTCCAAGGGTATTGTTGCTGGAGGTGGACATGTAATCGTTTGCTCTCGTCACGAGGACACTGGCCGCAAGTTTGTCGAGGAGCTCGGCGAGGGTAACTTCTTCTACACAATGGACATTGCAGATGCCGAGGGCGTCAAGAAGACCGTTGCTCAGATTCTTGAGGAGTGCGGCGACGTCAACGTTCTTATCAACTGCGCTGGTCGCATCAGCTCCGTTCCTTTCACCGAGGTTGACGACAAAGAGTGGAACAACACTATCAACACCAACCTCACCGGTACCTACAACGTAACTCACGCTCTCTGGCAGCACTTCATTAATCGTGGTGGCGCTCGCATTGTCAACGTTTCTTCCGTTGCAGGCAAGATTGGCGGCGGCCTCCTTGGTACTGTTGCTTACGCATCTTCTAAGGCTGGTATGAACGGCTTTACCAAGGCTATCGCTAAAGAGGGCGGCAAGTACGGCATTTCTTGTAACGCTGTTTGCCCATCCTTCACCATTACAGATATGACCACTGCACTCTCCAACGATGAGGAGAAGTACAAGAAGGTCGTAGGCATTATTCCTCTCGGCCGTCCTGCACAGGCATCTGAGCCTGCACAGATGGTACTGTTCTTTGCTTCCGACGCTGCTAGCTTTGTCAACGGTGAGGTTGGCGACTGCGACGGCGGCATCGTAATGGATTAGGTGATTGTTGATGGCTACAAAAGAACCAATTTCTCTTCAGCACCCATTTAAGGCACTGGGTCGCATTCCAGGCGCAAACATCCTGGTACCACTGCTTCTTGGCGTTTTCATGAACACATTTTTCCCAGATGTATTCCCAACGCTTGGTAGCTTTACTGCTGCTATGACCGTTAAGGGTACTGCTGCTCTGGTTGGTGCTTTCATGTTGTGTGTTGGTGCAACTATTTCGTTTAAGAGTGCACCAAAGGCTGCTCTTCGTGGCGCTATCATCATCATCTCTAAGGTTGTGTTCTGCGTTGCTCTTGGTCTTGCAGTTCTATTCTTCCTGAACGACAACCTGCTTGGCCTTTCTTCCATGGTCATCCTTGCTGCTTGCTCTGGTGCAAACAACTCCATGTATGCAGGACTGATGGCTGATTATGGTAACGAGTATGAGCAGGGCGCAGTCGCAATTACTACGCTGGTCGTTGGCCCTCCAGTTACCATGCTTGCTCTTGGCGCAACTGGTCAGTCTCCAATTAACTGGTCTTTGCTTGGTGCAGTTCTCCCAATTATCCTGGGTATTCTGCTTGGCAACTGCTTCCCATCTATGAAGAAGATGCTCACAAGCGCTCTGCCAGCAATTATTGTCATGACCTTCTTTGCTATGGGCACAACCATGAAGTTTGATTCTCTCATTATGGCTGGTCCTGCAGGTATTCTGCTTGGCGTTATCTGCTCTGTTTGCGGTGGCTTTATCAACTACTTTGTTGATAAAGCAACTGGTGGAACCGGAATTGCAGGCGTTGCAATTTCTTCCTGCGCAGGCGCAAACGCACTTACACCTGCTGCTATGGCAGAGGCAAACCCAGCCCTGTATGGCGGCGCTGCTCTTGCAACAGCAAATGCACAGGTAGCAGCTGCAGTTATCGTTACTGCAATCCTGACTCCTTTGATTACTGGTTATGTTGCTGAGCACTTTGCTAAGAAGGACAACACTTCAGAGGAAGTTGTTGAGTCTGCTTAATTGCCCTTAAAGTTTCAAGTGTAAAATCCCAGCACCTAGCGGTGCTGGGATTTTTTGTGCTGCGAAACAGCACTGGCTCCGTGCAAGAGTTGCTCGAAGAATGGCAATAGACGGCTGATAGGGGGGGCGGTGGATGCAGAGATCCTTCGCGAATCACTCGAATAAGTCTCCAAGTGGTAAAAAATGC
>NZ_JRND01000024.1:0-69603 GCF_000758945.1 Lancefieldella parvula DNF00906
GCAAAAATTACGTATTCATGGAAATGAATATTACAACCGGATTATGCAAAAAAGGGTCAGAGCGGAACGTTCTAACCCTTTGATTTGCAATAAAACCTGCGACCAGCTTTGCCACAAGTAATTGGGCAAGTAATTTCTGCAAGTAGCAACAGGCAGTCTTAAACGACAGCTACTTAATCAGGACGTTTCCTTCATAGCTGTCATGAACATCCTGAGGCGTGACGCCCATGTGCTTCTTATATAGTCTGCTGAAATAGAACGGATCGCTATAGCCAACCGCCTCGGAAGTCTCTCGCACAGAAAGACCAGATTGAAGTAGCTGTTGAGCATGATCAAGACGCTTTGCAATAATGAATGTCATTGGGCGAACGCCAAATGTTTGGACAAAATTGTTGGAGAAACGTTGAGTGCTCATTCCGCAACGTTTAGCCAGGCCAGGGATGGTAATTGGATCTGCAAAGTGGAGCTCAATGTACGTGCGAGCCTCAGCCATGCTCTCCTGAACCTTTTGGCTGTTGGTGAGTAGGAACATAGACTTGATGAGCTCGGTGCCATTGACAATCTGAGCAACACGATTGTCCAGCGATGGGGTGGTGTTAAGTTTTTCCAGGTCAAGCACCTTATCAAGAATGCGGTCGAATCCCTGAGGATCAAATGCATAGGCATTGAAGATTGGGCTGGTGACATCGCCTTGAATGCCATCATAGTAGATGTTTACGTGGTCAAACGAGCGTCCATAAAGGGTTCGATACGTTACGGTCTGACCTGCAGGAACATGTACAACCGTGGTTCCTTCGCAGACAAATTCATTTCCACCAATAGTAATCTCGGCAGCTCCAAAAACAGGAATGATGAAAACAGAATGAGCAAGCGAAAAGGTAACTTGGGAGTCAGCAATCTTCTGTTGGCGGTTGATCGAAAACACACTATACGTCTGCCGCGAATAGGTCTCTTTTAGCTCCTGCAGATTAGTCTGCATAGAATCTCCTCATTTCAAAAGCGCTCTAATGCGCCGAATATTAAAAATAACATGGAGAGTATTTTAGCCAGCAGAACCGCGATTGCAACCCCAAAATCAAATAAAATGCCATTTCAGGGGTTAAATTTTGATTAACGAGAAAGACAATTGCCTACGTAACTTTTATAGAATGATTTTAAAAAGAACAATTTATGAATAAATTTTGTCCATTCAAATTAAAGATTTTACGTTTTGATTGTTCGCTTTAAACTGCCGATAAATAGCGTTTTTTGATACCATAAATTAGTTATGCACAAATGGTTTCTTCAGGTTAACTTTAGATACTACAAACTTCTTTGAGATGTCGTAGCTTTCTTTTAGTTTTCATGAATTCCATTGGTTTTGCAGGTTTTAGGTTTAGGTTTTATTGGCTTCTGTAGAGGTTTCTCGTAGAAGGTTTGTATATGGAGCAGCTTGCACACGTTTTTTCACTTATCGTTCAGCCCGCATACGACTTGACCGGCAGTTGGTGGGCGGCAATCTTCCTTTTTACTCTTGCGACTAAAATCATCCTGATGCCCCTGGCACTTTGGACGCAACAAAATTCTATTGTTATGGTGCGCCTTATGCCCGAGACCTTCCGCTTAAAGACTCGCTACTTCGGCGACAGGGAGACCATCGAGGAGCGCTCCAACGAGCTCAACAAAAAGGCAGGATATCACCCGCTATTGAGTCTTATTCCTCTGGCAATCCAGGTAGTCATCCTGTTCGGCCTAGTTGACGTTATCCATGGCATCACCGATTCTGGTGCGCCTGGCACAGAGTTTTTGGGCATGACCCCAATCATCGATGGCGGTATCACCTGGATTATGCCACTGGCAGCAGCTTTGTCCTCGGTTGCTCTTGGTCTTGCTTCCAACAAGCTGAATCCGCTTCAGCGCGAGCAGTCTCGTGCAGAGAAGAACACCACAAACGGCCTTTCTATTGCAATGTCGCTGGTACTTGCAGTCTACGTTGTCTGTGGCATGGCATTCTATTGGGTTTGCTCAAACCTTCTCTCAATCCTGGTCCAAATTGTCTGCAACATCATCATCGACCCTCGTAAGCAGGTTGATTACGACGATCTCAATGCTGCTCGTGACGAGTTTGAGGCAATGGATGCAGCAACCAAGTCTACTCACAAGTGGTTCCAGCGCGATCCTCATGCCGCTCGCGAAAAAGAGGACTACAAACGCTTCTTTGACACCATCGGCAAGCACCTGGTCTTCTACTCCGAATCAAGCGGTTTCTACAAGTACTTCCAGGGCGCCATCGAGTGGCTGCTGGCAAACTCTGACATTCGTATTCACTATGTCACCTCTGACCCTAACGACCAGGTCTTTGAACTGGCAAAACAGCAGCCTCGCCTGATTCCGTATTACTTGGGTCAGCGTCGCCTTATCACGCTTTTCATGAAGCTCGACGCTGATGTTGTGGTTACCTCCCTCGGCGACCTGGAGAGCTCCTACATGAAGCGCTCCTACGTGCGCAAAGACGCTGAGTACATGTACATGTGCCACCATATGACCTCCATGACGGTCACCTCAACGCGCAACGAGTACACCTACTACGACGACGTCCTCTGCGTTGGCCCTCACCAGCAGCACGATCTTGAGCTGGTCGAGAAGTACTACGGTACGCCATCCAAGAGAAAGCCAGCTATTGGCTACGATCTTCTCGACAGGTCAATCAAGAACTACCAGAAACAGAATCTGGGCCAGCGCAAACCTGGCGAGAAACCCCTGTTGCTGATTGGTCCTTCGTGGCAGTATGACAACTTGATGGATAGCTGCCTTGACGGCCTGCTTGAGCAGCTTATGGGTCGCGGCTGGCGCATTGTGGTTCGCCCGCACCCTGAGTATTTGAAGCGCTATCCTGCCCGTATGGAGGAGATTCTTGCTCGCTACGCTGATGCGGACCCAGAGGAGCTCTCCTTTGAGACCGACTTCAGCTCCAATACTTCGGTTCTCTCGGCTGACCTGCTGTTTACTGACTGGTCGAGTGTTGCTGAGGAGTTCTCGTTTACCACGCTCAAGCCGTCGGTCTTCATTGACACCGCGATGAAGGAGAATAACCCTGACTGGAGCAAGATTCATTCGGATCCATGCGACATTACGCTCAGAAACGAGATTGGCCGCAGCTTTGATCCTAAGGACCTCTCGGGCCTGGGCGACGCGGTTGCGCAGATGCTCGATGAGACTGATAGCTGGTCGCACAAGATTGAAGAGATTCGCAACAACATGATCTTTAATCTCGGTCATGGTGGAGAAGCTGCAGGTAAGTTCATCCTTGAGCGCGTTCTAGCACACCAGGAAGAGGCCGCCGCGGACGCCGCAGACGACGCTACTACCAAGAAGAACGCTGCTGCGGACGCTGCAGACGACGCCGAGAAAAGCGACGCCGTCAGCTCCACTAAAGACGCCACAAAGACAACTGATGAGGACGGTGTTTCTCGTGACTAAAACAACAACTTCTACCATGAGAAACTCTTGCAGCGCCGCTATTCAAAGCAGCGCGTCCTTCCTTCATGGAGCGTTTTTTGTCGCAGTACTGACATTTGTATGGTGGGCTCTTCTGCCTGCAACAGCGCAGGCTTACGTTGACCCATCTGTCATGACCTACACCATCCAGGCGCTGGCAGCAGTTGTAGTTGCACTCTCTGCGGTCCTTGGCGTTGCGTTTAGGCGCTCTCGTAAGGTGCTCTTCCGTCTGCTTAAGATTGATGAGAACGCCAATAAGATTGTCGAAGGCAAAGTTCACAAGGTTGACGCCAAAGGTGCAGAAGCTGCAAACGTTCAGATGAAAGAAATCCTTGCAGCAGAAGCTGTTCGTCTCAAGGAACAAAAAGAGGGAACCCTCAAACCTAAGGGTCGTATTGGTGTCGCATTTCTTGTCTCTTTCTTTACTGTCTTTACTATCTTGGTCGTAGCCCCACTTGAGCTGGTGGCAAGCAATGCGCGAGACCTTTCTTTCAACCTCAACGATGTTGCAGGTCCCGTTATTATTGCAGGTCTTATCCTTACGATCATTCTTACAGTGCTTCTATCACTCCTGCGTAAGCGTGTGTTTAACGTTGCCGTTGCATTTGTAGGCGCCGTCGGTGTGGCGTCATACGTTCAGGCAGTATTCTTGAACGGTGGTATGCCACTTGCAGATGGTCACGAGGTTATTTGGTCAGATTTCACAACCCAAATGATTGTCTCTGGCCTCATCTGGCTGGCAATCATTGCAGCTGCAGTGGCCTTCTCGCTCCTAAAAGCACGTCAGCTTAGAACAGGTCTTCTAGTAACCGCAACCGCTCTTATCATTGTCCAGACAGTGGGCGTTGCAAGTCTCTGGGGTCCTGCAATCGCAGCGTCGATAGATGCTCATGCCGAAAACCAGCAGGTTATCGCAACGCGCGAGGGCCTCTACAACGTTTCCTCCAAGAAGAACGTCGTGGTGTTTGTCCTTGATACTACCGACACCGCCTTTGTTCAGAGACTCTACGATGAACGTCCAGAGACATTTGCCGGTTTAACAGGATTTACGTGGTATAGAAACTCTGTAGGTTCTATGATTCCTACTCGATATGGTGTACCATCGCTGCTTTTTGGAACACGTCCTCAGCCTGGCGAGAATTTCAACGAGTTTGTTTATAACTGGGCACAGAGTGATCAGTATCTCAGGGATATCCAGAATGCTGGATTTGAGGCTGGCCTGTACACCGACCAGCTCAATTACAACCGTTATAGAGGAACAGCTCAGAAATATTCCGTTAACTACCATCCACCTGTTGGTAGGGGACTTGATAATCAGCTGGATGTTTTTGGTGCACTGCGCATTCTCTATAAGACGGCGTTCTGCAGGGACATGCCTTGGGTGTTTAAGCCTCGATTCTGGTATTATACCGAGGATCTTAATATGCGCATGCGCAAGTCAGTCAACATGGACGAAGTTGATCTCTCTTCACAGCCATACACCGAGGACGATCTCAAGTATTATCAGGAGTTGCAGCACTACGGACTCTCGATTGACAATACTGGTCAGAACGGTTCATTCCGTTTCATTCATCTGTTTGGCTCGCATCCACCTTACACGCTTGATCGCAACGTTGAGCGCACTGAAGATCCAAGCAAGCAAAACGTTGACGAGCAAACCATCGCGGCTTACAGAATTGTTGAAGCCTACATTGCTGAGCTCAAGCGTTTGGGAGTGTATGAGAATACGTCTTTCATCATTACCGCTGACCATGGTGATTGGTACTTGACGGGCGGCGATATTCAGACACCTTCCGCTCCAGTAATCATGTACAAGCCTGCAGGTCAGACTGCTGAAGAGGCGGCTCAGCCTATGCAGATTTCTGACGCACCTGTCTGGCACTACGATATCTTGGCGCAGACGCTTAAGGACATGGGTGTTGATCAGCAGACACTATCCAACTACACCACACCTCTCGATGAGGTCCACGAGGGAGATGTTCGTCCTCGCTACTACATCGAGACTATTTCAAATGGCAAGCGAGACATCTTTGTTAGGGAGTTTGTCATCAACGGCAATGCTAATGACATGAAAGACTGGAGTCTTACGGGCAACGAATGGCCTGTTGAACCATGGCACGACTAAGTTAGGTGTCCGGCAATCTGCCTGCTGGCGAGAAACCTGGTGTACCCGTCGTCGAGAAATCCAACTACAAGAAAAGCCGCGTCCACACGACGCGGCTTTTTTGGTGACCAGTTGTACGAGCTGTTTCGCGAAGGAAGCTTGTCTGTGAGCTGAGACTACTGTGGCAAAATCCAGGTAGGAAGACCATCAGAGAAGATACGTGCGAGGGGGTATGCCTCTTCAACAGTCAGTGTTGCAACAACGTGATAAGGGCCCTCTGCTGATGCATCAAATACCAGCGCAAGGGGTTTCTCGCCATCAGAGGTAGGAAGCGCAAGGTAGACGCAGTGCCTGGATGGATTGTAGAGCTCAACGGCCATGCGCCATCCATGTTTTGCTGCTCGCAGGGCGTTTTGCACCAGAGGCGAGTCGTCATCAAATCCGCACTCGGGATCAAAGAGCAGAGGCGCGGCACCTGGAACGGGAAGCGAAAAGTCAGCGTCAGTATGCATGAGCTGCTGCTCGTTCTTTCTGTAGACGTACGCTGCGGAAAGGCAAGCTTGCGCTGCCTGCAACGAGGGCGCGTCGCTCAGATAGGTGGTGCTAAGCGCATTCCAATCGGAGACAGGAGCCTCGTTCATGACCACGTCAACAGGGTTTATGGACAGCTGCTTTTCTGCGGCGGGCAGCTTCTCCCATGAAGCGATACCAGACTTAGGCAGACCGCGAAGCACGTCAACTGCCTGATCCTGCAGCTCACTTGCAGAAACGCTAAGCTCCAAGAGCGTCCAAGGACGCAGAGCTCCGCGTTTTGACTTGCGGATGGTAGCGGTAATTACCTCGTCTGTCTGCGGTTTTTTGTAACGCGTGTTAAACGTAAACGTGCCGCCCTTGGAAATGAGCGCGCGAGAAGACACTGCAAGTTTGAAGTCTTCCTCCAGCTGCTTGAGGACGTTGGCGTCAACGGGAGCCATCTGGTACAAAATGCCGAGAAGCTCGTTGTTGACGTGGAGTTCTTCTTCAAAATCGGCTGGGTATGTTGGGGCAGGGGCAGGAGCTTCATTCTGATTGATTACCTGCGTAGAAGTTTGGGATTCAGAAGCTGTAATGCTAGAGGCAGAACTTGTTGCACTCATTGCCTGCTGCAATACTGAAGGAGCAGCTTCAAGCGTCTTCTCTTCATCGGAGCCGTCGTAGGGGTTATAGGTTACGGTAAGCGAGATGGTTGGCTCAGGCACTACAGGTTCGGGCACTGTCGGCTCAGCAGTTTTAGACTCTGGAGCTGGCGTTTCGGTCTCGTCAGGTTCTGGAGATGCGTCATCAGCGGTTCCAGCGGGCTCTGGAGTGACATCATCGGCAGATTCTTGCTGGAGATCTTCCTCAGGCGCCTCTGCAGTAGGCGCTGTTGCAGCTGGCGCTTCAGCAGCAGACTCCTCTGCGATTGGTGCTGTTTCTGCAACAGACAGTTCCTCCGAGCTCTCCGCGATAGGCAGCTCCTCTGGCTCCGTTGGCTCTTCTTGGGTATGAAGTTCTTCCGCTTCAGGCTCCGTCTCAACTACCAGGTGCTTTGGCTTGAGAGCTCGAATGGACTTTGCTCCACGGCGACGCTTCCAAGGTTTGCCGTTGTTTTGCGACTCGACGTTTTTCTCGCCAGCTACAAGGGCAGCCTCAAAGGTGTCAAAGGTCAGAAGCGTTGCGTAGACGTAGCCTTTTTTGAACGCAGTGATTTTGATGAAATCGGGGCACGCCTCCATGAGAGCGCGGATGTCGTCAAAGCCAAAATCCTGCGGTGCAAGGTCGTCTTCAATGAGCACACCCTCAACGGTAGAGAGGGGAGTCTGTTTGGAGACGCCAATGGTTGATTTGAGTAGTTTATACAGGTAGAGAGCGTGTTCTTGTTTTATAACAGCCATGATGCTCCTGAGATAGTAGTTAGTGGACTACATACTACTCGATTTTGAACAGACAAAGATACTGATTACGCACAGAAAGTCGCAATACGTAGCGAAAAAGCGAGAACTGGACTGATAGAATAAGGCTAGATTGAAGGGAGCTTACATGATTGGTCGTTTTATTAAGAGAGCTGCAGTTAGAGCCGCAGGTTTAGCAATTACTCAGTATGCCGCAAAGGCAGCACTTCAATCCGAGGCTGGAAGAAAGTTGCTTGCCACAACGGCTTCTAAAGCTGCCAACTTGGCTGGCAATATCGCTAAAGAGCAGCTTACCGCTGGGTTTAATGCTCATATTAGGCCAGCACTGCCAAGTGGCGATGCTATTCAGTCATCAGTCGCTCGTGCTCAGTCTGCGCTTCGTTCGGCTCAGACTTCAGTTTTGGCTGCTCAGGCACAGCTTCAGTCTAATCTAGAGAATCGTTTTTCTCGCCCAAAGAACAAGCTTTCAAAGCAGCTTGCAAGCACTGCAGAGTCGCTTGAAGAGATGGGGGAGACCCTGGCCGAGCACCAGGATGCTGCCGCAGATATCGCAGTTGCAGATGTTGCTGAGGAAATTGCTGCTCAAAGCGGACAGGAATCTGACGCTCTGTTAGCTTCTACCAAGAAGCGTAAATCGTTTAGAAACGTTGCAATTGCCGGTGGCGTTGTGGCTGGTGCTGCTCTTGGTTTAGCTGCATACGGCGCTTATTCCATTGCTCCACGCAAGCAAAATGATCGCCTGCTTCTGGAGCGCTGGCACGAGATTGCTCGTCATCGCTATGCTCACCGTGGCCTCTACAACAACGAGGCGGGCATTCCAGAGAACTCCCTGCTTGCTTTCCGCGCAGCTGTCGAGAAGGGCTTTGGCTCCGAGGTTGATGTTCACCTGACCGCAGACAACAAGTTGGTAGTTGTTCACGATTCAGCACTTGATCGCCTCTGTGGCGTACAGAAGATTGTTGAGGAGTCCACGCTAGAGGAGCTTCGTGGTTTGAGGCTTCTTGCTACCGACGAGCAGATTCCAACATTTGAGGAAGTCCTTGAGGTTTATGCATGGAGTGGCTCCGGTGAGCTACCTGCACCTTTGATTATTGAGGCTAAGACACGCAACAATAACGCTGAGCAGCTGACAGAAAAGATTATGCAGGCTCTTGATCTTCGTCCCGTTCGTGCATGCATCGAGAGCTTTGACCCTCGCATTTTGCAGTGGCTGCGTCAGAACCGTCCTGAGATGCTTCGCGGCCAGCTCTCAGAGAATTTCCTGGTTGACCGTCAGACTAAGCACATGAACATTGCTACACGAGCTGGCGCTACAGCTCTCTTTGGTAATTCTGTTGGTCGCCCAGACTTCATTTCATACAAGTTTGAAGATCGCAAGAATCCCTTTGTTAAGCTGGCTTGCAATACCATGGGCGCACATCTCATTACCTGGACCGTTAGGAGCGAGGAGGACATGATTGCCTCCGAGCTTGAAGGTGCGCCTGTCATTTTTGAGGGATTCATTCCAACTCCCGCGTCGCTGATCAACTAGCTTTCCAGCTGGCGAGAAGAACGTTTGGCTTAAATTACGGCCAAAATTTATAGGTTTATCTGGGACTCCACGGGTTTCTCGCCCGTGGAGTTTCTTGTAAAAGTTCCTTAAGATTGTTGTATGAATATATGTACATATATCAATTTAAGGAGTAGACTAGGCATAACAACAACCCAAGGAGGAGCTATGAGCTCAAAGACAAAGGTGAAAATTGCTCGCATTGTCTGTTCTGCTGTTTTGCTAGGTATTGCTTACGCGGTTGAACACGCATTTGACCTGCAGCTCTGGCAGGCACTGCTGCTTTACCTGTTGCCTTACGCTGTTGCGGGATACGATGTTGTTCTAGAAGCATGGGAGAGCATCACTGAGGGCGAGTGCTTTAACGAAGACTTGCTCATGACCATTGCTACTGTTGGTGCCTTGCTCATTGGCTTTGTGCCTAACGGTTCTCCTATGTTTGATGAGGCTGTCTTTGTCATGCTGTTCTTCCAGGTAGGAGAGGTGTTTGAACACCTTGCTTCCGATAACAGCAAGAAGTCTATTGCCAAGCTTATGGATATTCGCCCTGACAGCGCAACGGTTGAACGTGACGGACAGCTGCTCACTATCTCTCCAGAAGAGATTAAGCTGGGAGAGATTATTTTGGTTAAACCCGGCGACCGTGTTCCTGTTGACGCAGAGATCGTCGAGGGTTCTACCAGTCTTGATACCGTCGCTCTTACTGGTGAGAGCGTGCCTCGTGACGCAACGGTGGGGGATAACATTATCTCAGGCTGTGTAAACCTTTCTGGTGTGGTACGAGCCCGCGTTACTCACCTCTTTGAAGACTCTACTGCTTCCCGCATCATTAAGCTGGTAGAGAGCTCAAACCAAAACAAGTCCAAGAGCGAGAGGTTTATTCGTCGTTTTTCTCGCGTGTATACTCCAGCAGTTGTTTACAGTGCCATTGCGCTGGCGTTTTTGCCACCACTGCTTTCGGGAGACTTTGTAGCTAACGTTTCTACCTGGGTTGTAAGGGCGCTCACCTTCCTTATTGCGTCTTGCCCATGCGCGCTGGTAGTTTCTGTGCCACTGGCCTTCTTTGGCGGTATTGGCGCTGCTTCAAAGGAGGGCATCCTAATCAAGGGCTCTGCGTACATTGATATGCTTTCTACCCTTGATACCGTTGCATTTGATAAGACCGGTACGCTGACCGAGGGTGTTTTTGAGGTCCTTGCTGTCCATCCTCAGGCCATTGGCGAGAAGGACCTTCTGCACCTAGCTTCTCACGTTGAGATGCACTCCACGCATCCCATTGCTGCAGCTCTTCGTGCTGCTTATCCAAGCGAGGACGATGACTGTGTTATCACGGACATCAAAGAAATTGCTGGTCAGGGCATTTGCGCTAACGTAAATGGTAAGAGCGTTGCTGTTGGCAACTGCGCACTTATGGAGAGTGTAGGAGCTTCTTGGAAAGCGTGCGAGAACCACGGAACCATCATTCACGTAGCTGTTGATGGGACCTACATGGGCCACATTGTTATTTCTGATCGCGAACGAGCTGATGCTCCAGCAGCAATCGCTTCCCTCAAAAACGTTGGCGTTTCTAAGGTTGTTATGCTCACGGGCGATAAACGCGACGTTGCAGAAGAGATTGCAGCTCAGATGGGTATCACCGAGGTTCGCTCTGAACTGCTTCCACAGGATAAGGTAGCTGCGGTCGAAGGCCTTCTCGCCCAAAAGACAGCTGGTAAGTCCCTTGCTTTTGTCGGTGACGGCATCAATGATGCACCCGTTCTTGCACGCGCTGATGTAGGCGTTGCTATGGGCGGTTTGGGGTCTGATGCTGCTATTGAGGCCGCCGACGTAGTTCTTATGGACGACAAGCTTTCTAAGCTCTCAAAGGCCGTAAAGATTGCTCGTCATACCTTGGGTATTGCAAAGCAAAATATTGTGTTTGCTATTGGCGTTAAGGTTGCTGTTTTGATCCTTGCAGCCTTTGGTTTGGCTCCCATGTGGCTAGCGGTCTTTGGAGACATAGGCGTTATGGTGCTTGCGGTTCTTAATTCCACTAGAGCTTTGAATATAAAGTCGATTAAGTAAAAGAGTCAGGGCTGCTGGCCTAAAAAAGAGCGCTCGCAAAGGAGCGCTCCTACAAAGGTTTTTTTGGCAAACGGCTGTTTCTACACATAGCCAATTACAAATTACTGAGCCTTCTTACGAAGTCTACGAGCACGGTTTGCAAGATTGCGGACCGTGCTTTCCATTCCATGAGGAACGTAGGTTAGCGATTCTAAATCTTCTGGAAGGTAGTCAACAAGACTGACAGGCTCTGTGGGTGTGAAATCTGCTGGTACAGGACCCGGAGCAATTAGGTAGGCATGAACCTTAGCGCCCTGGGCGCCAAGTTTTTGTTCGTACTCACTGGGAACATCGTGAGGAAAATCGGCTTGAGCATCTCGCGTTTTCCAAATAAAGTTGTAACCAGCAACTCCAACTTGCTCAAGAGAAAAATCAAAAAGTGGCTGACTGTCCGTTTTAAGACGAACAACACCCTCTTTAGCCAAAACATTTCTATACTGCATAAGACGCTCAGCATCAGTGAGGCGCAACTTTGCCTGCCTGATTCGAGGAAATGGTGCAGGGAAGTTGAGGTAAATAACAGAGACCTCTTCTGGCGAGAAGTACTCATCAATCTTCATACCAGTACCAGGAACTACGATGGCATTAGGTATTCCTGCCTCGTAGATTGTTTTTGCAGCGTATGAAATGCAGATAGGCTCTGTATCAATGGCTACAAAAAGCACGTTAGGATTTGCCTTAGCTTGAGCGGCAGTAAAAGATCCCTTGCCGCAGCCAAGGTCTACACGGACCTCAGAGAAGGGAACATGCCCCTCAGCAGTAATTGGCGCACACGCAGAAGCCCACGTACCTCTCAAAGCCTCTGGATGAGGTTCAATGACGCTGGAATACGCCTCTAAGCGCTCTTCCAGAACAAAGTTTTTAGGCAAACGTGCATGTAGTGCGCGCAAAGCAACTCCTCAAAAGCAGGCAAAATCAGCGTTTCTTTACAGAAGCTGATCAAGCGTTTCTCCGTACGAAGGTAGGAATTCTGTCATAAAATCGTGCACTTCTGGAAGAGAATCTGCTAAATCTTCAACAACTCCACGAGTTGAGGCTTCAGCGGTAATAAACTCTGAGTTTCCAGACTGAGCCTCCTCAATACACTTAATGAGTGCTGCAATCTTATCTGCAGCTTTAATAAGCTTTCTAAGATAAGCTTCACTCTCTGAAGCCTCAGCGCTGTGAGTAAGCACCTGAGCATAGGCATCTTGCAGGTCTTCTGGCAGTGTGGAGAGAATGGTTTTCTCGGCACGTGCCTCTACCTGATGATACGCATCTCTAATCTCTGAATTAGCATACTTTACAGGCGTGGGCATGTCTCCGGTGATAATCTCTGATGCATCGTGATATATACCAATAAGAGCTGCACGATCTGCGTCAAGATTTCTGTGATAGCGCACATTTGCAATAGTTGCGAGGCAGTGAGAAATAACGGCCACGTCAAGGGCGTGTTCAGCAAGGCTTTCTGATCGAGAATTGCGCATAAGCGACCAGCGCTCAATGTAGCGCATGCGAGAAATAAGTGCAAAAAAGCTGGATTGCGACGAAGAATTCTGAGACATTGCCCCTCCTTAATTTGTTTTCTCAACCTTACCACGGATACCGGACAAAAACTGTTTTGACACAACTATGCAATGTAGTCATAGCAAATATGAAGTAATCAAATACTTTAGATGTTTATATGAAATTATTGATATCTGAACATCCGTTCATGGGTATTTTTGCTCCGCTTACCGGCAACCATGGCTAACTTATTCTAAAGGAGTTAACCCGGGCTTACTATGCAAGTAAACCTTGTCCGTTTAAAAGAAGTGAGCGGACAACAAAGGAAGGATGGGAAACATGAGTAAGTATGCTTTTGTAGGCGGCAAGCTCGTTGACGGTACTGGCGCTGCTCCAGTTGAGGACTCCCTTGTCCTTATCGATGACGACAAGATTACCTATGCTGGTCCTCGCAAAGAGGTCCCAGAGGGATATGAGGTACGTGACGCATCCGGTCATACCGTAATGCCTGGTCTTGTTGATACACACCTGCACTTCTCCGGCAACCTGACCGACAACGATAACGACTGGGTTATCGAGTCCGTTGCTCAGAAGCAGGCATGCGCAGTCAAGCAGGCTTATGATGCTCTTACCCACGGCCTCACAACCGTCGTTGAGATTGGCCGTAACGGTATTGCTATCCGCGACCTCGTTAACATGGGCATTATGCAGGGTCCTCGTATCTTTGCTACCGGCCTTGGCCTTTGCCGCGTTGCTGGTCATGGTGACTCTCACCACCTGCCACTGCAGATTTCCAAGGACGGACACCCTTGGGGCGACCAGGTAGACGGTCCATGGGAGCTTCGTAAGGCAATTCGTCGTCGTCTCCGTGAAGAGCCTGACGGCATCAAGATCTGGGCAACCGGTGGCGGCATTTGGCGCTGGGACTCCGACCGTCTGCAGCTCTTCTGCACCGAGGAAATCAAGGCAATTGCTGACGAGTGCGCACTGGTAGGCATTCCTCTGTACGCTCACTCCTACAATAACTTTGACGCTGCATATGACTGCGTCCGCTTTGGTTGCAAGCAGCTTATTCACGGCTTCGAGCTTGACGAGCGCACCATGAAGCTTATGGCTGAGCAGGGAACATACTTCACCCCAACCATCGGCTTCCTGCCAACTTGGTACGGAACTTATCCACCAGACTGGACTCCAGAGCTTGACGCATTCCCAGGCGAGACTGTTGTCGAGAAGGGCCTTGCACGCACCTACGCTAACCTGCGTAAGGCTTATGACATGGGCATCACCATTACCATCGGCTCCGACTCCTTCAGCTTTGTCACTCCTTACGGCTACGTCACCATCGATGAGATGTATGACTTTGTCGAGAAGGTTGGCATCTCCATCCTTGATACTGTTGCAGCTGCTACTTACAACGGCGCAAAGATGCTTGGCAAGGAGAACGAGTTTGGTGCTGTCAAGGAAGGCCTCTCCGCTGATATCCTCGTAGTCAAGGGCGACGTTGCTAACAACATCCGCGACCTCACGCCTGAGAACATGGACGTCATCATGAAGGAAGGCAAGATTATTGATCGCGGTAGCTTCTAAGCTTCCAGCTCGATAATTTGTAACGCGAAGGTTGGGCCCTGACTCACTTAAGCGTCAGGGCCCACTTTTACAAGCAAGAAGTTTATTCTTTGATATAAAAGTTTGACATTTGAAGGAGCTCACTATGTCTGAACCAAAGCAGGTGAAAATTGTGCTGCTTACCGGCTATTTAGGCGCAGGTAAGACCACTATTTTGAACCACATTCTCTCTAACACTGAAGGTATTCACGCAGCAGTTATCGTCAACGACATTGGCGAGATTAACGTTGATGCTGGTCTTATTAAAGACGGCGGCTACGCTAAAGAAGGCGACGTTATTCCTCTTACTAACGGTTGCCTCTGCTGCACCCTTTCTAATGACTTGGCACTTCAGTTGGGTGATTTGGCCGATACCGAGGAGTTTGACTACATCATTATTGAGGCTTCGGGCATCTGCGAGCCAATCCCCATTACCTATAACATTTCTGCATTCTGCAATCAGAGCCAGCATGCAACTAATCACTCTCACCTCAACCTTGATAACATCGTCGCAGTTGTTGACTGTGCTCGCATGTTTGAGGAGTTCCACAACGGCGCCGATCTTCTCGACCCAGATATTGAAGAGGACGACATTGAGAACCTGCTTATTCAGCAGATTGAGTTCTGCTCTACGCTGGTACTCAACAAGACCGATCTGGTTACTCCAGAGCAGCTCCACGAGCTCAAGGCGCTTGTTCGTGGCCTGCAGAAAGACGCCGTTATTGTTGAGGCGGTCAACGGTGACATTCCAATGAGCGAGCTTATCAATACGGGCCGTTTTGACTTTGACAAAGCCTACGCCTCCGCTGCCTGGATGGATGCAATGGAGCACCCTGAGGAGCACGAGGACCCAGAGGTCTTGGAGTATGAGATTACTACCTTTGTATATCGCCGCCGTCAGCCATTTGACCTGGACAAACTTAACCAGTTTGTGGCTAGCTGGCCAAAGAACATTATTCGCGTCAAGGGTAGCATTTGGATTTCGCAAGACCCCGAGATGAGCTACGTATTTGAGCAGGCTGGCAAGCAGGTCCAGTTCTACGAGAATGGCATGTTCTACGCATCGCTGCCAGAGGATGAGCGAGAAACCCTTCTTGACGAGAAACCCGAGCTACGCGCAGAATGGGATGATGAACTGGGCGATCGTCAAACTAAGCTGTGCTTCATTGGCCGTCATATGAACCATGAGGAAATTGAAGCCGGTCTGGATGCATGCCTTACTGAATATGCTCCTGACGAGTTTGACTACTAGCGTTTTCAGCGCCAAGAGCTCCGGCGCTTGAGACGAGGGACCCAGTTTATCCGGGTCCCTTTTTTAGGTTAGAGGTGCCTAATGACCAAGATTGAGCAGCTTAAAGACTGGATTCAGTCGTCAGATAACATTGTTTTCTTTGGTGGCGCAGGCGTGTCAACGGAAAGCGGTATTCCTGATTTTAGGGGTACTAACGGTCTGTATCGCCAGGGCGGCATCAAGGTAGAAAACATGACCATTGGCCTGGGCCAAGACGGCTATGACATGGGAAAAGAAGCCTACGACCTAGGAAATGGAGTAACGGTTGACCCCGATAACGAGGAGTCTTTTGCCTACAGCAAGGCGCCAGACTTTACGCTTGAAGAGATATTCTCGCTCGATGTGTTTTTAGATTATCCTGCAGCGTATTACACGTATTTTAGAAACTCTCATCATTTGGGGGAGGCTCAGCCAAACATTGCTCACAAGTGGCTGGCAGACTTGGAAGCTGCGGGAAAGTTGCGCGCGGTGGTAACGCAAAACATCGACGGACTGCATCAAGCTGCTGGTAGCAAGCGTGTGTTTGAGCTCCACGGCAACGAGACGCGTTTTTACTGTCCCGAGTGCGGCCACACCTACACGCTTGATCAGATTGAAGAGCAGCCGTCTGTGGTGCCGCTCTGTCAATGCGGCGCAGTTATTAGGCCTGATATCGTCTTTTACGGAGAGGGCCTTGATATGGACACGGTTTATGGTGCCTTGAACGCCATCTCTCAAGCGGAGGTCCTTGTGGTTGCAGGAAGTTCGCTGGTAGTGCAGCCTGCCGCCGGTCTTCTCGACTACTATGAGGGCAACAAAATGGCCATCATCAACGACCAACCTACGCCGTACGATGCTCGCGCTAACCTGGTGATCAGAGACAGAATTGGCGCCGTCATAGAACAGCTCCTGTAAACAGCTCCTGTAGAAAAACGCCTACCCGCAAAAGTGCAGGTAGGCGTTATCATTTCAAGCAATAGCAAGAAACCCGACGCGCGAGAAACCCGTGTTAGTTGGCGTTTTCCTCGGCGAGCGTTTGAAGCGTTGCCATGAGAGATGGAACAACCTGCTTCTTACGACTGACAACACCTGGAAGAACAGCAATGTTGCCGTCAACCTTTACGTTAAAGGCGCGCTCGATGACATTGGCAGCATTTGCACCGTAGAAGAGCATCTCGGTGACCTGGCTCTTAACGTCGGTGAACATGTAGAAGACCATTGGGAGTTCTTCGGACTTAGCGGCAGTCTCCAAGAATGGTCCAACAAGTTCCTCTGCAGCTTTGCGGCTGGACTCGGTCATGAAGGAGCCCTGGCCAACGCCAAACTTTACGCCGCCACGGCTGAATACCTTGTAGTCACCATGGAAGACTTCTTCTGCAGTACGACCAGTGAGGTCTGCGCCAGCGTCGAACATCTGCTCAGAGTAGGTGTCAATGTCTTCTCCGCAAATCTCCGCAAGCTTCTTACCAGCAACGATATCGCGCTCGGTGCAGGTAGGGGAGCGGAATGCAAGGGTGTCAGAAAGAATTGCAGAGAGCATAAGGCCAGCAATATTCTTTGGAATCTCGATGCCGTACTCGTGGTAGAGGCCATAGATGATGGTGCAGGTGCAACCAACAGGGACGTTTCTAAAGGTAATTGGGTTAGAAGTCTCAATGGAGCCGATGCGGTGGTGATCAACAATCTCCATGATCTCTGCCTGCTCAAGACCATCAACTGCCTGAGTGCGCTCGTTGTGGTCAACAAGAATGACATGCTTCTTGCGAGGGTTCAAAAGACCAGGACCGCTGATAAGACCTGCAAAGGTGCCGTTCTCGTTGATAACAGGGAAGAAGCGGTGCCTTGAGTTGGTCATTTCCTTACGAGCATCATCAATTGCGGTGTTGACGCTGAACTTAAGGATGTCGTCAGTGAGCATCTTCTCACGTACAGGCATAGACATGATAAGCAGGCGAGCTACCTCAAAGGTATCGCGAGGAGTGCTAATAATAGCGCAATCACGCTTTTTAGCCAGGTCAATAACGTCCTGAGCAATTGGAGCATCGCAAGAGACAATAAGGCAGGAAGCACCGTGCTCAACTGCGATAGTCTGGTTCTCATGGTTACCAGCAACAACAATGATATCGCCAGCGTCAACAATCTCTGAAAGAGCGGAAGCGCTGGTACCAACACGAATATTGCCCTGCTTAACAACGCCCTGAGGGTCACCTAGAACCATGGTGCCGCCAAGCGTAGAAACGATATTTTCATAGCTTGTCTTAGCCTTAGAGAGCAGGTTTGGCTCGGAAAGACTCATGTTTGCATTTGCAATATCTTTAACGGCAATCAGGCCGGTAAGCTCTTCTTCCTCATCAGTAACGCAGAGTGTATCAAGCTTAACGTCCTGCATAAGCTGCCAAGCAGCATAGAGGCTCATTCCAGCATCAACTTTTGGCTGTGCCTGAATCTCTGCATCTTTAATCTGAGGAGTAACTGTAGTAATAAGCTGCGGCTCTTCAAAGCCAAAGTGATTTAGGACAAACGCAGTCTCACGGTTGAGTGAGCCAGCGCGACGAGCTTCATAGATAGGGTTGTCAATCTGATTTTTGAGATACGCATAAGAAATTGCAGCACAAATGCTGTCTGTATCTGGGTTCAAATGGCCAATGATATTTACTTTACGAATTGCTTCTGCCATCTTCGCCTCCCTGATAATGTCGATGATGTAACTTTCTAATTAGAACACACTTTAGTAAGCACATTTTGTTTCTTTTTTAATACCACCTTGTAGTGTACCCCTCTCTCTTTTTACTTAGAACAGAAAATCGCAGAAAAACAGCGGGCGTACCTGTGAATCTGGTAAATGTGTATAGGACAAATGACAATTCAAAAGTTGAAGGAAATTAGTACAATGAAATAGTTAACAAATCGATTGAATTGGAATACCTAGTGAGTTCTCCTACGCGTTTTTCTGCTAAAAAAAGAAACGCTCGTCATATGGTTAAAGCAGCGCACGTCCCTGAGCCTTCATCTGAGGCAGGGGAAGTTGCACCTGTAGAAGCACCTCAGGCTCCCGTAGAGAAGGCTGATACCACGGCAAGTCCAGTGGCCTCTCTGCAGACTGCATCTGAGCAGCTTTCGTCTGCTTTTGCGTCGTTTGCGCAGCGTAAGCCTGCAGAAGTGTCTGCTGCACAGCCCGTAGAAAAACCTGCAGAAAAATCTGCTACACAGCCCGTAGAAAAACCTGCAGAAAAATCTGTAGAAAATATGCGGTCTAAAGTTGCGCCAGAGAAAAAGAAGCGCCAGAAAACGCCTCTATCTGCACGCAAAAGCATTCGTGTGGAGAAGCGTCCTCGCAATCAAGCAGATCCAGAACCAGAGCAGCGCCATTCTCGCCCGGTGAGTGCGGGCAGAAGAAAGCTTGAGCTGGTAAGCGTTGTTGCAATTTTGGTGCTTGCGGTGCTCTCGATTGTTTTGGTTAACCGACCAAGTCAAAAAACGCTGGTATTCGGCGACAATCAGGTAACGTATACCGGCACTACCATTCAAGGAAAGATGAATGGTCAAGGCAAGATGACTTTTGAGAATGGCGATACCTACGAGGGAGAATTTGTCGATGGGTATTTCCAAGGTACGGGAACGTATACCTCAGTAGATGGCTGGGTTTACGAGGGACAATTTGTAAAAGGCCAGGCAGACGGCCAGGGAAAGCTCACTACGCAAGACGGCATTGTGTACGAAGGAACTTTTAAGCAAGGGATTTATCAAAGTGCGAATTAAATGGTTTTCGCTTGTACGTATAACAGGACTTGTTTTAGTCCTCATATATCACTTTTTTAAGGACGCACTTCCAGGCGGCTTCATTGGTGTCGACGTATTCTTTACGTTCTCGGGCTATCTCATCACGGCTCTTTTGATTGATGAGTTTGCTCGCTTTAGATCCATCGACGTCATTGGGTTCCTACGCAGGCGTTTCTACAGAATTGTGCCGCCACTTGTGTTTATGGTACTGGTCTGCACGCCATTTCTTCTGCTTGTACGTACCGAGTTTATTGCCGGTATTAAGTATCAGATTGCTGCAGCTCTTGGTTTTGTGACTAACTACTTTGAGATAGTTCTGGGCAACAGCTATGAGAACCAATTTGCTCCTCATGTGTATCTGCACACCTGGAGTCTTGCCGTTGAAATGCACTTTTATGTGCTCTGGGGTTTGTGCGCCTGGCTGCTTGCTTGCATGAGCAAAACAATTAGAAGCTATAAGGTAAAGATTGCTGGAGCTTCCCTGGTACTGCTGGTTACTACCTATTTGGCAATGGCCACAGGTGCATCTACCTCTACAAATCTTTCTATTCAGTATTTCTCAACGCAAACGCATGTATTCCCCTTCTTTATTGGCGCGCTGTTGGCGTGCGTTGCAGGAATTGCTCAAACAGGCGAGCTCTTTGACCAGCTCGAGCAGAAGCTTTCTACTCCGTTGACGCTCGCTGGCCTTGTGGCAAGCTGCGGCGTTCTTGTCTTCTTGAGCGTTTTCATGCACTTCGAGGATCTCTTTACGTATACCTTTGGTTTCCTTTTTGCCTCGCTCGCAGCAGCTGCAATGATTTTCTTTGCTCGTATGCTGCATCAAAAAACCGAGGGCATCCAAGAGCCCGGAATTGTTTCTTTTGTGGCAGATACCAGCTACGGCGTGTACCTGTTCCACTGGCCTTTGTACATTATTTTTGCCGAGAAGACCGATCCCATCCTGGCCGCACTCTTAACCTTGGTGCTTTCGTTTGTGTTTGCAAGCTGCTCGTTCTACGTGCTCGAGCCAGCGTTGGCAGGAAAATCTCCAGAGATCTTCTCGCGCATCAAGCTTGATGGTCAGAAGGTTTTGCGAGGTACCGGTCTTGCGCTTATTCCTTTTGCTGCGGCCGTTGCCTTTATTGCGCTAACCGCTCCACAGCTCAGCGATTTCCAGAACGATCTGCTGCTCAATGCTTCGTTGCAGGAGCAGAGCGCCATGACCCTGACTCGCAAGCATGCGGATACCTCGCAGGCAAGCAACTACAACGTTGTTGAGGGAGTCACCTACATTGGCGATTCTGTTTCGCTGCGCGCTCGTTCTTACCTGCAGGATGCGCTGCCCGATGCTCAAATTGACGCTTCTGTTAGTAGAAACGTGGCGATGGGTGTAGATTTGCTGCAGTCTGCGATCGATAACAACACCCTCTACCAGGACGTTGTTGTTGCCCTGGGCACCAACCCTGTTGGCGGCTCCGATGCGGTTGATAAGATTGTGGACATGCTGCCGCGCGGACATCGCCTGATTTTTGTCACTCCGTATGACGGTAGAAACTCTGATCCAAATGCTGGTGCAAATGCTATCCGTGCTCATGAGCTTGAGCTCGCTCAACAGTACGACTTCATTACCATTGCGGATTGGGCACAGATTGCTCAGGATAATCCTGACATTTGGGCAGGTACTGACTACGTTCACTTTGGCTCTGATTCAGATTCCATTAATCGTGGTGGCACCCTCTACGCGCAGATGGTCAAAGATGCCGTAGAAAAAGCAAATCAGGGCCACGTAAAACCATAAAAGCCTACGTCAAACCATAAGCTCACTTAAACCACAAAGGGCCACGTCAAACAAAAAAGCCTACGTTAGCTCACAATTTTGTTGCCATTCTTCCTACTCGTTCGCAACGACGCGGTTGAACGGCAATTTACAGTGCGATTGTGCTATATAGCTTGGAGATTTGGTGTCCCTTGCGATAAACCATCCGAAGTCGGCTATCTAACGCGAGCCATGATCACATTTAATGGGTCAATTCATTATTATGTATAAATAATGATAAATATTCGTAATGGTGAATACTGATATATAAATAGTTTAACTACCCCTATTTTCGAGCCTCTAGCTACACACCTATGTCAGATAATCTGCTAAATGCGAGGCAAAAAACACACCTAAGTCCAATAATCTGCAAGATATAGAGGTTTTGAGTGCAATGTATACGCCTTTTGAGCAGATTATCTGACATAGGTGTGTTCTCGCGTTCCACGTCGCACCCTCGCATCTCGCATCGCGCCCTTGCGTTCCGCATCGCGCCCTCGCGTTCCGCATCGCGCCCTCGCGTTCCGCGTCGCACTCTCGCGCACCACATCGCACATGCGTGCAGTGCAACGTGACCTCGCGTTTTGCAGGCATATCCTCTTTCCAGCTTCTCTACTGTGGAGTCCTCGCAATATTTCATTAGAATGGACTATGTGAATATTTCATCTGACAGCCCCTTAAGGAGGAGCACATGGCAGAGTTTGTCTATCAGATGTACAAGGCTCGCAAAGCAGTCGGCGAGAAGGTCATTCTTGATGACGTCACCGTCGGCGTGTACCCTGGCGCAAAAATCGGCGTCGTGGGTCCAAACGGCATGGGAAAGTCCACCCTGCTCAAGGTTATTGCCGGCATGGAGGACGTCTCTAACGGCGAGGCAAAGCTCACTCCAGGTTACACCGTTGGCCTGCTCCAGCAGGAGCCGCCGCTGGATGAGACCAAAACGGTCAAGGAGAACATCGAGCTTGCCTTCGGTGACCTGCTTGCCAAGATTGCACGCTTCAATGAGATTGGCGTTGAGATGGGTAATCCTGACGCCGATTTTGACGCCCTGATGGCAGAGATGGGCCAGCTCCAGACCGAGATTGACGCAGCTAACGGCTGGGATCTGGACAGCCAGCTCTCTCAGGCAATGGATGCGCTCCAGTGCCCTGATTCAGACTCTCCCGTCACCCATCTCTCTGGTGGCGAGAAACGCCGTGTAGCCCTGTGTCGTCTGCTTCTCGAGGCACCTGACCTGCTGCTTCTTGATGAGCCCACCAACCACCTTGACGCGGAGTCGGTGCTCTGGCTTGAGAAGTTCCTGCACGATTACCCCGGCGCTGTCATGGCCGTCACGCACGACCGCTACTTCCTCGACGACGTCGCCGAGTGGATCTGTGAGGTTGACCGCGGACAGCTCTATCCTTACGAGGGCAACTACTCAACTTACCTGGAGAACAAGGCCGCACGTCTCGAGGCTCAGAACCAGCAGGACGCCAAGCGCGCAAAGAAAATGCGTGCTGAGCTGGAGTGGGTTCGTTCGTCTCCTAAGGCTCGCCAGGCAAAGAACCGCGCACGTCTCGATCGCTATGAGCAGATGGAAGCAGAAGCTCGCGCATCCAAGAAGCTCGACTTCACCGAGATTCAGATTCCTGTGGGTCCGCGTCTGGGCCAGAAGGTCCTGGAGGCCGATCACATCCACAAGGCCTTTGGCGACCGCGTTCTTATCGACGACCTTTCGTTTAGCCTGCCAAGAAACGGCATTGTTGGCGTGATTGGTCCCAACGGTGTTGGTAAATCCACGCTGTTCAAGGCTATTGTTGGCCAGGAGGAGCTCACTTCCGGTACGCTTGAGATTGGCGAGACGGTTCAAATTTCTTACGTTGACCAGCTCAGGCAAGGAATCGATCCAGATAAAACTATCTGGGAGGTTGTTTCCGACGGAAACGACTTCATCAAGGTGGGAGACACGGAGATTCCAAGCCGCGCCTATGTGGCCAGCTTCGGCTTTAAAGGACCTGACCAGCAGAAACGCGCTGGCGTCCTTTCTGGTGGCGAGAGGAACCGTCTAAACCTTGCCCTTACGCTTAAGCAGGGTGGAAACCTCCTGCTTCTGGACGAGCCTACCAACGACCTCGATATTGAGACGCTGGAAAGCCTTGAGGATGCACTTGAGCGCTTCCCAGGATGCTCGGTGGTAACCAGCCACGACCGTTGGTTCTTGGACCGCATTGCTACGCACATCCTTGCGTGGGAGGGCAACGACGAGAACCCAGGTAAGTGGTTCTGGTTTGAGGGTAACTTTGAGGCTTACCAGGCCAATCGTATCGAAAGACTTGGTCAGGAGGCTGCTCGTCCTCATCGCATTCACCGCAAGCTCACCCGCGACTAACGTATAGGTGGCGCAAGCGCAGCGCATTCAAATAGAAGATAAAAATAGTAACTATTTTTATCATTAAGATTTTGTGCAATCTGTTTAAGAGACTAACAACTGGGTATCAAAAATGAGAAGCCAAAGAGCTTCTCATTTTTGAGAAAAAGTTACGAGGAAAGAGAAGAACATGGCACTTGACACAAACGTTGGTAACATCCTTAATCTGCAGATCAACAAAGAGTTTTATTCCGCATATCTCTATCTGACCTTTGCAGATTTCTATGAGGAGCAGGGCCTGAAGGGCTTTGCAAACTGGTATGTTATTCAGTCTCAGGAAGAGCTTGCTCACGCACGTATTCTTCGTCGCTACCTGCTTGACAACGATTGGACTCCAACCATGGAGGCAATCGCAAAGCCAGACCTTACCTTTACCAAGGTAGTTGAGCCAATCAAGGCAGCATACGAGCACGAGCAGTTCATTACCGCAAGCATTAACGAGTGCTATGCCGTTGCTCAGAAGGCAAACGATTTCCGCACTATGCAGCTGCTTGACTGGTACGTTAAGGAGCAGGGTGAGGAAGAGGCAAATGCCTCCGATCTTCTCAAGGCAGTAGAGCTCTTTGGTGGAGATCCAAAGAACCTGTTTGATCTTGACCGCGAGAACGCTGCTCGCGTCTTTGTGGCTCCTACTATGCCAATGTAAGCTCGCCGCGCTTCTGCGTTATTGCTTACAGTGGAGTTTCAATAGCCTCTGATTTGTTTGAAGAGGAACCTGAAAGCTCAGCAAAGATGGCACCGCCTATGATGCAGGTGGTGCCTATTATTTTGAGAAGACCAAAAGGCTCGCCAAGGATAAGTGCCGAGAAAATAACTGCAGATAGTGGCTCAAGGTAGCCAAAGACTGCCACGCGCTGAACTGGAATCTTGGTAAGTTGTGGAAAATACAAAAATGATCCAAGGCCTGTGTTAAAGAGGCCGATGGTCAAAACGGCTAGCCAGTTTACCGACGCTGGATCTGTGGGCAGCTCAATGCCATGGAATACAACAGTAACCAGAGCAACAATAGCGCAGCCAATGCCCAGCTGAATGCTGGTGCCTTCAATACCAGAAACATCTTTGAGCTGCCTGTTACAAATAACCATAACGGCATAAAGAACAGCAGAGAGAGCGCCTAGAAGAAGACCAACTGGCGAGAGGTTCAGTCCAACTCCATAGCCAATAATAAGGGCAGCCCCAATAACAACTACAAGAAATCCTAGTATCTTTTTAGCAGTGAGTTTCTCGCCAAATAAAAGGGGAGAGAGCGCCATTACAATAACGGGACCGCAGTAATACTCAAGCGTTGCAATACCAACGCCTACCAGGTGATACGCCTCAAAAAGGAAGGTCCACTGAAGACCCAAGGCAATGCCTGATCCAACAAGCGCCTGGAAGTCCTTGGGGTAGTTTTGAATGGTAAAAGCCTCTTTTTGCACAAGTTTAACCGCGAGCAAAAAGAGCGTGCCCAAAAGCATGCGGAAGAAGACAATTTGGTAGCTAGGAAGATTGATAAAGCTTGCAACGATTCCGTTAGAACCGCAGATGATAAGCGCAATTAGGTAGAGCACGGTAGGTTTAAATGTGGCGTCTCTCATCGGCTACTCGCAAATTTCTGTATCCACGGACTGTGGAATTCTGTCGTTACAAATTACCTGGTAGAACAGTTTTTCTTGCTCTCGTTGATCGGAGGTCTGACCAAGCATCCACATAGTTTTTGCAACCAGGGCTTCGGTAGTCATATCGTCTCCAGAGAGAACGCCGGGCATATCTTGATAGGTTCTACCGACCTCATATACACCCAGGTCAAGACCCTCTTCCGGAACTTGCGTAGTAATAACAACTGTTCGACCAGACGCAATCCAATCGGTGATAGCTTCCTCAAAAGAGCCATCGTATGAGGGGATGCCGCCAATACCAAAGGTTTCAAGCACAATGGCGTCGTAGTCATTTTTCAGAAGGTAGAAGATAGATGGATTAAGCTCGGGGGTTAGTTTAAGCACAATGACACGCGTATTGAGCGTTTCATAGGTTGTAAGACCGCCATCTACCTGCTCTTCATTTGGTGCACTACGAATAATCTTGTTGCCACGGATGTGTGCAAGCGGTGGATAATTCATGCTCGTAAATGCATTGAAGCTCAGTGTGCGCTGTTTATGAGCGCGGGTGCCGGCAATAACCTCGTTGCCAAAAACCACCACAACTCCGGCGCTTCTGTCGTCGAGTGCGTAGAGAACGGAGTGGTAGAGGTTGAGTTTGGCGTCGGTAAACGGATTTGCCATTGGCTGTTGAGAGCCTGTGAGCACAATGGGTTTCTCGCTATTTTGAATGAGGTAGGAGAGGGCAGCGGCAGTATATGCCATGGTATCGGTGCCGTGAAGGATAATAAAGCCGTCGTAGGCATCATACGACTCAATAATGGCGTCTCTGATTTGGAGCCAGTCTTGAGGACGCATATTGGTGCTGTCGATATTCATGACTTGTTTGAAATCAAATTCACAGAGGTCATGAACAAGAGGGACGTTGGCTAAAAGCTCTTCTCCTGAAAGTGAGGGAGCCAAGCCCGATTCAGTGGAAACAGAAGCAATAGTTCCTCCTGTTGCCATCAGTAAAAGTTTCTTCACACGTCCCCCATGAACTCCAATTGTGCAGACTTTACAGAAAATAAGTCTGTATAGCGCTTTATTGTAACGGGATAGATGCTTTTCAAGGCGAGAAAAGCAAAGTCGGTGTATTCTTTTTTCGGTAAATGAATTTTTTAGCAAGGATTGTTGATGGCAGAGAATAACCTTTTTGGTTTTGGTAAGAAAAAGCGTCCAGCTCAGGTTCCACCTACTGTCTCCCGTAATGGGGAGTCTTCTACCTCTCCGCGTGCGGTACGAGGTCGTCACGCAGCTGTTGGAAGCCGTGCACAGACGCAGCGTAGGATGACGCAAGATCGCCCAACAAATCCCGTTAACCATGCCCGTGCAGATGCCGCCCGTGCACGTGGTCGAGCAAGAACTGCTTACGGCAATCACTATGGTACGCTCAACCCCAGAGATGAAGCTCAGGCAGCATATGCGGCTAGAAGACGTCGTTCTTCTCGCATGAGACTGGGTCGTGTGGCGCTGGCGGTATTGCTTGCAGCCATCATCTTGTGGGTAGTGTTTACGCTGGTAAGTTCATGTAGCCCAGGAGGCGCTTTTGCGCATGCTCAGGCGCTTGATCCTACCGTTACCCTGGCTGGTTCCGTGAAGGTCGGATAGCCTTACGGGCTGCGGCGTGACTAGCATCTGCGGCATAGTGAGTGTCTACCGCGCATTCAACGGTTTTGGACTGAAATCCTACTTTGGGCTCTTACTTGTAGAGACGCGTGAGAAGTCCAAATTCAAATCAACTGAACCGGTAATACCGTCAACTTGTCCTGTTGAGGTGTATTGCCATATCAAAAAGTTAAAGTTTACGTCTGGCTGATCAACGTATTGAGCCAGCCAGATAGGCTCGTCAAGCGAGACCAGGTCAAAGCGATTTAGATCAACTTTGTTGCCATACACAATAACGCGATATCCCGCTTCTTGAATGGTGGTGCAAAACGCGCGCGCAATTGCGTTAGTTTCTGCGGGGGAAAGGTTGTCGGCGCGACCGCTGTAATCGGGAGAAGGCTCCAGATCAAACGCAACAGGAAGAGCAAGCTTTGTAACTCCCGCTTCCCGTAACTGTTGCAGAACAAAAGCGGCCTCCTCGCGAGCTTCTTCCACGTTAATAGCCTGTGAGAAGAAGTACACGCCTACATCAAGACCAGCGCTTTGCGCACCCTTTAGGTTGGTCTCAAACAGTTCATCTGCGCGAATACCACCCTCGGTGGAGCCGCGGTAGCCAATGCGAAGCATGGCAAACTGAATGTCATCGGCAGCAACGGCCTCCCAGTCAATAAACCCCTGGTGAGAAGAGACGTCAACGCCCGTGCGTGTGAGCTCTTCTCCGTCCACCACATAATGCGCACGTCCCGTTGCATCATAGGTGAGGTTTTCCCACTCATAGGGGACTTCGTTTTTGATGATCAGGTTGTTGTCAAAAGAGAGGGAGAAAAGTCCCTGGCACGATTGCAACAATGCCAGCACAAACACAATGGCCAGCGTAATGAGCCCCCATGTAACAACAGGATTGTTCTGGGAATTTTGCTCAAGTGTATGCATCGCCCGCTGCTTACGTTTTGAAGCGTTTGCAGAAGCAGGTGTATGTTTAGTTTTAGAACGAGTCGTAGAGTTTCTCGTTTTCTTACTTTTATGTGAGCTCTTAAAAATCACTGGTGAAAGAATTGTCCTTGTTCAAAAATTGGCTCGCAACACACGTTAATGCCCAGCTTGTGATAGATGGACTCGTCATCGCTTGGAATAATTGACGAGAAATACGCGTCGCATCCACGGAGTAACTGCGTGGCATCAACGGCTTTTCCGGCCAATGGATTGGTAATTGAGCTGATGGAGAGCGCAATGAGCATCTCATCAGCGCAGAGGCTGGTGCGAGCCAGCTTAAAGTTGTTCTCTTTTAGTGCGCAAATAGGCCTTAGGACCTCATCTGAGACAATAAACGTCTTCTTCTCAATACCAACTACGTATTTGAGGGCGTTGAGCAAAAGCGACGCTGGCGCACCTAACAGCTCCGAAGTCTTGCCGGTAATAATGGTGCCGTCAGGCATAACCATAGCGCCCGCAAGCTTTCCTGTCTCTTCTGCTTTATGCAAACAAGCTGCATGAGCTGGCGAGAAGTTCTGGTCAACGTTAACGTCTTTCATCAAGAGATTAATCTTTGTGAGTTCACGCTCACCCATGCCCGTACGCTCGAGTTTCTCGGCAGCCCTAAACCACCTGCGTACAATCTCTGCCTTGGAAGCTTCCTGGCAAACCTCATCATCAATAATGCAGTTGCCAACCATATTGACACCCATATCGGTTGGAGACTGATACGGGCTGGTACCTGCGATTTTCTCCATCATGGCCTTGAGCACAGGAAAAGCCTCAACGTCGCGGTTGTAGTTAACGGTAACTTTGCCGTGAGCCTCAAGGTGATATGGATCGATGATGTTGTTGTCGCCCAAGTCTGCTGTGGCTGCCTCGTAGGCAACGTTTACGGGGTGCTTGAGAGGAAGGTTCCAAACAGGGAAGGTCTCAAACTTTGCATAACCTGCGCGGACTCCACGGGCGTTCTCGTTGTAGAGCTGCGAGAGGCAGACAGCAAGCTTGCCTGAGCCAGGACCAGGTGCTGTTACAACTACCAGAGGATGCGTAGTCTTTACGTACTCGTTTTTACCGTAGCCCTCCGCCGAGACGATCAGGTCAATATTGGAGGGGTAACCCTCAATGGGGTAGTGACGGTACACGGCAATGCCCATGTTTTCTAGGCGCGCACGATAGGCCTTTGCCTTTGGCTGACCAGAGTACTGCGTAATGACAACACCGCCAATAGCAAGACCGCGTGCACGGAAGATATCCATAAGCCTCAGTACGTCATCGGCATAGGTAACGCCAATATCGCTTCTGCGCTTACCGTTTTCAATGTCATTTGCGTTGATGGCAAAGACAACCTCTGCCTCGTGAGCAAGCTGCTGAAGCATCTGAGCTTTTGCATCTGGAGCAAATCCAGGGAGGATGCGAGAAGCGTGGTTGTCGTCGAGCAGTTTACCGCCAAACTCAAGGTAGAGCTTGCCGCCAAACTCACTGATACGCTGGTGGATTCGATCCGCCTGCATAGTGATGTACTTCTCGTTATCAAAGCCGATACGCATGCGTCCTCCTGCCAAGATTTACTGTAGAAATTGTATCATCAAGCAAAGACTTCCTATACGCTATAAGCTATACAGAAAACAAATAAACAACCAAGGAGTTGTGTATGGATAGCAAGTTTTCACAAACGCCTTCTCGTGGCGAGAAGTTCAAAGAGCTGGTGCTGAGTGCCTTGCGTGCATTTGGTTATGGTTGTCTTGCTGCGGCTGGTATGAGTGCGCTTATCTTTGCATTTGCGTACTTTACCAGCGGTATGGATATGTTTACGGGCATCGACTGGGTGCGCCGTGTTATGTACGTCATTTCTTCTTTGGGAATTATTGCTTGCGGCGTTGGTCTGCTCTTTAGCGGAAAAGAGTACGAGGACCGCCAGATGGGCTTTACGCGCGATATTGATGACCCCATCAGCCTTAAAGAAGGAAAGCTTGATCCTCGTATTTCAAAAATCGAGACCAATCACCTTTCTTGGCAAGCAGCAATTCTTTATGCCTCAATTGGTATGTTTGTAGTTACCACTATCTTTGACGAGGTTATGAGCCACACCTTCTTGATGTAGGTATCCTCGCTAGTACAGAGATAACTCACTAGTACAGAGGCAGCTTTCTAGTACAGAGGCAGATTGCCTAGTACAAAGGTAGAGCGCCTAGTATAAAGGCAGCTCGCCCGTTAACGGATCAATATCTTCTGCAGCCAGTGGCTCAAATGCCAGGCAGGTAAATGTTGGTTCTCCATGGAACTCGGTAAAGCCCGCGTCCCTAATAAGGGCCACGACAAAACCACGAGCTTTTCCCTCGACAGCAAGCTCAAGCAACGCTTCTTCAGAATCAACATAGACACATACTTTTGCAACGCCAGCATCAAACCAGTTAGTGATTGCAGAGGTATCTTCGTCAGCATGGTCCAAATAGACCCAATTCTGATCATCGGTAACACGAACCTGATCAAGTCGACGCTCTTTTGCAAGTGCCATCAGCGTGGCTTCAACACATGCATGGCTTGCCTGAGCGGCAATTTTACCTTTTCGCATCTTAAGATCGCGACGAATAACAATCATTTGTTTTGATTTATATGAAGAACTTGGCATGAAAAACCTTTCTAGAAACTGAGTGCTAAGTGTACCATTCACGGCTTTCCGATTTTTGTCGCAAGTAAATCTCGAAGGATCAAAAAGGCTCTCTAAAACCAAGAGCGGCGAGAAGAACGTTGAATGTTCAGCTTGTTACATCAATAAGTTAAATAACGGCACCTGAGTAGAAAGTTGATTCTTGTCTATGTTGCTATGGTTGACTGAGGAGGTGTCTATGAGAGAGTTGGTTATTTTTGTCATGTATATCTGGGCTTCAATATCGGATATGCGAAATCGCACTATTCCAAATAGAATCCCTATTTTGCTCGTTATTTTATGGCCTATTTGGCTTGCCGCAAATGAAAAACCCGCTGAGTTACTGATGAATGCATTATGGAGTGAGCTCTTTGTTATAGGTGTACTGATTACAGTAGGTATAGTTACAAAATTTATAGGTCATATGTCTTCTCTGGGAGGGGGAGATATTAAACTTATTCTCTCAACATGCCTTTATCTTGAAATAAAAGAGACATTTGTCTTTTTATTTTCGGCAAATATTTTAGGTGTTATGTTTTCTCTTCTGTTCTTTATTCGGCAAAAATTTTTAAAAAGAGAAGATAGAAATAAAGAAGAAATTACCAGTTCAGATAGTATATTTATGTATACATTTCCTTTTGCACCATTTCTTGGATTTGGTGTGGCACTTGCGCTATTTTTACGCTAAAATCGAGAAGTGTTATATGAATTTAAAAATTCTTCTAATTCCCGAATATATAAAAAGTTTTTTCTGCTATCAATAGTTTACACGTTGCGTTGAGAGATTGAGTACCCCCAACACTCAATTTCATTACTGAATGGCCCCGACTGTTCAGATCTCTCGTTATGCGAGGCAACGTATGCCATGGAGGCAGGACGACTATTAACGTGGTCGCACACATGTCGCCCTGCCTCATGGCAACCTTTAAGAGCAAGAAGCTCTGCTTCTGATATACCCATTATTTCAAGTATTTAAAAGTAAATATACAGCTACTAAGCTATTTTCCTGTGGTTTTATACGTGCCAGAAACCAGCTGCATGGATCATCCAAAATCTTAAAAGCCAGATGGCGTAGAGGTCTTTGTTATTGCATAAAATCGCTGATACATTATTTTGCATAGAGGAATTGATTTTTGCATATCTTTTGTATAGCCAATTAATCCCAGACAGAAAAGTCACTTACGATTTATTTACGTAACAGGTATGCAATTTTCTTTAAATTTCCGCTTGTAAAACAACATAACAAATTGTATCTGAAGATATTTTAGTGTAGTATGATACGGTAACAGCACGAGACTATGCATAAAACATACGCATGTTTTTAAGGCATCGTTTGAGCAGATGGGGCTGTGAGATGGCTAAGGCAGGTGTTACCAAAAAGACCGACCCAGGTTTGGGTAGGACAGTAGCAAGGTTGTTACAAGAAAGTGGCAAGCGCCAGGTAGACCTGTGCGAATTCTCACATTGGTCACGTGCGTATGTCTCTTATATTTGCACCGAGCGCCGTAAGTGGCCTTCATTTGATAAAGCAAAGGTTATCGCTGACTTTTTCTCCTTAAGTCTTGATCAACTCTGGGTTGAGCATCTTAAAGATCTTGTTGATGCTGGCGTGGAGCTTACAGAGATGCAGAAGAAGAATTTAGCCGAGGGTGTTAATCTTCCAAATCCTACTGTTATGCATGACGGAAATGACAATAGAGAATACCTTCAACCTGTTGTTTCCTCGGGGAACGGTTTAGATTACACGCTCCCGGAAATTCTTGGCGTCGAATAAGTATTTTTGACTATTTTTATTGTTTTCAATGCCATACTTGCTGTATACGCGTATGATTCAGCGTTGTTCAGATTGCATGGGGCTATCTGAAGAGTAGGAGATGTGCAAGATGGCTGGACTACACTGTTCAGACTGCGCTTTTAGCTCGTTCAAATTTAACGAGGACGCCCAGATGTATCAGGCGTACTGCTCGCGCGGCTATTTGCTGGCTGATCCACATATCCATGAGCTTTTCGCCATGCACTTTGCTAAGTCTCCAGAGGATTTTGTTCCCGTCAAAGATCCGTTTAATCGCGAGTATCTAAGGAAGTCATATATCTGCGGAGAATTTATTAAGCGTAAGGATAATTTGGGTTAACGGTATGTCTTAAAACCCTGTTATGTAACATAGCAGGGTTTTATTATGCCTCTGACGTGTTTCTCGTCTAATCAATATCAAAGAATTAAGTAAATATCACAAAAGTTGTTATGTAACGATTATAGATTTCTGCATAATTAGTTAACTTTCTGTTATATGTTCCTCTTAAAACAAGATAGTATTGATTTGGGGGAATCTCCTTATTACAAGGGGATTTAAAACATTTATAAAGGAGCGGCAGCAATGTCGAGGCGACCACAAACAGAAAGTTGTGACACACGTCACAAGCTTCTTAAATCCGCAGAGCAAGAGTTTGCTTTACAGGGATACGATAAAGCTTCACTTCGACAGATTTGTGCACATGCAGGCGTTACCACGGGCGCGCTTTATTTCTTCTTTGATAACAAAGAGGACCTCTTTAAGAATGTTTTGATTCCTGTCACTGAAGGCGCAATTCAGATTCTTGAGGATTACAAAGATCATCTGCTGGTCTCTGGCGAAAGAAATCTTGAAGACACTCCTTTGGGTGATAAAGAAACGCTCGAGAAATTCTTGGACCTTCTGTACGGCAATAGGTACGTGGCGCAGATTCTTGTGAATAATCGAGAAAACCCACATGTTTCCTATTTCTTTGAAGAGTTGACCGAGGTTATCTCTGCAACCATCAGAGCTATTCTTTATCCTAACGTTACACAGGTTAAACCCTATGATGAGTTTATTATTACCTGGCTTGCTCAAACTGAAATGACCACCATTGTCAATATTCTTAAAAATGATGAGACTCGTGAAGAGGCTGACGGTCACATAAATTCAGCAGTAATGTTTACGCAAGGTGGCATCAAGGCTTTAGTTGCAGAGCATTAAGTGTTCATCTATGCATAAAAATTGACAATATCTACTTATTTCCGTTATCCTCTTACAAGGTATAAATCACCCGAAGGAGACCTTTATGAAGTTCAATAAGCTCGGCCTCGTAGCAGCATCCGCTTCTGCCGTTCTTGCACTTGCTGGCTGCAATCTTATTCCAAATCTTGCTGATCCAGGAACCACTACTGGCGGTGGTCAGCAGCAACAGCAGCAACAGCAGACTGCACCTGATGCAAATACCGCAACCAAGCCTTCAGATACTCGTGCTGGTGACTCTGACTCTAAGGACCTCTATAACACTCTGATGGATAAGCACAACACTTCAGAGCAGGTTACCAACGTTCAGAAGTACGTTGATGATATTAAGAAGACTGGCGATAAGACTGAGGTTCTTATCGACACCGATAAGATTACCGTTACCGTTACCGGCATTGGTGTTGACTTTGAGAACTCCAACGGCTATCTGGTTGAGGTTGTTAACAAGACCGATACCAACATCTTCATTCAGACCACCGACACCGCTATTGGCAAGGATGAGCTGAGCTTGTTTGTTAACGCAGCTCCTAACGCAACTACCAAGGGCTTTGCATTCTTTGACCCAGGTGTAAAGATGGATCCATCCGCAACTGTTCGTGGTACCATCCTTGCTCTTTATGGTTCTGATTACAGCATGGATTCCTTCAGTGTTATGTTCTAAGTTTTATTTAGTTCATTGACTGCAAAGGCTCAGCTTTTCAGCTGAGCCTTTTTTGTTAGCGAGAAACCCCGTCAAAAGCAGTTAAATAAGTCAGTGTTGAGGTTATTAGAATCCATTAGACTATAGAGTTGTTAGCTATTAGAAAAGCATGTATGCACTGCATATAAGGAGCTACGATGCTAGATTTAGATAAAAACACAGACAGGTCATATAACGATCTTATCTTCTTAAAACCTCTTTTTCACAACAAAATTTGGGGCGGTAGAAGGCTTGCTGAAGAGTATGGTTACGACATCCCCGAAGGCTCAGTAGGAGAGTGCTGGGCGATTAGTGCACATCCTAGTGGAGACTGTGAAGTTGCCTCTGGTGCATATGCTGGCAAAACTCTTTCTGAGCTTTGGTCAACGCATCGAGAGCTTTTTGGTAATGCAGAGGGAGACCGTTTCCCACTTCTCATTAAAATTCTTGATGCAAAAGATGACCTCTCTGTTCAGGTTCATCCAGATGACACGTACGCAGCAGAACACGAGAATGGTTCTCTGGGAAAGTCTGAGTGCTGGTATATTCTTGATGCAAAAGAGAATGGCGATATTGTTGTAGGACAAAATGCCTCCTCAAAAGAAGAGTTTGCAGCCATGGTTGAGCAGGGAAAGTGGTCTGAACTGCTCAATTACGTTCCTATCAAGGCTGGAGATTTCTTTAGGATTGATCCTGGAACCGTTCATGCCATTAGAACAGGCACGCTTATTCTTGAAACTCAGCAGAGCTCCGATATTACGTATCGTGTGTATGACTATGATCGTTTGGGAGACGATGGCAAGCCTCGTGATTTACATCTGGCACAGAGCTTAGAGGTTATTGATTACGCTCAGGAAGCTCCAACATCTGGAGAAATCACAGCTCCAGAAATTGACGGCAAAACTGAGCTTATGAGTTGCAAGTATTTCTCGGTAGAAAAATACGAGATTCATGAGGCAAAAACTATTTCTCAGCCATGGCCGTTTATGTGCGTAAGTGTCATTGAGGGAGAAGGTACGGTTTGCGCTGACGGCGGCAACGGAGTAGAGCATAGGATTTGCAAGGGCTCACATTTTATTGCACCTGCGTCTTCTGGTAGCCTGCGCTTTACGGGTACTATGACGTTGATTACCTCTCATCTTCCTCATACAAAGTAGGATGATACATAAGTCGAATACAGTTTAATTTGTAACATTTGACTCGTTTCAAGTAGAATATAAAAAGTTGAGCCTTTTATACGTTTATAGGAGGAACGTATGAATAAAGAGATGATTACTCGTCGCGCTTTTGCGGGATTGGCTGCAGGCGGTGCTGCCAGCACGCTTGCTGCTTGTAATAGTGACGTGATGCAGGCAATCTTAAACCCTGATTCTATTCTTGGTGGAGCTGGTCAAGATCCTCAGAATGGCGGTCAAGGCGGTACTGGTGATGCACCTTCTCAGTCAGAATTTGTAAAGCTTGAGGAGACTCCAGATAATCCAACGCTAACCGGAGATTTTTCTAAGATTATTACTGGCGTCTGGTGTGTTGACGATGGTGTTGGAACTAAAGGTGGATCAAAGGAAGGCAAAACCTTTGACCATGGTGGCATGCTTAATCAGGGCTATAACGATGGAACCGTTCTTTACTATTCATTCAAAGAAGACGGCACTTTCTTCATGCATAATTTTAAAGGTGTGAAGAATGATGGTAAGTGGGAAGCAAAAGGAACTATTGCCATTCAATGTACGTATGATGATGGCGATAGTGTGCCAATGCTTTTTGATAAGGACGACAACAACTATCTGAAGTACAGTGATGCCAAGAGTGAGATTACGTTTAATTTCAAAAAACTTTCTGACAATCCAGACGATACTTCACAGATAGCTTATATTGAAGGACAGGTAATCAATTTTGCTGCCACCATTCCTGGTACGTATTATCTCTTTGGCTTGCACTATGCAGATGGTTCTAAAGAAGATTTGACCAGTGATCAGATTGAGTCTATGAATAAGGGTTCTGGCGGAGCGTATACCTTCTCTGCTCATAAGGATGGAGCTGCTGCACTGTTCTATCCAGACGGTAGCGTTTCTCCTATTCAGATTGTTGCAGAAGAGCCTTCGGCAGATGGTCTTTCTTTCCCCATTCTTGCTCAGGGCTTTTCAGAAACTGAACAGATATCTAAGTCTGTTCTATACACTACTGCGGAAAATAAAAAGCTTCTCAGTATTGATGCTCCTGGATTTACTCTTAAGTTTGCCCTCCTTAATCACCGTGAGGATGATTGGGCTAAATATGAGTATCCACCAAAGGCAGAGTTCCCTTGGCAACCAGATGGTAAGGGTGGCTATAAGCTAGTAACTCCTACTTCTTCTGGTTCTGGCGGTAGCTCTTCAGGAAATGGCGGCAGCTCATCTGGAAATGGTGGTAGCTCCTCAGGAAATGGCGGCGGCAAGGGCGGCTCAGGTAAGAAATAACCCAGCCTTTTCTGGTTTCTTTTACTAACAAAAAAGCAGGCATATGATATGCCTGCTTTTTTGTTGCCAACTTTTACATGTGTAAAAGGGCGGTGATGTAAAGCTTAGTGTAAAGCTTACGCAGCGTGTGCGCCGCCCTCAATCTCACCAGTGCAGTGTGGGCAGCGAGTTGCGCCTTCCTTAACCTCTTCAAGGCAGTGTGGGCAGTGTGGAGCTGTAACCTCTTCACCAGCTTCTTCTTCGTCCTTCTTAAGCTTGGAAGCCTTCATGAACTTATTGAGGGCCTTAACCATGCAGAAGACAATGAATGCAATGATCAGGAAGTTGATGATTGCGCTGATAAACGCACCAAAGTCAATGCCGTTCTGGGTGCCAGGAACTGGAATAGAAAGACCAGAAACCTCGGTGCCACCGCCAGAGATCAGCTTAATAAATGGGTTGATGATGTCATTGACAAGGGAGGTAACAATAGCGGTAAATGCGCCGCCAATGATGATACCAATAGCCATGTCCATAACATTGCCCTGCTGGATAAACTCTTTAAACTCCTCGACAAACTTTTTCATTTCATCCCTTTCGTGTAGTTAATAGAGGACAGGTATTTCTACTCGCGCCTACGGCGTGCGCTTATGCGCTGGCCAGACCATAGATGCGAGAGTATTTATCAGTTAGATACTTGGTGTAGTAGTGGACGTCAAAAGGCTCACCGCATGCACCCAAGATAAGCTCCTTAGAGTCCTTTGCTCGGCCCCAGGTCCAAATGCGACTGCCCAGCCACTCTTTGATAGGTGCTAGGTCTCCTGATGCACAGACGGCGTCAAAGTCCATGCCCTCAGCAATCATGGCGTGCTTGTACTGTGCGCCATAAGCGCTGCCAAGAGCATAGGTTGGGAAGTAGCCAAACTCACCCCATGACCAGTGAACATCCTGAAGAGCGCCTTCGGTGTTGTTTGGAACCGTAACGCCCAGGTACTGCTTGTACTTCTCGGCCCAAAGAGCTGGAACGTCCTTTGCAGTAATCTCGCCAGAAAGGAGTGCCTGCTCCATTTCGTAACGGATGAGGATGTGCAGAGGATAGGTGAGCTCGTCCGCCTCAGTGCGGATGAGACTTGGCTGTACCTTATTAGCTGCCGAGAAGAGCTGGAAGGCAGTGACACGATTCAGCTGGCCAGGGAAATGCTTGCGCATAAGCTGAATAAGAGGCTCAGCAAAAGCCTCAGAAAGGCCAACGTAGTTCTCAAAGAACCTAGACTGGGACTCGTGCATACCCATAGAAGTACCAGTGCTCAGAGAGGTAAAGCGGTACTCCCAGTTAATGCCCTGCTCGTAGAGGGCGTGACCGTTCTCATGCAGCATGGAATAGACATTGGAGAGAACGTTATTCTCGTAAGCGTGGCTGGCAACCATAACAAAGCCGATACCAGGGCCACCGGTGTAAGGGTGCTCAGTTTTACCAAGCCAATAAGCGTCCTCGTCAAGACCCTGAAGCTTTACCAGGTCTTTTGCAAGGTCCCACTGACGGTTGACATCAAACTTACCCTCAAGAGGTTTGGTGCTTGGTTGGCGCTTAGAAGCCATACAATCGGCAACTAGAGGAACTACCACTTCTTTAACGTTATTGAAGAAGGTGTTGTAGAACTCTCTGTTGGTGCCGTGCTCAAAATCGCTGAGTAAGAGATCATATGGGTCTTTGGAAGCATCACGTGCCTGGCACATCTCTTTGCGAAGCTCAATTAAGCTATCCAGCTTTGGAGCAAAGAGTGACCAGTCATCGCTGTTCTTTGCCTGCTCCCAGACCTCATTAGCCTCTGTGGTAAGACGAACAAAGTTGCTCTGAAGCTCAACAGGTACATCTACCAGCTGGCTTCTATCGCGACGAAGAATTTTAACTTGTGCGCGATGAGTCTCATCAAGTAGGGCGCGGTTCTCGTGAAGTCTATCAAGCAGTGCGCCAACAGCAGGATCACAGAAGGTCTCCTGGACCTGCTCGCCAAGGATTGCCAGGGCTTCTCCGCGCTCTTCAGCAGCCTTTTTTGGATCAATGCATGGTCCAAAAGAGCCAATCTCATTAGCTGCGTAGTTGAGAGCAAAGAGCTTCTTCTCAAGTTCATCAAGTTTAGCGATATCATCGCGGGGATTTGAAAGCGCTGCGTTCAGTTCAACAGTGTTATGTGCGCTGTCCATAAAAATCCTCTCTACAAAATTTAGGAGCGACCAGTATGTTTGCCGGTTATATGTAACCGTTTAGCAATTGCGTCATATTTTACCCTGTAATTTATTGATATTTGAGCGATACTAAAAAGACTACGTCCTAAAACAATAAGTACATTTTTTCGGCACAATTTTTGCCCAAAGATGGCTTGTAAGGAGTAAGAGTTCTATGGATGACAGCAGAATCTCGTTTGACGTATGGAGTGATCTTTACGCAGATCGCGTTCAAACCATGCGAAAAAGCGAAGTACGAGATTTGTTTGCGGCCCTGTCTCGTCCAGGTGTCATTGCGCTGTCTGGTGGTCTGCCAGACATTTCTTCGCTGCCACTTGACCAGGTTGCAGAGTGCGCTCGACGCTGCGTTGCTGTTGAGGGACTTAGGTCTCTTCAGTACGGCAACTCCGATGGCCGTATTGAGTGCAGAAGGACCATCTGCAAGATTTTAGCTGCTCAGGGCGTCGAGGCCGATCCTGACGAGATGATTTTGACTTCTGGTTCTCAACAGGCGCTTGATTTCTTAGGACGCGTCTTCTTAAACCCTGGAGATGACGTTATTTGTGAGGGTCCAAGCTATCTTGGCGCGTTCCAGGCGTTTTCTGCATACGAGCCTACTGTTCACACCATTGATATGGACGAAGAAGGCATTAGGACAGATCTTCTCGAGACAAAGCTTAAAGAGCTTGCAGACCAAGGCAGAAAGCCTAAGTTCATCTACGTTATTCCTAACTTTAACAATCCTGCCGGCATCACCATGTCTATGCCAAGGCGCCTCCGTCTTCTTGAGCTGGCTCGCCAGTACAACATCCCTGTTGTTGAGGATGATCCGTATGGCCTTATCCGCTTTGAGGGAGAAGATCTAACACGCCTTAAGACGCTTGATCCAAATGTCATTTATTTGGGAACCACGTCAAAGATTTTTGCCCCTGGACTGCGTCTTGCATGGATGGTTGCACCTCGTCACTTCCTTGAGCGCATCAACCTTGCTAAGTCTGGCTCTGATCTGTGTACCAGCCCCTTTAACATGATTCTTGCTGAGCACTACTTCAATGAGGTTGATTGGCAAGCAGCGCTTGAGGTGTCTAAGTCTCGCTATAAAGAGAGAAAAGACGCCATGCTGGCTGCGCTTGCGGAGTTCTTCCCCAAAGACGTTACCTGGACTAAGCCAGAGGGCGGTTTGTTCCTGTGGGTAACCTTCCCGCCATACCTCAACACTGAGCAGTTGCTTCCTCGTGCAATCGAAGAGGGAGTTGCCTTTGTACCAGGTGTTTATTGCTATCCTGACCAGCGTATTAGTTCAAGTATGCGCCTGTGCTACTCATTTGAGACGCCAGAGCGCATCCACGAGGCAATCCGCAGGCTGTCTTTGTGCGTCCAAGATCGCATGGCGCTGTATCGCGCATTCCTAGAGGCGGGCGCTCTACCTGAGTCTTCTCATTCTGAATCTCAATCCTCTGCAAGGGAGTGTTAAGTATGGCTACAAAAGTTGCTGTCATTATGGGTGGAGCCTCATTTGAGAGGAACTTCTCGCTCAAAAGTGGAGCTCTTGTCTCTGAGGCTTTAGAGAAGCACGGGTATGAGGTATTACCACTTGATGCTGATGCGCACCTGGTAGACACCCTCCGTGCCGAGAAGCCTGATGTTGCGTTTGTGTGCCTTCACGGTGCAGGCGGAGAAGATGGTGCAGTACCTGCGCTTTTAGAGTTCCTCAAGATTCCGTATGTGGGCTCAAGGCCTGCATCTTGTAGGGCAGCCTGGAACAAAGCTGACATGCCATTTATTGTGCGTCAGGCCTGGTCAAAGGAGGAGTCCGAGGTCATCTGGCCTCCTCAGATTGTACTAACTGCCAGCGCTTTTAAAGATCTTGGAGCCGCAGCCGCTCTTGATCTGGTTCCCGAGCGCCTTGGCGGTGGCGTTGGCTTCCCTCTTGCGGTCAAGCCTGTTCACGGCGGCTCTGCTATGGGCCTTTCTAAGGTTGATAGCGCTGACCAGCTAGGACCAGCACTTCTCGGCGCACTTGGTTTTGACGATTCCGTCATTATCCAGCAGTGGGTTGATGGTGTTGAAGTAAGCGTTACTGTGCTCTCTGATGCAGACGGCGAGAAAACCCTGCCACCGGTAGAGATTTCAGTGGTCAAGGGTATTTATGACACGGATGCTCGCCTTGATCCAGAGCGTATTCAGCATTTCTGTCCAGTTCGTCCTGAGTCTTTGGCAGCACTTGGCGCAGATCCAGCCGCTGCTCGTGAGGCTCTTGAGCGCGCAGCTCTTGAGGTGTACACCGCTTATGGCTGCAGAGATCTTGCTCGTATTGATTTTATTTGGGATGGACATCACGTTATGGTCATGGGTCTGAAGACATTCCCAGGACTCACTGAGACCTCCCTTGTTCCAATGGCTATTGAGGCTGCAGGATACGCTGTTGAAGACGTTCTTGCGCAACTTGTTGAGGGTGCGCTTAAGCGCGGTAACTAGGGGGTTTTATGGAATACGTATTGGGCATTGATGTTGGTGGCACCACCATCAAGCTGGGACTCTTCTCTGCAGAGGGAGAGCTACTTTCTGAGCAGAAGGTCAAGACGCCCGCACTTGATAACCAGGATGGTTATCAGACGGTAACCGATGCTATTAAGCTGATTGTTCATGGCCAAAAAGCAAGCCGTAACGATGTTATTGCGTGTGGTTTGGATATTCCAGGTCCTGTTGCAGATGACGGAACCGTTGGTCTTCTCGCCAATGTAGATATTGATCCTGAAGGATTGGTGCAGGCAATCAATATGTGCCTGCCAAACGCAACTATCGCGTTTGTCAACGATGCTAACGCCGCTGCTCTGGGCGAAGCGTGGGCTGGCGTTGCCGTGGGCGTGCCGTCGTTTGTGCTGATTGCGCTGGGTACCGGCGTTGGTGCAGGTGTTGTTGTAGACGGCAAGCTTGCTGCGGGTGCTTTTGGCGCGGGCGGTGAGATTGGTCACATCATTGTTGAGCCAGAAGAGACGTTGACCTGCGGTTGTGGTCGCCACGGTTGCCTGGAGCAGTATGCTTCTGCTAAGGGTGTTGTCCGCTTGTACCTGGAGGAATGCGTTTCTCGAGGTGTTGTTCCTGTGACTATTGAGCACGAGACTGATACGGTGTCCGTGTTTAGGGCTCATGCTCAAGGCGATGAGTGCGCAACCCTTGCTATCCATAAGATGTGCCACTACCTGGGTCTTGCTATGGCGCAGGTTTCGTGCGTAGTTGATCCTGCCATGTTCTTGATTGGAGGCGGTGTTGCGGGTTCGTTTGCAACGTTTGCTACCGAGCTTCGCGAGTGTTTTGAGCAGTACGCTCTACCGGTAAGCAAGGGCGCTCGTATTGAGGCTGCGAGCTTGGGCAATCAGGCTGCAATGTATGGTTGCGCATACGAGGCGCTGCGCCTGAGGCAAGAGCGTTTTGGCCAGGAGAGCGCTGAGTAGAAGCAAGTTTTTGGCGCATGATCTTCTCGTCTGGAAAAGGGTACGTACGTGAGGGCTCTTGGCGAGAAAAACATCAAAGTTTTTGTCATAAACGCTGTACTAAATGAAAGTACGTTCAATAACATAATTTTCTGATTACAATTTATGTAAAAACGTAGTTGTCAAAGCTGCTCAGTGCTAACATTGAGCAGCTTTTTTGGTTGTGTTTGGAATAGTTCCGAGCACTAGGATGAAAGGGGAGTGCTGTGGCTGACGAGTCAAAGTATGACATCGTTGCTGCTACTGGTTGCCCAACCGGTATTGCGCACACCTTTATGGCTAAGGAGGCCCTTGAGAAGGCCGCCGCAGCTAAAGGTCTTACCATTAAGGTTGAGACGCACGGCCAGGTCGGTGTAGAGAACGAGCTCACCGCAGCTGAAATCAAGAACGCCAAGGCAGTAGTTGTTGCTGCCGATAAGGACGTTCAGGCTGAGCGTTTTGCCGGAAAACCAATGGTAAATGTTGGTGTTACTGCAGCTATTAAGGATGCAGAGGGTCTTATCGACCGCGCTCTTGTTGCTCAGCCTGAGGGCGAGCTTGCAGAGGCAGACGACGCTCCAGTCTCAAGCACTATTGAGAAGGAGTCTGTAGGCCACATCATCTACAAGCACCTCATGAACGGCGTTAGCCACATGCTGGTCTTTGTTGTTGCTGGTGGTGTTCTGACGGCTGTTTCATTCCTCTGGGGTATTACTTCCTTCAGCTCCACTGCACCTGACTACAACAGCTTTGCTGCCATGCTCAAGATCATCGGCGGCATTGCAATGGGCCTTATGGTTCCAGTGCTTTCTGCTTACATTGCAGAGTCTATCGGCAAGCGTCCTGCTCTGGTTCCTGGTTTTGTTGCAGGTATGATTGCTATCCAGGGTCTTCCAATCAACCCTAACACTGGCATGATTGATGCTGGTGGCGCTGGTGTTGGTTTTGGCTTCCTGGGCGGCATCGTCGGCGGTTTCCTTGCTGGTTATGTCATCGTTGGTCTTGAGAAGCTCCTTGCTGGCCTTCCAAAGAACCTTGATGGCCTGAAGGCAATCTTCCTGTATCCTCTGCTTTCCACCACCATTGTTGGCCTGGTTATGCTCGGCATCTCTGGTCCAATGGCAGCAATCAACACCGGCATGATGAACTTCCTGCGCGGCCTTTCTGCTTCTGGTCCAATTGTCCTTGGTCTTGCAATTGGTTGCATGTGCGCATTTGACATGGGCGGCCCAGTCAACAAGGCAGCTTACGTCACCGGTACTGCTCTTCTGACCGAGGCTCTTGCTGCTGGTGTTGGTACCCCAACTTATGAGTTTGGCACCAACTTTATGGCTGCAGTTTCTGCTGCTTGTATTGTTCCTCCACTGATTACCACCTTTGCTGTTGTCGTTGGTAAGAAGTACTTCACCAAGTCCGACTTCAACGCTGGTCTGGTCAACTTCATTCTTGGCTGCACCCACATTACCGAGGGCGCTATTCCATTCATGACCAAGAACATTTGGCCTGTCATGCCTATCATGATGATCGGTTCTTCCATCGGCTCCATCCTGACGCTGCTCTTTGGTGTCCACGACCCAGCACCTCACGGTGGTTTCCTGGTTCTTCCCGTTGTCGATGGCGGCCTCAAGTGGGTTCTCGCCATTCTCATCGGCGCTGTTGTTGGCGGTATTCTCTTTGTTGCTTTCAAGGCATACGAGTACCGCAAGAACGGCAACCAGATTGTCGAGGGCTAAGCGTTACGCTTAGCACACTCGGCGGCGTTTGAGTTTTGCCCAGAATTTACGTACAGTTTGGGTGCAGACTCAGATAATCGAAGTAAAATATGGACTCGGCGATTTCGTCGAGTCCATATTTGTTTCAGAGGGAGCTTTGATGATTTACACACTTACCACTAATCCTGCAATCGACATGAACGTCAATTCGGGAGTTCCTTCTTATACACACGTCAACCGCACAACTGATGCCGTATATACACCAAACGGCAAGGGTCTGAACGTTTCATTTACGCTTGCTCACTACGGCGTTGAGTCCACTATCCTGGGATTTTTTGGCGGCTTCTCGGGCAACTATATTGTTGAAGAGGCATCTAAGATTTGCTCGGTCAAGCCTGTGTGGATTGACGGCATCACCCGCGTAAATATTTTTGTGACCACGCCAGAAGGCGAGCTTAAGTTCCCTAACGCAGGCGCTCCCGTTATTCGCTCCAAGCAAGACGAGATGCTTGAGCTGCTGCGCACTGCGCCCGACCTGGACGTGCTGGTGGTCTCTGGCTCGCTTTCCCCTGAGATGGATCCAACCTTCTACGACGAGCTCTTTGATCTGTGTCATGAGTGCGGCGCTGAGCTGGTCCTGGACATCTCTCATAAACACCTCGCAGAACTTGTCGAGAAAAAACCGCTGCTCATCAAGCCAAACGACGAAGAAGTGGCAGAGATCTTTGGTGTCGACGTTCATAACGAGGCCGACGTTCTTCTCGCCCTCCACAAGATTCATGAGCGCGGCGCAAAGAACATCCTGCTTACGCTGGGCGGCGAGGGTGCGTACTTCTTCAACGGTGAACATGTCTGGCACGCAAATGCTGCGCAGGTAGAGGTGCTTTCGACGGCATGCGCGGGCGATTCGACACTGGCAAGCTTCATGTCGGTTTGGCTTGAGGATCCGTCGGCTGTCGAGAAGGCTTTGACGCGCGCGATGGCTACCGGCGGAAACGTTGCGATGAGCGCTGGCTTGGGCGACTTTGCGCTGGTCGAGAAGATCGCGGAGTCCATTCACGTTGAGTTGGTGGAGTAGGAGCGGACGTGTTGCGCGTGGAGGTGTGCGATGGTGCGCGGACTTGCGTGGAGGTGCGCAGGCTTACGAGCTCACGGGTTTCTCGGCGTATGGCGTGCGTAAGTCTCCATATCTGCAAAATAAGTCTTTTCTCGCTTCTTGATTTCGTGTAACGTATAAGGGCTAATGTGATAATTAGGTTTTCAAACCTCTAAAGAAGGAGAGTGCAATGTCCGGACACTCTAAGTGGGCCACAACCAAGCACAAGAAAGCAGCTATCGACGCTAAGCGTTCCTCGCTGTTCTCTAAGCTTTCCCGCAACATTACTGTTGCTGCAAAGATGGGTGGCGACCCAAATCCGGACAACAACGCTAGCTTGTCTGCCGCTGTTGCCCGTGCTCGCATGGTCTCCATGCCTAACGCAAAGATTCAGGCCGCTATCGATAAGGCATTTGGCGCTGGTGCTGATGCTGCCATTTACGAGGAGATCGTTTACGAGGGATACGGTCCTGCAGGCGTCGCAGTTTACGTTGACTGCCTGACTGACAACAAGAACCGCACCGCAGCAGACGTTCGTTCCGCATTTACCCACTCCGGCGGCAATCTTGGTACCGCTGGTTCCGTTGCGTTCCAGTTTGAGCGCAAGGGCTCCATCGCAGTTGACAAGGTTATTGTCTCCGAGGAGAAGAAGGTTGCTGACCGCGAGAACGCTGTCGACGAGGACGAGTTCATGATGGCAGTTGCCGAGGCTGGCGGAAACGATTACGAGGACGCTGGCGATCAGTGGATTGTTTGGACTGCATACGACAAGATGCAGGATGTCCAGAAGGGCCTCGAGGCTCAGGGCATTGAGGTCAAGGGTTCCGAGCTTACTATGGTTCCAACCACCCCAACTGACGTCTCTGTTTCTGATGCAAAGAAGGTTCAGCGTCTTATCGATAAGCTCGACGAGCTCGACGACGTTCAGAACGTCTACAGCACCATGAACATCACCGACGAGATTGCTGCTGCTCTCGAGGAGGAGTAAGCTCTCTGGTCCGCGCCACGCGACGAGCGTGATGCACGCGACGATGCGCGACGAGCGCGACGATGCGCGACGAGTGCGAAATCGCGACCGGCGACAAAACTGCACTTCAAAGCCCTGCCAGTTGGTGGGGCTTTTTGTTTTGGGTAGCGTTGATGCTGTCAGAACACACCTATGTCGGATAATCTACACGTTTTTAGAAGCCCGAACACACCTAAGTCGGATAATCTGTATATACAGAGCCAAAAACATAACTTACAGCCCTAAAAAACACAGCAAATGACGATATTCTGAGAAAAATAGGACTTTTGAGGGTCAATTTTGCAGAATAAGTGACTTTGCTGTGTTTTCAAAACGTCAAAAATAGGCCTCTAAAAAATTTATGCATACAAATGAATTCACCCTCATGAATATTCATGAAGGTGAATATTTTCGTATCATGGTAGTTAAAATTTTGATGTCTTCTTTGCTGGGCGAGAGAACCGATGGACTACAGCAGCGAAAACTTGCGATTAAAGCCGAATCTCATCGTCCGACGCATGTGGACATGCAGCTCTACAGGCTAACGCGGACAACCTTACGAACGCCGGCAGCTTCGAGGGCTGCTACCTGCGAAATCGATGCGGATTCGTCCGTCATAAGTACGTCGATATCAGCAGGTGATCCATATTGGAAGCTGGAGTTGACACCCAGCTTGCTTGCATCGGCCAAGACAATGTGCTGCTCAGAGTGCTTAAGCATCAGCGAGTTCACGCGCATCTCGTTTGAAACCAGCGTGGTAAGGCCGCGCTCAGCTGAAATTCCCGAGCATCCCAAGATGCATTTCGCGGCACGAATCTGGTTGATTGAAGCAAGTGCAAAATCGCCGGTTAGTGACTTCTTAGCTGGTCGAACTTCTCCGCCCGTGACTAAAACGGTCATCGATGGGGGATAGTCGGCGGCCAGAACGCTACCATTATTGGTAACAACCGTGATGTTCTTGGCGGTGATAAATTCCAGGACTTTTATAGCGGTTGAGCTGGTGTTAATGAAGACCGTGTCACCGTCTTTAATCAGCTTGGCGGCGGCCTGGGCAAGCTTGAACTTTGCGGTTACCTGGTTAGAACTGAGTCCTGTCGAGAGCGGGTCAAGCAGCGTGGCCATGCCATAGCTTCGGGAAATGAGGCCTTGAGCTTCGAGTTCGTCAAGATCGCGGCGGATGGTAAGCGAAGAAACTTCAAATCTATCGGCAAGATCGCTAACGGAAACCTGGCGATATTGTTCAAGAAGGCTCATGATTGAGCTTCTGCGTGATGCTACAAATGAACGACTTGTGGCCATAAATCCCCCAATAGAGCTCAACTGCTGATAAACCTGTAGAATTACATTTAACTAATTCAGTTCTGTGAAAAACAACGTACAAATTGATAACACCTTTTGAACGGTTGTCGAACAATTGTGTAGACGCTTTTCTGTAGAACTGAGTGTATCTTACCTTATTCAATGAACGTTTTGAATACTTAAACGGATATTATTTAGCGGTCAACGGTTTTTATGACGTAAATCTCTAAAGTGAGCATGGATAAGTATTGCTTAACTCTCAACTTTAGCTATACTAACATTATCGATTCGATTGATAAAACGTTCTAAACGTTCAACAAATAGGGAAATTTGTTATACGACAAGTCAAATGTCATATAAGTTATTTATCTAATTGTTGAAGCGTTCAGAAGATTCAAGTTTTTGTCGTTAAGCGATGTGTTCTTGTGTGCTCTTGCTATAGTCCAACACAAGGAAAAGATTCACAGTAGTCTACTGGAGAGGAGTGAATCGCATGCTACTTCGCGATATCTACGAGCAGAATCACTATGCTTTCGTGAAGACTCCCATGACTTGGGAAGAGTCTATTAGAGAGTGCTGCAAACCACTGGAGGCTGACGGAACAGTCAATCCAGAGTATGCAGACGATATTATCGAGTGCGTAAACAAGTTTGGTCCTTACATTGTTATCGTTCCAAACGTTGCAATGCCACACTCAACTGCTCGCATTGGCTCTAATGGAAAGACTGCTATTGGCTTTATGCACTCTGATGTTCCTGTCAATTTTGAGGATGGCGACGATGAGAAGCAGGTTAAGACTTTCTTCACTCTGAGCGCAACCGATCAGGAAGCACACCTTAAGAATATGCAGATGCTCGTTCAGGTTCTTATGAACGAGGAGGTTCTAGAGCGTCTTAAGAACATTCAGTCTCCTGAGGAGCTTTTGGAGATTGACAAGCTTATCTCCGAGTAAACACGCCCGTTTGGGCACGTAATTGAGGATTTCCTTTTGTAGTGTGGGCTGCAGAAGGTACGTATGTAGGACCCTTTGAAAGGGGTATCAATGGATATTGTTCTTGGTATTTGGAAATGGTTTGCGAGCAACTTCTTGACTCAGCCAGCCTATTTCATCGGTTTGATTGTTGCTATCGGCTACATTCTTCTTAAGAAGAAGTGGTACGACGTACTCGCTGGCTTCCTTAAGGCAGTCATTGGTTATCAGATCCTCCTGGTTGGTTCCGGCGGCCTGGTAACTGCATTCCGTCCAGTTCTTGTTGGACTTCAGGCTCGCTTCAACCTTTCTGCAATGGTCATTGACCCATACTTTGGCCAGAACGCAGTACAGGCAGGCATGGAGGCAGCTGACGCTCCTGCATTTATCGCAGGTCGTTCCTTCTCCTCCGTTATGCTTCTTCTGCTCTTCGCTTTCATTCTGAACATTGTTCTGGTTGCTTTTAAGAAGCAGACTAAGCTTCGCGCAATCTTTACTACTGGTCACGTCCAGGTTCAGCAGGCAGCAACTGCATTTTGGCTTATCCTCTTCTGCTTCCCACAGCTTAACGACGTTACCATCCTTGCAGTTATGACCGTTCTCCTTGGCCTTTACTGGGCAGTTGGTTCCAACCTTTGTATTGGACCTACCCAGGACCTTACTGATGGCGCTGGCCTTACCATTGCTCACCAGCAGATGTTTGGTGTTTACTGCGCATCCAAGGCTTCCGAGTGGCTCGCCAAGCACTCCAAGAAGGAGTCTAAGCGCATTGAGGACATCGAGCTTCCAGGCTTCCTTAAGATCTTCAACGAGAACCTCGTTGCAACTGCAATTCTCATGACAGCATTCTTTGGTGTCATCCTTGCTGTTCTTGGTCAGGAGTTCCTGCTTGAGAACAAGTTCATGAAGCCAGGTCAGGATTTCTTCTTCTACATCATGACCACTTCCTTCCAGTTTGCTGTTTACCTCTCCATCCTGCAGCTTGGTGTTCGTACCTTCGTTACCGAGCTCACCAACTCCTTCCAGGGTATTTCCAACAAGCTCCTCAAAGGTTCCGTCCCAGGCGTTGACTGTGCAGTTACCTACGGCTTTGGTTCTCCAAACGCAGTTACCCTCGGCTTCCTCATGGGTGCTGCTGGCCAGTTCCTGGCAATCGCAACTCTGCTGCTTTTGAAGTCCCCAGTTATTGTTATCGCAGGCTTTGTTCCACTGTTCTTCGATAACGCTACTATCGGCGTTTACGCAAACAACAAGGGCGGCCTCCGCGCAGTTCTTATCATGCCTTTCATCTCTGGTCTTCTCCAGGTCTTCGGTTCAGCTCTTATCGCTGGCTGGGTTGGCATGGCTGCATACGGTGGATACCTTGGCATGTGGGACTGGGCAGTTGTCTGGCCAATCATGACCGGCATCATGAAGTTCCTGTCCTACGCAGGTCTCGCAATTGTTGTCATCGCTCTTATTGCAATCCCACAGCTCCAGTACCGCGCCAACAAGGACACGTACTTCATGGAGGTTGAGGATTACCAGAAGTGCAAGGAAATCCGCGCACAGAAGGCCGCCGCAGCTAGTGCGGAAAGCAAGTAGCCCTCTTTCTTCCTACCCTGAGCAGACCCCCATCTGCTCAGGGTTATTAGTAATACTCGGCACATTGTTTGATGCGGTATTTGCTTTAAATGCGAGCATCATAGCGCCCAAATGGGTACAAACACAATGTGTCCGTAATCAGTTTGTTTGATCGAAGGAGTCAACATGAACGCAAAGATTTTGGTCGCATGTGCAAACGGTGCAGGTACCTCTCTGATGATGAAGATGACCGCTGAGCGCGTCACTCAGAAGCTCAACATGGGCGTCGATAAGATTCACCACTGTGCACTTTCCGAGGGCGTAAGCTCTGCTCGTCAGTATGACATTGTTTTTGCACCACTTAACTTCCTGAATATGTACGAGGATGCTGCTAAGGCTGGCGTTACCGTCATTGGTCTGCGTAACGTTCTTTCTGACGCAGAGATGGAAGAGAAGCTCAAGGAAACCGGCGCTGCAGAGAAGTATTCCGCATAGTTTAGGTTTCTAAAGAATCGAGCACTTTAATGACTTTTGAAAAGAAAATTCTTGCCGAGATGCCTAAGTGCTATGCGCTTGGCATGTTTGAGGGAGAAGACGCATCAAGCTTTTTAGCTGCTGTCGAGAAGGACGGTCCAATCCGTCGTTTTACGCTTGATGGTGAGCCTCTGGAGACTGTTGCTCCAGGCCCTGGCGGCGTCATGACCATTACTCAGGTCCCTGGCAGGAAAGATCAGTTCCTCGCAACTCGCAAGTTCTTCTCGCCAAACTTTGGTGGAGACGACGCGGCAATTGCATCCTATACCAAGCAAGCAGACGGTTCTTGGTCTGAGCAGATTCTCTGCGACCTCCCGTATGTTCACCGTTTTGGCATTTTGAAGGCTGCTGACGGTCAGCTTTGGGTTCTTGCTTGCTCTATCAAGGGTGGAGCTGAGACAGGCGTCAAGGATGATTGGCGCACTCCAGGTGCTGTTTGGGCTGCTCCTCTGAGCGATAACCTTGAGCAGTACACAGCAGACAACCAGCTTAAGTTGACTTGTGTTGCTAATTATCAGGTTCAGAATCACGGTTTCTGGACTGCACCTGATAAATCGTATGCTTTGATCTCAACCGCCGCAGGCGTGTTTAGATATGTGCCACCAACCACCCCTCAAGGTCATTGGGATGTCACCTGCCTTCTGGTCCAGCCAACAAGCGACATTGTTGCAACGGATTTTGACGGCGACGGCAAGCTGGAGATTCTTACCTTCTCCAAGTTCCATGGTGACACGCTGGCAATTTGGCATGAGGGCCAGACTCGCGATCGCTACGAGCAGGTTTGGTGCGACCCACAGAAGCGCAGCTTCCTTCACGCGCTTTGGGCAGCAGACCTTAATGGCGAGAAGTGCGCAGTCATTGGCAACCGTAAAGATGGTCGCGACTTGTTGCTTGTTAGATACGTTGACGGTGAGTACACCGTAGACGTTATCGACCACGACCTCGGACCAGCAAACTGCATGGTGTATAGGCATGACGGCAGCGATTACATTGTTGCTGCATATCGTGAGACAGACCAGCTGGCTCTCTACAAAGTAGTGGAGTAGGGCTGCGTTTTGTAGCGAGCGCTCAGGATGAGCTTCTGAGCATGCAGGCAAAGTCCTGAGCGCCGCTCAAGTTACCTGCGTATACATCAAAGTACTAGTCCTATGTTTTAGAAAGGAGCGCGTAATGGCAGGTTTGAAAGACGTCACACGCGACAGTTGGATTATGAGCACCTTCCCTGAGTGGGGAACTTGGCTCAACGAAGAGATTGACAATGCCGTAGTAGAGCCAGGCCAGGTTGAGATGTGGTGGCTCGGCTGCGTTGGTATTTGGTTTAAGACTCCTGGTGGAGCAAACGTTGCTGTCGACTTCTGGGCAGGCAATGGTAAGCGCACCCACGGTGACGGCCTCATGAAGCCTGGTCACCAGATGGCAAACATGGCTGGCGTTCGTAAGATGCAGCCAAACCTGCGCAACGTCCCCTTTGTTATTGATCCATTTGCTATCAAGAACCTTGACGCAGTTGTAGTAACTCACATTCACCAGGACCACATGTCCAAGGAGCTTGCAGCTCACGTTGTTAACAACAACATGACTACTACTGACGAGAATGGCAATGAGATCCCAGTTCCCTTTATTGGTCCTAAGGATGCAGTTGACATTTGGGTTGGCTGGGGCGTTCCACGTGAGCAGTGCATTGTTGTTAAGCCTGGCGACCGTGTTAAGGTTAAGGACATGGAGATCGTTGCATACGATTCCTTTGACCGCACCATTATCGTTACCACTACTGATACTTCTGAGAACCGCCCAGACCTCTGGGGTAAGTGCCCAATGGACATGGACGAGAAGGCAGTTAACTACCTCTTTGTCACCCCTGGTGGAAACATCTATCACTCCGGCGACTCTCACTACTCCATTTACTTTGCTAAGCACGGTAAAGACATCGCTCAGGAGTTTGGCGGCGTAGACGTCTGCTTTGGTGCTTTTGGCTGCAACCCAATTGGTATCCAGGACAAGATGGAAGCAACCGATATGCTTCGCATGGCTGAGGCTCTTCAGTCCAAGGTTGTTATCCCAATTCACCACGATGTTTGGACTAACTTCCAGGCAGACGTCCAGGAGATTAAGGTTCTTTGGGACATGCGTAAGGATCGCCTTGACTACAAGTTCCACCCATTCTTCTGGGAGGTCGGCGGCCACTACACGTATCCACAGGATAAGGATCGCTTTGCTTACCATCACGACCGTGGCTTCCATGATTGCTTCGATCACGAGCCAAACGTTCCATTCCGTAGCGTTCTCTAAGGAGCAGTCTCTATGATGCTTAAAGAGCTTCGCGATGAAGTGTATGAAGCAAACATGGACCTGCCAAAGCATGGCCTGGTAGTATTTACCTGGGGAAATGCTTCTGGGCTTGACCGTGAGCGTGGCCTGTTTGTTATCAAGCCATCGGGCGTTTCCTATGAGGAGCTCAGCCCAGAGAATCTGGTCATCTGCGACCTAGACGGTAACGTTGTTGAAGGTGAGATGAACCCATCTTCCGATACTCCAACTCATGCATGCTTGTATCGTGCATGGGGCGATAAGATCGGCGGAATTGTTCACACTCACTCAACCCACGCTGTTTCTTGGGCACAGGCAGGACGCTCTATTCCTTGCTATGGCACCACACATGCAGATTATTTCTACGGAGATATTCCTTGCGTGCGCAGCCTTACTAAGGACGAGGTAGAAAGTGCCTATGAGCTTGAGACCGGAAACGTTATTGTTGAGGGCTTTGCTAACTTGGACCCCATTGCGGTTCCTGGAACGCTCCTTCACAACCACGGTCCTTTCTCTTGGGGTAAAGACGCAATGGCTGCTGTGTATCACGCTGTAGTCATTGAGGAGGTTGCTAAGATGGCAACACTCACCGAGCTCAATAACCCTAAGGTTCAGGAAGCACCACAGTACCTTCAGGACAAGCACTACATGCGCAAGCACGGTCCAAATGCCTACTACGGACAGGGTAATCACTAAAGCCTGTTCAGTGAGTAGAATCTGTTTCAGTCAGGCGGTCTTTTTAAGGCCGCCTGTTTTTAAAAGGAGAAGATATGTCCAAGTATCAGCTAGGACTTTACGAGAAGGCCACTCCAACTGATCTTTCTTGGGAAGAGCGCCTCATCGTAGCAGGAGAGTCTGGCTTTGATTATGTTGAGATCTCCGTTGATGAGTCTGACGCTCGTCTTTCTCGCCTTGAGTGGACTGGTGAGGAGCGTGTAGCAGTTCGTCAGGCAATGGTAAACTCTGGCGTTCGCCTGGGCTCTATGTGCCTTTCTGGTCACCGTAAGTATCCTTTTGGTTCTCGCGATCAGGCTACTCGTGAGCGTGGCCTTGAGATTATGCAGAAGGCGCTTGACCTTGCAGGCGACCTGGGACTTCATACCATCCAGCTTGCTGGCTATGACGTGTACTACGAGGACGGCGCAGAGGATACGCGTAAGTACTTTGAGGAGAATTTGGCAAAGGCTGTAGAAATGGCTGCTCAGGCGGGCATTGTTATGGGTTTTGAGACCATGGAGACTCCTTTTATGGATACGGTCGAGAAGGCCATGCACTACGTAAAACTTATCAACAGCCCTTACCTTGGTGTGTATCCCGACGCTGGTAACCTCACCAATGCATCGTTTATTTACGGCAACACCGTTGCTGACGATATTGCTTTTGGTGCAGGTCATATCTTTGCAGCTCATCTCAAGGAGACTGTTGCTGGTGCGTATCGCGAGATTCCATTCTCTACCGGCACCACTGACTACGAGGGAGCTCTGTCGCAGCTTGTTCCTCAGGGCGTCAGGCGCTTTGTTGCAGAGATGTGGTACACCGGCAACGAGAACTGGAAAGAAGATCTTGTCTTTGCTTCCACTTACGTTCGCAGCAAAATTGATAAGGCGTTTGAGGGGTAAACGGCCTTTTTGCACTTGTTTTGGGTTTCTCGCCACAGACGGTACATAAGAATCTGTACAATGTGGATGAGCTCTTTCTTAGTACGACGTACGTTTCCAAACTCGTTTAGGTTTGTACAGGAAAGGATTACACATGAAGTTCTTTATTGACACGGCAGATATCGATGAGATTTCTGAGGCTCTTAGCTGGGGCTGTTTAGCAGGTGTTACTACCAACCCATCGCTGTATGCAAAGATTGGTGGGAAGCTAGCAGACTTTGAGTCTCATATGGTTAAGATTGCTCAGCTTTGCGAGGGACTCCCTGTATCTGCTGAGTCAACAGCAACAACAACTGAGGGCATGATTGAAGAGGGCCGTCACCTGGCTTCTCTTGCTCCAAACATTGTTGTTAAGCTTCCTATCTGCGCAGAGAGCCTTGCTGCTACTCATCAGCTTGCTTCTGAGGGAATTCGCGTCAACATGACGCTGATTTTCTCGGCACCTCAGGCTCTTCTTGCGGCAAATGCTGGTGCTCGTTACATTTCTCCATTTGTTGGTCGCTTTGATGATATCGGCGAGGACGGCATTGAGCAGCTGGGAACGGTAGTTTCTTGCATTGAGAACTATGCATGGGATAAAAACGTTGATCACACCGTAGAGATTATTACGGCTTCTGTCCGTACGCCTAACCATGTGACTCAGGCAGCTCTGCTTGGTGCTGACATTGCAACCGTTCCATTTGGAGCTTTGAAGAAGTGTCTGAAGCACCCTCTGACCGACGCCGGTCTTAAGTCTTTTGAGGCAGACTGGGAAAAGGTTAAGGTTCAGCAATAAATAGTGATTGTGGTACGCCCAGCTTAGGTTGGGCGTACTTGTTTTGAGAGGATGAGAATGGGAACATCTGCATTACCCGAGCGCAACCTCACCGATGATGAGCTCAAGCTTGCAGCTAATACGCTGAGGCGCGATGTCATTGACATGCTCGAGAAAAGCAAGTCAGGTCATCCCGGTGGCTCACTGAGTGCGGCAGATATTGTGGCTACACTGTTCTTCTCGGGAGTTATGAAGTACAACCACAACAACCCAGAGGATCACACCGAGGATAGGTTCTTTTTGTCTAAGGGTCACGTGGCTCCTGTGCTGTATGCTGCGTACCACCTACTTGATTGGCTCCATGACGAGGATATGGTTACCCTCCGCCAGCTTGGCAGCCGTCTGCAGGGTCATCCAGACTGCCACGCATGCCCTGGTATTGAGGTTTGCTCTGGCTCTCTTGGTCAGGGTCTCTCGGTAGCGGCAGGATGCGCTCTGGGACTTTCTATGGACGCTCTGGCAAGCGGAGAGCGCGCTAAGAAGGTATTTGTCCTTCTGGGCGACGGCGAGCTGCAGGAGGGCTCTAACTGGGAGGCATGCATGTTTGCTGCTCACCAGAAGCTGGATAACCTTATTGCTATTGTGGACCTCAACAACCTGCAGATTGACGGCCACGTCACCGATGTGTGCTCTCTTGGCGATATTGACGAGAAGTTCCGTTCTTTTGGCTGGAACGTACTGCGCGTTAACGGTCATGAGGTTACTGAGGTGCGCCAGGCCCTTCTCGCTGCACGAGATGGTCGCGAGGCAGGAAACACGGCTCCTACCGTGGTCATTTGCCAGACCGTCAAGGGCAAGGGTGTCTCGTTTATGGAGGACAAGGCTTCCTGGCACGGAAACGCTCCTTCTGCCGAGCAGGCTGACCTTGCGCGAGAAGAACTTGATGCAGCTAGAGAGCTTCTTTTGATTGATCTTCAAGGTGATGGTAAGGAGGTTGCCAATGTCTAGAGCAACTCGTGAGGCATATGGTCAGACTCTTGTTGAGCTGGTAAACGAGGGCCACGACATCGTTGCTGTTGACGCAGACCTTGCCGGCTCCACCAAGCTTGCCGACCTCCAGAAGGCCTTCCCGCAGCGTATGGTTGACGTGGGCATTGCTGAGCAGAACATGGTTGGCGTTGCATCAGGACTTTCGCTTACTGGACGCACCGTGTTTACCGGCTCGTTTGCTGTGTTTGCAACCGGCCGCGCTTACGACCAGATTAGAAACACCGTCTGCGATTCCGGCCTTAACGTGAAGATTTGCCCAACGCACGCAGGCATTACGGTAGGAGAGGACGGCGCTACCCACCAGTCCCTTGAGGACATTGGTATGATGCGCGCCCTGCCTCAGATGCGCGTGCTTGTTCCTGCAGATTACAACGCTACCAAGGCAGCGCTCAGACTTGCTGCCGAGGCAGATGGCCCCTTCTACGTGCGCATGGGTCGCCACAAGGTTGCCGACATCTACGACGAGTCCTTCAAGGGTGGTCTGCCTTTTGCAAACGTCCTGCGTGAGGGCACAGACGTGACGATTGCTGCCTGCGGTGTTGAGGTTGCCCAGGCACTCGCAGCTGCAGACTTGCTTGCAGAGGAGAAGATTTCTGCCGAGGTCATTGACGTGTTCTCCATCAAGCCTTTGGACGAAGAAGTCATTTTGGCATCTGCCGAGAAGACCCGTCATGTGGTAACCGTTGAGGAGCACAACGTGGCAACGGGCCTTGGAGCTGCAGTTGCCGAGCTTCTGGCCGAGCAGCTGCCCACGCCCATGCGCTTTGCTGGTATGCGCACCTTTGGCACTTCTGCTCCTGGTGACGTGCTGCTTTCGCACTTTGGCTTGGACGCTGAGGGTATTGCCGCTCGCGTCAGGGAGTTTTTGCTCTCGTAGCCGCGCTCAGCTCGCTGCAACGGCAACGCTGCAGGTCAGCGGTGCGTGTGCGGTTCACAGGTTACGAGTGATTTTGACTCGGTATCTATTTCGTGTGGATACCGGGTTTCTTGTGCGAAAGCGCTGCTAGAGGATGGGTTTCTTGCCAGGTGGGCGGTATGAGCCCGGAGTGAGCCAGGCGTATGCTTGGTGCGCCTGATTTTCTCGCCATGTCTGAACGATTTGCCGGAAAAGTACACCATATCTGAGCTATTTGCCGGTTTTTCTCGCCATGTCTGAGTAAATTTACTCAGACATGATGCAGCTTTCAGGCTCAAAAATTCAGGGCCACGTAGTCTATCTTTTACGCGCCTGATTTCTGCAAAGAATCTGTAAATTTTGCCTAAAAATGTAAAAGAATCGGTGGATTTGCCTGATTTCTGCAAAGAATCGGTGCTGCAATTACAGATTCTTTGCACTTTTCAGGCGCGCGATGGCGAGAAGAGCGCTTGACGAGAAATCCGTGCGCTCGGGTGTTGGGCCGCGGAGTTTTTGGCCATGAAAAAAGACCTGGCACCGTGTGGTACCAGGTCTTTTGTGATTGCATGTTAGCTTGCTGTGTCAGCTGTAACTGAACTGCGAGCCAAAGCTACGCCAGGCGAAACCGGCGGACTAGCCGAGGTGCTTGGTGATGGAAGCAGCTGCTACCTTACCAGCGCCCATTGCAAGAATGACGGTTGCAGCACCGGTTACGATGTCGCCACCAGCCCAGATGCGAGGATCGGAAGTACGACCCTCTTCGTCGGCCTCAATGTAGCCCCACTTGTTGAGCTTGATGTCGCCGATCATCTTTGCGAATGGGTTAGCGTTAGTGCCGATTGCAGAAATTGCAACGTCGCAAGGAATGTCCTCGATAGCGCCCTCGATAGCAACTGGACGACGACGTCCATCAGCGTCAGGCTCGCCGAGCTCCATCTTCTGGACGCGAACTGCACAAACTGCGCCGTCCTCGCCAGCGACAAACTCGAGAGGGGAGACGAGAGGAAGAACCTCAACGCCCTCTGCCTTTGCGTGGTGCAGCTCTGCACGACGAGCAGGCATCTCGTCCTCGGTACGACGGTAAGCGATGATTGCACGCTCAGCACCAAGGCGCTTAGCAGTACGGACAGCGTCCATAGCAACGTTGCCGCCACCAAAGACAACGACGTTCTTGCCGTGCTTGGTTGGAGTGTCGTACTCAGGGAAGTTGTTAGCCTTCATAAGGTTAACGCGGGTGAGGTACTCGTTTGCAAAGAAGACGTTAGGCAGGTTCTCGCCAGGGATGTTGAGAAGCTTTGGAAGGCCAGCGCCGGTTGCAATGTAGATTGCGTCAAAGCCCTGCTCAAAGAGCTCTTCTGCATCGGTGATACGACCGACAACAGAGTTGTACTCAAACTTAACACCCAGCTCCTGGAGGCCGTCAATCTCACGCTTAACAACAGCCTTTGGAAGACGGAACTCAGGAATACCGTAGACCAGAACGCCGCCGCCGGTGAAGAATGCCTCAAAGACGGTAACGTCAAAGCCGTTACGAGCAAGCTCGCCAGCGCAAGCAATACCGGAAGGACCGGAGCCTACAACTGCAACCTTCTTGCCGTTCTTTGGAGCGATAGCTGGCTTGGAAGCAAGCTCAGGCTGATCGCCAAGGAAGCGCTCGAGCTGACCAATAGCAACTGGTTCGCTGCGCTTACCCATGATGCAGACGCCCTCGCACTGGTTCTCCTGTGGGCAAACGCGACCACAAACTGCAGGAAGCATGGAGGACTCGCGGATGATGTCAAGACCGCGACCAAACTCCTCTGCGCGGATAGCCTCGATGAAGCGAGGAATGTTGATGTTTACAGGGCAGCCCTGAACGCACAGTGGATTCTTACAATCCAGGCAGCGGTTTGCCTCTGCAATTGCCATCTCTTTAGTGAAACCCTTGTCGACAGGGCGGAAGTCTTGTGCGCGCTCTGCAGCTGGCTCTTCGTTGTCAGCTGTACGAGGTGCCTTGACGTTTGGAATGTAGCGACCGTTTACTTGTGGCATGCGCACCTCGTCTCCTCGTAAGCCTTAATGGACTGGCCTTCCTCGGTGAGGTAGGCTGCCTGACGTGCGCGAAGGTCGTTCCAGTCAACCTTGGTTGCGTCAAAGTCAGGACCGTCAACACAAGCAAACTTGGTCTCGCCACCAACCTCAACACGGCAGCAACCGCACATACCAGTGCCGTCGACCATGATTGGGTTCAGGGAAGCGATGATAGGTGTGTCGTACTTCTCGGCAGTGAGAGTGGAGAACTTCATCATTGGAACTGGGCCAACGCAGAATACGCGGTCGACCTGCTTGTCCTGCAGAAGACGCTCGAGAGGTGCAGTTACAACGCCCTTCTCGCCAAGAGAACCGTCGTCTGTGGTGATGTGGATGTGATCGTCGTCCAGAATGGAACGGAACTGATCCTCAAGCAGCAGCAGCTCCTTGGTACGAGCGCCCATGATTGCGTGGACCTCGCGGCCAGCTGCTACGAGCTGACGAGCAACAGGGAAGGCGATAGCCAGGCCAACGCCGCCGCCGATAACTGCCCATTTGCCCTCGCCCATCTCGGTAGGCTCACCCAGAGGACCAGTGACGTCCTGCAGGAAATCACCAACCTCGTAGGTAGAAAGCATCCTGGTGGTCTTGCCGATTACCATGAAGATAAACTCGACCCAACCCTCCTCAGGATTCCAATCCGCAAAGGTAAATGGAACGCGCTCGCCACACTCATTTGCGCGGACCATCAGGAACTGACCAGCATGTGCATGCTTGGCCATCTGTGGTGCCTCGATGCGGAACTTGAAGACCTTCTCGGAGAACTGAGTCTTTTCGAGGATCTTATACATTCAGCGGTACTCCTCTCCTAACACAACAAAACTGCGAGTGAGTTGACGCGCCGCACTACAGTGTGCCTTCTGGCGAGAAGACAGTAGCAGGTGACGCATGTATCTCACGCATACGAGTCTGGGTAACCCGTATTCGCAAACAACATATCTATTGTACTATTTGCGCATGATTCAAGTCATGAGTAATTCATGAATGAGCATAAATATTTCGTAGAAAGTTTTGCCTGCTAGCTGCGGAGGGCGAGAAACCCGGTGGACTTGCGGCGCGACGACACGCGGAGGGGTGCGGTGACTGCTAGCTGCGGAGGAACTGCTCCACCTGATCGGCCGCTGTCTGGGCGGTGACCAGAAAGTCTTCCAGGTTGTTTCCCTTGAGCTCGCGCAGAACATAGTCTGCCACCGGCATCTTTCCAGGAGGGCGACCGATGCCAAACTGCAGGCGCATAAAATCCCTGGTCTGGAGCTTGTCGGCGATGGAGCGCAGGCCGTTATGCGAGTTGAGGCCGCCGCCTTCCTTGAAGTTGAGTTGGCCCTCTGCGAGGTCAACCTCGTCGTGAATAACCAGGATTTGCGCAGGTTGAAGGTGGTGTGCACGAGCAAGTTTGGAGAGGGGACCGCCGCTGGTGTTCATGAAGTCCTGAGGTTTGGCCAGGAGTACATGGCGTTTCTCGCCAGATGCGGCTCCGGGAGCTGCGGGAAAGGTGATTTCCGCGACCTGGCAGCCCGCTTCGCTTTTCCAGTACGAAACGCCGTGGCGCTCGGCAAGGGCATCGACGACGGCAAAACCAGCATTGTGCCTGGTGCGCGCGTATTTCTCGCCAGGATTTCCCAGGCCCGCTACAAGCACAATTTTGTTACCGTGCATTGAATTTCCTCCCGTTTGAGATGTGTACGTTTATGATGGTAAGGGAAAACGACAGGTTCGACCAGCGTGAACTGAGCTCGCGGTTGGCAGTCTAGCGGCGGCGCGCGTGACGTGCAGCGATCGGCGCGCGGTGAGCAGCGTGCGGTGAGCAGCGTGCGGGGCATGCGGCGTTCAACTGAGGTGCGGAGGCAAAATGAAGAAGATTCTGGTTACCGGATTTGAGCCTTTTGGTGGCGCGAAAATCAATCCAGCTTGGGAGGCCGTGAAGGCGTTGCCCGAGACTATTGTCGGTGCCCAAGTGATAAAACTGCACGTACCTGTTGAGTTTGGCGCTGGCGCTCAGAAGGTTATCGACGCGCTTGAAGCGGAGCGTCCCGAGATTGTGCTTTGCGTGGGCCAAGCGGGTGGAAGAAGCAAGATTACGCCCGAGTTTGTGGGCATCAACTGGGCTCACGCGCGAATCCCCGACAACGCGGGCAAGCAGCCGCTCTCGCAGCGCATCATCGACGGCGCTCCCGACGCGTATTTTGCGTCACTGCCGGTAAACGCCATGGTTGCCGCCATGAACCAGGCGGAGATCCCCGCGGCGGTCTCGTACACTGCGGGAACGTACGTCTGCAACGACGTCATGTATCAGGTCCTTCACGCGCTGGCCACGAGATTCCCGGAGACTCGCGGTACGTTTCTGCACGTACCGTTCGCAACAGAGCAGGTTGTCGAGAAAAACGCTGCAGCTGCCGAGAAGGCTGCTGCCGCCGAGAAGACCCGCCAGGTTCCAAGCATGTCGCTGGAGATGATGACTCGCGGACTGCAGATTGCACTGGAAGCGGCGCTTGCGAACGATGTTGACCTTGCGGATTCCGAAAGCGGAACGACCTGCTAGAACACGTGCTGCTGAGGGCGGTTTGCGAGCGCACGGGTTTCTCGCCAGGCGCGCTTCTCGCCATCGCGCGCCTGAAAAGTGCAAAGAATCTGTATTTGCAGCACCGATTCTTTGCAGAAATCAGGCAAATCCACCGATTCTTTTATGCTTTTAGGCAAAATTTACAGATTCTTTGATGAAATCAGGCGCGTGAAAGATAGACTGTCTGGCCCTGAATTTTTGAGCCTGAAAACCTCGCCATGTCTGAGTAAAACAGCTCAGACATGGCGAGAAAAACCGGCAAAACCACTCAGACTTGGCGTGTTTTCCGGCAAATCGTTCAGACATGGCGAGAAAATCAGGCTCGCAGCAGGCGCGCGCTGATCGCGCCAGCTCACACCGCTACCTGGCGAGAAACCCGTCCACTCCCAGCGTTTCCACACAAGAAACCCGGTATCCACACGAAATGGATACCGGGTTGAAATCACTTGCGATCCGCGCTCGCACGCACGTTTGACCTGCAGTATTGCCGTCGTCGCCCGCACGCAATTGCACGTGCGGCTGACCTGCGGCGTTACAGGTTAAAGTCGCCGCCGAAGATATCGGAGACAGGGCGGTCGGTGTAGACAGCGTAGATTGCCTCGGCAAGCTCGTTTGCAATGGTAATCGTCTTAATCTTGGAACCTTCCTGGTTTGCTGCAGCGCAAGGAATTGCGTCGGTAACCACGCACTCCTCAATAGGAGCGCTATTGAGGCGCTCGATTGCAGGACCAGAGAAGATACCGTGGGTTGCGCAGACGTAAATATCGCCTGCACCCATTTCCTTCAGCTTCACAACGGAAGCGCAGAGGGTGCCTGCAGTATCAATCATGTCGTCGTTAACGATGCAGGTCTTGCCCTTGATATCGCCAATGATGCCCATAACAGCACTCTCGTTGTGGCGAGGACGGCTCTTGTGAGCAATAGCAAGGCCGCAGTCAAGGTAGTCGGAAAGCTTCTTAGCTGCCTTTGCGCGACCCATATCAGGGGAGACAACAACGGTATTCTCCCAGTCAAATGGCTTGCTCTTAAAGTAATCGCCCAGAAGATAGAGAGCAGTCAGGTGAGAAACAGGAATGTCAAAGAAGCCCTGAATTTGGCCCTGGTGCAGGTCAAGTGTGATGACGCGGTCAACGCCAGCGTTCTCAAGCAGGTTTGCCATCAGACGAGCAGTAATAGGCTCGCGAGCAGCAGCTTTGCGGTCCTGACGAGCATATGCGTAGTGAGGGATAACTACGGTAAAGCTGTTAGCAGATGCGCGCTTTGCAGCGTCAGCAACAATCAGCGTTTCCATAACCAGGTCGTTGACGTTGACACCTGCCAAAGACTGAATGAAGAAGACCTCGTCGCCGCGGACAGACTCGTCAAAGCGAGCGTAGATTTCTCCGTTAGCAAACTTCTCGAGGAGAAGACCTTGTAGCTCTAGGTGAAGAATGTCTGCAACCTTACGAGCCAGTTCAGGGTTACCTGTACCGGTGTAGAGCTTGATATTTCTAGCAACTAACAGTGGTTCACTCAGGTTCTCGAACATCTAGTCCTCTTTCTCAAGCTTGTGACGCCTCTGGGCGGCGTATCCCTCAACAATTTTCTGCTCAGAGCGCTCGAGTGCAAGCGCATCTGCTGGTACATCCTTTGTGATGCACGAACTTGCCCCCACAAGTGCGCCATCACCAATTGAGACGGGTGCCACCATCATGGTATCGGATCCAACAAAGACGTTGTTGCCAATGTGGGTCTTAAACTTGTGGTAACCGTCGTAATTGCACGTAATTGAACCTGCGCCAATGTTGACGCCGGAGCCCATGGTTGTATCACCAATGTAGGAGAGGTGAGGAACCTTGGAGCCCTTGCCGATAGTTGAATTTTTGATCTCAACGTGGGTGCCAGCCTTGGCGTGAGGCATGAGGTGTGTGCCTGGGCGTAGGTACGCGCGAGGACCGCAGGTAACAAAGTCGTCTACCTGTGCGTTGATAGCTACAGTCTCGTCAATAACAGCGTCGTTACCAACAACCGTATCGGTCAGACGAGTATTAGGGCCTACCACGCAATTCTCGCCAATCGAGGTCTTGCCGTAGAGCATGGTCTGTGGGAGAACCTCGGTGTCCATACCAAGCGTAACCTCGGGGCCAATCCAAACGGAGGTTGGGTCCAGCATGGTGACGCCCTGGCTCATCCAGTGCTCGTTGATGCGCTCCTGCATGATGCGGGTAGCAACGGCAAGCTCGGAGCGGGAATTGACGCCCAGCGCCTCTTTGTAGTCGTCAACGTGGACGGCAGCAACAGGCTCGCCCTGGCTGACGTAAAGACCCACCATGTCGGTGAGGTAGTACTCGCCTTGCACGTTGTCATTGCCGAGAAGATCGATGTTTGCGGTCAGTCTTCCGCCACAGAAGCAGTACACGCCAACGTTGCATTCACGCTCTTGCTCACGCTGCTCAGGCGTGGCGTCTTTGTGCTCAACAATGGCAGTTACCTGGCCGTTAGAAGAAATGACGCGACCATATCCGGTTGGATCTGGTGGCGTCATCGTAAGTACCGTACATGCGTTGTGGTGAGCTTTAGTTTCTGCAACAAGGTCGAGAATAGACTGTGCGCGCAACAGAGATGCGTCACCGTTGATAACAACAACGGGTCCCTTGAAGCCACCAAGAGCATCCTTAACAACCTTGACGGCATGGCCGGTGCCAAGACGCTCAGTCTGGGCAACATACTCAAGGTTAGGGAAGCAAGAAAGTGCAGATTTAACCTCGTCAGCGTGGTTACCAACAACCACAATGACGCGGTCAGCGCCAGCAGTAATTGCAGCGTTGACACTCCACCAAACGATGGGTTTATCAAGTAATTTGTGCACAATCTTAGGGTGGTGGGACTTCATGCGCGTTCCCTCGCCTGCAGCGAGGACAATCGCAGTAAGTGGCATACGTAAGCCTCCAAAGTACTTCGTATTACTCGATACGAGTGCGTCCCTACACAAAAGTTGCGTAAAAAATGGCTGGGGTAGTAGGATTCGAACCCACATTCCAGGCACCAAAAACCCGTGTCCTAACCGTTGGACGATACCCCAATGTAATCACTACGTTGGTTTTGTCCGCAACTCTATTAAGTGTATCAGCTTAGCGAGGCAAATGCTCCACAAATTGCATCAAGAACAAGAACTGCTAAAGTCTGTGCGTCTGCGGTAGTAAATGAGCCGTCTACGTTTGTTCCTTCTGGCAGCACAATCTTGATAGGGGAGCCCGTTGCATCAGCAGACTCGATAGCGGTGCGAAGTCTTGCTGGCAGCGTTTCGTTTTCTTCCATAGAAACAGAGCCAATACCAACCTGTCCGCGGGCGGGCATGCTTGGGGCATAGGTTGTGGTCAGAACCAAAATAGTGGCTGCATCAGTAGGGGAATCAGCGCGATCAATCATGGTCATGCCACTTGCCTCGGTAGTTGCCTTAGAAAGGTTATACACGCGGGCGGCCACGTTTCTAGAGATAGGATCTTCTCCCGTAATAGCAATGCAGGTGGTTTCAAGAACGTTGGCTGCGCGAGCAAAGCCCATAGGGCCCTGTGGATGGGGACCTTTTGCCTGCTTGCCGGACCAAACGTGACGCAGACGCTCAATAGCGTCGAGGGTATCCTGGAACGCCATACCATCAGCAAGCTCGCCGACGCTTTCTTGGAAGAGCTTAACGGCAGCCTCGGTGTGAACACCGTAATGGCCATCAACTTTTCCGCACGAGAAACCCAAGATGTTGAGGCGCTCCTGCAGCTGACGCACGTCATTGCCGTGGAAGTTAGGAAGACGCAGGTAGAGGGTTCTGTCTCCTAGCTCATAGCCCTCATCGACCATGATTGCCCAGGTAGAGGCATCTACTTCTTCTCCAAGAGAAAGGTCATGGTCAAGCCTAAAGCGCGCAACCGCACGAGCAGTTGACTTGCCAAACGTGTGGCTCTGGCGCTCATCATCTTCGATGGTGTAGCCAAGCTTTACGAGGCGTTCCTGAATGTCTTCAACGGCAGCACCAGTGCTACCAGGAGTAATAGGATCCATAATTACCTTTCTCGGTTCACAAAGAAGTCTGCCATAGACAAAAGTGTGTCGCGAGCGTCTTCAGAAAGTATCACGTTTTCAAGCACGTGCTTTGCCTCTTCGACTAAGGCAAGAGCGTGCGCGCGGACAAATTTTATCGCATTAGCGCTTTCCATAAGCTCCACAGCGCGCTGAAGCTTCAAAGTATCGGTAGTATGCGCAGAAAGTATGGAGACAAGCTCCGCTTTTTCTGCCTCGGTGAGGTGCTCAAGCGCGTAGACCACCGCGAGCGTGCGCTTGCCCTCAGTGACGTCTGACCTAAAGTCTTTGCCTTGTACTTCGGCATTTCCTACCAGGTTGAGAAGATCGTCTTGCAGCTGGAAGGCAAGGCCTACCTTGAGGCCAAATTCTTTGAGTGCATCAAGCGTTTTCTGGTCAGCACCGCCAATAAGCGCGCCTAGTACCAGGGGATATGCAGCAGAGTAATAGGCGGTCTTGGAGAGCGCCATAAAAAGATACTGGTCAGAGGTAACATCCCAGCGCTCGTTTTGAGCCCAACCGAGGTCGAGAGCCTGACCCTCAAGGGTGTGCTCTTGCATGGCTAGAAGGGCGTCGATAACGCGAACTTTAAGCTGGTCAGAGAGGTGGTCGGCCACGGTAACGCGTCTGACAACATTGACCAGCGCAGAATCACCAACGTTGATGGCAAGTCCGGTACCGAGTGTCTTGTAGAGGCACTTCTCGCCACGGCGCAGCTCTGACTTGTCAGCGATGTCGTCGTGGATAAGGGCTGCCGACTGGAAGTCCTCAATGGCGCAGGCTACGGGCAGAGCGGCTTCGGCTGAGCCGCCGACTGCTTCGGCGCCCAGACAGCAGAGGACCGGTCGCACGCGCTTGCCACCGCCCGCACTGAAGTGAGCGAGTGGCTGGTAGAGATAGGTGTTCAGGTCCGCATGAGTGCACTCCGAGAGCGCCGCCGCGGACGTCGCGGCCGCGGGTTCTGCGGGTGCTGCGGGCGTTGCCGCGGGGAGTCCGCGCATGATCTCTGCCTCGACGGCAGGAAGCTTTTGTGTGAGGTAGTCGGCGAAGTTCACGGAAATCCTAGCCGCGATAGCCGTCTGGGTTCATCGACTGCCACTTCCAGGAATCGCGGCACATGTCGGCAAGGTCGTACTGAGCCTTCCAGCCAAGCATGTCAGCAGCTTTCTGGCAGTCTGCGTAGTTAGTTGCAACGTCGCCTGCGCGGCGAGGCTCAATAACGTAAGGAATCTCTTTGCCGCAGGCCTTTGAGAATGCCTTGATAACGTCAAGTACCGAGCTACCAGTGCCAGTGCCCAGGTTGAAGATTTCAACTCCCGTGCGGCCAGCCATCCATTTAAGTGCAGCTACGTGGCCGGAGCCAAGGTCGCAAACGTGGATGTAGTCGCGAACACCCGTGCCATCAGGGGTGTTGTAGTCGTCGCCAAAGACGTGAACAGCTTCGCGCTTACCCACAGCAACTTGAGCCACATAAGGTACCAGGTTGTTTGGAATACCTGCAGGATCTTCTCCGATGAGGCCCGACTGGTGAGCGCCAATAGGATTAAAGTATCTAAGCAGGACAACGTTCCACTCTGGATCTGCGGTGTGAACATCGGCGAGAATCTGCTCAATCATCCATTTAGTCCAGCCATAAGGGTTGGTTGCGTTCTTCTTGGGGCTTTGCTCGGTTAGAGGAAGACTATCTGGGTCTCCATAAACCGTTGCTGAACTCGAGAAAATAATTGACTTACAACCGTGGTTTCTCATGACATCAAGAAGGGTGAGGGTATTGCCCAAGTTGTTTGTGTAGTACTCGATAGGCTTGGTGACGGACTCGCCAACAGCCTTGAAGCCAGCAAAGTGAATGACAAAGTTAATAGCGTGCTCGTCAAAGATGCGGTTCAGTGCATCTTTGTCGTTGACGTCTGCCTCGTAGAACGAAAGGCGCTTGGCGTTTTCTTCTCCCACAATGGTTTTGATGCGGTCGACAACTTTTGCCGAAGCGTTGGAGAGGTCGTCAACAATGACAGCCTCGTAGCCGGAATTGAGCAGCTCAACAACGGTATGGCTGCCAATAAAGCCCGCGCCGCCGGTAACAAGTACGCAGGAATTTTGTGGGATTAGAGCGTCAGACATATCAATCCTTTCGTGGACTTATATCGTCATAAGTATACGGCTTTTCCGCGAAACATTGGGCGTTGCGAGTGCACGGGTTTCTCGCCAGGTGCGCGTGCGGGTGCACGGGTTTCTCGCCAAGTGCTCCTTTCTGCCATCGCGCACCTGACTTTCACTATGCGAGCCTGAAAAGTGCAAAGAATCTGTATTTGAGCCACCGATTCTTTTACAAAATCAGGCAAATCCACCGATTCTTTTACATTTTTAGGCAGAAGTTACAGATTCTTTGCAGAAATCAGGCACGTTCTAACTGGGGTGCTGTCTCCAAATTTTGCGAACCTGAAACCCCCACCATGTCTGAGTAAAACAGCTCAGACTTGGCGAGAAAAACCGGCAAATAGCTCAGACTAGGCGTGTTTTTCAGGCAAATCGTTCAGACTTGGCGAGAAAATCAGGCTCCATGAGAGCGTCCATAGAACCAACCTTGAAATCAGAGTCACGTCTCAAAAAGTGGTGTAAGGCTATTTCCTTACTACCTTCTTGCCTACATTATGCCACCTCTTTACAAACCTTAAAGTCACTATCAATTACTTGTAAGAGATGGTCGATAGTCTCTTGTGTACATGACCCTCTCTTTGGGGGTTCTTCAAAGAGAAGAGAGCGTTTATCCATGAAATGCGTTGCTACAAACCACTCTTCGTTTTGATCGATACATACAGCCCCTACAAGGCGAAGCATAGCTTGCTTGGAGGGAAATACTCCAACGACACGTGTGCGCTTCTTTATCTCTTTGTTGAGTCTTTCACAGAGATTGTTTGTACGTATCCAGTGAGCGTGTTCTTTTGGAAAGTCTAGGTAGGTTAGTACATATGGCTCTGACTCTTCTAGAAGGTGCGCTCCTCTTGGATCTATCTTTTCATACACTTCATAAAGGTGCTCAAAGCCTGTGCGTACCAAATCAGTATCACTAGCTTCAAAGGTATGCTTCATAGCAGCAATAACTGCTTTGCCCTGAGCTTTTGTTCTACATCTATCAAAGACATTTCTCTCTAAGTGACAAAGACAGTTTTGCCAGGCAGCGCCTGTGAGCACCTCACCGATTGCTCTTACAAGACCAGCGTGAGCATCAGAGATAACAAGTCTCACGCCGCTCAGTCCTCGCTCTTTCAAAGAGATAAGAAAGTCTTTCCAGGACAGATATGACTCGGTATCTATACACTCAAGCCCTATGATTTGTCTTTTAGCTTCTGTGTTTACAGCTATAGCAATAACGACAGCACGCTTGGTTGTATGTCCTGCTTCTCTTACAGGAATATAGGTTGCATCAAGCCAAAGGTAAGGCCATCTGTCAAAAGACAAAGAGCCGTGTCTTAAGTCATCTACCTCTTCATCTAAAGACTTAACAAGTCTCGAGACTCTACTTCTGCTGATCTTTTCAACACCAAGCTCACTCAGTGCTTTTTCTACCTTTCTGCTCGAAATACCTTGGGTCCACATATCACAGATACAACTTGCAAGGGCTGTATCACACCTGCTCCACTTACTTACGATATCGTCAGGAAAATAGGTTCCTTCGCGGAGTTTAGGAATTTTTAAGGTAAGAGTTCCAACTGACGTTACCAGCTTTCGCTCACGGTATCCATTGCGAACATAACCAAGCTCTTCTACTTATTCAACCATTACGGTATTTACTAAGTCTTCAAGTAGTGTTCGTGCCATACCGTTAAGATCTAATTTGTGATCTTGGGTGTAGAAGAGCTCAGTTTCGTGTAG
>NZ_JRND01000025.1:0-30604 GCF_000758945.1 Lancefieldella parvula DNF00906
GAAATCAGAGTTACGTCTAGAAAAGTCCGCCTAAAAAGTGCAAAGAATCTGTATTTGAGGTACCGATTCTTTGACAAAATCAGGCAAATCCACCGATTCTTTTACTTATTTAGGCAGAAGTTACAGATTCTTTGCAGAAATCAGGCGCGCCCAGGCGCGACCGAGCATGTAGCGGATGTGCGCTTCGAGCACACCACCCGCCTGACGAGAAACCCCGTCCACTAGCAGCGCTTTCGCACAAGAAACCCGGCATCCACACGAAATGGATACCGGGTTGAAATCACTCGCAACTTGCGTACGCACGCGGCGCTGACCTGCAGCGTTGCCGTCGCCGCACTCGCGCCTTACTTGAAGTACTCGACACCGCCCTCGATGAGAGGCTGGAACTGGTCGCCAGCAGTGAGCTCAGGAATGTTCTTGTAGAGGCCCGCACCGGAGCGCTCTGTGTGGCCCATCTTGCCCAAAACGCGACCATCGGGGCTGGTAATGCCCTCGATAGCCAGGACGGAGCCGTTAGGGTTAACGGAGAAGTCCATGCTTGGAGTGCCTGTTGCGTCAACGTACTGCGTTGCAATCTGGCCGTTTGCCTTGAGTGTCTCAAGCAGCTCGTCGGAGGCAACAAAGCGGCCTTCTCCGTGGCTGATCGCAATGGTATGGATGTCGCCAAGTGCGCACTTAGAGAGCCATGGGGACATCGTGGACGCAACGCTGGTACGGACAAGCTGGCTTTGGTGACGGCCGATGGTGTTGAACGTCAGCGTTGGGCAGGTGTCGTCCATAGGGCGAATGTCGCCGTAAGGAACAAGTCCCAGCTTGATGAGCGCCTGGAAGCCGTTGCAGATGCCCAGCATAAGGCCATCGCGCTGCTGCAGAAGCTCACGAACAGCCTCAGTAACCTGAGGAGCACGGAAGAGTGCGCAGATAAACTTAGCAGATCCGTCGGGCTCGTCTCCGCCGGAGAAGCCGCCTGGAATCATAACAATCTGACTCTTCTTGATGGACTCTGCCAGCGCATTTGCGGACTCAACAATGTCCTGAGGAGTCAGGTTGTTGATGACCAGCGTGGTTGGGTCAGCGCCCGCACGCTCAAAGGCGCGCGCGACGTCGTATTCGCAGTTGTTACCAGGGAATACGGGGATGATGACACGTGGGCGAGCAGGTGCGATAAGGGCTGGACCAGCATAGGAGTGTCGTGTGGATGCACCGTCGAAGCTGATTTTCTCTACAGCCTCATCGGAGCCTCCGCGGTAAGGGAAGACCTCCTCAAGTGGGTGCTCCCATGCTTCTTGGAGCTCGGAGAGGTCGATCTTATCGCCACATGCGCTCAAGACGTACTCAGACGTGGTGACGCCCAGAGGAGCCACGCACACGCCGTCGACGTCGTCAACGGATACGCCGTCTGCCAGCTCAACGATGAAGGCACCGTAAGTTGGCGAGAAGAGCGCGTTGGCAGAAATCTCTGGAACCAGCTCAACACCCAGCTTGTTGCCTAGGCAGCTCTTGAAGAGAGCCTCGGCCACGCCGCCGTAACCTGGTGTAGTAATGGCAAGTGCGCTCTTGGACTGGACCAGGGTACTGACCAGCTTGTATGCGGTGAGCAGGGAGTCGTTATCGGGGAGAAGGCCGGACTCGTCGTAGGATGGAACAATGGAAATAAGCCTGTGACCTGCGTCTTTGAACTCGTTTGAGACAATCTTGTCTACCTTGGTAAGGCCGGTAGCAAACGAAACTAGCGTTGGCGGAACGTCTAGGTCCTCAAAGGTACCGGACATGGAGTCCTTGCCTCCGACAGCAGCAAGACCAAGGTTGACCTGTGCCATCAGCGCGCCAAGAAGGGCAGCGGCTGGCTTGCCCCAACGGTTAGGATTCTGGCCGAGCTTCTCGAAGTACTCCTGGAAGGTGAGGTAGAGGTCCTGGTACTTAAAGCCGGTTGCAACCAGCTTGGAAACGGACTCAACAACAGAGAGGTATGCGCCGCGGAACTGGTCGGCCTCCATGAGGTAGGGGTTAAAGCCCCAGGCCATGCCCGAGACGGTGTTGGTCTGGCCCATAACAGGAAGCTTAGCCACCATAGAGAGGGCAGGGGTCAGCTGACGAGCGCCACCGAATGGCATAAGGACGGTACCTGCGCCAATGGTGGAGTCAAAACGCTCGGAGAGGCCCTTGTTAGAGGCAACGTTTAGATCGCGTACCAGCGAGTGGAGTTTCTCGCCAAGAGTTGAGCCTGCCCAGGTGCGCTGGTAGGCAAGAGGCTTGGCCAGGCGCACGGTAATTGATTTAGGAGCGCCGTTTGAGGCGAGAAATGCGCGGCTAATGTTGACAATCTTCTGACCGCGCCAACGCATGACCAGGCGAGGGTCCTCGGTGACTGTTGCCACAATGGTTGCCTCGAGGTTTTCCTCGCGGGCGTATGCGCAGAACTGATCGACGTCTTTTGCCTCAAGTGCAACGGCCATGCGCTCCTGAGACTCAGAGATTGCCAGCTCAGTGCCATCAAGGCCGTCATACTTCTTAGGAACAGCATCCAGGTTGACGTCAAGGCCGTCGGCAAGCTCGCCAATAGCAACAGAAACGCCGCCTGCACCAAAGTCGTTGCAGCGCTTAATGAGCTTGCAAGCGTCTTCACGGCGGAAGAGGCGCTGAAGCTTGCGCTCAACAGGGGCGTTACCCTTCTGGACCTCGGCACCGTCGCGCTCAATGGAGCCAGCGTCGTGAGCCTTGGAAGAACCAGTTGCGCCGCCAATGCCGTCGCGACCAGTGCGGCCGCCGAGAAGAACGATGATGTCGCCATCTTCTGGGCGCTCGCGGCGAACGTGGCTTTGAGGAGTTGCGCCTACAACGGCACCAATCTCCATGCGTTTTGCAACATAGCCTGGGTGGTAGAGCTCAGAAACCTGGCCCGTAGCAAGGCCAATCTGGTTACCGTAGCTGGAATAACCTGCAGCTGCCGTACGAACAATGGTGCGCTGGGGAAGCTTTCCAGGAAGTGTTTGAGAAACAGGAACGGTTGGATCTGCAGCGCCTGTGACGCGCATTGCCTGGTAGACGTAGCTGCGGCCAGAAAGGGGATCGCGGATTGCGCCACCAATGCAGGTAGCTGCGCCACCAAAGGGCTCAATCTCGGTTGGGTGGTTGTGAGTCTCGTTCTTGAAGAGGAAGAGCCAGTCTTCGTCTTTGCCGTCAACGTCCACCTTGACTTTTACGGTACAGGCGTTGATTTCTTCAGACTCATCAAGATTGGTGAGGACGCCCTTCTCGCGAAGATACTTTGCACCAATAGTGGCCATATCCCAAAGAGAGACGGCGCGATCTTCTCGCCCAAGCTCTTTGCGCATGGAGAGGTACTTCTCAAACGCAGCCTTTACCAGGTCATCATCAATCTGCACGCCGGTAATTCCTGTGTTAAAGGTGGTGTGGCGGCAGTGGTCTGACCAGTAGGTATCAATGACGCGAATCTCGGTGATGGTAGGATCGCGCTGCTCATCGGTGAAGTACTGCTGGCAGAAGGTGAGGTCAGCCAGGTCCATAGCAAGACCGTGAGAAGCAATGAACTCCTTGAGACCGTCCTGGTCAAGGGTGTTAAAGCCCTTAAGAACCTCTACGTCAGCAGGCTCTGGAATGGAAATCTTGAGGGTCTCGGGCAGCTCAAGGGAAGCCTCGCGAGCCTCAACAGGGTTGATCAGGTAATTCTTGATGGCAGCAACGTCTGCCTCGGTGAGGTTTCCGGTCAGCACATAAATGCGTGCGGAGCGAACAAGAGGACGCTCACCCTGGCTAATAAGCTGCACACACTCAGCTGCGGAGTCTGCGCGCTGGTCAAACTGGCCAGGCAAAAACTCAACAGCAAACGTATGAACAGCCGCACCTTCAGAAGAAAACTCTGGCATGGTACGGCTGGCAAGATCGGACTGTGGCTCTGAGAAAACGGTGGGGATGCAGGACTCAAAGAGTTCCTCTGAAATTCCCTCAACATCGTAGCGGTTGAGCAGGTCAATGCGTTGTAACTCGGTAATACCAAGAAGGTCTTTCACTTCTTTGAGCAGGGCTTTTGCCTCGCCCTCGAAACCAGATTTTCTTTGGACGTAGACGCGCAGGACCATGGGGCCACCTTTCAATGCAAGCCTTGAACGCTTTTACTGGCTTTATTGTACGTTACTTAGGTGGACAAATTGGCGCTTGTCGAGAAAAGAAAAATGGGTTGTAACAGAGCGTTAAAAATACAAATTTATTAGTTAAAAGTTTTTACGCCAGTACAAAGACAAGGGCGATAAAACAGGCGGTTATGCCCAAGGCAATTACTTCGCGAGCGCCAAAGGTTGGCTGATGCCAACGTGTGCGAGAAGCCCCTGCTACATAGTGGCGAGCATCAAGTGCCTTGGAAAGGTTGTTGGCGTGTCTGAGCGAGCTTGCTAAAAGCGCCACCACAATGGAGAAAGTTGCACGAAGTCTTTTAGGAAGCGAGCCTGAAGCAACGTCTCCTGCGCGAGCAGTTTGGGCCTCGGAAATGGACACGGCGTCGCCCGCAAGTGTTGGAATAAAGCGCAGCATAAGCGAGAAAATCATGGCAATTTCTTTACCGGGAAGGCCAATTTTTGAGAGCGGTGAGCAAGCTGCTTCAAAGGCGTTGCCCAGATCAGTCTGAGTGGTGGTCAGCAGAAGTAACGCACCCATCAAAATTGCAGCTAAAATGCGCACGGGGTAGAGAAAAGCGCTCCATGCTCCCACATCAGTGATGGTAAAGATTGACCAGGAAACAAGCACAGTTCCTTCTCGCGTAAGCAACAGGTTAAAGAGAGAAAGGAAGATGAGCAGCCAAGCAAGTGGGATGATTGATACAAGCACTTGTTTGATGGGGATTTTTGCCAGAGCTAGTAGGCAAAGTGCACCTACTACCAGCAGCGCAAGCTGTGGTGCCGTGCGGATAAAAAACGTTGTGAGCATCAAAAGAAGTGCAGCCAGGCACTTAACGTTGGGATTAAGCCTATGGATGAGCGAGTCCCCGTGATAGTACTGGCCGACAGAAATCTTAAGCGCCATAGCGGCCTCCTTGTGTGAGGTCGCTGGGCTGTGCGGCGCTGTCCTGTGCGGCGCCGACCAGAGCATCTACCAGCTCAGATAGGGTTAAAGGTTCTCCCAGGTTGATTCCTGTAGTGCGGGACAGGCGCTGTGCCCACGCAAGCGCATGAGGAATGCCCAGTCCAAGCTCCTGGAATTCTGCCTCTGTGAAATGAGTAAATGTTTGATAAGGCGTACCAGAGAACACCAGGTCACCCTCGTGGAGCACGATAATCTGGTCAGTTTCTGCCGCATCCTCCATCGAGTGTGTGAGTTCAATAACGGTGCAGCCGTCTTCAAGAACGGCGTTGATAATTTTTCTGAGCTCAGAGCAATAGTAGGGGTCAAGTCCGCTGGTAGGCTCATCAAGCACGAGCACCTTTGGCTGCATAGCAATAACGCCCGCAAGTGCGCAAAGTCTCTGTTGACCACCAGAAAGCTCAAAAGGGGATGCATCTGCCTTGTGGGAAAGACCGACAAGTTTCAGAGCGTCATTTACAGCGATTGTTATATCGCAGGCAGAAAGACTCAGGTTAGAGGGGCCAAACGCCACGTCTTCGGCAACCGTCTGTGCAAAAAGCTGGCGCTCTGGTCGCTGCATGACGTAGCCAACAATACCGTGAAGTTTTCTGCGGTTTTGCTTCTGTCGAGTATCCAGTCCAGCCACGCAGAGGCTTCCGGAATCAGGCGTATCAAGTGCACAAATCAAGCGCGCAAGGGTGGACTTGCCCGAACCAGTGGAGCCAATAACGGCAACATGCGAGCCTTTTTGCACGTCAACCGAGATGTTTTTGAGCACAGGTTTCTGGTACGAGAACGTAACGTCGCGCACGGAAACCGCCGCTGACTCGGATGCGTTTCTGATCGCAGCCACGTCACGGTTGGTAGCAGCTGTTCCGCAGCTTTCAGCCACGCCGCCCTTCTCGCCCTGCGCCGCTGTGGCGAGAAGCCCCGTCAGCTCGTTAAGCACGCGCTCAGCCGAAGGTGATTTGCACACGACAACTCCGCGGTTGTTGAGCGCCTGCGCCACCTGATAGGCAAACGGCTCTTCAAGATGCAGGCATTCAACTAGCTCGTGCTGTTCAAAGAGGGCTTCAGGCGTTCCCTCAAACGCAACGCGACCGTCGTCCAAGGCAATCACGTGGTCAGCGGAAACCACTTCGTCCATGAAATGCGTTACGTGAACAATAGTCTTTCCAGCTGCACGGAGTTTCTCGACAAGGCCCATGACGTTATTTCTATGCACAACGTCAAGAGCTGCGGAAGGTTCGTCAAGAATCAGGATTTGCGGTTTCATGACCAGCGCGCCCGAGATGGCCACGCGCTGCTGCTGGCCGCCTGAAAGCATCTGTGGATTTTCTGACGCAAACTCGGTGAGAGTCCCAAGTTCAATCTGCTGTTCTACCAGCGGTGTTATCTGGTCACTGGGCACCTGAAGGTTCTCCAGACCAAAGGCAATGTCGTCTGCGACTACGCTGCAGATAATCTGATCCTCAGGATTTTGGAAGACTAGGCCCAGCTGTGGACGAATGGTTTTGTACGCCTCAAAGTTTACTTGGCCGTCATTGACAACGGTGGTTCCCAAAAAGGTAACGGTGCCCTCGTCAGGCGCGGTAAGGCCAGAGAGAATTGAGGCCACCGTGGACTTGCCCGATCCGTTTGCGCCAACAATACAGGTACGTTTACCTGCCGGAATAGAAAACGAGACGTGGTCTAAGGCAACTACGTCCTTTGCGTGCACAAAGGTCACGTCTAAAAGCGTTGCAGCTATAGGGAGGTCCTGAGTTTGTGCAGCGCTTTCAGACGTGTATGTATCTGGGGAGTTGTCCAGCAGACTACTCACCGTTTTTGATGCTCTCAAAAAGTGAGGTAGCTGAGCGCATAATCACAACAAAGATGATGCTGTTGATGGCAACCTTTACCACGTTGAAGGGGAGAAGAGCAGGGACAATCAGTCCGCTTACCGCCTCGACGCTCATGCCGGTGTAGATTGGGGTAACTACAAGGTTGCCCAGAATGCATGCGACAACGCTGACAACGCTGCCCACAATCAGGGCAAGTATCAGCTGCTTGATCTTCTCGGAACGGTTATACACAATCAGCGAAACAGGCAAAACGTAGGTAAGTGTTGCCAGAATTGCCATGATAGTGCCGTAAATTCCGGATTCCGTAGTGAGGTGCAGAAGGTAGGGAAGCACCGAGACGATCGCGCCTGCAGCAGGGCCAAAAGCTACGCCTGCGAGCAGGGCAAAGACTCCCGATGGATCGTACTTCAAAAACGTCACACCTGGAATCAGGGGGAACTGAAGCACCATGGTGCTGATTGCAGCAGCTGCACAAAGCATGGCGAGAATAGCGATTCTCTTGGTAGACCAGCCGTTAGAAGATGCGGTTGTTGCGTGGGTTGAGTGGGATGAAGCCATAAAAGTCTCCGTTTCTGACATCCGGACTGTACCGTTGGTCCTGGACTTTAACCAGGTTAACCGCCTTTTTGCGGGTCGCGGACTTGATGGCTTATAGAACTGGGTTGTTACAAACCCTAAAGCTCGGCCACCTTACCACCAGTAGGTAATTGCAACCATTTCTGAAACATATCGATATTCACTATAGCAGAGTTAACAGCTGATAACTCGCAAAAGAGGATGGACATTTCTTTGACAGAATTGCAAAAGAAACTGTTTTATCGTTCCAGAATCATGATTTTCTCGGCCCAACGTCATGATTTTCTCGCCCCAACGCCACGTTTTTCTCGCTTGCGATAAACTATAAAAAGTAACTTACTAAGGAGCGTGTTACATGTCTGAAAGTGGCTATGACTTACAAAGCCTGGCCGGAAAGCTTTGCTCGATTGTTGGAGAAGAGAACGTCCTGGTAGACGAGCCAATGAGCGAGCACACCACCTTTAAAGTGGGTGGACCTGCGGATCTCTATGTCATCCCTGATGATCCCGATGAGGTTAAAGAGATTCTCCTTGCGGTTAAAGACGCAGAAGCTCCTTATTTTATTCTCGGCTACGGCTCTGACCTGCTTGTTTCTGATGCAGGATATCGCGGCGTCATTATTGCCGTCGCTGACGGCCTGACCGGCGTAAGCATCGACGACACCGAGATGACCTGCCAGGCCGGCGTTGGCCTTAAAGAGGCTTCTGAGATGGCCTGTGAGCTGGACCTTTCTGGACTTGAGTTTGCCTGTGGCATCCCAGGTTCTGTGGGCGGCGCATGCTTCATGAACGCAGGCGCTTACGACGGCTGCATCGCTGACGTGCTCAAATCCGTCCGTGTCCTTCTCGCCGACGGCACCTTTGCTACGCTGGACGCTTCCGAGCTTGACCTGGGTTATCGTCACAGCAGAATCGCTGATGAGGGCATGATTGTGCTTTCTGCCACGTTCAATCTTCACCGTGCGGATGGCGAGAAGATCCGCGAAAAGATGGAAGAGTTCACGCGCGCTCGCGAGGAAAAGCAGCCTCTTGAGCTGCCTTCCGCTGGTTCAACTTTCAAGCGTCCTGAGGGTCACTTTGTTGGCAAGCTTGTCACCGACGCTGGTCTTAAGGGCTATCGCTTTGGCGGTGCCGGTGTTTCCGATAAGCATGCTGGTTTTGTGGTCAACTACGACAACGCTACTGCTGCTGAGGTTCATGCTGTTATCGAGCATGTTCAGGCAGAGGTCAAGCGCCAGTTTGATGTTGAGCTCCACCCCGAGGTAAGGTTCCTCGGAGAGTAGTGAGCCGCGGCTCACACCCATCCACAACGGATTACACGCGTCTGCACGGCGCTGTCGCATCCGCAACGGATCACTCGCGTCTGCGCGGCACTGTCGCGCCCGCAACGGGTCGCACGCGTCCGCGCGGCACTGTTTCGTCCGCAACGAATCGCTACGATAGCTCCGCAAGAAAACGGGGAAGTCCGTCGGTAGAAATCGGCTCCTCCATACCTGCGACAAGAGGACGCAGATAGGTCAGGGCAGTGTCGGTAACGTTGAAGCCGTCTTCGGAGATCATTTCTCGAGGTACAAGCTTTACCTTGTTAGCAACATCGGCGACAGGGGTGGCGCGAATCTCCGAAGTATATGGGACATCAGAAGTTCGGTGAACGCCTACCATAACACCGGTTTTACCTTGGAGAACAGCTTCAACTCCTGCAGCACCGAGCGCTTCTGCCTCGTCCAAGTCAACCTTGCTAGCAGCATGCGAAGCGCAACGCTGCAGCGTATTGAGCTCAATGCCGCGAGACTTTACGTCCAGTTGATCCTTGGCTAGCTGCGACAAGTATTGAGCCGTTCCGGATTGTGCCGCGAGGTGGCCAAACGTGTCAATCGCAACGGATTTTGCATCAAAAAGGAAACTACCATCTGCGTGATGAACGCCCTCGCTAACAACTACAATCACGTTGTTTTTCTCGCGAAGTCGCTGCTCAATGGTGGAAAGTAGCGCGTGTTCATCAAGCGGAACCTCGGGCAGGAGGACAAAATCCGGGGCAGTTCCGCAAATATCTTGTGCCAGCGCACCAGCTGCCGTGAGCCAGCCGGCGTCGCGACCCATGGCTTCGATAAACGTGACGTTTTTGCTGTTGTAGACGCCGCCGTCGCGGGTGAGCTCGGCGGTTACGGACGCAACGAATCGCGCCGCGCTACCAAAGCCGGGGGTGTGATCGGTGCCCTCAAGGTCGTTGTCGATGGTTTTTGGCACACCTACAACGCGAACGGCACTGTCTACCTGGGCAAAGTATCGAGACAACTTGTCCGTTGTGTCCATGGAATCGTTTCCGCCGATGTAAAGCACGGCATCTACCTGGTATTTCTTGAGCTGCGCATCAATCTGCTGGTAGATAGGGGAGATGGCTGCGGATTCTGAGTTGTCAGCAAGCTCCGGCAGCTTAAAGCGGCAGCTACCCAGCCAGCTTGATGGCGTTTTCCTTAGGAGCTGGAGGTTCTTCTCGCCAGGATTTGTGGATGCGTGGTTGGACGATCCGGATTCAGACGCTGTAAGTTCAAGTGCTTCCACCAGATCAACGACGCCGCCCTCAAGAAATCCCTGGATTCCGTTGCGCATCCCGAGCACTCGGAGGCCCTGGGCGTGAGCTGCGCGAATAACACCCGCAAGCGATGCATTGATGGCTGCAGTCGGCCCGCCCGACTGTCCAACCAGGATTGTGCGTATTACATGCTCTGATGTGGTGTTCATGGCGCCTCGGATTCTTGAGAGTTGACATATCAAGTATAACCGCGGTGGGATGCTGCGGTGCCGTTATATCGACTGACGGAACATCCTCAAAAAACTGCAGATAAAACCAGACTCAATAGCCCAAATACATCGTGGAGCAGCTTTGGTTATAGAATTTGAATTTAATCACGTACGCTCAATTCACTATTATGCATAATTTCTATCTGATATACATAATTATGAATGAAGATATATCAAAGATTTAATTACCCTTAATTTCAGAGTTAAGCAAACACATCTATGTCGGATAATCTGCAAAATCAAGGATAAAAAACACATCTAATAACGATATTCTGCATGAGATAAGTATTTTCAACGAAATGTATACGCATTTTCGGCAGATTATCCGACATAGGTGTGTTCGGGTGTTTCAAACTAGGTTCGGATGCGCCTACGGGATCCTTACACCTGCTACAAACATCGGACGTGGCGAGAAACCCGCAGTTCACGCAGTCGTTCCCAGACCCACACTCGCACCCGTTCCCAGACCCGCACTCGCACCCGGACCCGCACCGCCCCCGACGTTCGTGCCGCAGCGCCCGCGCAGCACCCGCGCGCACAAAAAAGCCGCACCTCAAATGAGATGCGGCTTCGTAGCTTCTAGCAGTCTAAACGGCGTTGCAGTTCGGTCGGGCCGGACACGCGCCGTCTAGCGTACAACCTGCGAGTTTAACGAAGGTTGTAGAAAGCGTCCATGCCCAGGTACTCAGCACCCTCAGCGAGGTCATCCTCGATGCGGAGAAGCTGGTTGTACTTAGCAACACGCTCGGTACGAGCAGGTGCACCAGTCTTGATCTGACCAGCGTTGGTTGCAACAACAAGGTCAGCAATGGTTGTGTCCTCGGTCTCACCGGAACGGTGGGAGACAACAGCGGTGTAACCTGCGCGCTTAGCCATCTCGATAGCCTCGAGGGACTCGGTCAGGGTACCAATCTGGTTGACCTTGATGAGGATGGAGTTACCAGCGTGAACCTCAATGCCCTTCTTCAGGCGCTGAGTGTTGGTAACAAAGAGGTCGTCGCCGACGAGCTGGATCTTCTTGCCCAGACGCTGGGTAAGGATCTTCCAACCGTCCCAGTCCTCCTCTGCAAGGCCATCCTCGATGGAGACGATTGGGAACTTCTCGACCATTTCCTCGTAGTAAGCAACCATTTCCTCGGAGGTAAGGGAGCGACCCTCGCCCTTGAGGTCATACTTGCCGGTCTCCTTGTTGTAGAACTCAGAAGAAGCTGGGTCCATAGCAAAGCGGAAGTCCTTGCCAAGCTCAAAGCCAGCAGCCTTAACAGCCTCGGCAAGAAGCTCAAGTGGCTCCTCGTTGGACTTAAGGTCTGGAGCAAAGCCGCCCTCGTCACCAACACCGGTGTTGAGGCCCTGGGACTTCAGAGTGTCCTTGAGGGTGTGGTAGACCTGTGCGCACCAGCGAAGAGCGGTGGTGAAGTCAGGAGCACCAACAGGCATAATCATGAACTCCTGGAAGTCAACGTTGTTGTCAGCGTGGACGCCACCGTTGAGGACGTTCATCATAGGAACAGGAAGAGTGTGAGCGTTTGCGCCACCGAGGTAAGCGTAAAGTGGAAGCTCAGCAGAAGCAGCTGCAGCGTGAGCAACAGCAAGAGAAACGCCGAGAATAGCGTTTGCGCCGAGGCGACCCTTGTTTGGAGTGCCGTCAAGCTTGATCATAGCGAGGTCAAGGCCGCGCTGATCCTCTGCGTCCCAACCAATGACAAGGTCGCGGATCTCAGTGTTGACGTGCTCAACTGCCTTCAGAACGCCCTTGCCCAGGTAACGGCTCTTGTCGCCGTCGCGAAGCTCTACAGCCTCGAACTCACCAGTGGAAGCACCGGAAGGAACGATTGCACGACCAAAGGAACCGTCGTCAAGAACAACCTCAACCTCAACGGTTGGATTGCCACGGGAATCGAGGACCTCACGTGCGTGAACATCAAAAATCTGGCTCATAGCTCACCTTTCTTTAGGTTTAACATTTTGCTGATTGCACAGACATAAATAGTATACCCATTCTGTTATGTGGTGTGTATTGTAATTACACAGAGTATTAGTCCAGAAGTAGATACTATTTGACCAGGCAGAGAGACTATTTGACTGGACAAAGAAAGTATTTGACCAGGCAGATGCACTGTCCACCTGGTCAAATAGAAAATGCCTGCAGAATTATGTAGAATTCTGCGGAATTGTTAGGTAAATATATAAATTATTTTTGAGGATACACAACAACCAGCAGCATCTTGAACTCTTCTGGAGCCTGAAGCGCATGTGGGTGACCAAGTGGCATCACAATAGACTGGCCTGCCTCAAGGGTGTAGACATCGTCATCGATGGTAATGCTTGCGCGTCCCTCAAGAATGGTGACAAATGCGTCGCCGCCCGCGCGATGGCTTGCGATCTCTTCACCTGCGCCAAAACCAAAAAGGGTAACGCTGACGGCATCGTTTTGCGCAAGAGTCTTGCTGATGACCTGGCCAGAAAGGCATGCAACCTGGTCTTTAAGGGTTACCACAGTCTTTGCATCGATGTTCTTCATGACACCAGGAATCAATTCTTCGGACATACTAACCTCCAACGGTAAATGTTATCGATGACTAGCATTTACCCGAACTAGCCGTCTTCAATCAGTAAATTTCCAAAAAATCGCAGGTAGAAATTGCTTTTTTTAAAGCAATTTACTGAGCAGCGGAGTCATCTTTCCCTGAGAGGCCACCATCACATGATGCATCGCGCGCGACAGTGCGGTATAGAGCCTACGGCGAGAAATTCCGTCTGCTTTATACACTTCCTCTTGTGCATCGGCAACGATGACCTGATCAAACTCAAGGCCCTTTGCCAGTGCAAGGTCGAGAAGAACAACGCCCTTCGCGGGTAGGGAATCGTGGCTGGTGAGCACCTTGACCGCAGACCCTTCCAGCTGCTTGGCAAGCCAGCGAACACGAGACTTCTCGGTACACACAATGGCGGTCAGCCCGTCAAACTCTTGTGCCTGCTCAATAAGGGACTTCATAGTCTGCAGGTACTCGGCGCGCTCAGTATCTTTGTTGTCAGCGACCACCTCAAAAAACTCAGGTTTTTTGCCGCCGCGTTGAACGGAGCTTGTCTGGCCACGCTCTTCTTCGCTCAAAAGCGAGGTAAACAGTGCGGTAATCTCGGGAGAGGAGCGGTAGCTGGTCAGAAGCTTACAGGTAGAAACAGCGCCCTCGCCGTGTGTTGCACTAAAGATCTTCTCAATCTGCTCAAACGTTGCGGTATCTTCCCAAATTGCCTGGTTAGAGTCGCCCAAAAGCAGAAAGTGCGCACGCGAGAAGTACTTTCCAAGCACCATAAGCTGCGTTTCGGTGTAGTCTTGGACCTCGTCAATCATGACAAACTTGATGTTTTTCTCGCCAGCGCCTGTGATAAGAAGACGCAGGTAAACACATTCGGCGCCGCTGAGTGCGGAGGCGTTGAGCATACGCATGCCAATGCGGTCGATGCGCAGCCAGGAAGCGGACTCGATGACCTCGTGCGCAGAGGCAAAACGCCAGTTGAGGAACTCGCGGGTGCGCGCCAGAACTTCTTCCTCGTCGGAAGGGCTGATGGTGCGACCAAAGACCTCAAGCTGCTGCTCAACGTCAAGGGAGAGCATCTCTTCCTGGATTTCGTCGTTGTGAGCCATCTGGCCAAGTCTGCGCTCCAGGCGGGTGTGGAGCTCGTCTTTGGCAAGTGCAATGAGGCGCGGTCCCACAGGGAATTGTGAGAACTTTGCCACAGAACTAGCCACCTGAGCTGGCTTAATAAGCGTGGTTCCTTCAACAGAAATGGCCTTGAAGTCGTCTTCATAGAGCTCAAGTGTGGCAAGTTGCTCTTCAAGTTTCTTCAGAGACTCGGGGTTGTTGTGGGCGCCCGAAGCGTGGTCGGCCAGACCTAAAGCCTTGAGGAAAGAATCCCAGGTAAATACCTGCGGATTGTGCTCGCCCATGCTAGGCAAAACGGTATTGATGTAGCGACCAAACATCTCGTTAGGAGTGAACAGGTACACCTGATCTGCGGTAAGTGTGGTGCGCTGCTGGTAGAGAAGGTACGCAATACGCTGCAGCAAAACGGACGTTTTGCCCGAGCCTGCAATACCGTTGACCAGCAGAACCGGCACATCCTCGTGCCTGACAACAACGTTTTGTTCGCGCTGGATAGTTGCGGTGATGGCCTGCAGTTTCTCGGTGTGTTGACGTTTCAGAGCGGCAAGCAGCAGAGAGTCTTCAATGGCAACCGTTGTGTCAAAGTAGAGGTTCAGCTTGTCGCGCGTGATGTCAAATTGTCGTCTAAGTTCCAGTTCAACCGTTCTTTTCTTGCCGTCTACCTGGTACGACGTAGTACCCATCTCTTGGTTGTAATACGTCTCGGCAACGGGGCTGCGCCAGTCAACAATAAGCGGTGTACGGTCTTTGTCGGTGATGCCTGCCGCACCAATGTACACATCGCGAGAAGGACGTCCAGGTCGCATCTTGAGCGTGACCTTGGCAAAGTAAGGCTGCCTCAAGAGAATTTCGACGCGACCGAGTTTCTCGACAGTAAAATCGTGGTACTGGTTGTAGGTATCAATAACGCTGTTGAGCGTCTCAATAGCCGCAAGGGTCTCGATGGTTTCGTCCGCTCCACCAAAGTCTGGGCGGATTTCTTCACTCATCTGACGAAGGTCTCTAGCTGCATCTTTTTGCGTGGTGTTGAGCGTTGTGTCCAAATCCTCACGAATCTCAACAAGTTTTTGGTATACGTGGGAGAGGTGCTCTTGCTCTTGCTGGTGGATTGGATCCATGATGCTCCTAGATAGTTGCGTCTTCGATGCGGCGGCGCAACTCGTCAATGCCCAGGCCGGTCTCGGATGAGGTAATAATGGCCTGTTCAGGGGTGATGTGGAATGCCTTGCGCAGGGCGGCCGCGGCTTGATTTTGCTTGCCGCGTGCAATTTTATCTGCCTTGGTAAACGCAACTACAAAGGGCAAATCAGCCTCTTGGAGAAAGCTAATCATCTGCAGATCAAGTTTTTGAGCTTCGTGTCTGATATCAACAAGACTAATGACCAGGTTAAAGCTACGTTCTTGCTCAAAGTAACCACCGATGAGGTCTGCCCAGCGCTGTTTTTCTTGGCGAGAAACTCGTGCAAATCCGTATCCAGGCAAGTCTACAAATTTGACGCCATCAACATCAAAGAAGTTGATATTAGCGGTTTTGCCTGGAACACTTGAAACTCGTGCCAGCTGTTTTCTGCCAATAAGTTTATTTAAGAGGGAAGACTTTCCCACGTTTGAGCGGCCCACAAAAGCCACCTCTGGGGTCTCTGGAGAAGGAAGTTGTGAAATTGCCCCGTATGATGCCTCATATTGTGCGGTTTCATACTTAAGACCCATGATGCCTCCCATTGCGCTTCAAAAACGTAAGGTATTATTTTAGCGCAAACTGGGAGGTAGCTAACAATCCATTCATCCGTAGTGGGAGGGGTGGCACGATCTGTAGTAGGAGCGGTGAAATCTGTAGTAGGAGCGGTGAAACCTGTAGCTGGAGAGGTAAGAATTGCTACAAAGACACTCGAATTCGTTTTTCTACAGGCAGGCGAGAAACAAGCAAATCAAACGTTGTGTCAGTAATCGGATTTCTATAGATTTCCTCTCCTGTGAGATTTACTACATAAGGCACATGAAGAACATATGAAGTGTGCGGTTTGATGGCAATTCGCGAAGTGGTTATATTTGGCTGGACAAGCGGCCAAAGGGAATTTTCATTTCCTAAATCGCAAATGTAATAGGTGTTGTTGGCTTGTGGAATTAAAACCGTGCCGAGAAAATCTATTCCTCCTACAGGCTCAGTCTCTTCTCTATCATTTTTAAGTTCTATAGTTACATCAATCACACTTGTTTGATTGCCATGAGCATTGGGATGTTGTGGCGTAATACCATGTTTTTCCAGATAACCGTCATATGTGGTTAGAGAAATTTCAGTTATTCGTATTGAATATCCCTTTGTATTCTCAGAAGACGAATAATGAAAATTTCCATCGAGGGGGACCCATTCTCCCATTTGATAAATCTCTTCAGGGATAGTTAGTGCATGGGTATTTATCCACCAAACTCTGTAGCCAAGAGCACAAACCAGTACAAGGCTTATGACAATTGCAAATAATGGTAGTTTGCTTTTTAGTTTCATGATGCACGTCTTTGCACGTCGATTTTCTCGACAGTTTTACCGAGCTTCATTTTGTAAATTACATCGCAGACAACCTCTAAGAATTCAGCATCATGACTTGATATGAGAAGTGTTGCACCTCTATCTCTTTGTTCAACAATGAGCTCTGTGAGCATATGGACACCGTCTTCATCAAGAGCATTTGTTGGTTCGTCAAGAATAATTAAATCTGGCTGCTCAAAAAACGCCATGGCAATTCCTAAGCGTTGCTTCATGCCAAGGGAGTATTTTCTAACAGGTCTTTTGTCTTTAGGATCAAGTCCTACTTTTTTAATTGCAGCATCAATATCTTGTTCAGACGCAATTTGTTTTATTGACGAGAGAATCTCTAGGTTCTTACGACCGCTATATGAGCTGAGAAGTGCTGGTTTTTCTAGGAGTAGACCAACACTTGGTGGGAAATCTATATCATCCCAGAGTTTTTTATTTTCAATAGAAACATATCCTTGGGTAGGTTTAATGAGGCCACAGACCGCTCGCATAAGCATTGTTTTACCAGAGCCGTTTTGGCCTTCGAGACCAATTATCCCTCTCTTTTCCAGGGATAATGTGACATCCTTGAGGACAGTATCGTTTCCGATTTCCTTTGTTAGATGTTCAACTGAAATGTACGACATGTTTACTCACCGCCAAACTGATCAATGTTCTTAAAGCGTGAAAGAGACAGATAAAGAAAAATACCTAAGGAGCCAATACAAAAAACTAACGTGCAGAATGGATTGACTCCTGCGCAGAGGTTACCTTCAACAATCTCCCTGCTAGCCGAATCAATATAGAGAGAACTTCGAGAAAACATCATGTAGTTGCCAATAAGAATGGGATGTAATTTGAAAATTGAAGAGACTATCCAGGAAATTATTAAAAAGAGAGGAGGCCATTCTTTAATAAATAATCCTGCTGAACATTGAAGCGTTATAAGAGATAGTGAAGTAATAAATAGAGATCCAATCAATGGGACAATACTTACCGTATTTGCAGGTAATGTTGAGGCGTCAAAACCTTCGAGAATTTCTAAGCTTAATGTCGTAGTTGATAGAATTTCTCCACCGTGAAGCAGTGTAAATAAAAGGATTACAACTCCCGCTATTATCCAATAAAGCCCAGTTGCTGTCACACAACTTACTGTTAGAAGAATAGGATAGAAGCTCTTTGAGGAGGACATAACAAGATACATATCTTTTCTTAGTGACCTGGAGACTGCCAGAAAACACATTAGATGGGGAAGTAAAACAAGTATTAACCAGGCAAAAGGAATTTTAATTTTTGGCATAGCAGCATTTGAAGAAATGCTTTGCAATATCTGTGGCATTCCAGCAAATAGACTTGATACGTTATCTGCAAATGTTGGATTACTTGTTGCTGAACGATTGAACACTACAAGAGATGTAGCAACGATAAGTATCATTAAGATGGTACAGATACAAAATGGACCACGTAATGAATAGATAAAAGGACCAAATGGAATTACTTTAGAGTTTCTCATAATGACCGCCAAACTCTATATTTTTAGTTCCAATGAGGCCAAAAATGTTTAAGCAAATGATTCCAACTAGAAAATATAAAGTTGTATATACAAGGCTATATCCTTCTGGATTAAAAGGAAGAAGTCTCGAAAAAGTCATTAATGTAGAGGGGAATGGAAGTTCAGGAAAGAACTCTCCTAAAACTAGCAGCGATACGCTTAGTAATATAGCTAGTGAATTGTGAGCATAGAGTTCCATTACTTTGTAAAAAGAGTAAAAGAACAAGAGGCCAAGATAATAAATGCCGAGAAGGACTAATACTTCTGAGGCTGTGAGCGAAAAATTTGTAGCAACTTGAACGGTATGGTTAATGAAGATATTTACATTTAGTGTAGCAATAGTAAGGCTGTTGCCTGTACAAATAAGTAAAACAACGTATGTCATTATATAGACGGCAATCAAAACGAGACAAGATACGCTTATATTTATATAGCTATAAATCCAAAATCTAGTTTTCTTCTCAAATCTCATTATGCGTTGAATAGAAAAATGTTCATTCTTGTCTGAGCTTGAAATAATGACTATAAGAAGAAAAGAGATGCAGAGTGCGGTCCACTCTATAGAGAACGTGTGGGCAGATCCGAAAAATGTTGCGATAATCAAATCACCTAAAGAAAATGAATATCCTCCTTGTGTAATTAAGCTGAATTGTGCAAAAGAAGAAATAAACGCAGTACAAGATAGCAACATCGCAAAAAGCGCTACTAGAAGATTTTTATGCACATCAAAAAGCTGAGTGAAGTTCCTTGAAATTTGATGTTTCATAGCAGATCACTTCTACAAGTCTTTTTGTAAGAAATGAAGATAACCAGTAATAGCAAAACAAAACAGAAGCAATAGAATCCAAGTTTTGTTGAAGCATATTCAGAACTTATCAACTGAAAGAAATTCAACTTAATAAAAGAATTTTGTCCCACTTCTCTTAATTGAGCAGAGAAGAGGATTGCAGAAAATTGTGAGCCTAGGAACGCTAATAGATGCAGCAGAAAATAAGAAACAAAAATTGCTTGGAATTTGGTTTTAGATAAACTTGCGAAAAGAGAAACAACACAGGAAAACAGCCCTCCAATTATGAAGGCTAATACGGATAGAGTAATGACATAAGCAAGAGGAGAGTTATAAAAGAGTCCTGAGAATAAAGAGTTCATTGGGACTGCGGTATATATTTCATCGTAAATTTTTGGCGTAGATAACGGTAAGAAACAAATTACAGCTAAAAAATTAAGGACAAGAGGTAAGGCAGAGCAAATACCTCCAGAAACAAAGCTTACATATAGTTTTATCCTGATAACACTAGCTTTTTTAATTCTAAGACATTGCTGTTCAAGCACTCCTTCTTTTGAATCGTTGCTTAGTATCCAAGCAGTTGGGATGGTAGCTAAGAGCGGCCATAAGAGATAGTACAGTCCACTGTAAAAATCTCCGATTCGTGTGGGAATCCAAGCAGTATAAGCAGAAATGACAGAAAGCAAAGTGTTATAGGAAAGATGATTTCCCTGTTGAAGAGTTGCTTCTAAGGTATTAAATTCAATTTGAATTTCAATCCAAGCAGCAAGTAGTGCAAGACAGGCGCCAATTGCAATACATATCCAAAATAATGGGTTATGGGTAAGTTGTCGCTTAAATTCAGACTTGAACAATGAATTCATAGCAAACACCTACTTATCACTTTTTAATGCAGACTGTATATCAACTAACTTTGCGTTTGAATAAATTCCTCCCATATCTGCCAGATGAATAGAAGTAATATCTCTCATCTCTTCTGGAGATAGTACAAAGGCAAGTTTGACGTCACATTCATCTCCTGCATTAATCCAAAAATATCCTTTTTCTTTTTCCACTTCCGAACTGCTAATTCGGGCATTTTCAGGTGTGATTTGGGACATGAAAATATCGTGTCCTTCGGCATTAATTGAGTAGCTAGAAAGTAATATAGAGCTCATCCCGTTTGGGGTGCGTTTTTGAACAGCATCTATGTTTTTAAAATGAAGCGTATAGACTAGATACAAGCTATTTGCATTTTCCGGTGCTGACGAATGGTTAAGTGCTTCAGAGGTAAATCCTGCTTCGTCTATAGAATGATAAAGGGTTACGTCTGTTACCGTTACCTCTATTGTACCAATCCATGGTAGATAAGCCCCAAAAGGAGTCTCAGCTGGATTACCTCCTTCTTGATCAAGTCCAGTTAGTTGTACAGTATCGCCAATTTTATAAAGCGCTGAAGCTTCGTTTTGCCTTTGTGTAACTTGTTGCGCAAAGAGTTCTTGCTGAGCCTGTTTTTGGGCTAGATCATAAAAATAAAAAAATCCAGCAATGATGATAAAAGTAATTAATACTGCCAAAGCACAAGCTCTTTTTGGGAGCTTGTGCATTTTCAAGTTAAGGTTTCTAAAATCATGAGATACCATAGCAAATCCTAATTAACTTCGGTAAATCCGCCACGTGAGTCGGGGCTCCAAACTCCGTTTACGACGCCGTTTCCGTCGCAGCCCCAAGCTGTCATCCTGGCATAGCGCATACCAGCTTCATAAACATAGTTGTGGATATTAAAATGACCTGTGTGACTAATAGTTGCGTGGTCGTTTCTCGTTTTATTTACATATCCGCTCCATAGACTATAGGAACCGTCAATGTAAAAGCGAACGCTACTAGGATCAATGCGATCAATTCTAATATAACTCATTGAGTTAGTGTCTTTTGTGCGGCCTGATGTTCCTTGAGTGTTGCAGGCGTAAAAATAGAAATTAAAAGGCGTATCCTCCGTGCTTGCATAAGCAACATTTTGGACTGCTAAAATACAAAGAAAGATAGATAAGACTGTAAATAGTTTCAAAACCTTTTGGCGATTCATAAACGCCTCCTTAGTTTTTAAGTTTGGCTAACCCCATGATTAGACCTTAACTTGTATTCATCATAAACCTTGAAATGCAAAGCAGTTTATTAATTCTGTGAGCGGTATATTTTTATCGGTTAAAGTAATTACGTTATTTTTGAAATTTATTTAATAAAATTTAATTTCTATGTATGCCAGGATGATTGATATAGGCGCTTAATTAAATATGAATAAACTCGTGTTATTGCGTTAAACGCTTATGTGGAATGATAGTGTCTGAAGCTAGGCCCACAAGTGCAACTAAAGTGGCCTTGTTATTTGGCAACAAAGAAAAAAACTATCAATCTTGTTTGCACTCTAGACAGTTATGTGGTCTCTCCATTTTGTAATAATTGCATCAATTATGTACGGCTTACTTCTTTATAGACCTTACACCCACGTAACTGCTTGGCAGCAGCGCTTAAGCGCATCAATGTAGAGCTCACCAAAGGGCGAGAGGCTCTTCTCGTCGTGTGTAACGTAGCCAACTTCCATGTAATCATCAACAGCTAGAGGAATTGCAACAATGTTGGGGCCATTGAGCTCCTCGTTAATAAGACCGGTGCTGATGGTGTAACCGTTCAAGCCAATAATCAGGTTGAAGATAGTGGCGCGGTCTCGGACCATGATGTCCTTATCGCGATCAAGTGTTGCCAGAAGTTCCTCGGAGAAATAGAACGCATTGTGCTCACCCTGCTCGTACGAAAGGCGAGGGTAGGGGGCAAGATCGTTGAGTGTTACCGAGGAGCGCTTTGCCAGTGGGTTATCTTTTCCCACAAAAACGCTTGGCTTGCATTTAAACAATGGCGAGAAAACCAGGCCCTGGTCCTGCAGCGTTTTTCTAATAACGCGCTCGTTGAACGAGTTGAGGTAGAGAACGCCTACCTCACTTCTCAGTTTGGAGACGTCTTCAATAATCTCGTAGGTTTGCGTCTCTCTAATACGGAAATCGTACTTTGAACCGCCATGCTCTTTAATCAGGTTGACAAAGGCCTCAACGGCAAAGGAATAGTGCTGGCAAGAAACACAAAAGCGCTGCTTAGCGGGGGCAGTGCCCAGATAGCGCTCTTCGATGAGGTCAGTCTGCATGACAACTTGCCTGGCATAACTCAAAAACTCCTCGCCATCTGCGGTAGGCTCAACACCCTTGCTGGTCCTGTTAAAAAGGGAGATTCCCAGCTCGGCTTCAAGCTCTTTGACTGCGCTACTTAAGGTAGGTTGCGAGATAAAGAGCTGTTTAGCTGCGGCGTTAATAGTGCCTGCCTTAGCAATTGCAAGAACGTATTTAAGTTGAGTCAGAGTCATAAGTCAGGTTTCTACGCAGAGGTTTTTCTCGCCTTATTTAACGCCATACTGCTGGTAGTAGGCATCAATGGCGGCCTTTAAGGTGTCGTCGATAATAACTTTGCCGTCTACCTCGTTGTTGTAGAGGGCCTCGGTAACCTCATCCATGGAGACAATGGCTGCGGTTGGCATGCCCCAGCGCTCGGAGACTTCCTGAAGTGCGGCAACCTTTCCGCCCTTGCCAACCTCCATGCGGTTGAGCGAGACAATAAGGCCAACTACCTCGATGTTTGCAATAGAGGTAATCAGAGGATAGGTCTCTTCAATAGACTTGCCAGAGGTAGTGACATCTTCAACCATAACTACTTTCAGGCCGTCTTTGAGCTCTGCTCCTAAAAGCATGCCAGCGTCAGCACCGTGATCTTTTGCTTCTTTTCTGTTGGAGCAGTACTGAACCTGTTTGCCATAGAGTTCATTGATTCCCATTGCAGTGATTACGGAAAGGGGAATGCCCTTGTAAGCAGGACCAAAAACTACATCAAAATCCAGGCCAAAGTTGTCGTGAATGGCGCGAGCGTAATAAAGACCCAGCTTGTGGAGCTGCTCGCCAGTGACATAGGCGCCGGCGTTCATGAAGAAAGGAGATTTGCGACCACTCTTGAGCGTAAAATCGCCAAATTTAAGTACGTTGCTCTGGACCATAAACTCAATAAATTCGCGCTTGTAGTCTTCCATGGTTTCTCCTTTAGCAGGCCTTTTGAAGTGGTAGCAATTTGCAGGCATATTCCACTGCACTAGTTTAGCCGAATTGCGGATAGGTGTTTTATGGCGCGGTGTTTTATGGCGCGCCTTGGCTTCGCTGTGTGAGATTAGCGTAAATACCGCCAGATATATAAAAGTGAACGTTTGCCATGTGGTTATGCGGTATTCTAAATAGATATTTGTTCGTCTCGCAGGATTAGCCTGCAGAGCGCAGGAAAAGCCTGCAGAGTGAGTTACAAGGAGGGTATGCCCGTGGAGCGCATCACGATTTCTGCATTGTACGCAGATGCAGAGCAACTTGGTGGCCAAAAAGTTACGGTGGCCGGCTGGGTACGTTCAGTAAGGGATATGAAGAATTTTGGCTTCGTCACACTTAATGACGGTAGCTGCTTCAAAGACCTACAGGTTGTTATGAATCGTGAGAACCTTGGCAATTACGAGGAGGTTGCTTCCTGTGGCGTTGGCGCTGCTCTGATTATCGAGGGCGTCCTTGAGCTTACTCCTGATCGCCCACAGCCTATTGAGCTACAGGCGCAGACCATTGTGATTGAGGGACCATCCAGCCCTGACTATCCAATGCAGAAGAAGCGCCAGTCTCTTGAGTACCTTCGTACGCAACAGCACCTTCGTCCTCGTACCAACATGTTCCGTGCAGTTTTCCGCATCCGTTCTGTGGCTGCCTTTGCCATCCACCAGTTCTTTCAAGACCGTGGCTTTGTCTACGTGAACACCCCAATCATCACTGCATCTGATGCTGAGGGTGCAGGCGAGATGTTCCGTGTTACCACACTTGATTTGAACAACGTTCCACGTACCGAGAAGGGCGATGTTGACTACTCAAAGGACTTCTTTGGTCAGTCTTCTCACCTTACCGTTTCTGGACAGCTTCAGGCAGAGAACTTTGCTATGGCCTTTGGTGATGTGTACACCTTTGGTCCAACGTTCCGCGCAGAGAACTCCAACACACGTCGCCACGCTGCAGAGTTCTGGATGATTGAGCCAGAGATGGCTTTCTGTGATCTTGCACAGGACATGGATGTTGCAGAAGAGATGCTGCGCTACGTTATTGCATACGTTCTTGAGCACTGCCCAGATGAGCTTGAGATGCTTAATAAGTTTGTGGATAAGGGTCTGCTTGAGCGCTTGAACCATGTTGCAACTTCTCAGTTCTCTCGTGTTTCTTACACCGAGGCAATTGAGATTCTGCAGGAGGCAGTAAAGGGTGGTCAGAAGTTTGAGTACCCTGTTGAGTGGGGCATTGACCTTCAGACTGAGCACGAGCGCTACCTCACCGAACAGCACTTTGGAAAGCCAATCTTTGTCACTGATTATCCAGCAGAAATCAAGGCCTTCTACATGCGTCTTAACGATGATGGCAAGACTGTTGCCGCAGCTGACTGCCTTGTTCCAGGCATCGGTGAGATTATTGGTGGCTCACAGCGAGAAGATCGACTTGAGCTTCTGGAGAAGCGCATTGTTGAGCTTGGTATGAATCCCGACGATTACAAGTATTACTTGGATCTTCGTCGTTACGGCTCTTGCACACACTCTGGCTTTGGTCTTGGCTTTGAGCGCCTTGTTATGTACCTCACCGGTGTGGATAACATTCGCGACGTTATTCCTCACCCTCGTACCGTTGGTAACGCTGACTTCTAAGATTGCAGGTCACAGGTGGCGCAGGGGAACGCGATTGGCGCGCTAACCTAACTGCCACAGTTGCCAAGTCTTTTTAGTTGGATTTTTGCGTGCAGATTATGCATAGCCGTTATGCAAGAACTGCATAGCAGAGATGCGAGATAAAAAGTTTTTCTCGCCATATACCGATATATTTGCCCGTTGGCAGTAAAAATAGGACGTTCGTGCAAAATTGCGCGGGCGTCCTATTACGCTATAAGGAGCAGTTTTCTGCAGATGACCAGCGGAGGTAAACATGGTAAAGACTTTGGTTCTTGTTAGACATGGTGTATCTGAACGTGGCTCTGAAGACATGAGTCGAGAGCTTACACGTGCTGGCCAGAGGGCTTTATCTGCCAATTATCCTCATATTTTTGGTTTGTTGGGACCAGAGGGTGAAGAGGCTGAGATTTGGACAAGTCCTGCTCTTCGCGCGCTTGAGACTGCAGAGATTGTGGCAGAGGCTCTGGATGCAGAAGGTCTGGAAATTCATGACTCCCTTTACGATCAAGATCTTCCTGCACTTCAGGCAGAGCTTGAGCACGCTGATGCAGAAACGCTGATTCTTGTTGGTCATGCTCCATTTTTGGGTTATGTTGCAGAGACTCTGCTGGGATTTGAACTTCCGCTGACAAAGGGTGCTGTGTGCGCAATTGACGTACGTGGTTCACTTGGTCATCAGCATGAGTGCGTCTGGAAGCAGCTTGGAGATGTTCGCGAGCCTCACGGTAAGCTTCTTTGGCTGGTCAGTGGCCCTTCCACTCAGCCCTGGGAGACACTTGACGCTTTGGATGAGGCATGCGCTCATGCGGCAACCAACTTGGAGGACGCATATGCAGAGTTCCGCGCTCATCCAGAAGACCCTGCGGTAATCGCTGCATTTAGGTTTGCCCTCAGAGGAACTCAGCTACTTACCAAGTTCTTCTCGCCACTTCTTAATGAGGAGGCAGTAGAGATTGCTGAGCCTGTTTATAGGCTGATGCTTGGTGCAACTACGCGCCTTCGTGAGATTGACGGCTTCTCTGATACCGTTGCAGATTTGATGGAGTCCGGAGAGCTTTCTCAAGGCTCCAAGCTGGTCAGTGCTGTCGAGGCAGCTCGCGAGAATGAGCGCGATCGCGTCTGTGAGGCTCTGCGCAAGAAGGCAGTTCGTCGTAGTCTACGCTGTGCTCTGGATGAGCTCTTTGAGCCTGCATGGTCAGATGCAGTGCTACAGGATGGCATCTCGTTTGAGGATGTCAGCAGCCGCTTTGATTACATGCTTGAGACTATTGATGCGCGCTTGTTTGGTCTGGATATGACTAGCTTCTCCGAGGTACACCACGCAAGGCGAGAAGTTCGTGAAGTTGAGCACATTCTCTTCCATCTCAGTGACATGTTGGGCGAGAAACGCGCAAATTACACCCAGATTATGCAGGATATTGACTCTGAGCTTAGTACTGTTTGCACAGCTCAGCGCAATATTTCTCTGGTCAAAGAGTGGAAAGACTCCATGGACTTCAGAGATGTTACCTCAGACCTCGCAATTGTTTCAGAACATGAAAAAGTTTTGATTGAGCGTGTTATTGAGGGTAGAGAGACTAGTATCCTTAGATAATCACATAGTCCACGTTTGGAGCGCATTGACGTTTGCGCGGCGTGGATGATGATTATGAGGGAGGATGCTATGTCTGAGAGCATCGAGACTCGCTGCGTGCAGGGCGGTTATCAGCCTGGTTGCGGTGAGCCTAGGCAAGTGCCTATCATTCAATCAACCACGTTCAAATATGACGAGTCGATGCAACTTGGAGAGTTGTTCGACCTCAAAGCTGCGGGCTATTTCTATTCTCGCGTTCAGAACCCAACGCTGGATAATGTAGCTTCAAAGATTTGTGCTCTTGAGGGCGGTACCGCTGCAATGCTGACTTCTTCTGGTCAGGCAGCAAACTTCTTTGCCGTCTTTAACATTGCTGAGGCCGGAGATCACTTTATTGCGCTTTCCACCATTTATGGCGGAACCTTTAACCTGTTTGCTATCACCCTTAAAAAGATGGGTGTGGAGTGCACGTTTATCTCGCCAGATGCAACTGACGAGGAGATTAACGCAGCATTTAGGCCAAATACCAAGTGCGTCTTTGGTGAGACTGTTGCAAACCCCGCACTGGTTGTCCTTGATATTGAGCGCTGGGCAAAGGCTGCTCATGACCATGGCGTGCCACTGATTGTTGACAATACGTTTGCCACGCCTGTGAACTGCCGTCCTCTTGAGTGGGGAGCAGATATTGTGACCCATTCCACTACTAAGTACATGGATGGTCACGGTTCTGCTGTTGGTGGCGCTATTGTTGATGGTGGTAACTTTGACTGGGCTGCTCACGCAGATAAGTTCCCAGGTCTGACACAGCCTGACCCTTCCTATCACAACCTTGTGTATGCAGATACCTTTGGTAACGGTGGCGCCTTTATTACCAAGGCAACCGTTCAGCTTATGCGTGACTTTGGTTCTATTCAGTCGCCACAGAACGCTTTCTATCTTAACCTTGGTCTTGAGTCTCTGCATGTTCGCATGGCTCAGCATTGCAAGAATGGCCAGGCAGTTGCCGAGGCGCTTGTTAATAACCCTAAGGTTGCGCACGTAAGCTACCCTGGCCTTCCAGGCGATAAGTACTACGAGCTGGCTCAGAAGTACCTGCCAAACGGTTCCTGCGGTGTTATCACTGTTGACGTTGCTGGTGGTCGCGAGGCTGCCGAGAAGTTCTTGGGCAACCTCAAGGTCTTCTCTATTGCAACACACGTTGCAGACGCTCGTTCTTGCTGTTTGCATCCAGCTTCTTCAACGCACCGTCAGCTTACTGACGAGGAGCTTGTGGCAGCAGGCATTACCCCAGGTACCGTACGCCTGAGCTGCGGTATTGAGGGCACCGAAGACCTTATCAACGACGTCGAGCAGGCACTTGCTGCGCTGTAGGTAGACGTTCTATAACCGCTTATGTTTATGGCGAGAAGATCTTGGAATCAGAAGGTCTTCTCGCCATGTTTTTGTGAGGAGTACGTTGTTGTGCGGAGCATGCCGGGTGCGCAGGCTATTGAGCTCGGGAGATAGACTCACCGTCCAGGTGGTCTTCTGGACCAGAGAGCTCGGAAGCTGCGAGCTCTGCCTCTGCAAGCTCTGCCTCGGTGAGCTGGGTATCCTCGTCCTGGAGCTCAGACGCATCGTTTGCGTCATCAGCGTCTACACCCTTAAAGTGCTTGCGATAGATGTGGATGAGGCAGCCAACGGAGAGCAGTGCCGAGAGAATGTTGGATACAACTGAGACGTACCAAAGCGCGTCCAGACCAAAGGGCTTCAGCATCATAAGCGAGCTGATAGGGAAGATGAGTGCCATAAAGACGCTCAGAAGATTGGAAATCTTTGTTTGTTTCAGGGCGATGGCAAGACTCTCGGTGCACATAGTAATCCAGCTAAAAATGAAGATAAATGCATGGATACGCATGGCTGGAATGGCCATGTTAAGCAGTTCTTGTGTTCCTTCTGGCAGGTACAGCTTGACCAAGAACTCCGAGAAGAAGAACGAGACGCAGAAGGCAAAGATGCCAATGATGATGCCTGTGGAGAAGATGTACTTCTCGATAGCAAGTACTCGATCTTTTTTCTTTGCGCCCCAGTTATAACCAATAGCTGGCTGCATGGCGTCGGCCTGTCCATAAATGAGTGGCTGGATAAGGCCGCCAGAGTAGAGAAGCACGCCGTAAGAAGCAATGGCAATATCTCCACCAAGGGTGAGCAGGGCAGCGTTCATAAGCAGGGAATAAATCCTACTTGAGATGTTCTGCATAAAGATAGGAAAGCCGTTTACAAAGATCTCTTTTATGTGCGTCCAATTAAAGTGAGGCTTCACAAATTTGAGAATCTGCTTGTTGCCAATAAAGGGCCAAACACCGTAAAGGGATGAGAAGGTAATAGAGATGCAGTAACCCAGTGCCGCATACTCAACGGATAATCCCAAAACTCCCAGGAAGTAGTATTCAAGTACGGTTCCCAAAATTGCAGAGATAAAGGCAATGCTGGTAGAACGCCTAATTTTTCCGCAGATCTTAAGGAAATTATCAACGGCATACGAGATGCACATAACCGGCAAGAAAAGGGTCCATACGCGCAGGTAGATAGTTCCTTGCTCGGCAATCTTACCCTGAGCACCCATCAGCGCCAGAACGTTTGGTGCACAAAAGAAGAAGAAAATGCCGCTGATAACACCTGTGGTAATAAGCATGATAAATGCGATGGTAAAGATGTTATTAGCAGTCTGGTGGTTCTTCTTGCCATGTTCAACTGCAATAACCGCAGAAGCGCCAACGCCAATAAGGTCGGCAACAGCAAAGCAGAGAATGACCAGCGGAATGGCAATGGTCACTGCGCCAAAAGACTCCTGACCCAGATAGCGTCCAACAAGGATGCCATCTGCGGTGTCGTAGAGCATCGACGCAAGCATAGCAATAGCGCCTGGAAGGGCTGCTCGTATAAATAATTTAAATGGTGGTGTTTCCGCAAAAAGCTTATTCGATTCCATAATTCTCCTCGATTAGTGGTGGAACATGTCAGACAGACTCGTGGTGTGGACATGTGACACGCTCACGAGAAGATTAAAAAAGCATCGAACAAGCCTCCTTACATACTTGCAGGTACACGGACAGTTGCACATACTAACACAGCAAAGTAGCTAATGCTATGATTTATTTGAACATTTTGGACAAGTGTGAGGATTTGTTGTGCCAACGGAACAGAAGAAAGACATGGGCGTTGAGTTAACCAAGCTGGCTGAAAACTCAAGAGTAGGAGAGCTTTCTAAAAAGGTCACCGAGGCATCATCTGAGCTGGCAGAAAACGTTTTTGAAGTAGCGGAACGTGCCGAGAAAATCCTTGTAGTTGATGAGGACCAGCCGCTGAACCGTCCTGCATCTGACCGAGTTAAGGCCACTGTTCCTAGAACTCCTGCTCAACATATCTTGCGCATTGTTTCAATTGTTTTGATTATCTTGGGAGCAGCAGATGTTCTGACTACGTCGGCATCTCTTTTTGCAACTGTTATGGGCTTACAGCCTGCTGTTCCTTTGGAACAGCTTGAGTTCAGCGGTGTGTATTTTACGTTCAGCAATAACGTGCTTCTAGGCTATGTGTTTGTATTGCTTATTGGTGTGTTGCAGGTTGTAACCTCGGTACTTGGATTACGTGCAGCCAAAGACTCATCAAAAGTTGAACCATACAGATTTCTTTGCTATCTGATTGGTTTGATTATTCTGGTAGGAATTTTATGGGCTTGGGGTAGAGGAGAGTTGATTATTCTTGATCCATTTATTCAACTCAATACTATAGTTTACGTGGTAATTTGCTCTAATCTTGCGGATAAAGTAAAGAAGGAACATGACCAGGGTATTGTGGGAACTACATATTGGCGCTCTCGTCATCAGCGAGTTCTTCACTTTTTTGCACTGGTTTCTATCACGCTGAGTGGAATTGCACTTTTTCTAGTTCTGATTTTGCTTGGATTGCATGATTTTTCTAGAGTTGTAAATCAACCAGTTTTAGATACGGTTAATCAATTCCTTGAACAACAGGGAATCCTTACCATTTTCTTGGTGACACTTGGTGCGGCATTTTCTCTTATTGCAGGTCTTTTAGCTCTAAAGGGTTCAAATGATGCCCGATTTATTAGACCGTATATTCTTGCGGTTACCGTTATCGTTCTGTTTGACATAGTAAGAATTGTCTTTACAGCATTAACACAGGGCATCCCTGCCGTAAACAGCCAAGATATCTTTGAGTTGGTTTATAACGCCACGGGATGGTACTTGGCTATTCGTATTGAAGCAGGACTTCCTAATAGCTATGGTCTACGCTTGTGGAAGAAATTTACTTCCTAGGCGCAGCGTAGTGAATAATTGCTTGCAAAAAGCCTCTGTATCTGAACTGCCTCCCATTTATTGGACACGAGAAATGGGAGGCAATTC
>NZ_JRND01000026.1:0-42070 GCF_000758945.1 Lancefieldella parvula DNF00906
GAACCTACCAAAGCTGCGCTATTTTGTGGCCAGGCCTAAAAGCCGACGCTAACACGCTGCAGAATCATAATCACCCGCATATGAACTGCCTCCCATTGCTTATGTCCAAGAAATGGGAGGCAGTCAAATCGAATGGAATACAGAGGCTTTATTCTTACATTTCTGTGCTTGTAGTTTTACAGGTCAAGCTGCATCAGGCGAGCAATGCTGACAATGTAGATCTTAAGAGCACGCTTGAGCCACTCCTCAGAGATTCCCTCGTCAGGACCGTGCTCCATACCAACCCACTCTGGCAGGTCTTTTGCGGCCTTGCTGTCATAAGGACCAAAGGCAACTGCGCGCTTAAAGTGACGTGCATAGGTGCCGCCACCAATAACAAACGCCTGCTCATCGCTGCCGGTGTACTCATGGAAGGTATCAAGCAGGGTAGTAATCTCAGGGGAGCTTGGGTCAATGTAGAAAGGTACAGCATCGGAGAGAACCTCAAAGGTACAGCCGTGATCCTCGCCAAGCTCAGTCATGCGCTTAGTGATAGCCTCGCCAGTGGTGGAAGTAGGATAGCGAGAGTCAACGGTCTGTACGTAGACATCGCCCTTGGTGCGGATAGTACCAGAGATGCAGGTCAGAGGACCAAACTTGTCGTCAGCACTCTGGATGCCCGTACCAGTACCATCAGTAGTTGAGCAAAGCTGCTTCGAGAAGGTCAAGAAGCCGCGCTCTTCTTCTCCACAGAGGTTGTTATCAAGCAGGTAAGTTACAAGCAGGCCAATTGCGTTGACAGTTCCTTCAGGCATGGAAGCGTGTCCACCCTTACCTGTTGCGTTAATGCGAGCAAGCTTAGTGCCATCATCTTCAACACCTGCGTCCTCAACCTTGATGGAATCAGTATCAGCCAAGGTAGATGCGTCAGCGCGGACAAGTGCGCTTGCAAGACCTGGAATAGCGTTAGGTACGGTACCACCGTCAAGCTCAACGATCTTCTCGCCGTTTGCACCAGCAATCTTTGGAGAGGTGAACTGTGCGTGGTACACGCCCTTCTCGCCGCAAATAAGAGGGAACTCAGCATCAGGAGTGAAGCAGAATGCTGGCTCTGGATACTTGGAGAGGTAGTAAGGGACGTCGCCCATGCCGGTCTCTTCGTTGTTGCCAACAATGGCTCGCAAGGTGTAAGGAAGCTTCTTACCAGTCTTTTTTACCTGCTCTACAAAGTAGTGTGCTGCCCAGAGTGAGAGTGCCAGAGGACCCTTGTCATCCAGAACGCCGCGACCCAGAATAAAGCCCTCGCGACGGGTAACGTCAAGTGGGTCTACCGTCCAACCCTTACCCAGAGGAACAATGTCGGAGTGAGCGATGGTAGCAAGGTACTTTTCGGACTCACCAGGAAGGTCACCAAAGCCCAGGTAGCCGTCTACGTCTGTGGTCTCAAGGCCCAGGCGCTCTGCAATCTCAAGGCCGCGGCGCAGTGCCTCATAAGACTTTGGACCCCAAGGCTTGCCAGGCTCTGCTAGAGACAGATCCTCAACGGACTCTACCTGCACGAGGTAGCGGATATCCTCAATAATCTCTTCCCAGTGCTCGTTGACAAACGCCTCGGCGCTTGCTTTGAGTTCTGCATCAGTCATGAAAACTCCTCTAATTCAAACGTTTGACCTTGGAACATATGGAGAGCAGCGGTTTTAGCCACATCCCGCGTATGAAATAGACAAGGTCGGGAACAAGGTACTAGTTACACTATACTTAATACCCCTTATCAAAGGAGTTAACTATGACGAAAAAGACTTTTATTGGAAACGCATCATTTCTTGGCGTTTTGACGGTTTTGGGAATTGTTTTGATGGTTCTGAGACAAACACTGCCTCAAGACACTTCCACGCCACTGTTCTATTCCTACATTGTTGCACCAATCATGCTGTATTTTGGCATTGCTGGCCTGGTGGGCCTGCTTATAGCACGCAATACCGGCTTCTCAGTAACTAAGACAGTGGCAGTTGTGCTGCGCACGCTTGCTGGAATCCTTTTTGTGCTGCCATTCTTTTTCTTCCTGATTGTGGTGCTCCCTTGGGTTCTTCTCCGAGGACTTTTTGCCATCCTTATGGTTGTCATGCTCTATGCACCATGGTTCTGGGCACTCTTTGGCCTGCTCTATGGCTTGAGCTGGGCTCAGCAGAAGGTTATTGAAGACGTTACCACTGACCCATTTGCAGAAGATGCAGCTGCTCAGAAAGCTGCTGTCGAGAAGAACGGTGTAGCTGATACAGATACAGCTAACGAAGACGCAGCCAACTAACAGGAAAGTCCCGCGCTCCATACAGTCCAACAAGAAAGAAGCAACGCGTGCTTGAGCTTAAAGGTATTTCAAAGCGTTACAACACTGGTGGATTTGAACAAACTGCAATGGACCATATTTCCGTTGCGTTTAGGGATAACGAGTTTGTAGCAATCCTTGGTCCTTCGGGCTCGGGTAAGACTACTATGCTCAATGTCATTGGTGGTCTTGATCGCTTTGACTCAGGAGATTTGCTGGTAGATGGTATTTCTACCAAGAAGTTCAAAGAGCGAGACTGGGATACCTATAGAAACAACCGCATTGGTTTTGTATTCCAGGCCTATAACCTTATTCCTCATCAAAGCGTGGTAAGTAACGTTGAGCTTGCATTGACACTTTCTGGCGTTTCTAAGTCAGAAAGTCATGAACGTGCGCTTGAAGCCCTTGATAAGGTTGGCCTTAAAGCGCACGCAAATAAGCGCCCAAATCAGCTTTCTGGCGGACAGATGCAGCGCGTGGCTATTGCTCGTGCGCTGGTAAATGATCCAGAGATTTTGCTGGCAGATGAGCCAACAGGAGCACTTGACTCTTCAACATCCGTACAGGTTATGGATTTGCTCAAAGAGGTGGCCAAGGACCGTTTAGTTATCATGGTTACGCATAATCCTGAGCTGGCTCATCAGTATGCAACGCGTATTGTTGAACTGGCAGATGGTCAGGTAACTGCTGATTCAGATCCATTTGATGTTGCAAGCGTTGCTCGTCGAGAAGCCAAGCCTTCTCGCAAGACCTCTATGTCGCTTCTGACTGCACTGGGTCTCTCGTTTAATAACCTCATGACCAAAAAGGGTCGCACGCTCATGACCGCATTTGCGGGCTCAATTGGCATTATTGGTATTGCAGCAATTCTGGCGCTGGCAAATGGTGCAAACGGTTACATCAAAAAGGTTGAGGAGGATACGCTTTCAATGTATCCACTCACCATCTCTGAACAGTCCGTTAATATTTCTTCCTTTATTTCTGGAAGTGGTAGCAGTTCTGACTCGGCTGATTCTCAAACGCAAGATGCACAAAGCGAGATGACGCAAAACCAGAAAAACGCAGAAGCTGCAAAGCTAGAAAATCAGCCCGCTGAAGGTGCCATTCCTACCAATAATAGGTTAGGGATGCAGGCAGAAAGTATCGGATCCAATGATCTGACCAGCCTGAAGGCGTTTCTCGACAATAATGGTGGCGGCATTAACACGTATGCCAGTGCTATTACGTATGGCTATTCCGTAAGTCCTTTCATCTACCTGCCAGCAGGCGCGGACTCTGGCTCTTCTGATCCTGTTCAGGTGCAGCCAGATGTTACCTTCTCTAAGGTGTCGCCTAAGATTCCGTCATATAGTCCGCTTGCTTCATTTGCAAGCACTACGCTGTTTAGTGAGCTTCCAGGAAATCCTTCCATTTACGAGGACCGTTATACGGTTCGTGCTGGCAGATGGCCTACTGCTTGGAATGAGGCTGTTCTGGTACTGCGTCCAAACGGCACTATGGATGACTTTTTGGAGTATACGCTTGGCCTGCGTGATTACGCTGGCCTGCGCTCTACCGTTGATAAAATTGCAAGTGGAGAATCTGGCACTATCGAAGAGTCTCATAATACATACACCTACGACCAGCTGATGTCTCCAACCTTTAAGCTGGTTATGCCTTATCAGCGCTATGTATGGGACGGAAATCTTGGTGTCTGGACAGACAAATCCGACGATCAGTCATACATGAATGACCTCATTGCTAATGCACCCGACCTGCATATTGTTGGTGTTGTTCAGGCAAAAGACCCAACTACCACAGGAGCGCTTTCTGAGGGCATTTACTACACGCCACAACTAACTCAGAAGATGATTTCTGATGCAGAGGCATCTCCTATTGTTCAGGATCAGATGAATCGCCCGGACGTTGACGTTTTCACTGGTAAAACCTTTGAGGACGAGAAGAACGGTCAGACTTCAGAGGGACTTTCTATCAGCTCTCTCATTTCCGTTGATTCTAACGTGCTTTCTTCGGCGTTTAACTTTAATCCACAGGCACTGAACTTCTCGTCAATTAATCTGTCTGGGCTGGATATGTCCTCGCTTGACCTTTCTGACGTGCAGCTACCACCTTTTGATACGTCGCAGCTTAATCTGTCTGACAGCAATGTACTGTCTTCTGTTACGTCTTCGCTTGATCCAGCTGCGCTGGCGGCGGCTTTCCCAGAGCTTTCTGCAGCAGACATTCAGCAGATTCTTTCTGGCATTACCGTTAATTTCAAACCAGGAGGACAAGCTGCTATTTCTTCGCTCATGGGCACTATTGCTCTGGGATGGAACTCTTGGAGTGCTGCTAATCCTGGCAAGACCATGGCCGACTATCTTGCAACAGATCAGGTTCGCACGCAGATTGTGACTACCGTTTCTTCTGCGGTTGATACCGATGACCTGCAGCAACAGCTGGTTAGTGCTCTGGCAAATAAGCTGGGAACCAATCCAGACCTTCCAAGCGTCCAGGCTGAGGTTTCTCAGAGGCTTATGAGTGCTTATCAATCACAGATTGCAAGTGCTCTTTCTGCAGCTATTACGCGCGCTATGAGTGCTTACGTGCAGTCTGCGTTAACCAGCGTGATGACGCAGGTTGCTTCTAGGATGCAAAATCAGATTGCAGGCGCTCTCAATACAGCTATGCAGGGTATTGCGGCAAATATGTCCAATGCTATGCACATAGATCAAGCAACGCTCGCTAGTGCCTTTAAGCTCAATGCTGACCCATCGCAGCTAGCAGCTATTGCCGCGTCAATGCTTAGAGCAACGCCGGCAACGTATGAGTCAAATCTTTCTAAGATGGGATATGCGGACCTTAATAAGCCCACGTCAATCAATATTTATCCTAAAGACTTTGCAAGCAAAGAGAAGATTGTTGAAATTCTTAATACGTACAACGCTGATGCAAAGGCTGCAGGTGAAGAGTCTAAGGTAGTTACGTATACCGACATTGTTGGTGCGTTGATGAGTTCTGTCACGCTGATTGTTGATATGATCTCGGCGATGCTGATTGCGTTTGTATCTATTTCGCTTGTTGTTTCCAGCATTATGATTGGAATCATTACGTTCATCTCGGTTCTTGAACGTAAAAAGGAGATTGGTATTCTGCGCTCTATTGGTGCTTCTAGGCGAGATATTGCCAACGTATTCAATGCAGAGACGTTTATTGAAGGCCTTATCTCTGGTGTTATGGGCATTGGCATTACGCAACTACTCATTTTGCCTGCAAATGCTGTGGTCAAAGCCATGTTTAACGTGGACAATTTGGTGATCTTGCCGATAAACGGAGCACTAATTTTGATTTTGATTAGTGTTGTCCTGACGCTTCTTGCAGGTCTTATTCCAGCAGGTAGAGCAGCTAAATCCGATCCAGTTCAGGCACTGAGAAGCGAGTAAGGCGCCTGGCTGGTCGCGCTGTCTGGCGAGAAGAACGTCTGGCTTCGTGCATTACCTCACAAGAAAAGCCCTGTCATACGCACGCATGACAGGGCTTTTGCGTTGTTGTTGCAGATACCAGACCTAGTTCTCCTGACCGCCAAAGAGGTCGACAACCTCAAGACCAAGCTTGGAGGCTTCAATGGCATCCTTTGCGCCAAAGACAACAATCGAGAGGTCATCATAGCTTTGAGGCATAGTGCTTCCCAGTGCCTTGATGTCTTCTACCTGGGCGTGAAGGATTTTCTCGCGAAGTTTACGCAAACGCTCTGGGTCACGGTGGTTGAAGTACTCAATGTCTTGCCTGCGAGCAAGCATGCGAGCGGGAACAGGAGCGTCAACGCCTGCAACAGAGGCAACTACGTAGCCCTCAAACTCGTCAGCGTCTGGAGTCCACTCAGAGAGCCAGCTACCTGCACCAACATAGCGGTCAAGGGTTGCATCAAGCGCAGGGTCTCGGTAGGAGACAAAGCTCTGCAGGCCAGCAATAGAGTTTCTGAACATGACGCCATAAGCTCCGCCCTTAACGCGAACCTCGTTCCACAGGTAATCAAGACCCAGAACCCTGGTTGCAACAAGCCAGTTACCCTGCTGTTCATGAGTTGCGTGAGCAACGTTTGGATAGGAGAGACCAACATAAGAAACGTTTGACGGAATGAGGTAGGCCACGCGCTGCAGCTTGCCTTCAGGAACAACAAGTGTCTGCGTTGCACTGTCTACCTGCGATTCATTGCCCTTCTTGAGGTTAAGATCTCCAGCTACTTGCCAGAATGCCTCGCGGCTCTGAGTGGAGCCGGTAAAGCTGACGGTAACGTTGTCTGCACGGAAAATCTTGCAAGTAAGTGCATCCAGGTCTTTTGCAAGCTGAGGAGCGCGCTCATCCCAGTTGGCAAGCAGGTTCTTTAGGTACTCGTAGAATCCAACGCCTGCCAGCGCATCGTTTACGCGGCTAGCAGCAGAATAGGAGTTCAAAGCCTTATTTTGTGCAGCGGTATGGCCCGCACCTACAAAGTACTGCTCCTGTGCAATACGTCGCTGAATCAAGATGTTCTTGAGGCGACCCAAGTCGTCAAAACACGTGCTGGACCAGACCTCAGAAGGAATGCTTGCAAGCCCCTGGGTTTTCTCGGCAAGGGCGCTTGCAGCAACAATAAAGGCGGGACGTGCCTGGTTAAGGGTGTCTTGGTCGTAGATATCTGTGAAGAACGAGAGGTGACCAAGGTTGCTCTCAATAAGAATATCAAGCTCGGATGCGGTATGTGTAGCCGTATCAAGCTTTCCCAGCGCCTCAGTAAGAATGCCCACAAGTGGCAGCTCTTCAAAGGTAACTGCGCTGGTCAAATCAAAGTAATGGTAGACGTAGTCGATGCCGTGAGTATCCAGCTCGTGCGCAATGCACGATAGGGGAGCTTCAACCTCAAAGCCAGCAGGACGCTCTCTACCTGCACCGATATCACTGAGCGAGAGGGACGGCAGCTTGGCTAAGTCTTCTGGAGCGTCAGGTGTTTCTTGCTCCAGACGCAGTGCCTCTACCTCTACGCGGATCTTCTCGACGTCCTCATCAGTGAGCGTGGAGCGAAGTTGTGCCAGTTCAGCGGCTTCTTCCTGAGCCTCTCCCTCGTCTGTAGGGACAAGCTCAACCTGAGCTGCGTGCTTGCTGTTGCAGATGAGCTCCAGCAGCAACTTCTCAAAGCCCTTTTGAGCTGCAAGTTCTTTGACGTAGGCGATGGCATCCTCGTAGCGGATGTAATCCAGAGGACGTGCGTCGTCATAGAGCCAGCTTGAAAGCGAACGCAGCGTGTACTCAATACCGTTTGAGTACGGCTGATCATTTTCGCGTAGGTTAAACTCTGCAAGTGCAATGGAAGCATTGAGCTTCTTTGGATCAATGCCTTCGGAAGCAATCTTTTTGCAGGTAGTCTCTACCAGCTCACGGAACTTTTGAGCTGCTCCTTCTCTGAGACCCTTGAGCTGCAAGAAGAGCATTGGCTGTGCAAGGTCATCGGAGAGATAGTAGCTAAAGTCATCGCCCAGCTCTGCGTCAAGAATTGCACGCTTGAGCGGGGATTCATTGGAGCCCATGAGGGTGTCAAACAAGATATCTGCTGCCATCATCTTGTTGCGCTGATCAGGCGTTCCAAGCACGTAACCCAGGCCAACGCTGGAGTTGTCGGCTGTGGTGTTCATGTGGACCTGGCAAGGCTCGGGCAACACGGGTGCCTGCAGGTTAAGCGGATTAGGGGCACCTGCATCGCGTTTCTCGGCAGCTGCAAACCTCTGGGCAATAAAGGAGAGCTCACGCTCGCAATCAAGGTCGCCGTAGAGGAAGGTGTAGCTGTTAGAGAGGTCGTAGTGGCGAGCGTGGGTGTCCAGGAAGTTCTCGTAGGTGAGCTCAGGGATTGCGCGAGGCTTGCCGCCAGACTCTTTGCCGTAGGCGGTATCAGGGAAGAGGGCCTCGCTAACAGAATCGTAGAGCACGCGATCTGGGTCAGAGAGAGCACCCTTCATCTCGTTGAAGACAACGCCGTTGTAGCTAAGATTGCCCTGCTCGTCAGCTTCTAAGTGCCAGCCTTCCTGCTCAAAGATGCGCTTGCGCTTATAGATTGCAGGATGCAAGACAGCGTCCAGGTACACGCTCATGAGGTTTTCCAAGTCAGCTACGTTAGTGCTGGCCACAGGGTAAACGGTCTTGTCAGGGTAAGTCATTGCGTTCAAGAATGTCTGCATAGAGGTCTTGAGCAGGTTAACAAACGGCTCCTTAACAGGATAGGCATCAGAACCACAGAGAACTGAGTGCTCCAGAATGTGGAAGACGCCCGTGTGGTCTACAGGAGGTGTCTTAAAAGCAATGGCAAACGAGCGGTTATCATCATCGCAGGCAAACCACATAAGGCGGGCACCTGTGGGAATGTGCTTAAAGATGTACGCATAGCCAGAAATCTCGTTAACCCACTCAGCCGAGATTACCTCAAAGCTTTTGTCCTCTGCGTGAAGCGTGCCAACAGAAAATGCACTGTCCATCTGCGAATACTTAGACGTCATAAGCTGCCAATCTATACGAAAACTTACGTGAGCATTAATGCCGTTTTTGAGACCATCTTGCCTTAACGGGGCCGTTTAGAGACCTAAGGCTCTGCGCGGAGCAGGGTAAGGTGGATTTTTGTTATTGTGATACTACCGCGTCAGAGAAAAAGTGACACTTGTATCCGTATTTTGTAATGAAAGATTTATACCCAGATGAATGATTTCATTTCTAATGAGAGCACGGTGGAGTCTTCTAAAGCCACAGACGTTGTAGAGGCCTTTGCGGAAGAGGAAGCACTTGGTAGCGACGACGCAGAAATAACCCCTGATAATAAGAAGAAAATCTATCGAGGAATGCTGTTTGTCTTGATTGGCGGAGCTTCCTGGGGCGCATTTGGAACCGCCGCAAAATACCTGCTAGATACCTATCATGTTGATCCCATGTGGCTGATTGATATTCGCGAGCTTTGTGCCTGCTGGTTATTCTTGGGTACTGCCTTTGCGTTGGATAGAAAAAATCTTACAACTGTCATTAGAAAGCCAAAAGAGTTGGCAAAGATTTTTGTAGTTAGTTTGTTTGCCATCTTATTCTCGCAAGTTGCTTACATTTATGCAGTTAATGCCACTAATTCTGGAACTGCAACCATTATGCAGTCGTTAGGCATGTTGGGCGTTTTGGCCTTTGTGTGCGTGGTTGGTAGGCGCTGGCCTCGCCGTCGCGAGATTCTTGGCATTGTTTTGGCACTTATTGGCACATATCTTTTGGTAACAGGAGGAAATCCCGGCACGCTTAACCTGCCAACATCAGGTATTTTCTGGGGCGTTATGTGTGCGTTTGCTCAGGCAGCCCTCTCCATTTTGCCCAAGCCTTTGATGGAGAAGTGGGGAAGCTTTACCGTAAACGGCCTTGCGTTTTTGTTCTCTGGCACGCTCATTGCCGTGTTTTATCAACCTTGGAATCACATGCCTCAGCTGGACGCCTTTGGTGTTTTGCTGGTAGTCATTGGCGTGCTGGTGGGAACATTCTTGGCGTACGGCCTTTACCTGCAGGGCGTTAAGGACGCAGGCTCACTTAGGGCGGTTCTTCTGGGTACTATCGAGCCCGTTATGGCAACCATCACCACCGTACTGGTGCTAGGAATTTCCTTTAGCGTTGCCGACCTCATCGGCTTTGCCCTCATCCTCGCCATGGTCGTGCTCACCGCGTAGCCGTACGCTCGCGCCGACCGCCATCTGGCGAGAAACCCGTCCACTCCAAGCTCAACTCAACCCACAATCACCTCCGCACCCGACAACAAAAACCCCGCAGGTAAACTGCGGGGTTTTACGTTCTCTAAAGGTTATGTGACCAGAAGCTTAGATGAGCTCCATCTGCGTAAGAACTGCCGAGTACCAGCCGTTTGGATTTGCTGGGTTGTACTTTGCAGCGCCAGAAACAGAAAGCCTTCCGCCATAGCCAGCAGCAAGACCAGCTGTGTGATCCCAGATAGCCTCTTCCCAGCTGCCCCAGCTTGAAGATCCCCAGCCCCATGCGTTATAGGGGAGGAAGTTATATCTACCCTTTGTACTTTCAACTGCAGAGATAGCAGGCGAGAGACGCGGGTCAACGCCGTAAGCCCATGCAGCCTCGGCAAAGGTTGAGCCGTAGCCAGCAAGAGGGGAACCAGCAAGATACGCATCAATTCGAGCGCCCCAGCTGCTTACAAAGTTGGTCTTATCGCTTGACCAGTCAACATTTTGAGCTGAAGGGGTTGATGGGGTAGTGACTTCTGTGGTGTTACCAGAAGCGTTGGTAAAAGTAGTCTCAGTAGAGGCTTGTTTCAGCGCCTCTTCTGCAGCTGCTGCTTCTGCTGCTGCCTGCGCAGCTTGCTCTGCCTGCAACTGCTCTCGTGTTGCAATTGCTGCATTCATAGCATCCTCAGCAGCCTTCTTCTGCTCTTCTGCTTCTGCCATCTGTGCATTTAAAGATGACTGAGTCTCAGAAAGCTCTTTGCTAAGGTCAACCAGGTGGTTGATAGCATCTGAATTTTTGTTCTGGATAATCTCAAGATACTGAACAACAGCAATCAGATCATTAAAGTTATCTGCCGACAAAAGCAGATCAATAATTCCCATAGAGCCCTGCTGCATGCGATACATAGCCCTAATAGACTCTGCAGCTTTTAGGCGCTGCTCTGGGAGCTGCTGCTCAATCTCTGCAATACGAGCCTCATTGTCTGCAATCTGTTTTTGCAGCTCAGCTACGCGCTGGTTAGCAGCATCGTAATCAGAATTGGTCTTTTCTACCTTGGCCTGGAGCTCTTCAAGAGTCTCTGCCTGAGCTCTTGAGACGCCAAACAAAAAGGTATTAGCAACAAGCACTGCTACAAGAAGTGCTGTCATAAGGGTAGAGCATGAAGGTAAGCGTCTGTGACGCATATATTTGTTCAAATCGACCTCCGCGATTGGGGCTTCCGATTAGTACGCATGTTGTGCCGTCCGCTCATTACTGGCTTCAAGCGCGAGGTCAGATAACACTTGACCTCCAAAATACGCATAATCGCTTTTCTCCGCTCGTGCGAGGGTGTCAATTCTACTTGTTTTTGGCTCCAAATGCCAACTTTGCAGAAAACAAGGCACTTTTAAAGTAGTAAAGTCGTTAGGTAAAACCGTGAACGGTAGAAAAAGAAAGGGCGAACGGATTGCGTACAATAGGTTCGTAATCAGTCCCCAAGGAGGTTTTAGTGGAGTCGGCAATTTTGTGGATTGAAGCGCTTAAATCAGCGTTATTTGGCGTAGTTGAAGGTATTACCGAGTGGCTACCTATCTCATCAACAGGCCATATGCTGCTACTCAATCAGTTCTTACCACTCAATGTTTCTGAAGACTTCTGGAATATGTTCCTCGTTGTTATTCAGCTTGGCGCAATTCTTGCAGTATGTGTGGGTTTTTTCCACAAGCTCAATCCCTTCTCGCCAAAGAAATCTAAGGACGAGAAGCGCTCTACCTGGAAACTCTGGGCAAAAGTGGTGGTTAGCTGCGTTCCTGCAGCAGCAATTGGTCTACCGCTCAACGACTTCATCGAAGAGCATCTTGGAAGCCCTTTTGTTATTGCCGCAACCCTTATTTTCTACGGCATCATCTTTATTGTGCTTGAGCTACATCGCGAGAAGGTCGCTGCAACGGTAAAGGTTGAAGCACCTCGTGGTAAACACATGCGCCCAGACGCCGCCGCATCCCTGAAGGCCCCCTCAGCCGACAACCTGGCCCGCGTGCAAGACATTGACAACCTTGACTGGAAGACCGCACTTGGTATTGGTGTGTTCCAGGTTCTTGCAATTGTTCCAGGCACTTCAAGATCTGGAGCAACCATTCTTGGCGGCTTAGCACTTGGTTGTTCAAGGGCTGTAGCTGCTGAGTTTACGTTCTTCCTGGCAATTCCTACTATGGCCGGCGCTTCTGCTTTGAGGCTTGTGCGCTACTTTATGAAGGGCAACACCTTCACTGCTCCTGAGGCAATTATTTTGGGTGTTGGTTGTTTAGTGGCGTTTATTGTTTCGCTTGTTATGGTCCGTGCGCTTATGGGCTATGTCCGCAAGCATGATTTCAAGCCTTTTGGCGTGTACCGCATTATTCTGGGCATTGCAGTTATCGCATACTTCCTGCTTGTTAAGTAAGTTTCTGACTGACAAGCGATACAACATATGCGTTCAAGCGCGGTGAGTTTCTCGCCGCGCTTTTTTATGCCAAAACATATGGAAAATACGTGGAAAACCTATGAAAGATATATGTAATCGCTCTGGGCTCATTTACTAAGAATTGCCTTGTCCTATATGCTCTTACAGCTGAATTTTGGCCGTAAGAGTACGTAATTACTTGTAATAGTTCCAGGAGGTTTTATGCGCCACATCAAGACGCTTCAGAGAATTGCGTGTGCACTTGCACTTGCGTTTGTTGCAATTCTTGCAGTTTCTGCACCAAAACTTGCATTTGCAGATCCTATTGATACATCTACACCAGGTGTAAAGGTTTCTGTTTTCTCGGCTGACGGTAATGCCGATACATCTAGGGTTCTTACAGACAACCCTCAGCGTTCTGGCCACCAGACTCCTGTTCCTGGTCAGTATGGCGAGATTGTTGTTCGCGTTGGTCAGACCATTAGAGATACTGGTGCGTATTCCCACTACACCACCACCCGTCCTGGTTTTGCTCCTTTTGGCGTAACCACTACGCTGGTCACCGCAGGTGCTTATCCTGAGCTCCCTGCTACTGATTATGACTTCACCTATGCTTTCTACGGAAACAGCAATACCGTAACTAACAACGGTGGTCAGTTCTATTTTGAGTTTACCGGTCGTAAGGTAACCCCTGCTAATCAGCCTGTTACGGCATTCTTCCTTGTTACTATGCAGGGAGATTCCTCTGATCCTGCTAACGTTGGCGGCAACACAACCCACCTTATGTGGGTTGGCTATCACATCCACGTTATTCCTGCAGAGACCACCCCAACTCCAACTCCAACACCTACGCCATCCGCAGTTAACCAGCTCATTTACGACGCAAATGGCGGCACCATCTACGGCAACGCAACTTATACAGAGTCCAAGACTCCAAATAACCCTCGTACCTATGGTTTTGCTGAGTACAACATCATTGAAGACCAGCCAGTCCGCGATGGTTACAAGTTTGAGTTCTGGAAGCGTTCTTACGTTGATAACCACTTCCGCTATGTTGGTGCTTCTGCTGTTCCTGCAGATGCAAACAACAACCCAGCTGGCGATAAACGCTATGTTTCTGAGACTACTGTCTTTAACATGAGAAGCCCTTATACTCTGACTGCTGTTTGGAACCAGGAGTATGAGCTCAGCTACGATGCAAACGGCGGTACTGGTGCTCCTGCAGCACAGAACGGTTACTTTGGTATTGATAGCAACACTGCTGACTCTCTCACTGATCCTAAGAACGAGACTGTCTCTGCTACCGTTCCAACTCGCGATGGCTACGTCTTCAAGGGCTGGAAGCTTGATGGCATCACCTATCAGGCAGGAGACCAGGTAACCCTTACCACCACCACTCCTAAGGTTGTTCTTGTTGCAGAGTGGGAGCCAGAGCCAGTTGCTCCTGTAACTCCAGAAAACCCTGCTACTCCAGAAAATCCTGCTACTCCAGAAAACCCTAGCACCCCAAGCACTCCAGGTATCCCTGGTGGTCCTCTTGCCCCAAGCTTCCCAAGCGCTCCAAATCCAGCAGCTATCCCATACTATGGCGGCCCTGCACTTCCATACACTGGTGATGAGAACCTCACACTTAGCGCCATCGTTATGGCATGTGTTGCAGGTGGTGTGATTGCTCTGGCAGTTGTTGCTCGTGCAAAGAGCCGTCAGGCAAACTCCATGAACTAAGGCAGGCGTTTGGTCTAGAAGATCTTCTCGCCATACGTGTAGAAGTTCACTAGCAGCATTGATGCAGATAAACCGGCTCTCTTTTGGGGGCCGGTTTTTTATTGTGGAGGCAACAGAAACGAGCGCAATTAATGTCCGGTTATCGGGGTACACTTTTACTCTAAGAATGATTGACACAAGGATGGCGTAATGCAGATTGATCTTGAAGGTTTAAATCCTGCCCAGCACCAGGCAGTTATGACAACTCAAGGACCCTTGCTGGTTCTTGCAGGAGCTGGTTCGGGAAAGACGCGTGTTCTGACGTTTAGAATTGCGCACATGATTGCCGATGAAGGCGTTCGTCCTTGGCAGATTCTGGCCATTACGTTTACAAACAAGGCCGCAGCAGAGATGCGTGAGCGTCTTGAAGCACTGCTGCCTAACAATATTCGCGGTATGTGGGTTTGCACGTTCCACGCTATGTGTGTCCGTCTGCTTAGAGAAGATGGTGAGCGTCTTGGTTATGGCCCCAATTTTGCTATCTACGACGATGATGATTCAAAACGCCTGGTAAAGACTATTCTGTCTGATTTGGATATTGATGTCCGTCAGTTCCCGCTCAACTCCATTCGTTCTAAGATTTCTGCTGCTAAAAACGCCCTTTTGTATCCCGATGATGTAGAGACACAAGCAGCAAGTCCTATGGATCACGTGGTAGCCCGCGTGTATCGTGCGCTTCAGACTCGTTTGGATAAAGCCAATGCCATGGACTTTGATGACCTTCTGGTTAAGGCGTTTGAGCTGCTCTCTAAGTATCCTGACGTGCTTGCCAAATACCAGGAGCGTTTCCGCTACATCAACGTTGACGAGTATCAGGATACCAACGGCGTCCAGTACGCAATTACCAAGCTTTTGGCATCCAAGTATCGCAATCTTATGGTTGTTGGCGATGATGACCAGTCAATTTATTCGTGGCGCGGAGCAGACATCAAAAACATCTTGGCGTTCGAGAAAGACTACGAGGAAGCAGTTGTAGTTAAGCTAGAGCAAAACTACCGCTCAACGGGCCATATTTTGGCCGCTGCCAATGCAGTTGTTGCGCACAACTCTCATCGCAAGCCAAAGCGCCTCTTCACCGATGAAGGAGATGGTGAGAAGATCCAGGTGTATCAGGCATCCGATGAGCGTGATGAGGGCGCATGGATTGGCTCTGAGATAGAAAAACTGCACGATAAGGGCACGTCATACGACAATATTGCCGTGTTTTATCGTACTAATGCGCAGTCTCGTATTCTTGAAGATATGCTGCTGAGAGCCGGTGTTCCTTACAAGATTGTGGGCGGCACTCGATTCTTTGATCGTGCAGAGATCAGAGACGTTATGGCCTACCTTAAGGTTGTTGTAAACCCTGATGATGATATGGCCGCGCTGCGCGTTATCAACACGCCTCGTCGCGGTATTGGTGCAACAAGCATTCAGAAGATTCAGACGTATGCACTGTATAACGGCCTGTCGTTCTTCTCGGCATGTGAAGCATGTGTGATGGAGGAGAGCCTTCTTACCGCAAAGGTGAGAAATGCGCTGGTAGAGTTTACGTCAGCTATTGAGCACGGCCGTCATATTGACGGCGAGCTTGATGAGGTAGTTGAGGCAATTATTGACCGCTCAGGTCTTATTCGTGCACTTGAGGCTGAGCATACCATTGAGGCTGATGGACGTATCGAGAACATTCGAGAGTTCTTTGGCGTTGCGGCAGAGTTTGACGAGTCTCACGACGATGTTGAAGAAACACTTGAGAGCTTGCAACAACTAAGGGAAGCAGGAGCGCTTGACGCACAAGATGCTGCTTCGCTGAGTGAGGCTGGTTTTGATGCTGCTACCGGCACGCTTGCTGGTGTTGCTGCTGAGCCAGACTCTGCACCTCAGGAAGAAGCTCTACATCCACAGGTTGCTGCAGAGAAGCTCCCGGCATTTATGGAATGGTTGGCACTTCGTTCTGACCTTGACAGTTTGGATGGCTCTACCTCTGCGGTAACACTTATGACCATTCACGCTGCAAAGGGTCTGGAGTTCCCAGCAGTATTTGTTGCTGGCATGGAGGAGGGTATCTTCCCTCATGCAAATTACGAGGCAGAGGCAGCTCAGCTAGAAGAAGAGCGCAGGCTGGCCTATGTTGCTATTACGCGTGCGCGTAAACGCTTGTATTTGACGTATGCGTCTACCAGAAGAACCTATGGCTCTGTTCAGGCTAATCCCGTATCGCGTTTTGTGGGGGAGATTCCTCAGGAGCACGTTAAAGCTATTGGTGTTGGCTCCGCAGGATTTTCCGGTGTTGGCTGGGCCAAGCGCGGAGACCGTCATGGCACCTTTGGCTCTGGCCGTGGTTCAGAAGTCTATGGTGGAAACGTTTTTGGTTCTCGTACGCGCTCTAGCGGTGGCGCCCCAGCTCCACGTCCAGCTCCTATTCAAAAGGACCCAGCCCGCGCTTCTACAAGCTTTGCTGTGGGAGATCAGGTGTCTCACAAGACCTTTGGTCCAGGTGTTGTTTTAGCAGTTCAGGGCGATACTATTGAGGTCAAGTTTACACGCACTAATAAGACAAAGAAGCTCATGAAGGGCTTTGCTCCGATAGTCAAAATTGAGGGATAGCCATGGTGTTGATGCATGACGGCTTAATTTTGGGCCTCACTCCACAAGATTTTATTTTTAGGGTAGTTACCTTTGTAGTTGTATTCTTCATTGCGTTTTTGATTGAGCATTTTGCAATAAAGCTCTCAAGAAAGGCTTTGGATTCATCTAAACTGCCGTCGGCATCTATCTTTGTCAACATAATCCGAGGAATCATCTGGGCGTTTGCTATTCTCGCGGTATTGCAGCCTGTTTTTGGCATTCAGCCAACGGCGTTTGTGACCGCTTTGGGAGTTACCTCCATCGCCTTGTCTTTTGGTCTCCAGGATACCATTTCTAACCTGGTAGGCGGCTTAGGCCTTATGTTGGTAGGTGTGGTTAAGCCGGGAGATCAGGTAAGCATTGGAACTATCTCCGGTGAGGTTATTGATATGAATTGGCGCTCTACCATAGTTCGTGCTCGTGGAGGTAGGGTAGACATCATTCCTAATTCAGTACTTAATAAAACAGCACTTGCGCATCGTACCAGGTGGGATATGACAGAGGTGCCCATTAATATAGTGCTTAAACCAACCGTTGATTTGAATGCGGTAACGCAAGAAATAACAGAAATTGTTCAAGAGGTAGTTGCACCTCAGCTTGATAGAACACTTCCTATTGAGGTTGAAGCATCAAGCATTGCTGAGACAGGCATCAAGGTAATCATTCATGTTCACATCAAAGACGATGCAAACGAAATGAGTGTACGAGACAAAATTGTAAGAGCCCTGGCTGGTTCTAGTTGGCTTGCAGGAGTAGGAGCTTAATATGAAAATTGGAATTATCGGAGCCATGGAACCAGAGGTTGCGCTACTAAAAGCGCAGATGACCGTTGAGCGCACGTATGATCAGGCCCGTATGCAGTTTGTTGAAGGCCTTTTGGGAGATGTTTCTGTTGTTGTTGTACAGTCGGGAATTGGCAAGGTCAATGCTGCAGCATGCACGCAGATCCTGATTGATACGTTTGCAGTAACACATGTTATTAATACTGGTATTGCAGGGCTTTTAAACCCTGAGCTACAGGTTGGGGATATTGTTATCTCCTCAGATTTAGTTCAACACGATATGAACGTTGGTCCTCTCAATTTTGCCGCTGGTCAAATTCCAGGTCTTCCAGTTTTCTCGTTTACAGCAGATGAGAGTCTTATTGAGCGCGCACTTGCATCAGCCAAAGAAGTAGCTCCTCAACTGCAGGTTATTTCTGGCCGCGTTGCTTCAGGAGATCAGTTTGTAAGTTCATCAGAGTTAGCAGACCACATCTACACAACGTTTGGTGCTGACTGTTGCGAGATGGAGGGCGCCTCAATTGCTCAGGTTGCTTGGCTTAACCACACACCGTTTGTGGTGATTAGGCTTATGTCCGATAAGCCCGGCACTACTTCAAGCGTTGATTATCTAACGTTTGAGCGCGAGGCTTCTGAGCGCTCTGCCAGAATTACTGCAGCTATTATCAAAAAGCTTGCCTAGTAATTAGGCGCGCATTTCTGAGTAACTCTTCTGGGTTACCTGGGCAACTCTTCTAGGACAACTGGGTAGTTCTTCTGGGCCAGCTTGTAATTTGCATAAGAGGGATATCGAGGCGTAAGAAACAACTTGCGCTGATTTAGCTATTCGAATGTTTTTAAACATAATTGAACGATATATCGATTATCATTGTCCCGTTATGAAAGTGGTTTGAAAGGTACCGAATGATAACCCTCGGACACTTTTTTGAGATGATGGTTGCCAATCCGTTTTTGGCCCTCGTCATTGTCCTTGTTTTTGGATGCATCTTTGTAAATGGTGCAACCGACGCGGCTAATGCTATTGCAGAGGCTGTTGGAACTCGTTCAATTAAAGTTAACCATGCAATTATCATGAGTGTTGTATGCAACTTTGTTGGTTTGGTGGCTATGTGCCTCATTTCAACTGCAGTTGCAGACACAATTTTGGGTATGGTTGACTTTGGTAGTAATAACCATGAGGCTCTTGTTGCTCTTGCCGCAGGCTGTGTTGGTATTGTTACTTGGGCAGTAGGAGCTTGGGCTTTAGGTATTCCAACTTCTGAGTCACACGCCCTTATTGCAGGTCTCACCGGTGCAGCACTTGCTATTCATGGTGATTTTGGTGCAGTTAACTGGGGCGAGTGGAGCAAGGTTTTAATTGGTCTGCTCTTCTCAACCACATTAGGTTTTGCCGCTGGTTGGATTATTGTTAAAGCAATTAACAAGTTTTGTGTAAACGTTGATCGACAACGCGCTGATGAGATGTTTGGCCATTTGCAAGTTGTTGGCTCAGCATTTGTTGCTGCTATGCATGGTGCACAGGATGGTCAGAAGTTCATGTCCATTGCTATGCTTGCAATTGCACTTTCAGCAGGTCATGGAGCTGCTGGTGCAGATGTATTCCCGCTCTGGTTGCAGGTACTGTGTGCTGCTCTTATGTCTATCGGCACTGCAATTGGCGGAAGAAAGATTATTAAAAAAGTCGGAATGGAAATGGTAAAGCTTGAGCGTTATCAGGGCTTTGCTGCGTCTTTCTCGGCATCTGCATCTTTGCTGCTTTCCACACTGACTGGTCTTCCTGTTTCAACAACTCATACAAAAATGACCGCCATGATGGGCGCGGGTGCTGCAAAAAATATTCGTTCAGTTAACTGGGGTGTTGCAAAAGAAATGGTAGCAGCATGGGTGTTTACTTTCCCTGGCTGCGGACTTATTGGTTTTCTTTTTGCAAAACTGTTCCTGATGATTTTCTAAGTACGTATAACTGTCTTTTACGAGTTCTATTGAACCACTCAACTTTATTGGAGGATTCATGCTAGGTAAGCCAAAAGAGGACGTCTTCTACACCATGTTCCGCGAGTTTGGCGACAAAATTGTAGAAACCGCTGAAGAGTATGTGGTCATTATGGAAGGCTTTCCCGAGACTGCTGCACGTATTCCTCAGATGAAGGTTTACGAGCGTGAGTGTGACGAGAAGGTCCAGCACATTATGAAGGAGCTTTACGCTTCCTTTGTCACACCATTTGAGCGTGAGGACATCTCTGACTTGGCGCTTCGTCTTGATGACATCGTTGACGGAATGAATTCTGTTGCGGAGCGCCTTGATCTCTTTAACGTTGACGACACTCGTAAAGAGGCTATGCAGCTTGCTGAACTTACCCTTCGCGCATGCAAGACGGTCCGGGAGATGCTGAGTGTTTTGAGTGATTACAAGAAAGATCCTACCGTTATGGAGAAGGCTATTGCAGTTGGACATGTTGAGGACGAGGGAGACCTTATTTACCACAACGCACTCTCTCGCTTGTTCCGTGATGAAATGCCTGGTCGCCACACCGTTGCTTGGCTTCGTATTTTTGACCGCATGGAGACTGTTCTGGATTCCTGTGACGACGCGGCGGGAGTTGTTCGCTCCGTCGTTATGAAAAACGCTTAAGTTCATTTTCTGCTAACGGTATATACAGACTAAAAACTGCCTTCCGCCGGGAGGCAGTTTTTATATTCTCTTTTTGTCCGGTATTGGGGTTAAACTGTTTATATAAAAGAAAGTGGAGGTGCCATGAGCGGCTTCAAGCGTTTTTGCTACATACTCTATGTTTTTGCAAGTGCTTTTGTGTTTTTAGCCCTTGCTTTAACGTGGTTTGGTCCTTGGACACATCAGGCAACTAATCTCTTGTTTAACAAGCCCTACCTTATTGCTCTTAACGCTTGTGCGGCTATTAGCATCTTTGGTCTTGTTGTGGTGTTGTTCAGAGCTCTATTCATTAGAAAAACGGTAAAGCTCACGGTTGCAACAGTTGAAGGCGGAACAATCTCCGTCACTAAAGATGCCATTTCTTCTCAGGCAGCCCATATTATTGAAGAAGATGGAACTTGCCTTGCACACCGTGTTAACGTGCAGATTTCTAAGAACAATTCTGTAGCCGTACAGATTGATATTCTCCCCAAAGAGCCTGTTGATGTCACCGCAAAGGGCTCTGAGTTCTATAACGCTCTTCAGTCTGGTCTTGCCATTGTGTGCGGACCTTGCGTTTCTAGCATTAATCTTTCTTTTATCAAGCCAAGTTCCTTCTCGCCAAAAGATGAAGAAGGCGCGTCTTTGTCTCAGTCAAAAGAGGTTGTGCCAGAACCAGAGACTGTAGAAGAGCAATCTTACGAGCAACCTTCCACTCAAGCCGCTGCTCAGCAGACTGGTAAAGACATTCGATTGAGTATTTCAGAGCCAGATGCAAAGGAGGTCACAGACAATGGATAATAGCTTCTTTCAGAAGATGCAGGAGAAGTGCAAAAAATACGTCGTTGACCATCCAGGTGCCATTATTGGCGGATTTTTAGGCCTCTTGTTTGCAATTTTTTTGTTTACGTTTGGCCTTTTTAAAATGCTAGTTGTTGCATTGTTTGTGTTGGTTGGAGTTGCCATCGGTCAGATTTTTGACGGAAAGGCAACCATTTTGGCAAAGATTCGTTCCTTATTTACGGATAGAAACTAGATAGGAGAGAGCTGTGGCAGAAGAGCTTACTAATTCGCAAGAGACCACCTCTGAAGAAATTGTTCCTGCAGAAGAAACAACAGATGTTCCTTCCGATGCAGATCTTGAGGATACAGACTCTCTTACCTTCTCTGGTGGAGTTGTCGAGAAGATCGTCTCGTTGGCTTTACGTGACGTCACCAACGTGGTGGGCGCTCGTGGAAACTGGCTTAACAGAGTTCAGGATGTACTTGGTGCATCTGATACGGCTAAAGGTGTCACTGTAGAGGTGCTGCCTGATAGCTCGCTAAATGTTACCGTTTCTGTACTTATTAAATATGGTTCTTATGCGCCTCAGATTTTTGAAGACGTTAAACATACAGTTGTCGAGAAAATCACCGGTATGACAGGCCTTGAAGTTTCTGGTGTTAACCTACGAATTGAAGATGTTTTGACCGAAGAAGAATACGATCGCCTAAAACATCGTCCAGAAGAGCCTGAACAGCTAGACAAAGAAGAGTAAAGTACGCTAAAGTTGCACTGTTTTACGCTTTTATAGTAATTGTTTTATTGTTTTGTCACTACAAGCTCCCTAAGCGCAAGGAGTTTTACCATGAAAAGGCTTTCACGTTGGAGCATGGCGATTGTTGCTACGTTTGTGCTAGCACTCTCGCTCGTTGGAGGACTTGCAAAGCAAGCACTCGCAGACACCACCCCTGTTACCTCAGAGGCTGAGCTGCTGGCTGCTATTGCTGCTGCTCCAGCAGATGGTTCGCAGACTATCGTTCAGGTAAATGCGGACTTTACCATTACTGCTCCAGTCCAGGTTCCAGCTAATAAGAACATTAGGTTGATGGGTACTGGAACTATCACAAGTGCCATGACCGGCTCTAATTTCTATATGTTCAAGATTGCTTCTGGCGGCGCAGTTACTCTTGATGGCGCCACCATTGATGGCAACAACACTGCATTTGCCGTTGAGAACCGTGGTAGCTTTACCTTGCTTCGTGGCGTTATTAAAAACGGTAAGGCAAAACCTACACCTGGAAATAACGGCGTAGTTCTTACTACTGGCGCTGGCGCAAAATTTGTTATGGCCGGCGGCACCATTCAGGACAGCACGGTTGCTAACGCTCTTGGTGGCGCAGTTACTGTTGCAAATGGTGCAACAGGTGAGCTCCGTGACGGTACCATTCAGAACACTACTCTTACCAATCAGTACTCCGGTAGCGTTTTGGTAAGAAATGCAGATTTCACTATGACTGGCGGAACCATCACTGGGGGCGATGCTTCTTCTACCATTAATTCTTCTGGTGGTCTGATGCTCTATGCCTTGGATCCAAACGGTGAGACAACAACAGCCACTATGGGTGGTGGATATATCACTAACAATAAGGCTGTTGAAGGTGCAGGCGTCTACATTTACGCAGGTAATCCTCAGTTTGGTGATTCTAAGTCAAAGGCAGACTTTACCTTCAACGGTGGCTCTATTACTAATAATGTTGCTTCTGAGTCCGGTGGTGGTATCTACGTAATCTGGAACGGCAACGTTGTTATGAATAACGGCATCATCAAGAACAACACTGCTGGCATTGCTGGCGGTGGCGTTGCTACCTACGACCAGTTTGTTGGTGTTGTTGGTGGTCAGAAGGTTCCTTATTCCAAGGTTGGTGCTCCATGGAATAACTGGCCAAACATTTATCGCGCTGGCTTCACCATGAATGGTGGCTCTATTGACGGAAACAAGGTCACTAGTAATGGCACCAACCAGCTTGGCGATAAGGGTGTTGGTGCTGGTATTTATGTTGCATCTGCTAATGTAACCCTTAATGCTGGTGAAATTATCAATAACACTGCAAATGACCAGGGCGGCGCAGTTTACGTTGCTTCTGTTCCTTATGTTGTCCACATTAATAACGCACTTATTAAGAACAACACCGCAACTGTTATTGGTGGTGGTGCTTGGTTCTGCCCAACCGGTGTAGCTGAATTCCACTCCAAAAATGGCGTAGCATTCTTCAACAACACCGCAAATGGTGCTGGTGATGAGATTGCAACCGTTCGCGGTGCAGGTGAATCTGCTGGTGCAACTATTTCTGATTATATGCTTGGTGGTGCCTCTGCACATTGGACTAAGGATGGCGCGGTTACCATCAACCTTCCTTCAATCCTTGGTGAAGCTGATCCAGCTGCTGCACGTCATACTACTGAAGAAGTAAGCAATATCGTTAACAACACCGATATGCTTGCTCTTGAGTCTAATCTTCGTTATAGCTCTATCGCCGCAGCACAGAATAAGGCTCAGCTGATTATTTCTGGAAATACTGCACAGCGTGGTGGTGGTATTGGCTCCAACGGTACCGTTATTACTGGTGAAGAGGGTACTCAGGATGTAACCGTTAAGAAGGTTTGGGATACTTCTGCAAACCCAGATGCAGTTATTCCAGAGACGCTTACTGTTTATCTAAAGGCAGATGGATATGTTGTTGACTCCGTTGAGCTTTCTGCAGCTAATAACTGGGAGCATACATTCCACGGTCTTCCTGATAACGTAACTTTGAGCTTTACAGAAGGAACCGTAGTCGGTTGGACTGCTCAGACTCCTGAGGTTAATGGTAACGTTACTACCCTGACCAATAAGGCCGACGCTCCCGTGACTCGTGATGTCCCAGTAACCAAGGTTTGGAACGGTACAAAGAAGGATTCTGTAACCGTTCACCTGCTTGCTGATGGTGTTGACACTGGTCAGACCCTTGTCCTTTCTGAGGCAAACAATTGGACCGGTTCGTTTGTTGGTGTAAATCTTTACGCAGCAGATAATCACGTCATTGCTTACACCGTTTCTGAGGATGCTATCGAGGGTTACACTTCTGAGATAACTGGTGATATGGCTAATGGCTTTACCATTACCAACACCGAGACTCCAGTTACTCCAACTCCAACTCCAGAGAAGCCTGGTAAGAAGCGTAAGCATCGCACGCCTGATACTGGTGACGCAAGCGTTGTAGCTATGGTTGCTTTTGCAACAGTTGGTGCTGGCTTTGTTGGTGTTGGAGCATATGCTCGTACTCGTAAAGAGCAGTAAGCAACACACATACACTTAGTATGCAGATCCCCCGCTTTTATAAAAAGCGGGGGATCTTTGTCAGAAGGACGATTCCTTGTTTTAACTGGAGATGTTTACGTTCACCGAATTTGCCAACCGTTTAACCAATAAGAGTGTTCTTCTCGCCAGGAGAGATTAGAGAAGAACGACAATACTACTAGGTGGATAGTGAGTATCTGCATGAGTACCTTATTGGAGGTTGTTATGGAGCTCAAAGCTGATAAAAAGGTAATTGTCGAGCGTAATAACAAGGTTGTGTATGACAACGGAGACACAGTTGTTAAGGTGTTCAGCGGAAGCAAACCTTCTGCTGATATTATGAATGAGGCTTTAAACCTCACTCGTGCTGAGCAGGCTGGCATCAACGTTCCTTCTCTTGTAGAGATTAGTAAGGTTGGTAATTGCTGGGCTGTTTCAACCAGAAAAGTTGAAGGCAAAACAATTAGGCAGCTTATTGAGGAGCATCCAGAAAAAGAGGACGAGTATCTCAATAAGTTTGTCGATATTGAGCTGGCTATTCACGCTCATAAGGCACCGCTTCTTACTCGTCAAAAAGACAAGTTCACCCGAATGATTAACAGCATTCCAGATATTCTTGATGAGGCTACAAGGTATGAGCTTCTGCTCAAGCTTGATGGTATGAAGCCTCACACTAAGGTCTGTCATGGTGACTTTGTTCCTTCCAACGTTATTCTCGCCGAAGATGGCGCTCCTGTAATTCTTGACTGGGCCCATGCGACACAAGGCAATGGTGCTGCAGACTGCGCTACAACTTATCTGCACCTGCTTCTTCATGGTGATGAGGAACTTGCCGAGAAATACATCAATCTTTATTGCACTAAGCAGGGCTGCACTCGTCAGTATGTAAATGAATGGCTTGGCATTATTGCTGCAGCAGAGCTTGCTCGCGGTCGTGTAAAAGAAACAGAGTTCCTGCTCAAGTGGGTAAATGTTTTTGATGCAATGTAGTTGGTTACAAGAACTTTAAACTAGCTGAGAAGAGCCTCGTCAGGGGCTCTTCTTTTATTACACTTCTTGTCATTACATAAAGAGACACAAGGAGTTAGTCATGTACGATATTGATCCAAAGCAGACCACCGTAAAGTCAGAAAATAAGAAATCAAAGCTTGAGCGCATGAGCGCTGGTGAGTGGTGTGGTGGCTCTGATGAGGAGCAGAGTGCTGCGTTTTGGCGCGCTAAGGATCTTGCCTGGGAGTTCAATCAGACCCGCCCAAGTGATAAAGAAAAGTGCCGTCAGATTTTGAGCGAACTTCTCGGTGAACTAGGAGAGGGAAGCGCTGCAGTTTCTCCTTTTAATGTTGACTATGGCTTCAATATCAAGATTGGCCCACATAGCTTTATCAACCATGGTGCATACTTGATGGATTGTGCGCCTATCACTTTTGGTGCCCATAGTTTTGTGGGCCCTCAGTTTAAGGCGTACACCGTTCAACACCCTCTAGATGCTGAGGAGAGAAATGCTTGGTATGAGCGAGCATTGCCTATCACAGTGGGAGATAACTGCTGGTTTGGCGGAAATGTGACGGTGCTTCCCGGTGTAACTATCGGAGATAACTGTGTAATTGGTGCTAATAGTCTGGTTACTAAAGATATTCCAGACAATTCTCTTGTTGTTGGATCTCCAGCAAAAGTTGTACGTCAAATTACTGAGGCGGATAAGCTGGGACTTAAGGAGCTTTTGGGTTAGTTTTGTTGGGCAGGCGCACGCGGCTTTAGGGGATTGTTTAACTATTTATTTGATGTTAGAGACGACCGCGCTATAATAATTGTAACGGGGAGCTGGGAAATGGCCCGGCTGAGAGGCAGCACCGTATGTTGCGACCCATTAACCTGATCTGGGTAATGCCAGCGTAGGGAGCCAATGCCGTCCTTACGCACTACAAGAAGGAGGGCATATGAAAAAACTTTCTCAGTTTACACTGCAAGCCATATCCCTTGCTTCTTTTCTTGCGCTTTGGCAGCTTGTCATTGTTGTAGGAATTATCCCAAATTATCTTGTGCCAACTCCTGTTCAGGTTGTATTTGCGCTGGTCAAAGACTTTCAGCTTCTTATGACGCATACCGGAATTACGCTTTTAGAATCCCTTGTTGGCCTGGCCATTGGAGTTTTTATTGGCTTTGCGCTTGCGGTTCTTATGGACTTCTTCAAAACGCTGGACAAGCTGCTTTCTCCACTTGTAACTATCTCACAAACTATTCCTATTGTGACCATTGCGCCGCTTTTGGTGCTTTGGTTGGGCTATGGCCTCTTGCCCAAGATTGTTCTTGTGGCTATTTCAACGTTTTTCCCTATTACCGTGGCGCTGAACTCGGCATTTAAATCGATTGACCCCGATATGGTTGATCTAATGACCACCATGGGAGCTAGTCGTTGGCAGATTTTCTGGCACGTCAAATTGGCCGCCGCTGCACCACAGTTTTTCTCGGGACTCAAAATGAGCGTGACCTACGCCGTAATTGGCGCAGTAATTGCAGAGTGGCTGGGAGGCGACGCTGGACTGGGCGTCTATATGACACGCGTCAGAAAAGCATTTGCGTACGACAGGATGTTTGCAGCAATCGTGGTGGTTTCTGCATTGTCACTGGTGTTGATGAAGCTCGTAGAACTTGTCCAAAAGCGAGCGCTACCTTGGGATACCTCTCAGAAAACCAAGGAATCCGCGCGGTAACTTTGATGGAACTCAAAGAAAGAAGTGATTACACGCATGAACGCATTTAATCGCAAGGGTATAACAAGAAAAGGCTTTCTAACTGCAATGGGTTTCTCGACAGCAGGACTTTGCGCAGGTTGCTCGCTTGAACAGCCGTCTGCTCCATCCAACGCAAACAAGGGTGCTGGGCAGAATTCCGGCGGTACCACAGAGATTACGTTTGCCCTGGACTATACCCCCAACACCAACCACACCGGCATTTATGTAGCTCAGGAAAAGGGCTACTTTAACGAGGCTGGCCTCAAAGTAACCATTCAGCAACCACCTGCTGACGGTGCGGACGCGCTGATTGGTGCTGGTGGTGCTCAGATGGGCGTTACCTACCAGGACTATATTGCTAACAGCCTCTCGTCATCTAATCCTCTGCCGTATACTGCGGTGGCTGCTATCATTCAGCACAATCTTTCAGGCATTATGAGCCGTGAAGAAGATCACATTGTTCGTCCGCGTGACCTTAATGATCGTACTTACGCAACGTGGAATCTCCCTGTTGAGCAGGCTACTATCAGGTCAGTTATGGAGTCTGATGGAGGAGATCCCTCCACGCTTAAAATGGTACCTTATGAGGTAGATGATGAGGTATCTGGACTAAAAGCAAAGATGTTTGATGCTGTTTGGGTGTATGAGCAGTGGGCTGTTCAAAACGCTCGTGTTCAGAACTTTGCGTACAACTACTTTGCGTTTGCAGCTATTGATCAGAATTTTGACTACTACACGCCAGTTATCGCAGTAAATGATGGCTTTGCAAAAGAGAATCCAGACGCTGTTAAGGCCTTCTTAAGCGCTACCAGAAAAGGTTATGAGTTCTGCGTTTCTAACCCTGATGAAGCGGCAGAAATTCTACTCAAAGCTGTTCCAGAACTTGACGCTGACCTGGTTAAAGCTTCTCAGAAGTTCTTGGCTGCCAAATACATTGACGACGCCGAGAAGTGGGGAGTTATTGACTCTGCTCGCTGGCAGCGATTCTACACCTGGCTCAATAACCAGCAGCTGCTAGAGAATAAGATTGACCCATCCGCAGGATTTACTAGTGAGTACCTTGGATAAGAAGCTTATTGACATAACAGAAGGTGCTGCTATGGACGCTTCTGGCGAGAAAAGCCTAGGAGCTGCACCTGCATGCGAGACGCAACAGGACGCGCCAGCGCTTGAAGCACGCCACCTTACGCTGGTTTGGGGAAACGGCCAGGTAGTTGCTCAGGATATCTCGATTGAGCTGCAACCTGGCACCATTACCTGCTTGGTTGGTCGCTCGGGCTGTGGCAAGACAACACTGCTCCACGCACTTGCGGGACTTCTGCAGCCACAGGAGGGCAGGGTGCTGCTGCATGGCTCTGACGTCACGGGACATCCGGGACACATCGGCTACATGCTCCAGAAGGATCTGCTTATCCCAAGCAAGCGCATCATCGACAACGTAGCGCTTCCGCTTGAGCTGAAGGGCGTCTCGCGCTCTGAGGCACGCGCACGGGCCCAGGAGATGCTGGAACGCGGTGGACTTGAGCGCGTGGCACAAAGCTGGCCTCACGAGCTCTCAGGCGGCATGAGACAGCGCGTTGCGTTCCTGCGCACGGCACTCATTGGCTCAGACATCATGCTGTTGGACGAGCCCTTCTCGGCACTAGATGCTCTCACACGGCGAGAAATGCGTGCGTGGCTCATGTCTTCCGTGAAGGAGTTTGGCCTCTCCGTACTGGTGATCACGCACGACGTTGATGAGGCGGTTGCCATGGCTTCGCGCATTTATGTAATGGCGGGCAGTCCCGCGCAGGGCGTGGTAACCAAGATTGTGGGCGTTGTTGAGCCGCAGGGCTGCGCTGATACAGTGTCGGAGGCAGGCTCTGGCAAAGACGCTGGTCAAGGTGCTGACCTAGCATCATTTGATTTGAGCGAAGAGTTTTTGGCTGCCAAGCGAGAAGTGCTTTCGTTGCTGGGATAGTTGCCTGGATGCGTTGCTGCGGGTGTGCGGGTTTCTCGCCTCGTGGTCTTTAGCTGCGGGTTTCTCGCCTTGGATTTGATACAGAAAAAGACGTGAGAGCTTGTCTCTCACGTCTTTCTTGTTAGCTTGATTTGCGTGCACGTAAAACCTATTTGTGTAGCTTAATTACTCGCTGAACTCCAGGAATGCACGGTAACCGCGATATGCCTCAAAGATGTCGGCCTTGTTTGCAATCTCCCAAGGTGCGTGCATGGAGAGAACAGGGACGCCGCAGTCGATGACGTGCATGCCGTATTTTGCCAGCATGTATGCGATAGTTCCGCCGCCACCAGCGTCAACGCGGCCAAGCTCAGCGGTCTGGAACTGGACGCCAGCGTTGTCCATAATGCGACGAATCAGTGCAACGTACTCGGCATCGGCATCGTTAGAGCCAACCTTGCCGCCGCTACCAGTGAACTTGTTAAAAGCAAGACCGTGACCCATGATGGCGGAGTTCTTGATTTCAAAGCTACCAGCAAAGCTTGGGTCATAACCAGCAGAAACGTCGCTAGAGAGCATGTAGGAGTTAGCCATGCAGCGGCGCAGAAAAAGTGGAGACTCAAAACCGGCAAGCGCCAGAACCTCTGCCATGATGTTCTCAAAGAAGAGGGAGTTCATGCCAGTAGCGCCAACGGAGCCAATCTCTTCCTTGTCGGTCAGGATGGTGACGGAAGTACGTGCAGGAGTGTCGCACTCAAGCTGCGCAATCAGGGAAGGGTAGGAGCAGCTGCGGTCGTCGTGACCGTAGCCCAAGATCATGGAGCGATCAAAGCCCATGTCACGAGCAGGACCTGCAGGAACAATCTCAAGCTCAGCGGAGAGAAGGTCTGCTTCCTCAATGCCGTAGAGGTCCTTCAGGATGTTGATGACGTTAGCCTTAACAGCTTCCTTTGGCTCGTCGCCCTCAGCATCGGCGGGTTTCTCGCCGTTCTGACCCCAAACAAGTGGACGATTACCAACAATAAGGTCGAGCATCTCACCCTCGATGACCTTGGAAGCGGTCTTTCCAAGCTGCTCAGCGCTCAAGTGGATGAGAAGGTCGGAAATGCAGAAAACAGGATCGGTTGGGTCCTCACCAACGCATACGTTTACGACGCTACCGTCTTTAAGTGCAAGAACGCCGTGAATTGCCAGGGGAATGGTGACCCACTGGTACTTCTTGACGCCGCCGTAGTAGTGGGTGTCAAAGGTGGCCAGCTCGTTGCGCTCCTCAAGAGGGTTCTGCTTGACGTCCAGGCGAGGGGAGTCGATGTGAGCTCCAAGGATGTTTAGGCCCTCTTCCAGGGACTTGGTTCCAATCTGGACAAAGATGACGGACTTGCCGCGAATGTCTGCATAGACTTTATCGCCAGCCTTGAGGGTTTTACCTGCAGCGATGGCGTCAGAAAGCTTAACGTAACCTGCTGCTTCGGCAAGCTTGATAGCGCTTGCGGCGCACTCGCGCTCAGTCTTGTTCTCGGAGATAAACTTTCTGTAGCCCTCGGTAAACGACTGGAGTTTGTCCAGGTCTTCCGAGGTGTACTTTTTCCATGCGTTTGTGGTTTCCATACCCATCCTTTCTGCAGCAAGCTCTGTGTGAGCTGCTGTTTGTTGTTGCTGTTAGTTGCGCCGACCGTGATGAGACCGCGACTTAGTTGCCACCATTGGAGCTGTTTGAGCCAGAACCACTGGATCCGCTGCCAGAACTATTGCTAGAGCCAGAGTTCTGATTGGAACCAGAATTGCTGTTTGAGCTGCCCGTTCCAGAGTTGTTGCTGGAAGAATTACTCTCAGACGAGCTGCTTGAGCTGCTAGAGTCGCTGGTCTTTTCCGAACTAGACGAGCTGTCGGAGCTGGTGGTCTCTGATTTCTTGGAGTCAGTGCTCTCCGAAGAGGAATCCTTGGAATCAGTGGACTTGCTTGACTCGTCGGTCTTCTCGCTAGAAGAGCTGGAATCGTCTTTCTTATCCGTCGAATTGCTGGTATTCGTAGTTTTTTCCGTCACAACTGGGGTTGTGCTGACCTTAGGTCCCAAGCCAGATCCGTCGGTGATATAGCTGAGGAACATTGCATAAAGAATGACGGCAGAAATGGTAAAGATAATTGAAATAATGGTCACGATAGTCAGCGCTCTTACGCGCTTGCGAGACAGTGTTGGTGTGCGATTTACCTGCGACGACTGCCCTGTACCAGAGTCAGCGTTGGGATAATAATCGCGAGAAGGTGCATATTGTGCTCGAGGCATATATTGTGTGCCTTCAAGCGTTGTTTGGCTGCTGTTTGGATATGCCTGCTGGTTATATTCATCATTGTCGCTAGCGCGGAACTTATGCGTGGAGCGCCTGATAACGTTCTGGTAAATCTGCGAAGCAAGCGCCGAGGCGGCGGCACCGACGGCCACACCGATAATCGAGCCTGCAATACCAATCTGGTTTGACAGTACAAACGCAGTCACCGCAGCAAGCGATGTTGCCAAAATTTGGGTAATTGAGACGTCCTTAAGAAGGCTGGGCTTCTCGTTTGTTGCCTCATCTGTAGGCTGAGCAGGCGAAGCTAATCGAGTTTTGTCTGCATCAAAGTGCTTATAGCTCACAAGATGCTCCTTTCTTCGAACTGATAGCCTACCTCATTTTTGTGAAGATGTAATGTTTCGTCGCTAAATCGCAACATCAGAGGGCATTAAGTTTCATCCAACATACAACTTCAGTGTCGGAAATGGCGAGAAGTTCTGTGAGTAACTAAGCGATTTTCTTATGCGCGTGTTTCTCGCCATGTATTTGTTAAAAACGACCGTATCAAAGGTGATGAAACAAGGTATCATTTATATGTATCAGTTTTCCGTCAAACGGAGGTTTAGCATGCTTGTAAGCGCAAAAGCCATGCTCCAGAGTGCCGAGAAGGGCCACTATGGCATCGGCGCATTCAACGAGAACAACCTTGAGTGGACCGCAGCAATCCTTGATGCAGCAGAAGAGCTTCAGTCTCCTGTCATCATCCAGTGCACCAGCGGTGCAGCAAAGTGGCAGGTAAGCTACCGCGTTGTTGCAGACATGGTTCGTCGTCTTGTTGAGGACAAGAACATCACCGTTCCAGTTGCTCTTCACCTTGACCACGGTTCATATGAGGATGCATTCAAGTGCATCGAGGCTGGATTTACTTCCATTATGTACGATGGTTCTCACGAGCCTGATTTTGAGACCAACCTTAAGCGCACCGAAGAGGTCGTAAAGGCAGCTCACGCAAAGGGCATTTCTGTTGAGGCTGAGGTCGGCGGCATCGGCGGTACCGAGGACGGCGTAACCGCTAAGGGCGAGCTTGCTGATCCTGAGCAGTGCGCAAAGATTGCTGACCTGGGCGTTGACTTCCTTGCATGCGGCATCGGCAACATTCACGGTATCTACCCAGCTAACTGGGAGGGTCTCTCCTTCGATCAGCTCAAGGCTATCAAGGAGCGCGTTGGCGATCTTCCACTTGTTCTCCACGGTGGTACCGGTATTCCTGTAGAGCAGGTTCAGAAGGCTATCTCTATGGGCATCTCCAAGATCAACGTCAACACCGATCTTCAGCTTGTCTTTGCTGAGGCAACCAAGAAGTACGTTGAGGCTGGCCTTGTTGACAACGGCAAGGGCTACGATCCTCGTAAGCTTCTGAAGCCTGGTCGCGAGGCAATTGTCGAGCGCACCAAGGAGCTCATCCGCGAGTTTGGTTCCGACGGTAAGGCTTGGAACTAACCTGCGGCATATGCTGGGCGCGCGGGCGTTGGCACGTTGATGCGATGATGCGACGCACGCTCGCAGCTAGTTAAAGCGACGGACCTGGATTTTCTCCAGGTCCGTTTTTTTTGTTTGGGCTGGCATGTGCGAAAGACATGCGTCTAGTACGTTCTTCTCGCGAGATGCGGGTGCGATAGGTGTGCAAGACGCGCTTGAAGCGCTGGATGATCAAAAAGATGGGTAATCACGTGCCTGAAAAGTGAAAAGATTCGGTATATTTTGCCTAAACTTGGCAAAGAATCTGTGGATTTGCCTGATTTTGTCAAAGATTCTGTGGCCATTTTACAGATTCTTTTAACTTTTTAGGCAATTTTTGTACAAGGAAAACTGGATCTTCTCGCCTCAGTACATTCGTACAGCAGAAATGAAAATTGCGAATTTGGCGCAAATTGAATTTGACCGGAATTTGACCAAGAATACGTCGCAGGGAAGGTCTAACACTGCTAGCTGGACATTTAGTGGCAATGATTTTCTGACAAATTTGCCTGACCTGCAGTTTTACAACAAATGTCACTTATCTACAATCAGCGACATAAGTTGCAAGTTTTTCTTAAGAAAATACTATGTATTCATGGAATTTTATCTATCACATACAACCGCTCTACAATTATTCCGTGCTATGAGAATTAAGGGTCACGGATTGATTCACCATGACTTTTCGAGTACTGGAATTCATACAGAGTTTTTAACTTTGGAGCTTGGTCAAATCAAGGAGAAGGTATTTTCTAGCTTAGGAATAATGCTGACTGAGCCAATTGAGTTGGTAGTTGACGAGAAGAAAAATACCTACCAATCGAGCAGAATAAAATTTCACACTTCGTCTCATTTTGCGCAAACTCCGTGTATGGAGTTGAGTCTTGGTACATCAGCGATTAAAGTGGCGTCACCTTTTGAACTCATGATTGAAATGGCCCAAGAACAAACATTACTAGAAACAGTGATGCTAATTTCAGAATTCCAAGGCAGGTATGTTATCGACCCATCTACTTCTGAATTAAGATCTAATTGGTATGATCCAGTTTTTCAAAAGGTAGACTTTGAGCGTTATTTATCCTCAGTTTCTAGATGCAGCGGAATAAGGAATGCAAGATTAGCATCATTGTATTCTTTTGATAATGCTGCTTCTCCAATGGAAGTCAAACTTGCTCTTCGCGCTTCGCTTCCTGTGTCCGCAGGTGGTTATGCAATTCCTAAGGTTGAGCTAAATAAGGAAGTAAGGATTCAGCAATTAAAGAGCAGAATACTTACAGAGAAAACAAGGGCTATCGATCTATTGCTTTCAAAGGGTAACTACGATGCAGACACAAATAGACAAGCAGCCATTGAATACAATGGAGCCGTACATGAATTAGCAGAGGTTTCAACGCGCGACTATCGGCGTAATAACGAACTCGTTTCAGCTGGAATAATGGAATTTGTTATTGAAAAAGCTGAGTATGATGACATCGTTTTTATGGATAACATGTTTAATTCAATTAGAAATCAACTTGATATTCCAAGAAGACATACATCATCTGATCGCAGAAAAATGGAAAGAGCTAAAAGAATCAAATTGTGGAGTGAACTAGAAAAGCTCTGCTAAATTCAGGACAAGCGAGCCTGTGACTCTTTTAAGTTGCCTGAAAAGTACAAAGGATCTGTAAATCTGACACAGATTCTTTGATGAAATCAGGCAAATCCACAGATTCTTTGATGTTCTTAGGCAAAATTTACAGATTCTTTGCAGAAATCAGGCTCGCACTCGGCACACATCCAGCGCGCATTCAGTACACAGGAAGCGCGCTGCCCGTGCGCACTTCTCGCGAGAAACCCGGTGCACTCCAAGGTCTTCTCGCTGTGCACGCCCCACCGCACACGACAATAAAACCGCAGCTTAAACGCTTACTCAGCGGTAGGGTTGTCGGCGGGGGAGACGTGCATGTTGCCTTCGTTTTGGGCGATGTCCGCGAGCGTCTTGCTGTCCAGGAAACTGGAGGTCATGCGGCCAAGGTCACGCCAAATGTTGATGGTGGTGCAGGACTCCATCTGGGGACAGAGGGTGGTGTTTGTGCAGTTCAAGCAGCTAGCGGGCGCAAGATTGCCTTCGGCTGCGCGAAGAATCTCACCCAGCGTGTAGTCCTCGGGTTTGCGCGTGAGGCGATAGCCGCCGCCCTTTCCACGCAGGCTCTCGACGTATCCAGCCTTGTGCATCAGGGCAATGACCTGCTCAAGGTACTTGCGCGAGATGTTCTGGCGCTCGGAAACGTCGCCCAGCGAGACCCATCCCTCGTGAACAGCCAGGTCAGCCATTGCGCGGAGTGCGTACATTCCCTTCGTAGAGAACATTCCGGCCACGGCTACTCGCCGTCCTCGGCGTGCTTGCTCTCGGCGCCGTCCTCAGCGCGCTTACTCTCGGTACCGTCCTCGGTGGTAGACGCACCGGCTGCAGTAGAACCGCTGTTGTGAGCCTCGAGCATCTCCTCGAGCGTGTGCCATGCCAGCTCGGCACATTTAACGCGTGCAGGCATGTGTGCGATGTCGTGCAGAATGTTGGCGTCTTCCAGCTGGTCAAGCACAGCCTCGTCAGTTTCTTCTCCGCGAATCATGCGCCCAAAGAGTTTGCAGAGCTCAATGGCCTCTTCTGGGGTACGGTCGATCATCAGATCGCTCATAATATCGGCCGAAGCCTGAGAAATCGCACATCCGCTGCCCACAAAAGCAGCCTCGGCAATCTTTCCGTTCTCAATACGCACGGAAAACGTCAGCTCATCGCCACAAGAAGGGTTAACACCCTCGTGGGAGACAGTTGGATTATCCATCTGGTATTTGTAATCGGGGTGAGAAACGTGGTCCATAAACTCAGCGTTATACAGGTCGTTTGCTGCCACTTATTTCAACTCCTTGTTTTATTTGTTGCTGACCGCGCTACCAAAGATCTTCCATACCTGGTTAAGACCCTCGATGAGCTGGTCAATATCGTGTTTATCGTTGTAGAACGCAACGGATGCGCGGCAGGTGCTGGACTCGTGCAACTCAATCAGAAGCGGCTCGGCGCAGTGATGACCAGCGCGAATGCAAACGTTGTTCATGTCTAGGATGCTCGAGACGTCGTGCGGATGAACGCCGCGCACGTTAAACGCCACAGCGCCCACGTGATTTTGTCCCAGCTTAGAGCCAACGATATCTACAAAGTCCAGCGTGCACAGCTGCTGTACCAAGTACCTGGCGAGAAGTTCTTCTCGCTTCTCGATTTTTGCCATATCTAAGCCGTTAAGGTATTCGACAGCGGCGCCGGTAGCGTAGATACCTGCGGCGTCCTGCGTGCCCGCCTCAAACTTCTCGGGAACAGGAGCCCAAACGGCGCTGGTTTCGGTGACGGAATCAATCATCTCGCCGCCAGTAAGGAACGGTGGCATGGCATCAAGCAGCTCTGCACGACCCCAGAGCACGCCAATGCCCATAGGTCCACACATCTTGTGTGCCGAGAAAGCCAGCAGGTCGCAGTCAAGATCATGCACGTCAATAGGGATGTGAGGTGCGGATTGGGCGGCGTCGACAACCATGTAGGCGCCCATAGTGTGAGCGCGCTTGGCAATGGCTTTGATGTCATTGCGGGTGCCCAGCACGTTGGAGACGTGTGTGACAGACACAATTTTGGCACGCTCGGTAATCTTTGACGCAATCTCTTCAGGCGTAATCTGGTACTGCGAATTCATGCGCAGGTACACCAGATTAGCGCCGGTAGCTTTACAAATCTGCTGCCATGGGATGATATTGGAGTGGTGCTCCATAATGGAAATGACCACGTCATCGCCTGGCTTGAGTGCATAGCGGCCAAGGCTTGAAGCAACCAGATTAAGCGCCTCAGAAGTGTTGCGCGTAAAGATAATCTGCTGGCTTTCTGGCTTGCCGTTTTTATCGACAGCTCCAATGAACTTTGCAATCGAAGCGCGAGCTCCCTCGATAGCTGCGGTTGCTTCCACACTCCAACGGTACAATCCGCGCAAAGCGTTTGCGTTCATGGTCTCGTAGAAGCCAGACTGCGCCTCAATAACCGCATGGGGACGCTGAGAAGTAGCAGCGCTGTCCAAGTAAGCTACCTCTGGGTTTGCTGCCAGAATTGGAAAATCTGCCTTGTAAGGGTTATCGGTAATCTGAGCAACTTCTGCGTCGGTCATTACGCGACACCACCTTTGCTGGAATCGGCTTCAGCGTCGGAATTCCTGCCATCACTGGCAGCCAGGGAGTTGCCAGCTGCGTCGTCACTAGCTGCAGATCCGTCATAGTCGTGAGCAATTTCTGCGCCCAGCTCAGCCTCGCAACGCTCAACAGCCACGCGGTGGGAAATCTCCTCAGGCGCGTTGATGATGGCGTCTTCAAAAAGAGCGCGTATAAACATCTGCTCAGCAGCCTGGTGAGAAAGTCCTCGAGCCGCAAGGTAATCAAGCTGCTCAGGGGAGACGGATCCGATAGTAGCGCCGTGGTTACCAGCAACGTCGTCTTCATCACAGAGAATAGCAGGCATGGTCTTGTTGACAACGTCGTCACCAAGAATCATGACCGTTTCAATCTCGTTGCCCTGGGCATCCTTTGCACCGCGGACAAGATCGATAGTTGCGCGAAGCGTCTTCTTAGCTGCCTCGTTAAGGACGCCGGACTCGGTGAGCAGCGCGCGCGTAGAGGTACCACGCATGCGTACCAGGTGGTTAATATCAAGCGTCTCTTCGTGAGTAGCGTGATAGCGATTGTTAAGGTCAAGGCGAGCTTGAGCGCCAACTAAGTTGGCGGTAAGGCCAAGACCGATGGTTGATCCACCCAGAGCGTACTGCTTAACGTCAACAGCAGCGTCCTGGTGAATCTCAAGGCCAACGCTTTCAAGGTGCTGCTGGCCCTCATTGACGCCAAGCATCTCAATAAGGTGCAGTTTTGCACCAGCCTCAACCACAATGCGGGTGAGCGCAGCGCTGGTTGGAAGCGCATCGTCGTTCGCGTCGCTGCCTGTAGGTGCGTCGCCGTCAACATCGCCTGCAAACGCTGCGATGACTACGGTAGCCTCAGCACCTTCGCGCACAATGATGCCGGTATTAGCGCACTGATTTTGAGCTGCAGAAACAGCAACAACAATAGGCTCTTCTCGCTTGGTACGAGCGGGAACGTTGTAGAAATCAGACTTGAATGCCTGTGACTCTACGTAGTCAGTAACCTCTTGGCCCATTCCACACTCAATGCGCTCAAAAAGGCGAGGCAGAGGCAGGTAGACTTTGCCTGCGTCAGCGTGATTAGGGACGGTAACTGACAGTGAGTTTGCGCGTAGACGGTTCCATGTCTGAGCTGCAGGAACGTTGGCGCGATTAATCAAAACGTTATCCATTAACCAATCGCTCCTTCCATCTCAAGTTTAATCAGGTTGTTCATCTCAACGGCGTACTCCATTGGGAGCTCCTTTGAGACAGGGTTTGCAAATCCGTTTACTACCATGGTGCGAGCCTCAGCCTCAGAGCAGCCGCGGCTCATCAGGTACAAAACGGTGTCGTCAGAAATGCGGCCAATAGTTGCCTCGTGGCCAATCTGAGCAGTTGCATTGCGGACATCCATCTCTGGGATGGTGTCGGAACGGCTGATGTTATCCAGCATCAGAGACTGGCACGAGAATGCCACGCGAGCGTTTTCTGCCTTGCGGCCAACGGTAACTGTAGAGCGGAAGGTATTGACGCCACCGTCCTTGGAGATGGACTTAGTGTCAACGTTTGCTGAGTTATTGGAGCCGTTGATGATCACCTTGCAGCCCGTGTCTAGGTCCTGCGTAGCGCCTGCAAACGTAATACCGGTGAACTCGCAGTTAGAAGAATCGCCGTTCATGATCGTAGAAGGGTAGAGGTAGGAAACGTGGCTTCCAAAAGAGCCCGAGACCCACTCCATCTTTGCATTGCTGCCAATAATGGCGCGCTTGGTGTTGAGATTGTACATGTTCTTGGACCAGTTTTCGATGGTCGAGTAGCGCAGACGAGCGCCGTCCTTAACAAAGAGCTCAACAGCCCCTGCATGGAGGTTTGCTGCATAGTACTTAGGTGCGGAGCAGCCCTCAATAAAGTGCAGGTCAGCACCTTCCTCAACAATAATAAGCGTGTGCTCAAACTGGCCAGCACCCTGAGCGTTCAGCCTAAAGTAACTCTGAAGTGGGTAGTCCAGAGTGACATTTTTAGGAACATAGACAAAAGAACCGCCAGACCACACGGCATAGTGCAGCGCCGCAAACTTGTGGTCTGAAGGAGGAATCAGCTTGCCAAAGTACTCTTTAACAACGGGCTCCCACTGTGGATCATGTAGAGCATCCTCAATAGTGGTGTAAATAACACCCTGCTCAGCAACTTCCTCACGCATGTTGTGATAGACAATCTCAGAATCGTACTGAGCACCAACACCAGCAAGGCTCTCTGCCTCTGCCTGTGGAATGCCCAGACGATCAAAGGTATCCCTAATATCCTCAGGTACGTCGTCCCAGCTATTTGCCTCCTGAGTCTTTGGCGAGACATACGTGGAGATATGATTCAAATCCAGACCTGCAATAGAAGGTCCCCAGTTGGTAGCCATCTGGCGCTGGTGATAGGTTTCCAGAGCCGACAACCTCATTTGGAGCATCCACTCGGGCTCTTCTTTTTTCTTGGAAATAGCACGCACAATTTCTGGCGTAAGGCCATCATCGTAGCGCTCGTAACCCTCTTCGGACTTGGTGAAGTCGTAGAGCGAGCGGTCTACGTCAGCGACCTCAGATCGCTTCTTCTCGCTCACTAGTTAGCACCGCCCTCATCAGTCTGGCTCTCAAAACGCTCAAAGCCCTCGTGGTCAATCTGGTTAATGATGTCAGCAGGACCATCTGCCACCAGGTGACCCTTAACCATAACGTGAGTGCGGTCAATCTCAAGGCGCTCAAGAATGCGGGTGTTGTGAGTAATGATGAGCAGGGAGCCGCCGCAGGTCTCGCGATAAGCCTGAATGCCTTTTGAGACAACGGAGAGCGCGTCAACGTCCAGGCCAGAGTCTGTCTCGTCGAGAATGGCAAGCTTAGGTTGAAGCAGCAGAAGCTGGAGCATTTCAACCTTTTTCTTCTCGCCACCAGAGAAGCCAACGTTAAGCTCACGCATCAAGAAGCCCTGGTCAAGCTCAAGGTGATCAGAAATCTGACCAACACGCTGACGGAACTGACGAGCAGTCATCTTAAGCTCAGGGCGCATCTGTGTAATGGTACGCAGGAATGAATAAAGAGGAACGCCAGGAACCTCAACAGGTGCCTGGTAGGAGAGGAAGATGCCCGCAAGGGAGCGCTTATCTGCAGCAAGCTCAGTTACATCCTCGCCGTTAAAGATAAGAGAACCTTCGGTAATCTTATAGGTAGGATCACCCATAATGACGCGGCCAAGTGTTGATTTACCTGCGCCGTTAGGTCCCATCAGAACGTGAGCCTGGCCATCACCAATGCTCAGATCAATTGAATGCAGGATGGATTTCTCCTCGGTACCTGCGGAAATTCCGTTTACACGGAGTAGTTCAGTTGCCATAAATCTCTCTCCAAATATCTCTACGTGCAAGCACGTGATACGTTTGTGACTAGCCACTTTGGACAGCTCTAGGGCGAGCAAAACCTTGTGCTAGTGCGGTTTTGTGGCAAAGACAAACGCCAATGTCACCGATGTTTTTGTCATACCCCAAAATCCGCTAATTCATACTAAATGGTAGGAATTAAAAAGCAACCCTCACATACGCACTTTTTCACGTTTTCTAGAAAATAATCGGATTTTTTCATAGGTTTCAAAAGTTATAAAAGCTTTTCTGCGCCAGAGCTGTCTCTCATGGGTAAACTAGAAACATCTATGTTTGTAACAAGGAGGATTCATGGGTCAGAGAATTCAAGGTACCGAAGATCTTTACGGCGGCTATATGCGCTCTTGGGAGCATATGCAAGATGTTGCCCGCCATCTGTTTGGTACTTATGGCTTTGACCGCATTGAGACTCCTGCACTTGAGCAGGTAGACACCTTTGTTCACGGCATTGGTGAGTCGACCGATGTAGTACGCAAAGAGATGTTCCGCGTTTTTTCAGGCGCGCTACTTGATGATTTGCTAGCTGCCGGCAATGAGTCCGGTCTTAAGCCTCGTCAGCGCATGGCTATGCGTCCTGAGGGAACTGCTGGTGTGGTCCGTGCTGCTGTTGAGCACAACTTTGTGCCACAGGGAGGAACTCCTGCAAAACTTTGGTACGCTGAGTCAATGTTCAGGGGAGAGCGTCCTCAGAAAGGCCGTCTGCGCCAGTTCCACCAGGTAGGTGTCGAGTGGCTTGGAGCCTCTGATCCAGCTGCCGATGCAGAGTCCATCATCATGTTGATGAAGTTTTACGAGCAGATGGGCTTCTCGCCAGCTGATATGAAGCTCATGATTAACTCCATGGGTGACGCGGAGTGCCGCCCAGCATATCGCGAGAAGGTCAAGCAGTTCATTCTTGATCACAAGGATGAGATGTGTGAGGACTGTCTTGAGCGAGCAGAGATTAATCCGCTTCGTGCGTTTGACTGCAAAAACGAGAGCTGTCACGCGGTTATGAAGGATGCTCCACTGATTTCTGACAACCTGTGTGATGATTGCCGTGCTCACTATGAGCAGGTCAAGGCATATTTGGACGCTGCGGGTATTTCATACGTTGAGGATCCAACGCTTGTTCGCGGTTTGGATTACTACACACGTACTGTTTTTGAGGTAGAGATTCCAAACGCTGGCGTTGGCGCTATCGGCGGTGGCGGCCGTTATGACGGTCTTGTTGAGCTTGAAGGCGGAAAGCCAACTCCAGGCGTTGGATTTGCTGTTGGCTTTGAGCGCATTATGCTGGCGCTGGAAGCTCTTGGTGTTGCAGCTGAGCCCGCAGCTCCAAGCTGTGTGTATGTTGCTTGCGCAGGTGTTGAACAGGCTCCTGTTGTATTTGATGCTGTGCTGGCACTGCGTGAGGCTGGCATTAGATGCGAGGCTGATCGCACTGGTCGTTCGCTGAAGGCTCAGTTTAAGCAGGCGGATAAGATGGGCGCAACGCTTTGCGTGGTTATTGGTCCAGATGAGGTTGAAGCCGGTGCGGTAACCCTTCGTGATATGGAGTCTCACGAGCAGGTACAGATACCTGTTGACCAGCTTGTTGTTGAGGTTAAAGCAAGACAGTAACAAATAGGACTGGAAGTCAAATTTAAACCTCTCATGTCTTAGGCATGAACTGCCT
>NZ_JRND01000027.1:0-11548 GCF_000758945.1 Lancefieldella parvula DNF00906
TCTTGATTAGGAACATGTCGATTCTTCAGCAGAACAGAAGAAAGCTGCGCTATTTTGTGTGCCAGGCCTAAAAGCCGACGCTAACATGCTGCAGAATCATAATCACCCGAATATGAACTACCTCCCATTTCTTATGTCCAAGAAATGGGAGGCAGTTCACTTTGTCGTTTGCAGTCGGTCGATTTTCTCGCCATTGACGGCTGACCTTTTCCAGGTGATCTTCTCGCCTGTTGCAGCGCTTATTTCATAGCAGCAAGAGTCTTTTCCCAGGCAGCAAGCGAGTCTACGCAGGTTTGGTACGCAACGCAGTAGCTCACGCGCAGCCAACCTGGACAGCCGAACGAATCGGAAGGAACAGGCAGCAGCTCAAACTGCTTGGCCACATCGCAGAATGCCTGAGCATCTCCACCAGGAGCACGAACCCACAGGTAGAATGCACCATCGGGCTGAATGTACTCGTACCCAAGCTTGGTGAGGCCCTCGGTCAGAACTTCTCGATTCTTTGCATATGCCTCAACATCCGCTGGCTCATCAACACAGTCGATAATGACGCGCTGGAAAAGCGCTGGCGCACAAACAAAGCCCAACAGTCGAGCGGCACCCGCACAAGCTGCGTAAATCTCCTTCTGCTCCGGATTAGAAGCGGGAACCAGCACCCAACCAATACGCTCACCAGGAAGTGAGAGGGACTTGGAGTAGGAATAGCACACAATGGTGCGCTCGTAGACGTCAGGAACCCAAGGGACCTCAATGTTGCCAAAAACAATCTCGCGATAAGGCTCATCGGAGATGACGTAAATGTCAGTTCCCAGCTCAGTGGAGCGTTTGCGGAGCATATTGGCAAATGCATCAAGGTTATCCCTGGTATACACAGCACCAACAGGATTGTTTGGAGAGTTGATAATCACCGCACGAGTCTTAGGCGTAAGAGCTGCACAAACGGCGTCAACATCAATCTGGAAGGTTTTCTCGTCAGCCAAAACCTCAACGCAGGTAGCCTGAGCGTGGTCAATCCACACGCGGTACTCTGGGAAGTATGGAGCAATAACAATAACCTCTTCACCTGGAGAAACAATGGAATTGAGCGCCATAGAAACGGAAGCTGCAGCTCCGCAAGTCAAGATGAGATCGCCTGCCTGAGCTGCGTAATCTCCAAAGCGACGTCGGAGCGACGCGGCAATTGCCTCCCTGGCCTGGGGAATGCCGATTGCAGGTGTGTAGCTGTGGACCTGCTGAGGAGGAAGCTGCATGGCGGCCTCGATAGAGGTGCGAACAGACTCAGGAGCAGGCACGGAAGGGTTGCCGATCGAGAAATCAAACACATTCTGAGCGCCAATCTCAGTACGACGCTGCATCGCATAACCTGCAATCTCACGGATTGCAGACTTTTCTGATCCGTATGCAAGACTTGTCTGATTGACCATGGTTTCTCGATTCTCTCGAAGCCTACAGTACCTACCTGGTAAAACGTTGGGTGGAGGCGTGGTGGATGACGCCGCCGCGCATCTGGCCTCACACAACCTTTGATAGATAGCATATTGGGCGAGAAGATCAATCTTCTCGCCCAACTTTAAAAGTTTTAACAAATTTGTATCTATTGCACGGTCTTGCAGCAAATTCCACAGAGCGTACCGCAGGTGCGGCCGCGTGACTTCAGCCTATTCGTACACGCAAGGCTTCAGAACGCCAACAAATGGCAGGTTGCGGTAGCGCTCTGCATAATCCAGGCCGTAACCAACAACAAACTTGTCGGGTACGTGAGTGCCTACGTAACGAGGATCAATAGCTGGACGCTTGCCCTCAATGTCCTTGACCAGGAAAGCGGCAATCTCAATGGACGCGGGGTTACGAGACTGGAGCATGCGGACCAGGTAAGAGAGGGTTAGACCGGAGTCCAGGACGTCCTCAACGATGATGACGTGGCGACCCTCAATCTTGGTGTCAAGGTCTTTTACAATGCGCACGACGCCGGAGCTCTTAACACCGTCGCCGTAGCTGGAAACAGCCATAAAATCGATGGAGAGTGGGCACTCAATGGCGCGCATGATGTCGGCCATGAATACAACAGCTCCGCGAAGAACAGCAATGACCAGGGGGTTCTTGTCCGCGTAGTCACGCGTGATCTCCGCACCCACCTTCTTGACGATGTCCTTGATGTCCTGTTCGTCAAGCAGAATCTCTTCAATATCAGGGTGAAGCTCCGCCATTACTGGCTCCTCTCAAATGGCTTATGACCAGAATAGATATTCAATTCTAGCAGCTGTTTTGTATCTTGCGTACATTTTACTCGTTCATCGGGACGAATTCCCGCAACCCACACCACATGTCCACGAATATTTGTGCGCACAATAGGCATCATACTCCTGGACTCAACGGGCACACCCGCCTCGCCCAGCAGGTCAGAGATCTTTTTTGACTGTCCATGCATGCCCAGAGGTTGCATAGTGTCTCCCGCCTCGGGTCCCGAGACCCACAGGCTGCCGCCGTGAACCGGATCTACCCCGCAGGCGTGTGCGTCGAGAAGAACCGACTCGCCCAACCATTCCTGGCTATGCGCGGTTACATAGGACACGACGTCAAAGCCGTGCTCCACAGGGAGAATGCGCGCTGAGAGCACTCGGCCGTCTGCCAGCTCCAACGTTCCCGGGACCGCAAGGTGCTCGCCAAACGTTGCTACAGCAGGCGCTGTACCTGCGGGTTCGCCGTTGGTCGTGACCGCAGTCGCAGCGCCGACCGCACTTCTCGCGGCGCCCGTGAACGAGAACGTCACGGTGCCCAGGCGAACGCGCGCCTCAAGGTTTTGCGGCAGGTTAGCCACACCAACTCCCGCGGCGACCGCCTCGAGCACGGCATCTACGTGCCTGAACTCAAGCCAAGCCTCGGGAATCAGTTGCCTGGCCACAATCCTCACCACGCGACGAGCAATTACCACGTCGGTAGAACTCAGCTTCAGCGCGTCAAGTACCAGAGAAGACTCGCTCTTCCGCAGCGTAATCTGCCTCAGTTTACGAGCAGCTTTTCCCTCAAGATAATCGTCTTCGTCGGTCATCAAATCTGCAATTTTGCACACCGTTTGCACCAACATCGGGTTTCTCGCCTTAAGAAGCGGAAGTACGTTGTGGCGCATATACGCACGTAGATAGTGGGTATCGGTGTTGGTGGCGTCCTCGTGCCAGTCCAGATCGCGAGCCTTCAGCCAGTCTTTGAGCTGGTCATGCGTGTAGTTGAGCAGCGGACGATAAATCAGCCCGCGATGCCTAGGGATCGACGCCAGGCCGCTCATTCCAGACCCGCGCATCACGTTCATCATGAACGTCTCCGCGCGGTCGTCCGCCGTGTGCGCCGTCAAAATCTTTGCCTTCTGGCGAGAAACTCCCTGTTCAACGCAAAGTTTTTGAGCGAGTTCTCGCGCAGCGTCATACCGCACCCGACGACCAATTTCTTCCACGTTGCCATCACGTTCCTGCGCGAGCTTTGCCACGTCCATGCGCAGCACGGTGCAGGGAATTCCCAGCGAGTCGCAAGTCTCTTGAACAAAGTGCTGGTCAGCGTCTGCGTCTTCGCCGCGAAGCAAATGATTTACGTGCAGCACATGCAGGCGCTCTTTTGCAACACGCGCAAGACCTGCGCCGTCACCAAGGTCAAGTGGCTCCGTTGCTGCCATGTGAAGCAGCGCCATCGAGTCGGCTCCGCCCGAGACCATAAGGATAACGGGTGCAGCTGCCTGACCACGTCGCGAGCCCTCTACCTGGCCACGTCGCGAGCCCTCTGCCTGGCCTCTACGCTGATCATCTACCTGGCCTTTTGCAGCGAGAGCGTTCTTTTTATTGAAGTATGCGTGTACGGATGGCACTTAGCACCAATTTCTGTCCGGTGTGTTTGTTACAGTTATACCCGAAAGTTACTCAGTAGAAAGAAATTCATGAATCCCACGTTTCGCCTACATATTCTTGCCAGCGGATCAAAGGGCAACTGCAGTCTGCTAGAAACGCCCGATGGTCTCATTATGATTGATTGCGGAATCTCTAGAAAAGAAATTCTGCGTCGGTCTAAAGAGTTGAACGTTAACCTGTCTGAGCTCGTAGCCATCTTTATTACGCACGAGCACACCGATCATGTCTCAGGTCTTTCGGTTGTCAGTAAAACTTTTGATGTTCCTGTGTTTGCTACAACAGGAACTGCCGCCGCGCTCTCAAGAAGAAGCTCCTGTTCAAACGTCACCTTTACCCTCGTTGACCAGACGGGTTCTGTTCATATTGATGCCGCGCCAGACGTTGAAGTGAGCACGTTCCCAACCTCGCACGATGTCTGCGAACCCATGGGCATGCGCTTTGATTTTCTCGCCGGTCCTGATAGACGCATCGTAGACTCTGTAGGCTACTGCACCGACACAGGTGTTTTGACGCCTGAGGCTCTCGAATGCCTTTCCGACGTGCGCATTCTTGCTATCGAATCTAACCATAACGAGCATATGCTGCTCACAGGCCCTTATCCGTATGTGCTCAAGCAGCGAGTCCACGGAGACTCCGGTCACCTGTCAAACGAGTATACTGCGCAGGCATTGTCGCAGCTCGTAGGCCCAAATACTCGCTGTGTGGTTGGCATGCATCTCTCTCACGAGAATAACCGTCCAAGCGTCGCTGTGAGAACGCTTGCTGAGGCGGTTGGCGCGCAGCCTCTTAACGACGCGTTCACCGAGGCGCAGACTCCTGACGGCTCGCTTGCTATCTGTGTTGCCAGCCAAGATTGGCCGATGTCGCTGTAAGCCGCATCTCCCGGCCGATGTCGCTCTAGCTGCGTGCCTGCTGTTGCGCGGCACGTCCACTCCGTGCAGTCGTCTAAATATCCGACAAAACTGTGCAGGAATATACGAGCTGCGGTATCATGTTTTATATCAATGTTTTGCGAGACTACGACAAAAGGATCATCGTGGACACCTCGAACAACCTTGAAAATAACGTTTCACCTGCGGATCAGGGTCCTCGTTCTGACAACCAGCAGGACTTTGAATACGCTGAATCTTTTGAGCAGGAAGCTCAACCAGCCGATGGAGCCGACCTTCACGCAACTGGCGCGCAGCACTTCTCGACATCTGAAGCTTCCGAGTACGAAGGCGAAGGCGCTGCAAAGCAACCATACGTCCGCCAGCACCGCCATCACAAAACAGTGGAGCCTATCAGCGACTTTACAATGCCGGGCGAGAAGCTCGAACTTCCCGAGAACCAGGCTGCTGGCTTTGAGTCCAGCAAGGGTTTTTACGCGAAGAAAGGTTGGCGCAAGCCAAAGAACGAGATTGCGCACCTTCGCAAGGACGTTCACTACGGCCAGTTCCTGCAGGTTCCTAAGGGTCAGCGCGATATCTTTGTTCGAAAAGAACGCCGCTCAAATGCAGGTTCGCTAATTGCCGCCATCATTGTTTTGGCTATCATCGCCGCGGTGGTCTATTTCCTCTGGACCTGGATGTCCGCCAACTGGGGCGTTGCCGTCCGCTAAAAGCGCTGTTCACCAGCGGTAGCTGCAAAGTTGCGAAGCCGATCGGTGTGCATCCACAGCAATGCCAGCTGTTACGTGCCTGATTTCTGCAAAGAATCTGTAACGTTTGCCTGAAAATGTAAAAGAATCGGTGGATTCTGCCTGATTTCATCAAAGAATCTGTGTCCCAAACACAGATTCTTTGAACTTTTCAGGCGGACTTTGATGCGCGTTCGAGATTGCCCTTCCATGAAGCCTGATTCTCTCGCCATGTCTGAACGATTTGCCGGAAAAGTGCGCCAAGTCTGAGCGATTTGCCGGTTTTCCTCATCATGTCTGAGTAAATTTACTCAGACATGATGCACTTTTCAGGCTCACAATTATGAACGTAACGCCAAGCCGCACGCAAAAAGCCGCTGATACGTCATGTACCAGCGGCTTTCGTTTGTAGCGTTCAGCGTACGGCGAGAAACCCCGTGCACTCGCAACGCCTGGCGAGAAACCCCGTGGTCTAGCTCCAGGGATCGCGTTCAAAGAGAGGCTCGCTCACGGGACGACGATCGGAATACGGGTCGTAACCATCATCATCTTCGTTTTCTGCGCGAGCAAACTCCGGGTCAACAACCTGCGTTTTCTTGGAATCCGCGTCCTTGCGCAGCTCGGGCTTCTCGGCCCTCTTGGACTCGTCACACATACGCAGCCTCACTTACTTCTTGCGAGCAACCAAGTTGCCGTTCTCGTCAGTATCAACCAGAACAGTATCGCCCTCATGCAGCTCACCTGCAATAATCAAGTTTGCTACCTGGTCAACGACGCGACGTTGAATCAGTCGCTTCAGAGGGCGAGCACCGTAAACAGGATCCAGACCGTCAAGAGCCAGCGACTGCTTTGCAGCCTCGGAAAGCTCCAGCGTCATGCGCTCGTTAGCAAGCCTGCTACGAACATCCTTGAGCTGAATGTCCACAATGCGCTCAATGTCCTCAAGACCCAGAGGCTGGAAGACAACCACGTCGTCGATACGGTTCAAGAACTCAGGGCGGAAGGAGCTACGCAGCGCCTCCATAACCTGCTTTCTGGACTCCTCGTTGAAGCCCTCTGCGCCAGCACCAGCAATGAACTGCGAACCAACGTTACTGGTCATGATAATGATGGTGTTCTTGAAGCTCACTACCCTACCTTGACCATCGGTTAGGCGACCGTCGTCCAGCACCTGCAGCAAGATGTTGAAGACATCAGGATGAGCCTTCTCCATCTCGTCCAGCAAGATGACGGAGTATGGATGCCTGCGAACTGCCTCGGTGAGCTGGCCACCCTCGTCATAGCCTACGTATCCTGGAGGCGCGCCAATGAGACGCTGGACCGAGAACTTCTCCATGTACTCAGACATATCAATGCGGATCAGCGAACGCTCGTCGTCAAATAGCAGCTCTGCCAGCGCCTTTGCTAGCTCAGTCTTACCTACGCCGGTTGGGCCCAGGAAGAAGAAGCTACCCAGAGGCTTGTTTGGATCCGCCAGACCTGCGCGAGAACGACGGACTGCTGCAGCAACTGCGGAAACAGCGTCGTCCTGACCAATGACGCGCAGGTGAAGCTGATCCTCAAGGTTCTTGAGCTTGTCCATCTCGCCCTGCATCATCTTGGAAACAGGAACGCCGGTCCACGAAGAAACTACCTCGGCAATCTCGTCCGTGGTGACCTCTTCCTTGAGGATTCCGCCGTCTTCCTGCTTGGCGAGAAGGGCTTTTTCTGCCTCATCGTATTTACGCTCAAGCTCTGGAATGGTGCTGTAACGAAGCTCGGATGCCTGCGCCAAATCACCCTCGCGGGTCACGCGCTCCATCTGCACCTTTGCGTCCTCAATCTGGGACTTCAAGTCCTGTACCAGGTCAATTGCGCCACGCTCGTTCTGCCAGTTGGCCTTCATGCCATCAAGCTTTTCCTGCATCGTTGCAATCTCTGCACGGAGGTTTTCCAGGCGCTCCTTTGAAGCAGCGTCCTCCTCCTTCATCAGAGCCTGCTCCTCAATCTGCATCTGAGTGAGCTGACGATCAACCGCATCAATCTCTGCTGGCATGGAATCAAGCTCCATGCGAAGCCTTGATGCCGCCTCATCTACCAGGTCAATTGCCTTATCTGGCAAGAATCGGTCAGAAATGTAGCGGTTAGAGAGGTCTGCTGCCGCAACCAGAGCGGAGTCCGTAATACGGACGCGATGGTGCTGCTCGTACTTCTCCTTAAGGCCACGCAGAATAGAAATGGTGTCTTCAACAGAAGGCTCGGAGACAAGTACGGTCTGGAAACGGCGCGCAAGAGCAGCGTCCTTCTCGATGTACTTGCGGTATTCATCCAGTGTGGTAGCACCAATTGCGCGGAGCTCGCCACGGGCAAGTGCTGGCTTCAAGATGTTGCCAGCGTCCATGGAACCCTCGGAAGCGCCGGCGCCTACGATGGTGTGAAGCTCGTCAATGAAGAGGATAATCTGGCCGTTAGACTTGGCCACCTCTTTTACCACGCTCTTCAAGCGGTCCTCAAACTCACCGCGATACTTTGCGCCTGCTACCAGGGCAGACATGTCAAGCTCAACAAGCTCTTTGTCGCGCAGGGTACTTGGAACGTCGCCAGAAACAATGCGCTCTGCCAGGCCTTCCACAATTGCGGTCTTACCAACACCAGGCTCGCCGATAAGAACAGGATTGTTCTTGGTGCGGCGGCTCAGAACCTGAATGGTACGGCGAATCTCTTCGACGCGACCAATAACTGGATCAAGCTTTCCCTGGCGAGCAAGGTCGGTCACGTTGCGACCGTACTGCTCCAAGGCTTCAAACTGCGGCTTTGCATCCTGAGAGGTTACGCGTTCATCACCACGAAGCTCGTTGTAAACCTCCTCCACGCGCTTAGCAGTAACGCCGGCGTCGCGAAGAATCCTACCTGCATCAGTGTTATCGTTTGCCAGCGCAGTGAGCAGATGCTCGGAGGTAACGTAGGAATCTCCCAGCTTAGTGGCAAGCTTCTCGGCCTCGTTGATAACCTTGAGAAGGTCGTTGCCAATGCCAATCTGTGCTCCGCTTACTTTTGGAGCCTTGGAAATTGCCTGGTCTACCTGTGTGGCAATTGCATCAGGATCTGCGCCAATCTTCTCCAAGATAGAACGCAGATTGCGCTCATTGCTGTCCAGCAGCGCCTTGAGCAGGTGTGTTGGTGCAACCTCGGAAGCCTCTACATCACCAGCAATGCCAAGAGCTGCCTGCAGTGCTTCCTGGGCGGTTACGGCCCATTTATCTAGTCTCATAAAATCACCCTCCTACCCCAAACAAAATCGTGCCGGGGACTGAATCTTCATCGGATTCTATATACCCCTAAGCACGACTTTTAATACATATCTAAGTGTATCTGTAGTAGATTTTCTTATCGTAGTATGCTGAACTTTTGCGCTACGCAGCTTTGAGCTTTTGCAGCCCTACCCCGCACCTTATTGCTTCTAAAATTCGGCCTCTTCATAAACAAGATTTTGTTCAGCTTCTATTGTCGAGAAAAACTTGACAGGTGTAAGCACTGGTATATCCGAGCGAACAAAATCTGCCGTATTTCTTGTGACGATATAATCTGCCTTTATCTTTTTTGCTGCGCGCCAAATAAGACAGTCTTCAAAGTCTTCCCACTGCTCAGAAAGCGCATTTGAAATATCTGCTCCATCAATAGAACACACGTTGAGCAGTGGAGATACTTCTTTTAGTATCTCTTGCATGTGGGCAGAGCCGTGAGCCTTAGCACCCACATAATAGAGATCTGTATATGACTGAGCTGCTATCCACAACTCAGCATCCCTAAACTGCTTCATTATGAAAAGCTTTTTTGCATCAGCAACAAACTGTTCCCTACACAAAAAGACGTCCAGCAAAACGTTAGTATCAATCAAGAGCTTCATAGTCACTTGACCTCCACTCGCTGATTGCTTCTTTGTAGGTGCTGTTGCCTAAATCATTCCAAAATGATGCCGGCGCGGGAACAGATATCTTTCCAAAAAGTGACGATAGCTGCTCTTTGTCCTTCTCGCTCAATTGGCGAGAAGACCCTTTAGCAGAAGATTCCAACGAAGCGCTTTCATAAGCATCAGGAAGTTTGCCTGTTACCAGCACATATTCAAAAGCTGCATTAACCAGCTTGGTGGTGTTTGATCCAAGCGATTCAAGAACCTCGGAAACCTGATTTTTAACTTCAACAGGAATACGAGCAGTTACAATGCTGTCCATGGGTACTCCTTTACCTAGTTATATCATTGTATTCACGTATTACAACTAGGTCAAGGGGCACTGACTAAACAGTTTCTGACTGGATGTTTCCGTCTTTTAAAACAAGGGAGTGGAAGCGATTTCTTATTTCAGGGGTCACTTGATGAGACGTCATAATAACGGTTCTCTCTTCATCTTTTAAGATCAAATCAATGAGACTCTGAACAGAATCGGAATCCAAATGGGCAAAACTCTCGTCATAAATCACAATTTGTGGCTTAAACAAAAAGATTCGTGCAAGAGCCAATCGCTGTCGTTCTCCACCAGAAAGACTACTTCCTGCCTGGTCAATCATATGATTGATTCCATCTGGATATCTGGTAAGAATCTCAGAAAAACCTGACTTTGTTATAGCATCAATAATTTCTTCATCGGTAAACTCATGGCAAAACAACGTAACGTTATCCCTGATGGTCGCATTAAAAATGAACGTTTGCTGAGAACAAGGGATTATGAACCGAGCGTATTGCTCGCTTTTGAATTGCTTGATCGACACACCATCCAAGCAAATATCTCCGCTATCTGGGCTCAGGGCATCCGTTAACAGTTTGATTAGTGTTGTTTTTCCACTTCCCGAGCTTCCCTCAAGAAGATACTTTCTGCCACGTTCCAAAGTAAAACTAATATCCGACAAAACTAATTTGTCCTCGTCATAACCATACGAAACATGATTGACCGTTAGATTTGTAAAGTGCTCAGGAATATCTTCTGTTCCACTTTCTGTAGCTGGAGCTTCATTAAGAAGCGTTTGTATTTTAGTAATAATCTCTTTTGCGCTTCTCATATCAGTAATTGAATCACTTATGTTCTGAATGGGATTTGCTATGTAGACAACAAGCTGAGATGCCGCAACCATCATTCCTACTGTCATCAATCCATTAAGGGTAAGAATGGCGCCAATAAAATAAATTCCGATGTAAATAATTTGTCCTACAGTAAATGAAAGTAAACGTGCCAAAGAACTAAAGTAACGAGCTCCAAATTTCTGCTTCTCCCAAGCCTGATTCGCGCTGCTCATGGCAACCCGCGAAGCCTCTGTTAGATGAAAGCTTCTAAGCAGATCAAACCCTTCAAGATGCTCATTTGCTGTAGCAATAAAATGTTCAGCCGATTCAGATTGTTCTTTTCGCTTGTTAGAAATAATTCCAGACATTGTGTTAGGAACAAACATCTGGACAGCAATCATGCACAAGATGAACAGTACGAGCCATGGTGAAATAAACAACAAGATTATTAGGCTTACTACACCAGAAAAGACATCTATCAAAAGATCAATAAAGACGCGAAAGTATGTTTCTTCAAGCAAATCAAGGTCGTTAGTAAGAATTGAAAGCCAATGACTGGTGTTGAACGAGTGGAACTCAGGAATAGAGCGACTGAAAATCTTTTGTATCAGCTCATCACGTAAATGCGTTTGACAGCCCTGTATTACTGACCAGCGCAAACGCCTACAAATCAAGTCGACGATAAAATAGCAGAGTATGTAAAGGCCAAACCAGAGGCCGTCATTCAATGCATCCGACAGATTGCCATCCATGGCAAGATTAACGGATTGAAGCATTACAAATGAAAGTGCAATTTCAAACAAGCTACTTAAAAGAGAGAAGACTACAAAGAATATTAGTTTGCTCTTTTGTTGAGCGTAAAGGTATTTAAGCATGCCATCTCCCTTAAAAGAGATTTCGTTTTAAAAAGGTTATGACTGCATGTGGTATTCGGTATTCGGTATTCGGTATTCGGTATTCGGTATTCGGTATTCGGTATTCGGTATTCGGTATTCGGTATTC
>NZ_JRND01000028.1:0-9666 GCF_000758945.1 Lancefieldella parvula DNF00906
CGGTATTCGGTATTCGGTATTCGGTATTCGGTATTCGGTATTCGGTATTCGGTAAATGGTAGTCGAATCCAAAAAAACCAGCTCCCTGCATTTACGCGCGGAGAGCTGGTTATCTTTTGCTAGTAGCATTTGCCTCGTCGTCTTACGATTCTTTTGGCTGCGCCGAATTGTCCTCGGCGGCGTTAGCGTCAGAAGGAGCGGAGCTTGGCATGCCAAGTAGGCGCTGCATCACCATCTCTGGGCTGGTCTCGCTGTAGCGAACAAGCGAGGTGATACGCTCGCGCATGTGGTACTCATGGAGCTCATCCTCAAGCACGCGAATACGTTCGCGCAGCTCATCGATAAGATCGTCCTTCTCGAGAGCTCGTTCACGCATGTCCAAAATGCGCACAACACCGGCAAGATTGATGCCTTCGTCCGTCAACTTTGAGACAAGATTGAGACGGTCAATGTCCGCGCGAGAATACAGGCGCGTGTTGCCCCTGGAACGGCCAGGGTTGATCAGGCCCTTCTGCTCGTACACGCGCAGCGTCTGCGGATGCATGCCCGTGAGCTCGGCCGCAACGCTAATCATGTAGAGCGGCTTGTTACGACCGTCATCCTTCTTTCGAGCCATTACCGCTCCTCTCGGTAGCTGCGCTCGTCGGCGTCAAGCAGCGCCTGAAGAGCGTCTCGCTCCTTCTTGGAAAGTTTTGTTGGAACTTTAACGTCCACCGAAACGTACAGCGCGCCGCGAGTCGCAGGATCCTTTACGCGAGGAGCGCCCAAGTTCTTGAACCTAAACGTTTTTCCACTCTGTGTACCTGCGGGAACCTTGAGTCGCACGGTAGTTCCGTCAGGCGTTGGCACGTCAACCGAAGTACCCAAAGCTGCCTCGTAGATGCTTACTGGCAGCTTCATGCGCACGTCAGCACCATCTCGCGAGAAGACCGGATGAGCTGCAACGTTGATGGTAACCACAAGGTTGCCTCGTGGACCGCCGTTAACGCCGTACTCGCCGTGCTTCTTGTAACGCAGCTTCATGCCATCGTAAGCACCAGCTGGCACTTTGATGGTCAGTGACTGCTCCTCACCAGTTGAAGGCACGCGATACGTTGCCTTACGAGAAGTTCCCTTAAATGACTCGTCAAACGACACATTTACGGACATAGTAAGGTCACTGCCTGCAACGGGACGGTTTGCTCGCCCGCCAAAGATATCGGCAAAGTCAAAGCCGCCGGCTCCCGCACCAGCACCGCCACCAAATCCGTTAAAGAAATCGGCAAAGTTGGCACCGTTTACGTTGGTGGTATAGGTGAACCCACCCTGGCGACCACCAAATCCACCTCCAGGAATACCGCCAAATGCGAGCATCTGGTCATACTCCTGGCGCTTCTTATCATCAGAGAGCGTGTTGTACGCTTCCGAAATCTCTTTGAACTTGGCCTCATCGCCACCTCTATCGGGGTGGTATTTAGCTGCAAGTTTTCTAAACGCTTTTTGAATATCAGACTTCGAGGCGTCGCGCTTCACGCCAAGAACATCATAAAAAGTCTTACTACCTGCCATTCAGCACGGCCTCCTCTCTAAACTACTCTGCCTTACTCGGTTGCGCCATTTGCGGCAGCGCCGTCTGCGCTGCCGTCAGCAGCCTCTGACTCAGCTGGACGCTTTGGACCACCGTGAGTAACAACGACCATTGCAGTGCGAATGTCCTTGCCTCCCATGCGATAACCCTTTTGGTACACCTGGGCGACGGTCTCATCATACGCCTGGGTATCCTCAATCTGGCTTACTGCCTGGTGAGATAGAGGATCAAAAGCCTCGCCAACAGGATTGACTACCTCAACGCCCTCTTTATTCAAGACGCCCACAAGCTTGTTGCACACCGCGGAGACGCCCTCAACAAACTGCTGAGCTGCAGGGTCTGTCAGGCTGTCCGCGTGCTCAATAGCGCGCTCCAGGTCATCAATAACAGGGAGCAGGTCAACTACCAGCTTCTCTGTTGCACGCTGACGCTCATCAAGACGCTCCTGAGCGGTACGACGACGGTAGTTATCCCAGTCAGCCTGCAGGCGAAGGAAGCGATCATTTGCCTCAGCTGCCTGCTGCTTTGCTGCCTCAATCTGGTCAGCGACCGAGTCCAGCTCGTTCTGCAGGCGGTCGCGCTCCTGAGCTGCACGCTGGGCGTCGGCAGCAATCTCTGCCTCTGCCGTCTCTTCTCCACGACGAATTGCCTCAGCAATCATTTCTTCTTCGGTCATCGGACGGCCTGCGCCAGCCACGCCAGCTGCGCCGTTGGCAGCGGTCGCGTTGCCATCAAGCGTCTGACTTGCGGAACCATCCCCCACAACACCGACGGCACCTACGGTTTCATCACCGTTATTCTCGTTATCAAAGGAAGTGCCAACCTTGTTCTGATCTGCTGTTGTCACTGCCATCACCTCCCTATGTGTAGAAGGCGGCCAAACGTTTCCGCCAGCCGCCTCCGAGTCATATCACATTGTCTACCAGCTGCTGCACCAAGTTACCCAAGCGCATGTGCCGAGAAACTCAGATTAGTTCTGGTTCTTATCGTCGTCGACAACCTCGTAGTCTGCATCAACAACATCTGGCTCAGAAGGGTTGCTTGCTGCGCCGTTGTTGCCTGCGGTCTGAGCCTGAGCGTCTGCATAGACAATCTCTGCGAGCTTCTGACCAACCTCAGTGAGCTTCTCGCCAGCCTTCTTGATTGCCTCAATGTCGGAGCCGTCAAGTGCGGTCTTTGCCTCAGCAACTGCCTCTTCAACAGCCTTCTTCTGATCCTCAGGAACCTTATCGCCAAGGTCTTTGACGGTCTGCTCGGTGCTGTATGCCAGGGAGTCTACCTGGTTGCGGACCTCAATCTCGTCCTTACGCTTCTTGTCTTCCTCAGCGTGGGACTCTGCGTCCTTGACCATGCGGTCAACTTCCTCGTCGGACAGAGCGGTGGAGCCAGAAATGGTGATCTCCTGGGACTTGTCGGTTGCCTTGTCCTTAGCGGTGACCTTCAGGATGCCGTTTGCGTCGATGTCAAAGGTAACCTCAATCTGAGGAATGCCACGCTGAGCAGCAGGAATGCCGGTAAGGTTGAACTTACCAAGGCTCTTGTTGTCAGAAGCCATCTCGCGCTCGCCCTGGAGGACGTGAATCTCAACGGAGGTCTGGTTGTCAGCTGCGGTGGAGTAAACCTTTGTGCTGGAAGTTGGAATGGTGGTGTTGCGGTCGATGACCTTGTCAACAACGCCGCCGAGGGTCTCAACGCCCAGGGACAGTGGGGTTACGTCCAGCAGCAGGATGCCGGAAACGTCGCCAGTAAGAACGCCACCCTGAACAGCTGCGCCGTCTGCAACAACCTCGTCTGGGTTGACGGACATGTTAGGCTGCTTGCCGGTCATGCTCTTGACCAGGTCCTGAACAGCTGGCATACGAGTGGAGCCGCCGACCAGAATGACCTCGCTGACGTCAGAGAGCTGGAGGCCTGCGTCCTGAAGCGCCTTGGTTACAGGAGCCTTGCAGCGGTCGAGAAGATCGCGGGTGATGCGCTCAAACTCTGCACGAGTCAGAGTGTAGTCAAGGTGCTTAGGACCAGATGCATCTGCGGTGATGAATGGCAGGTTGATCTGTGCCTGCTGAGCGCTGGAGAGCTCCTTCTTGGCATTCTCTGCAGCCTCCTTGAGGCGCTGAAGTGCCATTGGATCCTTGCGGAGGTCAATGCTGTTATCGGAGTTGAACTTGTCTGCAAGCCAGTCGATAACACGCTGATCCCAGTCATCGCCGCCCAGGTGGTTGTCGCCGTTGGTTGCAAGAACCTCAACAACGCCGTCTGCAAGGTCAAGCAGGGAGACGTCGAAGGTACCGCCACCGAGGTCGAAGACGAGAACCTTGTGATCCTGGTCCTTCTTGTCCAGACCATAAGCAAGAGCTGCTGCGGTTGGCTCGTTGACAATACGCTGAACGTTGAGGCCAGCAATCTTACCTGCGTCCTTGGTTGCCTGACGCTGTGCGTCGTTGAAGTATGCTGGGACAGTGATGACAGCGTCGGTTACAGGCTCACCGAGGTACTTCTCGGCGTCTGCCTTCATCTTTGCAAGAGTCATAGCGCTGATCTGCTCTGGAGTGTAGTCAACGCCGTCAATCTCGACAACTGCGCGACCGTCGGTGCCAGCCTTGACCTTGTAAGGGACGGTCTTAATCTCAGACTGAACCTCGTCAAACTTGCGGCCCATGAAACGCTTGATGGAGAAGACGGTGTTTACAGGATTGGTGACAGCCTGGTTCTTTGCTGCCTTACCAACAATGCGGTCACCGTCAGCACGGAAGCCGACGACGGAAGGAGTTGTGCGGTCTCCCTCTGCGTTAACGATAATAGTTGGCTCTCCACCCTCGAGGACAGCCATAGCTGAGTTTGTAGTACCCAGGTCAATTCCAAGAATCTTACCCATTGTGAATCATCCTTTCCTATGTACGTGTTCCGTTTGGCGAGAAACCCCACAGGTAGATGACCTAAAAAGGGGCACAAGCTAACCGTGAACACATACCGTGTTTCTGCTTTACGGTTTTGCTTATACCCCTATGTCTGACTTATATACATAATCTAAGTCAGTTTGTAGTAGATTTTTTAAATTCCTTATCCCAGCAACGTATCTCTACCGTAAGCCTCACGCCATGCAACAGAGAACTCATCAACGGCAGTCTTTGTACCAGGGTGATCCATCATGGTATAGACAATATCAGGTGGAAGAGTAACTGCATCGATACCTGCAGAAATAAGCGCATGAACCTGCTCGGTATTCTTAAACGATGCGGCAAGAATCTTAGAATTCAGCCCGTGGGTTTCAAGCATCTGCATAAGATCAAAAACCTGACCGATGCCATCGCCGTAGTTGCACATGCGGTTGACATAAGGGGCCAGGTAATCTGCACCGTTCATGGCTGCAAGGAATGCCTCATCAGCGGAATAGATGGCGGTTGCAAGAACACCAAGACCCTCGGACTTGAGCTGTTTAATTGCTTTGTATCCGTTGCGGGTAACAGGAATCTTCACATAGGTATTCTCGGGACGCAGACCACATATATAACGAGCCTCTTCCAACATCTTCTGATAGTCAGTTGAAACAACCTGCACAAAGAACTTCTGCTCAGGAAGCAAATAATCTACGAAATCCTTAATTACCTGCTCAGGTTGCTTTCCACTTCTAGTGATAATTGCGGGGTTGGTGGTAACTCCATCAATAGTCAAAAGCTCATCAAGCTGCTTAACTGCCTCAAGATCGGCTGTATCCAGAATAAACTCCATGCTTGGCTCTCCTTTATCACTAGAGCATCTGTGTGCTAAGAACTATTCTAGCCGTTGTACTTCTCGCCATAAGCTGATATTTCGTCTTATATCCAAACGGCGGCGCATGTGAAGTGCTAATCGGAATCTACAGCGTCTACCAGTGGAATTCTGATTGTAAATACAGAACCCTGAGGGTTGTTTTCAGAGACTGTGATTGAAGCTCCATGTCGCTTTAAGATGGTTTTAACCAGTGAGAGGCCAATGCCTGCACCGCCAAACTCTCTGGATCGTGACTTATTCACCCTGTAGAACGGTTCAAAAATAAGCTCTCTTTGCTCAGGAGCTATGCCCACTCCCGTATCGGCAATTATAATCACGCCTTCTTGACCCCTGGTTTCTAGGGTAATGTTAACTGAGCCTTCTTCATTGTTATAACGAATGGCATTCTCCACCAAATTATAAAGAGCTCGATATAGCAGATTGGTATTTCCTTTAACGATAAAGGTCTGTGCCTCAGATTGTGTATCAGAATGTGCATCAATCTGCGTGTTAACCTGCACGTTTACCATATTATTTTGAGCAACCGATTCAAGATCATCCACGACCGTTTTAATTACTGAATCAAGAGAAACGTCCTCAGCCTCTCCTAGCTCAGATGTCTCCGCAAATTCCAAAAGGTCAGTGATGATGGAAGATAGACGGTCAATGTATGTCTCCATCGTAGTTACAAGCTCGTCATATTCATGCTGTTCGCGTTTCTTTTTCTTAAAAACATCCAGCTTGGTCCTTAGTACGGTAATTGGCGTTCTGAGCTCATGAGCTGCGCTAGCCGAAAAACGCCTCTGCATTGCAAATGCTTCATCTAGTTGCTCAGTCATCTGATTAAATGACTTAACCAGCTCTTGAATCTCTTCTCCACCGCCCTCAATTTCAATGGAATCAGACAAGGTATTTGGGCTAATTTCTTTCATATGAGCAGAGAGTTGTTGAACTGGCTTGGTATAGTGACCAATTAAAAAGTAAGCTACACAGCTTCCTGCAACAATCACAAAGAGCAAGATGCCTAGCGCGTCAAACAAAATAGAGCGTTCGATAGTATCTACATCCAAAACGATAGAAAGAGCTCCCTGATTGATGGCGTTGGCTGCAGCTAGTTCCAGCAGCTCAGAAGTCGAGCGATACACAAGCCAGGTCAAAACAACGCAACAGCACACCAATAAGCCCACCATAAGAAGGGTGAGTTGGGCACGTATCGAGCGCATTGGCTTTGGGATTATTTCACGTATCTTAGTCATCGCTGTCCCTCTTAAAGCAATAACCCTCTCCTACTTTGTTAGAAATTGGGTCATATCCAAGAGCTTCTCGTAACTTTTTTCGTACCGAAAAAATGTGAACACGCACAGAATTGCTGAATAAGTCCACGTTGCTATCCCACGCATGAGTCATGAGCTCTTCACTGCTCACAACCGCTCCAGCATGTCGCATCAGATACTCTAAAATTGCGAGTTCTTTCTTGGTGAAATTAACCTGAGCATCTCCAACAAAAACTTGTCGAGCCGTAGTGTCAAACCGAAGTTCTCCCAACGTCAAAGACGCTTCTCCATGCGTATATTCACGGCGCAAGAGCGTCCTAATACGGGCCTCGAGCTCACCAAACGCAAAGGGTTTTATAAGGTAGTCATCAGCACCTGCATCTAATCCAACAATGCGATCAGACACCGATGAACGCGCAGAAAGAATCAGCACCTTAGTCTCTGAGTGCTCCGCTCGTAGCGTACGCAGCAAATCAAGCCCATCGATGCCAGGAAGGTTAAGGTCAAGTAGAATCAGGTCATATTGCTCAAGCTGAGCCATTTCAAGAGCCTGAGTGCCGTTGTCGACAAGATCAACGTAATAACCGTCCAGCTCAAGCCCCTCTCCAATGGAGGCAAGAAGCTCTTTTTCATCTTCCACTACAAGGATTTTCAATTCTTCCCTTTCAAATGCAGCTTGATGCTATTTGCAAGTATTAGAGTACGCCTGGACCAAGCTCAAATGACTCAGCCCAGGCGTACTTCATACAACACTTCAAATGCTAACCGATTGAACCCTACGGCGAGAAGTTCTTCTCGCCGTGTGCCGTGAGCGGTATGTAAGTTTCTATAACCTACTTTGCCTGAGCAAGAGCCTGGTCAACGCGCTTTTGAAGTTCGCTGCCTTGAAGTTTGCTGGCTCCACCGGTAATTGGATCGCCCACAAGTCTACCGTTCTGGTCAATAACCATAGTGGTTGGGAACGCTGTGAGGCCTTCGATAACGTGACCGCCATCGCTGTGAGGATCAAGAGCGACGTTTCCGTAGGTAACGCCCTGCTTCTGGAGAATATTCACGGCTTCCTTCTTAGCGTCGTCTGTGTATGCGGCTTCGGCGTTAACACCCAAGACATTGACACCTTTGTCCTTATAGGTTTCAGCAAGCTCTTGAAGCATTGGCATCTCCTGAATGCAGCCAGTACAGCCATTGAACCAGAAGGTCAGAACAGTAACCTTATTCTGTCCAAATACGGTGTTGTCATAGGTAGCGCCAGTAGTGATGTCTGTTGCCTTAAAATCTGGGAAGGTGTCGCCGTCTTTGAGGTGCAGTTTTGATGCTGCCTCAGGTGGAACTGCAGCAGAATTCTGTTGCTCGGCAGTTGGAGCGGTTGTTGTGCCTGTGTTGCCAGTACCACCAACGCTGCATCCAACAAGCGCAACTGCCATAAGCAGGCCAGCGACATACGTCAGGGATTTTGTTACAAATTTTTTCATTTCATAGTCCTTTCTGTCTTTTCTACGCACGAAACGTAGCTATACACGTTTTATGACACTTACTTTATTGAGCTTGTCGCCTGTAAATCAGCCAGGTGCTTTGCTGTAGCAACCTTTTCCGATTGCTCAATTTTCTTGTTGATTAACAGGAGCTTTGCGTCAATCGCATGAACAGGACATACCTTTATGCACTCTCCGCAGCGAATGCACTCAAGAGCTGCGTTATTCTTCGTAATATCTACGTCCATCTTGCATGTACGCGCACACTTTCCGCAGCTTACACAGGTCTTCTCGTCAACTCGATACTGCAAAATTGAGATGCGATTGAACAGAGAATAAAAAGCCCCGAGCGGGCAAATCCATTTGCAAAAAGGACGATAAAACATGATGCTCAACAGTACGACAGTTGCCAGAATGCTAAACTTCATCGTAAAAAGTGTGCCCAGAGCTGCCCTAATGCTGACATCTGCTAAAGAAAGCGGAATTGCTCCCTCAAGAATTCCCTGTGGACAAACATACTTACAGAAATAAGGCTCTCCCATTCCTACGGCATTTTGAATCAAAGCTGGTAGAGCCCAGACAAGAACAATTAATATGACGTACTTCAAATAGCGCAAGGCTTTAAGCTTTTTAGTACTAAATTTTTTTGGGAATGGAATCTTGTGGAGAAGATCCTGTACCCAGCCAAATGGACATAGAAATCCGCAGACAAACCTACCCAACAAAGTTCCAATAAGAATCAAAATGCCCGTAATGTAATACGAGAAGCTGAATTTAGAAGATCCAACTACTGCCTGAAATGCTCCAATAGGGCAAGCACCCGTAGCTGCTGGGCAAGAATAGCAGTTAAGTCCAGGAACACAGACTGACTTTGCAGGACCAGTATAGATAGTTCCCTTAGCAAAATTTGTTAAGTGAGGGTTGGTTAGAAAGGTTGCGCATGCCTGCACGAAACCTCTTTTAGTGATAAATTCTCGCACTTTCTTTCCAAGAAATTTTATCCCTGAGAACAATTTCACTGCAGGTCACCTAACCAATACCTACACACTCAAGGCAGATTCGTACCGCTTTTCCCAATACGATCTGAACCTCTCCGCGAGAAGCGCCATAGACTACAAATGCACATCCTAATAGCAAAAATAGAATAGGCAGGACACGTAGGCGGCAGCTCCAACCACAAGCTTGCTTTGATTTCATAGATACTCCCTTCTCCTGGCTCTAGTACAACAAAAGGGGTGTTAAATCCCTGTTAAGCTGATTTAAAATTTCCGGAAGGGCTATAAATAGCTGCTCGAATATCTTTTAAATTTTTACGAATGTCATGGTAATGACATGGCAATGACAATGACCCTTAAATACATCTTGAATGTGGCTCAAGTGCGATGTACCGACCCCCAAAAGTTGTCATGAGACTGTTTATATAAATATCCAAACTTATAAAATATGCAATCACATAAAACCGCAGGTTTACGGCTGCAAGAAAATTCGATCTTCTCGCCATCAACTCAGAGGCAAATTTCGGGTCCGCAAAACACACCTAAGTCAGATAATCTGTCAAAAAGATGTATACATTACGCCGAAAATATCTAAAACATGCAGAATA
>NZ_JRND01000029.1:0-46390 GCF_000758945.1 Lancefieldella parvula DNF00906
GCGAAATTTACCTATAGTTAAATCTTTTATATGATGCTATTCATTTTCTAGCATATTAGGTTAAGTTTATGCATAAAAATATATCTCAAGTAGCGAGGCTCTCTAAATGTCAGACATTGAGCCCCTAGTTGCCTGGTTACCTTGATTAAGCGCTTGACGATTCTTCAGCAAGGCATAACAAAGCTGCGCTATTTTGTACGCCAAATCTAAAAAGCTGCGCTCCACCTCTCCTGCAATAAAAGCTACTCTGCAACATTTCCTTACCGTAGGCTTAACACCAGGCGACAGAGAACTTATTGAAGCGTGTATCTTCATCCAACGCTGGACATTAGCCATAGTGACAATTACTGAAAACTTTAAAATTGTATCAAATGTAGTTCCATCAAGTGTAAAAGTAGAAATATCTAATAAAATCCCTCTCTATCTGAGGAGTTAGAAGTATCTATTGATTCACTATTCTCTTTTTTATTTTTTCAACTAAATTTTTTGAACCTTTAGTAGTTCTACTCCGTCTTAGTAATTGAAAGCAAAACTCAATGAAAGGATTGCCGTGCTCAGCAAAGAAGGTTTTACATAAATGTGCAGAGGGTAAATATTTATTTAGTTTAATCTGCTAAATCGTGAACAAATTATGTTTTATGCAATTAAACAGCAAATTAGTATCTAGAAATAATACATTTATAGCGCCTGTTATTAGTAAGGAAAGAAGGAACCATGGATCAACAAGTTTCATCCCCCAATCAGCAAGCAATCAATGTTAAAGAACACCTCGCTAAGCTTGACAAGTATGACAATGAGAAACTGTCCCTTGTCATTGCAATTGCAGCCGTTTTAAGTGCAGCTTTTTTCCTAGCTCCTGTATTTGAAATTCGAGCTGGTCGACTTGCTTCTATTAGCTTCTCATTTGCCGAGCTTTCCTCAATTTTCTCGATCCTTAAAACCTCTTCAAGTCTTCTAGGTGGTGACAGCGGAGTTCTCTCTGACTATCTCAAGGCTGGAACAGTTGACACCACTATCCTTAATGTGACCCTTTTTATCTCTCTTGCAATGATGGTCGTTTCACTTTCTCCAAAATTTAAGAACTTCATTTCTTTCCTGTGGGTTCCTGGAATTGCCAACCTTTTAGTTCTCTTCCTCACCAAATCTGGTATTACAAACGGAATCACCCAAGCAATTGGAAGCTCCGATTCTTTTGGTGTTGGCTGTGAACTTTCTCTTGCTGGCTATATTTACGTTGCTATTCACCTTGCAATCGTTTGCGCAAGCGCACTCATTTTCTATCGCAATAATGAGGCAAAGAAGGCTGCTTTTGCCGCTGCTGTTCCTTCCCAGCAGCAAAGCACTACAGCATTCAATGCAGCTCCAGTTCAAACTCCGACTGCTCAGAACACATCTGCAGCACCAACTGTTGACGCGGTTGAAGAAAACGCGAACCCTGTAGTAGGTTCAACTGCTGATCAGCCTGCTACAGACAATAATGACGCTCCATCTGCATGCCCTAATTGTGGCGCAGAGCTCCCAGAAAACGCTAAGTTCTGCGGTAAATGCGGAACCGCTGTTAAGTAAGGATTCTAGAGATGAAATGTCCTAATTGTGGTGCAGAAATTAACGACGGATCTGTCTTCTGTACGTCCTGCGGAGAAAAAATCGAGTCACCTTCTGTCGAAGAAGTTACTGATGCAGACACATTCGTATCAGATGACCGTAATTCGGAGCCAGAGGTAACTCCGACCACACATTTCCCAAGCATTGCGCGAACAAGAGCTTCACGTTCTTTTAATTCTGTCGAAACCTCCGAAGACACTACTGTTGTTGAGAGCGCGCCTCAGACAAAGAGCGTCAACAAAAAACCTTCCAGTGCTGGTAAGACTGTCCTCACTGTAGTCGTTGCTCTTGTTTTGCTTTGTGCTGCCGGATTTGGCGGATGGATGTTCTACAAGAACCATCAGCAAAACGCTCGCGCGCAAGAGGTGACTGATCTTGAGAAGTCTTACTCTTCTCAAATTGATGCCGTTGACGTTGATTCTCTTATCTCTGATGGAGATAGGTCCGCCCTTCTCGCCGCATATAATCAGCTTGCAGATATTCAAAACAAAATCAGCGCAGATCAAAAAGACGGTAAGTTTACTCTTTCTGACGGCAATGACGACTCTCATCTCAAAGACGTCACCAGCTCAATTACGGATAAGCAGAAAAAGATTTTTGATTGGTTCCTCAACGATTACAAGACTCGTCTTAGAGCCAACTCTGTTGACGCAAGCGCAACAGCAGACAACTCCGATGCAACTGATCTAAACAACAAGCTGACTGAGCTGAAAAACCTTCAAAATAACATTGAGGACGAGAAAGCTGTTTGGGAGAGCAATACCGATAAAGACTACAGCTATGCTTCATTCGGCGACAAGATTAACGGTCAAGTAAGCAAGATTACTTCCCTGCTCAAGGGTAAGGAGAATCAGCAGAAGCAAGATACTCAGGCTTCTAAGTCCGCAGTCAACAAGTGGGTTGGTACCTACACGGGCATAGGAACCGATGGCAAGAAGCTTGAGATTGTTCTGAAGAGTGATGGTACAGTCACTTATCGTGAGGGCGACAATAAGACCACAGAGGGTACTTGGAGCGGTGACGAAAATACTGTCAAGATTAGCTTTGGAGGCAGAATCAGCACTCGAAGCGAACCATTTACCATCACATCCAAAGATGGCGGTCGTACTATTGCCGTTAGCTCCGATAGTGGAACTTGGCAGACAGATTATCTGACTAAGCGATAAAAAATTCTTGAGGTAAACGCTTTAAGCACAAATTTTTGGGCATGAAACAAAGTTTCAGGTTGGCATTAAAAGAGCATCTACTGGCGTAGATGCTCTTTTTGTGCTGAGTACGTAAGAGTAACTAGAGCAGCGTATCCCTACCGTAAGCCTCACGCCCATGCGACAGAGAACTCATCAACGGCAATCTTTGTTCCAGGGTGATCCATCATTGTGTAGACAATATCAGGTGGAAGGGTAACTGCATCGATACCTGCAGAGATAAGCGCATGGACCTGCTCAGTATTCTTAAATGATGCAGCAAGAATCTTAGAATTCAGTCCATGAGTCTCAAGCATCTGCATAAGATCAAAAACCTGACCGATGCCGTCACCGTAATTACACATGCGGTTAACATAAGGAGCCAGGTAATCTGCACCATTCATGGCAGCAAGAAACGCCTCATTAGCAGAATAAATTGCCGTCGCAAGAACGCCAAGACCCTCGGACTTAAGCTGCTTAATTGCCTTGTAGCCATTGTGAGTGACAGGAATCTTTGCATAGGTGTTCTTTGGACGCAGGCCACAAATGTAACGAGCCTCCTCAAGCATCTGCTCATAGTCAGTTGAAACAACTTGAACAAAAAACTTCTGCTCTGGACGCAGATACTCAACAAACTCCTTTATGACCTGTTCAGGCTGCTTGCCACTTCTGGTGATGATTGCAGGATTGGTGGTAACTCCATCGATAGCCAAAAGCTCATCCAGCTGTTTAACTGCCTCAAGATCAGCTGTGTCTAGAATAAACTCCATACGTAGCTTCCCTTCATCACTAGGGTATCTATGTGCTAACAACTATTTTAGCCGTTGGTCTTCTCACCATCGCCTCGCGAGGCAAATTTCGGATTTGGGGAACACACCTAAGTCGGATAATCTGTTAAAAAGACGTATACATGACGCAGAAATTACCCCAAACGTGCAGATTATCGTCATTAGATGTGTAAAATGCCCGCATCTGAGCAGAATATCCGACTTAGGTGTGTTCCTTAGGTACAGAATTCATCGATAGTTAAATTTCTTATATAAGTCTATTCATTATTCAGCATATTAATTGAAGTTTATGCATAGAAATGTATATCAAGCGTTGACGCTCTCTAAGTGTCATGCAGTGAACCCCTAGCTGCCTGGCTATCTTGATTAGGAACATGTCGATTCTTTAGCAGAACCTACCAAAGCTGTGCTATTTTGTACCTCAAGCCTAAAAGTCAACGTTAACGCGCCACAAAAAAGCTGGTAATCCTTTCGGATTACCAGCTCAAGGTCAGTGTATTTCTCGCCACATGATAAAGCCACGTGTGAGCAGCGCTTTCGTATCTGACGCACTCTTAGTGGGTTGCGTCCTCGAAGAACTCCCATGCCTGAGCGTCGGTTGCGCCTGAAAGGAAAGCAAGATGTTTATTGTCAACGAGAACGATTTTGAGTACAGGTGCGGAGATCACGGTCCTAAGTACCTGATGAAAGGCCCTCGCATGAACTATGCCATGGTCCAGTTCCAGCCTGGCCAGGATTTCCAGGCCCACTACCACAACATCATGGAGGAGAACTTCCACATTCTCCAGGGCAAGGTTGACATTGTGGTTGACGGTGAGGTTCACACCCTCTCGGCTGGCGACTTCATCCACATTGAGCCCGGCGAGGTCCACTACGTCAACAACCCTTACGACGAGCCCATCGTCATGGTCTCAACCCTTGCTCCTTTCCAGGAGGTCGACAAGATTGAGGTAGAGAACCCTACCTACTAAGTTCAATATCTGACGAGAAAACCAGCATTTGGCGAGAAGATCGCTCAAGCGTGACGTTCTTCTCGCCAACGCAAACGCGAAGAGGGCTGCCTGGCGGTGGCCCTCTTTTAGAGCGGGTAGCCACAAAAAAATGCCGCCGGAAAACCGACGGCATTTTCAGAACATAGGGAAAGAAAGAAACACAAGGTTTAGCCGGTCGTTGAAACCGGCTGGGTATTTGCCAAACTTACTTGTTGGACTGCTTGATCATCCAAATGATCTTGGAGAGAAGAGAGATGTGCTCGTCCATTGCTGCGGAAACAAGGAAGTTATCCTCAGCGTCTGCGTCCTTCTTGATCTCTGTTGCGAGTGCACGAATTGCCTCGTAGTCAGCAAGAATGGCCTCGTAAATTTCCTGGGGATTCTTGAATCCCTCTGCTGCCTCGGAAAGAGTTGCGTTCTTGAGGAAGGAATCCATGGAGCCCAGTGGAGAGCCGTCGTTCATCAGAATGAGCTCTGCAACCGCATCAAGCTGGTCGTACATTGCGCCGTAAACCTCGTCGAGGTCAGTGTGGACGTTATAGAATGAAGGGCCGCTGACGTACCAATGGAAGTTGTGAATCTTGTGAGCCTCAACAGCGTAGTTGGCGAGAAGAACATTGAGCTTATCGTTTAGCATAGGTAAACCTTTCTATCTGGTTCCTACTAAATAGGAATGATTACTATTTAATAGCTATATTCCCTTCTTTGGATGGGATATACCAACTTTCTAAAATTTTTTGGGTTGCAATGTTTGAAGTCACAACCCCACAATGACCTGCATGATTTTTGCCATTGCAGTCGACCTGCACTCGTCTTTTTGACAAAACGGTTAAATCACACGGGTTTCTCGCCAAAGGGTTGTGGAAAGAAGGCAAAATCAGCGCAATCAAATTTTTAGCGCTCTCTTCCAAGGAGACCCCATGACCAAGATTCCCGAGGGCTACCGTTCTAGCCTTTCGCTTTACGATACGCAGAAAGCTATTGAGCAGGTCAAGAACGTGTTTCTGACCAAGCTGTGTGCCGCGCTAAAGCTATCGCGCGTCACTGCTCCGCTGATTGTTGACCCGCTTACCGGCATGAACGACAACCTCAATGGTGTCGAGCACCCGGTTGCCTTTGACCTGCCAAACGTAGGCAAGAACGCCGAGGTAGTTCAGTCGCTCGCAAAATGGAAGCGCTATGCACTCTGGCGCTACAACTTTGCCGTCGGTCGTGGCCTGGTCTGCGATATGAACGCTATCCGTCGCGACGAACAGCCCGATAACCTGCACTCCATTTACGTGGATCAGTGGGACTGGGAACGCATCATCACGCAAGACGAGCGCAATACCGATACGCTGGAAGACGCCGTTTGTCGCATTGTTGAGGCAATCTGCGGAACCCTTGACGAGCTCAAGTGGCACTATCCGCAGCTTAACACGCAGCTCAGCCGCGAAGTTACCTTTGTGACCTCGCAAGAGCTGGAGGATCTCTACCCCACTCAAACGCCCAAGCAGCGAGAAAATCTGTTTGTTCGCGAGCATCCAACCACCTTTATCGTGGGCATTGGCGGCGCTCTAAACTCTGGACAGCCTCACGATTTCAGGTCTCCCGACTACGATGACTGGTCACTTAACGGTGACCTGTTGTTCTGGGATGAGACCCTGGACTCTGCGATTGAGATTAGCAGTATGGGCATTCGTGTTGACGCTGAGGCGCTTAAGTCGCAGCTGGCAATCGCTGGATGCGAAGACCGCCTTGAGCTGCCATTCCACAAGATGCTCGTTGATGGTGAGCTGCCCTTTACCATTGGCGGCGGCATTGGCCAAAGCCGCCTCTGCATGCTGCTGCTAGAAAAAGCGCACGTCGGAGAGGTGCAGGCATCTATCTGGGACAAGCAGACCGAAGACCGCTGTGCAGAAGCAGGCGTTTCTCTGCTCTAATCCGCGCTTTAAGCTGCGCTCTAATCCGCTGCTTGGAACACTTGGCACCAAGCCACATCACGCAGCCCTCAGCGCGTGCAGCCGCCCTCAAAACTAAAAACATTTTGGCGTTTCTCCTGTTAACGCTACAATAGTAACTCAGTGTAATAAAAAGCCACTGAGTCTAACTGGCGATTTAAGGAGCGACTCTATGAATTGCCCCAACTGCGGAGCTGAAATTAGCAAGCACGCAAAGTTCTGTTCTAACTGCGGACAGAAGCTTTCTGACGTCGCGGACGTCGCAGACGTTGCAGACGCCGCAGACGTCGAGAAACCCGATGCGCTCGCCGAGTCCACAGAACCTGCAACAGAAACCGCATCCGACAACTCCACCACAGCTACTGAGGTTATCGCACCAGCAGAGGCTGACGATCCAGTTGATACCACAACCGACCCAGACACAGCCGATCCAGACGTAGCTGATCCAGACGCAACTGTCCTGGCAGAGTACCCAACCGATGGCGAAGACGCAACTGCTGCAGAAACCTCGCTCCTTGAGGCGCCGGCTGACGACTCCTACATCTCCCCAGATGAGGCTCCTACTGTTGTCGCCGGCGCTGCCGACCCCACCGCTGCTGAAGATCCCACCGTTGTCGCAGATGCCGAGGAGCCCACAACTTTCATCAACGACCCAGACCGCATCAATGTCTTTACCCCTTCTGACTATGACTCAACTGCTATTTCGCACTTTGACCCCTCGCAGTTCACCGTCGTTTCAAGCGGACCAACTTCCGTTGAGCGCAAGCAGAATAAGGACGGCTCGGACGCACTTCGCAAAGCTGTATTTGGCCTTCTTGCAGCTGTTTTAGTCGTGGGAGTTTTGGCCATTGCTTGGGTTTTCCAATCTCATCAAGACAATGCTGCGCAACGTAACGCAGTTCAACAACGAATTGCTTCATATCAAGAGCAAATTGAAAGCGTAAATGTTGATCCACACAGCGATAGCAGTCGCGTTGAACTTCTCAACCAATACGAGAAGCTCGATCAAATTGAAGAGCAAATCACTGGCGACCAGAAAAATGGTCAGTTCCGCCTATCAAACGGTACCGACGACTCTGGTGTAAATATTTTGAATAGCTCAATCTCTGATCGACAGAAAAGCATTCGCGACTGGTTTGAGGCCGACTACAAGCGCAGACTAACCGCAAACAGCTTCAACGACACAGATACCGCAAATACTATGGATCAAAAGTCTGTGGCAAATAAGCTTGTTGAGCTACAGGCCCTTCTCGGAGATATTGAGCACGAGAAGGTTATTTGGGGCGACGATACAGGCAACAATTCAACCTATGATTCATATCACTCTCGCGTATCTGACCAGATAAAGAAGGGTGAAACTCTTAAATCTGGCGTGGCCGAGAAGACCAAAAAAGAGCAAGAAAAGAAAGAAAAAGACAAGAAGGACCTTGAAAAGGCACAGAGATGGGTGGGTACCTACAGCGGAACCGGTACTGACGGCAAGTCCATGGAGGTAGTCATCCAAAAAGATGGCACTGTTATTTGGCGAATTGGTGGCGAGCCTGACGTAACAGGTTCATGGACAGGTGACGAGAAGGGCATCCAGCTTACCTTCAACGGACAGGTAAGCCAGAGAAGCGAACCCTTTACTCTTACCTCCACAAATGGCGGCCGTACGGTTTCAATCAGTTCTGAAAGCAGCACCTGGAATACTGATACTCTGACCAGACAATAAGAAATTCTACTGAACAAGCTGTGTTCAGTAGGCTGTCTACAACAAGCGTAAATCCAATAGAGACCACTATAGCCAGCATCCAATATGGACACTGGCTATAGTATTATGACTGCGCTAACCTGCTACCTGTTACTCTGAGAAGGTAACATTTTTAGTAAAAGGCGAATACATGGGTATACGAGCGTCATGCGGATGCATAGTATCATCAACCGAATATGTCATCTTTATATCTTTATCCAAATATTGATCTAAGCCATCTTGGGGATCAACTTCAATCATTGTTGTACGCATAATTTTATAACTACTGTCATATGCAGCACGTCCCGCAACATCCTGTTTTTTATCCAAGACAAAGACGTACTCACGCTCTGTAAAATCCATTTGTGCAGGATATTGCATTCCTTGCAAATCAAGAATCTCTTGCAATGTCAAATATCTAAGTCTTCCCTGAACCGTTATTTGCTTTTTATCAAAAATTGAAACATCTGAGAAAGCTTTCGCGATGAGCGTCCTATCCCGGCTGTCAGACCAAGTAATTTCTTCTCCCTTCATATCATCAGGAAGATCTGTAATATTGCCTTCCCATTCTTTGGTCGAAATTACACCAGGACCAGAGAGCGTATATCTGTAACCGTAAGCACTGCCGTAATCACTACCAACACCTGAACCAGACCAGCTCACTGCAATTAACCCGTTTTTATCACTATCTACTGTCAAAGAACCTCTAAAGCCACCTGCAGATGCGACTCCTTCTAGAATGTCCCCTGCATTTTGAACCTCGTAAGCTTGTTTTGTGTCCTTATCAAAACTAAAAATCTTTACAGTGTTGACGCCATAAGCATATTCAGTCTTTAAAAGAAGTTGAGGGATATCAGGATTAGCACTATCCATATACACTAGGGCGTACTGATAAAAACGCCGATCATTTGATGGAACGCTTCCAAAATCGTAACTTGAGGCATTATCAATAATCTCGCTGTATTGCTCGTACATTGCCTTTTTGACTGGATCTACTTCTGGTGCGTCTTCCTCTTTATTATTTGTTTCTTGAGTGCTCACTTCAGCCTCTTGGCTCTTTTGTTGAGAAGGGCTAAATACTCCAGCAGAATAAGCTATGCCTGCTCCTACAAAAGATAGAGTAACTACTCCAATAGCAATTTTTGTAGCAAGTGATTTAACGCCTAATCCTGCTGCCTTGGTAGCAGCTGCCTTAGCGCCTGCAGATGAGGCAGTCTTTGCAGCTAGCGCATTGCCCTTGGCCGCTGCTTTTCCTGCCGCCTGAGCTGCACCAGCTCCAGAAGCTGCGAGAAGATGAGAAATCTTTGAAAGCGTCTCCGCCATAATTGCATCGGAGTTTTCTCCATGTGCAAGCCACATAAAGTACCAAATAGGAGACATGCCAAACAGGCAAATACCTTGCTTTTTCTCCATCTCACGAATCTTTGTCTGAAGAATTTCTTTGCTACTAAAAAGTCTTGATTTGACTGTTCCTAAAGGAATATTGAGATACTCAGCAATTTCTTTTTGCTTTTTGTTCTCAATATAGAAAAGTCCAATACAAAGACGCTGCTCTTCGGTAAGTTCATTGAGCAGTACATCCATCAGGTTATAAGCTTCTTTTTTGTCAAGTCGTGCTTCAGGATTAAGCTCTATGCTCTCATCAGCAATATCAAAGAACTCGTCTTCAGTATCATCTGTCTTTTCAGCTTGATGATCCCAAGTTTTCTTTTGACTTCTGACGTAATCAATAATGCCAGACTTAACAACCGCATTAAACCAACCTCTAAACGCTGCAGGCTGACCCTTGAACTGCTTCATGTTTTTAAAAGCACGAAGATAGAGCTCTTGCATGCAATCTTCAACATCTGCTCCTCTAAGACTTTGGCAGACAAGTGCTCTTACCCAACCTTCAGTACACCTGTAGATTTTCTCAACAGCATTTTGATCACCTTTGAGGAACTGAACGGCATAACAGCCCAGTTCATCTTCAAGCTTGTTTCCACAGATGTGACAAAACTTGTCAGAAGAGTCGTAGAGTTTGTTGCAGTTCAAGCAATACATTTTCATTTGGCGCTTATCCTCCTATTTGATCTACTTATCATTTTGTGCCTTGTAAGTAAGCCCAGGGGTTTGTTTTTTTAGCTCGTTTACAAGCTTTCTTTCGCTTTCGGATAACGAGGTTTCAATCGCATATTTGTTTGAAGTTGGAAGTGAGGAATAATCGCTGGCTTTACTTCCGCAGGAACCACATAATTTTGCATCACGAGGCATTTTGGCTCCGCACTTGCTACAAAAGGTATTCTGTACCTTTGCTCCGCACGAGTAGCAGAACTTTGTGCCTTCTTTTAATTCTTGACCACACTGAATACATTTCATTTGAACTCCCTTTTTGAAGGTTTTCCTTGTCTCTCACTAAGACGAGAGAGTTCTCCAAAAGGTTCATTATTTTTTTATTCAATTAGTTTTTATCAACGCACATCGTTTGCAATTCTATACATATTTCTTGTCATTTATTCTTGTAATACTCACACTCCACAAAATATGGCGAGAAGACCGATAGATCTTCTCGCCTTATTGTTTACAAAGTGAACGCCGTTCTACACGGTACTCGTTCTTCTTGCCAAACTCCTACGCACCAAGTGCACGCTGTCCAAGCACCAAAGCACCTAGAATGCCCTGGTTTCCCTCGCAACCTCCAGGAACAACGTAATTCTGTATGTCCTCTATCTCCGGAGTGTTGATGTAGCCGTTGAGGTACGTAACAAGTTTCTGCTGGATAAGCGGGAACAGTTGCTTCTGCTCCATGACGCCTCCGCCCAGAATAATGCGCTGAGGTGAGTAGCACATTACATATGTGGAGAGGGCTTTTGCAAGGTAGGCAGCCTCAAGCTCCCATACCTCGTCTTTCTCGGTAAGCTCAACAGCTGGAAGTCCCCAGCGCTCTTGAATAGCAGGACCTGATGCCAGTCCTTCAAGGCAGTTCTGGTGATAGGGACACTTAGTCTGCTGCCAAGAATCGTTTGCCTCACGTTCAACAAGGATATGACCAGCCTCGGGATGGAGCATACCGTGCTGGAGTTTTCCTTCAAGCAGCACGCCGGCGCCAATTCCGGTTCCTACGGTCAGGTAGACAACGTTATCAAGGCCGTGAGCTGCGCCAAAAACTGCTTCTCCTAAACAAGCTGCATTAACATCAGTGTCGTATCCAACAGGGACGTTCAGTCCATCCTTCAACGCCTGCAACAGATTGAAGTTGCGCCAACCTTGCTTAGGAGTCGAGAGAATCTTTCCGTAGCTAGGCAGGTCAGGATTGACTCCCGTGGGGCCAAATGCGCCAACACCTAGAGCCTGAATAGAGCGAGCTTTGAACCAGTCCACAATCTTTGGCAAAACAGACTCTGGCGCTGCCGTGGGAAAGACCTCACGCTCACAAATTTTTCCGTCTGGTGTACCCGTGGCAAGAACAATCTTTGTTCCGCCAAACTCAATACCACCAAGAAGCGTCTCTGCACACATGTTTTTCTCGCCAGTTACTTGTTAAGGAGCTTCTCATACACGTCAATAAAGTCCTCAGCAATAATGCGGAAAGACTCGGCCTGCATAAGCTGGTCCTCAGCATGCAGCAAGATGAGCGAGAACTCAACATTGCTGTTATCAATTGCGGACTGCTGCAGCATGTTCAGATGCGTGCTATGGCCCTCATTAAAGATCTCTGTACCAGCAATAATATCTGCACGCGCGCCTTCAATATCACCCGTTTTTGCCTTCTGGATAGCGCCAATATACATTGACTTTGCCGTTCCAACGGTAGCAATAATCTCAAAGGCTGCTTCTTGCGTAGCAGTCATGCCGTCATCTAAATCCATTTTTACCCCATACTCTTTTCTTGAGCACCTGGGAGCTCAGAAAATCTTTTATCGCTTATTTAATAAGCTCCAGTGCGTCGTCAAGGATTTTTGCAGCGTTCATCCTGCCGTAATCAACCATAGGAATAACAGCTACAGGAGTAGATCCTGCTGCGGCCTCAACGTCTGCCTTTGCATACGCAATCTGAGGTCCAAGCAAAAAAACATCTGCACCATCGATAAGCTCAAGTGCCTTATTAAGAGGATTTGCAATAATCTCTGCATCCAAACCACGAGAAGCAGCTTCTTTCTGAAGCTTCTGAACAAGTAGGCTTGTGGACATTCCGGCGTTGCAAGCAAGTAAGATTTTCATATGATCTCCTTTTGATGAGCCAGCCACCAAATACGATGGCTGGCTTCAAGTGATACTCAGATTATAAGCTTACAAACTACTCTGCATCCTGAGCATTCTCTGCAAGAGCCTCAGCCTGCTTGGCCTGTGCACGCTCGGAGATCTTCATGAATGGCAGGTAAATTGCCATGGCGAGAAGAACCTCGACGACCTGCCAGATGACGGCACGAATGTCGCCACCGGTTGCCAGCCAACCACTCAGGAAGACTGGGGTTGTCCAAGGAACCATTGCAACGCAAGGGTTAATCCAACCAAGGTTGGTGAACAGGTAGGTCAGGCCGATGAACAAATCTGGAACAAGAACAAATGGAATCATCAAAGGAAGGTTAAAGACGATTGGGTAACCGTAAATAACTGGCTCGTTGATGTTGAAGATACCTGGAAGAAGAGAAAGTGCTGCAACATCTTTGGAAGCCTTGTTCTTTGAGAAGACAAAGGTGTCAAGAAGCAGCATCAGAGTACAACCAGAACCGCCGATCAGCGCAAAGGTGTTGATGATCTGCATGTTCATGTAGTGGTCCTGAGGAATTGGCTGACCAGCTGCAAAGGTTGCCATGTTATCAACAATAAGCATGGTCAGGATTGGCTCGATCAGAACACCAGAGATGGTGGACTGGTGAATGCCAAGGCAGAAGAGCAGGTTTGCAAAGGTGTAGATGATGATGACTGCAAATGGACCAGCATTCATGAGGCCCTTCAGTGGGGCAGAAATGCTTGTTGCAATGATGGTCATAAGGTCAGTGCCAGCGCAAACTGCAAGAAGAGCAGATGCAATACCAAAGACGGTAAGGGTCAACATCATAGGGATCATGGTGTTAAAAGAATCTGCAACCGCTGGTGGAACGCCCTCACCAAGGTTGACCTTCAGCTGCTTAACGCTGGAGAGCTTGATGAAGATGGTGGTGGAAAGCAGACCAATGATGATTGCACCAAAGAGGCCGTTTGTACCAGTGAAGGAAGTGGAGAAAGCACCAGTTACATCAACGCCGGTAACTGCATAACCACTTGGCAGGAGCTTAGCAACATCAGCCACAGGAAGTGCAACTCCTGCAGCTGCTGCATCAGCGGCGTTTGCTGCATGAAGAACAGCACCTGCAGTGGCAACAATGCTCTGAGGCATCATGATGATAAGTGCAGCAATACCAATAACAACGCAAGAGATTGCGTTTTCAAAACGCTTGTTACGAGCGAGGCAATAACCAATAATGCCTGCAAGAATAACTGCCGAGAAACTCAGAGTGCCCTGAGCAATTGCTGCGCCCCAAACCTTGAAATTAGCCAAGGTAACTGGATCATTTGCAAAGATGAGTGGGAACAGAACGTTGTTGATCAGTACTGCAATACCAGCCAAAATGTAAATTGGGCTGACAGTTGCAAATGCATCGCGCAGGCTCCTCAAATGAACTTGATTACCTACTTTTGCAGAAACTTCTGCAAATTTATCTAGAAACGATGCCTGGCCATTATCTTTTGCCATGAACAAACTCCTTTCACGAGTTTCTAGTCAACTATATGTGTAGTGGCAACTTGCTTAAGCCACTCAGCTGATTTCTTAAGACGACGGTTGTAGTTATCTTCCAGGTCAACCTCAACAAAGCCATAACGGTTCTTGAAGGCATTTGCCCAGGACCAGTTATCGATGATGGCCCAGTAGTGATAACCACGGCATTTTGCGCCGTCCTGAATTGCACGAGCAATCCACTCAAGATGACGACGGACAAAATCAACACGATAATCATCTTGAATTACGCCGTTTTCGTCTTTCTTAAGATCTTCTCGCTCTACACCCATACCATTCTCAGAAACAAACCACTCAAGCTCTGGATACTCATCGCGAACCTTCATGGCAAAGTCGTAAAGACCCTGTGGGTAAATCTCCCAACCACGGGATACATTCATTTCTGCTTCTGGCCAGATATAGGGATCGGCAAAGTTTGGAATGCCATTCTCGTCAGTATCTTTTGCAGGAGCTTGAATACGCTCTGGGTGGTAATAATTGCAACCCAGCCAATCCACAACGCCGTCGGCAAGAATAAGCTTGTCCTCAGGGCGAATAGGCAGGTCAACACCACGGGTCTGCAGTGTATCGATGACATCCTGTGGAAGCTCTCCCTTAGTTACCAGGTCAAGCCACCAGCGAATGTTGACGCCGTCGGTCATGCGCAGCGCCTCAAGATCTGCCTCAGATGGATTCTCTTTGGTATATGGTGGTGCAAAGCAGTTGATGAGGCCAATGCGAGAGTCCTCAAGCATAAAACCTGCTGCTTTTGCACGACGATACTCGCGAACACCAAGCGCGTGAGCAAGTGAAATGTTGTACTGAACAGCACGAGCACGCGAATAATTCTTAACAAAGGGGTACCAGCCACCAAGTGTGTAGCGGACCTCTGGCTCAACAATTGGCTCGTTAAAGGTAAACCAATAACGAATCTCTTTTCCAAACGTTTCAAACGCAATGCGCGCGTAATGTGCGTATGCCTCAACAACCTCACGAGACTCCCAGCCACCGCGGTTGAAGAGGTATTCAGGCATGTCAAAGTGGTAAAGGTTTACAAAAATCTCAATACCAACCTTCTTAGCAACAGCAAAAAGGTGGTGATAGTACTTCTCGCCCTCTGGATTAAGGTTGCCGTTAATGTCTAACAAACGGCTCCACTGGATAGAAGTGCGAATGGAATCCAAGCCTAGAGACTTGAGAAGCTGAAGATCGTCTTCCATTCTTTCTGTAAAGTCATTTCCAGCGTAGGAACCAACGCGGTTGTGGAATGCATGAATGTCCAGGTTGGACCAGGTGTCCCAAAGGTTTGGCAGCTTTCCTCCGTCTTGCCATTTACCCTCGGTCTGTGGACCAGACATTGCCCCACCAAAGAAGAAATTCTCAGGCAACTGATACGACATGCCTATCCTTTCTCAAAAGTATCTAAACCTGACATGTCAACTTTATGAAATAGATATGTTAGGTTTTCTATGTAGTATACTAATGCAAATCAGCTAGAATGCAAAGTAAAAATTTTGCTACCTGAGGAGGTGTCATGAATAAGTACGACTTGATTGTTCAGGATCTCAAAACTGATATTGCTATAGGCACGTATCCTGCTTATTCTCGCCTGCCTTCTGTTGCTCAGCTCTGCGAGCAATATGAAGTGAGCAAAATTACCATTAATAAGGCACTAGAAGTTCTTGAGCAGCAAGGGCTTATCTTCAGGCGAAAAGGCTCCGGCACTTTTGTCAAAAAGTTGGAAGAAGGAACACAAATTAAGCCAAGTAAAGAAGTCTCCGGTCAAATGGAAGGCTTCATGGCTGAACACGCTGCCCGAGGTGAGCGCGTTAAATCAAAGGTCTATACCTTTGAAGTTGAGCGTCCCTCTGAATACATTGCTAAAGCTCTTGATATTACTACCGAAGATTTTGTCTATAGAATTGTGCGCGTTAGGCTTGTTGAAGGAATTGCGCAGGTCATCGAGTATACCTACATGCCTATCAGCTTAGTACCCAATCTTAAAAAGGCTCATCTGGAGCACTCAATTTACAACTATATTGAGAGCGAAATTGGGCTCAGAATTGCCAATGCGCACCGCGTAATTAGAGCCGTCATGCCTACAGAGGTTGAGGCCTCAAGGCTAGAAATTAGTACAAGCGACCCCCTCTTAGAGGTTGAGCAAATCGGTTATATCGACGATGGTCGCGCGTTTGAATATTCCATCTCGCGACATGCGCATGGCTATGAATTCATGACCATTTCTATGCACTAGACCTCTGAAGCAGCGACACAAATAAGGCGAGAAGATCAATCGGTCTTCTCGCCATTTTTTGCGTGTGAACAACACAGACTTACTCGCCCAGGATGACGTGCCTAAACTCGCCGTCCTCGTAGATTCCACAGCTGTGAGTGCCGTCCTTTGGAATGCCTACAGAACCTGGATTAAACACGGTGACCTCTGGGTGGTCGGCGCTCTGCATGTTGACTTTTCTGTGCGTGTGGCCGTACACAAACGCGTCGAGGCTTGGCATCTGAGGCCACTTATCAACACTGTTGTGAATACCAGGGCCAAAGACGTGGCCGTGAGTAAAGAAGATGGTGAACTGCTTGCCAGTCTTGGGGTCTTTGTCAAACAAGATGTTGTAATCAGCCATGCAAGGGAAGTCCAGAACCATCTGGTCAACCTCTGCCTCGCAATTTCCGCGGACCGCAATGACCTTATCGGAAATGCTGTTCAGCATCTCAATAACGCGCTTTGGAGCGTAATCTGCAGGAAGATCGTTGCGAGGGCCGTGATAAAGCAAATCTCCAAGAAGCAAAACGTACTTTGGCTGCTCCTCCTCAATGACCTGCATAAGCTTCTCGCAATAGTCGGCAGCGCCGTGAATATCTGAAGCAATTACAACCTTCATCAACGTATCCTCTCTATACGTGTTTCTACACGTAGCTTCATACGCGTGTATCAATCAATTATTTTATTGTATTGATGGCGTCCAACCAGTTACAAGCGCCGGCAATTCGGTCACCGTGTAAACGCCTGCTTAGAACCTACCGGTCATCCTTGCATCAGGATCAGCCTCGGAAACACGCTGACGAAGATCTGCAATAGCCGCAGGTATCTCGTCTGTGTTGTACGGCGTCATCTGGTACACCCAGTTAATCCAGTTGCGATACAGCAAGTTAGCATGCGCACGCCAGGTAAACAGCGGCTGCTTTTCTGGATCGTTATCAGGGAAGTAGTTCTCTGGCAGACGAATCGGCAGGCCCTTGTGGAAGTCGCGCCAATACTCCTCTGCAAGCGTATCGCGATCATATTCAAAATGACCGGTTACAAAGATCTCGTGGAAGTCTCTGGTGGCGAGAAGTGCGGGTCCGCTGGTAAATCCCTCAGAAAGCACGGCAAGCTCAGGATGGTTTACCAGAGCTGATGTCTCAATTGCAGCATGACGAGAGTGTGGCATGTAATGTACCTCGTCAAATCCATTGGTGAGGAAGCAATACTCATCGCATAAACGCTGCGGGAAAATACCAAAGAGCTTAGCGCCCAGCATCTTCTTGGGAATGTCGTGCAGGTAATAGAGGCCAGCTAGTGCGCCCCAGCACAGGTACATGGTAGAAAAGACGTGCTCCTGAGACCAATCAACAATGCGACAGAATTCATCCCAGTAGTCAACGTCCTCGTATTTAAGGTCCTCAATAGGAGCGCCGGTAATAATCAAACCGTCATAGTTTTTATCTTTGAAGTCATCAAAAGTTGAATAAAACGTGACCAGATGGTCGGCTGCAGTGTTTTTAGATTCATGTGAAGAGATACGCATAAAGTCGCACGTAACCTGTATAGGAGACTTTGAAATCAAGCGGAGAATCTGTGTCTCGGTCTGAATTTTCTTAGGCATTAAATTCAAAATTGCCAGGCGCAGTGGACGAATCTCCTGGTGTTCTGCAACTTCTTCCTCAAGCGCAAAAATGCGCTCTTCTTGCAGCGTCTTCTTAGCTGGTAAACCATCTGGAATATTAATAGGCATGGCAACTTCCTTTGGCTAATCGTTGCACATAAGTATACTTGTTTGTATGGAAATAACTTTTGCCGAGCTCGGGCTAAACGAGCAAATTCTGGCAGGCGTAGCAACACTTGGGTTCAACGCACCTACTCCCGTGCAAGCCGCGGCAATTCCCGCCGTCCTGGCGGGCAAGGACGTTGTTGCGTCAGCGCAAACGGGAACGGGTAAAACTGCAGCGTTCATGTTGCCTACGCTGCAGCGCATTGCTGTCGAGAAACCCGGTGGGGCCGAGAAGCGCGGCGCCAAGGAGCCCAACGCGAGCGCCAAACCCAACGCGGCCGCCGGACGCGGCGCCAAGCGAGGCGACGCCAAACGCAACGCATATCCCCGCGCACTCATCATCACCCCAACACGAGAGCTAGCTGCCCAAATCGACAACGTTGCTAAAAGCGTTTGTGCATCCACTGGTCAGCAAGCCGTCATTGTTACCGGTGGCGCTCGCTACAAGCACCAGATAACCGCACTGCAAAAAGGTTGCGATGTACTGGTGGCAACACCTGGCCGCCTGATAGATCTTCTCGACAAGAATCATACAAGCCTAGAGAACATCCAGGTACTGGTGCTCGACGAGGCGGATCGTATGCTTGACATGGGGTTTTGGCCAAGCGTTCGCCGCATTATGGAGCAGCTACCCAAGGCGCACCAAACGCTGCTTTTCTCGGCAACGCTCCCCGCATCAATCACATCGACTATAGACGCGCTGCTTAAAGATCCAGAGCGCATTGAGATTGCAAGAACCGGACAGACTGCGGCAACAATCGAGCAACATTTATGCTCGGTCACTCAGGGACAAAAACCGCAGCTCTTAAAGGCGCTTATCGACTCGTTTAATCCTGCGCCAGAGCGTGTGTTGGTGTTCTGTAGGACAAAGTCGCGCGTTGACAGCATTTACAAAAATCTCAAAGCCGCAGGTCTCAAGGTTGATGTTATGCATGCGGACCGTCCGCAAAAAGCTCGCGCAAGAGCACTGGAGCGATTCCGTAGTGGCGCCATTCAGGTTCTTGTTGCAACCGACGTCATGAGTCGCGGCATTGATATCCAGGGCATTGACGCGGTCATTAACTTTGATGTGCCGCTTGACCCTGAGGATTATGTTCACCGCATTGGCCGAACAGGCCGCGCTGGGGCCGCAGGTCAGGCTTTCACTTTTATGGGACCAGATGAGGTCACGCCGCTTAGGGAAATTGAATACTTTACAAAAGCACTCATTCCTACATGGGATCTACCTGGCTTTTCTTATGACTCGGGTCGCATTATGCTTCAAGACTCCCGCTCTACCACCAAGACCACGCGATCGATGTTCTCGGGTTCAAGGTCAAGAGGCAAAGGATTTGGATTTGGCGGCAGATATGGCCGACACACGTAATCTATAATCAGATGCAGTCAGTTCATACAGTAAAGGAATCAAAATGGGCCCTTTTAATGGCGTTGGTGTAATTTTTGCTCTTGGAGCAGCGGCTCTTCATGTGGTTATTTTTTATCTTGAGTCATTTACCTGGACTTCTGACGGTACGCTCAAGGCCTTTAACATGACAAAAGAAGAGGCAGAGAGCACCGAAAAAATAGCTTTTAACCAGGGATTTTACAATCTCTTTCTTGCCATTGAGGTATTCGTTGGCGTCTTCTTGATGGCCACCAGAAATCCAGCAGGTAAAGCGCTTGTTATCTTTGCTGTATGTTCAATGGCATTTGCCGCAATTCTTCTCTATGTAACTTCTCCCGACAAACGCTCCGCAGCCATTAAACAGGCAATATTCCCCATTATGGCACTCTGCAATTTGATTCTGTAACTTTTTGAGCATCGACGCTGGGCACATACAAGCACCCGGCCTTTTGTAAGCGCTTCTCGCGAGAAGGACCATCATGAAGCAACTCCGCCCTTATCCACAGGTTATTATCACCAAGAAAGCTGCTCGCGCACTTGCAGGCGGACATCCTTGGGTCTTTGAGGGCGAGGTTATTCGTGTAGAACCGTCTCCAGAAAGCGGCAAGAGTGCTCAAAATGGTTGCATTGTTGATGTCTTTGAGGAGAACGGCACCTACCAGGGAACTGGCCTTCTGTCAGAAATGAGCAAGATTCGCGTCAGAATTGTGACAAGAAACGCCAACGATAGGCTCAACGAAGCGTTTTGGAGTCGTAAGATCAGCTGGGCGTGGGAACACCGCAAAACCACTATGGGAAACCGAGCTCTACCAGGGACTGAGCCCGACACCAATTGTTGCCGTGTTATCTTCTCTGAGGCCGATGGCTTTCCTGGCTTAATCGTTGACCGCTACGAGAACATACTTGTTGCGCAGGTAGGAACCATTGGTATGGAGCGTCTGCGCAACGTTATCTATCCGCTGCTTCTTGAGGTTTTATCTGCAGACGGGCAGATAATTGACGGTATCTACGAAAGAAATGACTCTCCTTCGCGCCTTAAAGAAGGACTTCCACAATATAAGGGCTGGTGGACAGGCACTTCTCCTGACGAGAATGGCTTGCTTGCAGACAGCTCTCTTGCTCTGCCTTCAACTCATGTTCTTGCAACAGAAAACGGACTCAAGTTCAACCTTGACCTGGAGAACAGCCAGAAAACCGGCTTTTTCTTGGATCAAAAATACAACCGCCGAGCAGTTCGTCAGCTTGCACAAGGCCGTCGTGTGCTGGATTGCTTCTGCCACGTTGGTCCGTTTGGCCTTAACGCTGCAGCAGGAGGGGCAGATTTTGTCCGCTGCGTAGACGTCAGCCAAACCGCCATTGACCTTGCACGCCAAAATGCGGAGCTCAACGGCTTAGCAGATCGCATGGACTTTACCTGTGCAAACGTTCTTGAATACCTGCCAGAACTGGCTGGTGACCGAGGTCAGCTCAAGGCAGAGGGAGGTCCGTTTGACCTCATCATTCTGGATCCGCCTGCATTTACTAAGACGCGCGACAAGGTTCGCAGCGCCATGCGCGGCTATAAGGAAATCAATGCAGCAGCCATGAAGCTGCTACCTCGAGGTGGCTACCTGGCAACTTGTTCCTGCTCACACTTCATGACCAGAGATCTTCTCGCCCAGGCAATTGCCGAGGCAGCTCACCACACCAACGTGCAGCTCAAGCAAATTGAAGAGCGACAGCAAGCTCCTGACCACCCAATTCTTTGGGGTGTTCCCGAGAGCCACTACCTTGATTTCTTCATTTTCCAGGTGATCTAGAACTACTTATTATTTGCTTTTGCGACGCTCTTTAAAGAACGCCTTGAGCTGTGCAGATGCTTCGTCTGCTAATACTCCGCCTGAGACTGCAAACTCGTGATTAAGTCTTGAGTCACTGCTCACATCAAACAACGTGCCCGTTGCGCCGCCCTTGGGGTCAAACGCGCCAAACACACAGCGATCGATACGAGCGTTGACCATCAATCCTGCGCACATCAAGCAAGGTTCCAGCGTCACGTAAACCGTACAGCCCGAAAGCCTCCAGCGGCCAAGCTTTTTTGAAGCCTCTTGCATGGCGAGAAACTCAGCGTGTGCAGAAGGGTCGTTATCTATCTCACGGCGATTATGTGCAACGGCAATAACCTCTCCATCGCACACTACAACTGCGCCGATAGGCACTTCTCCTATCTGAGCTGCAAGTTCTGCCTGTTCAAGAGCAAGTTTCATGTACTTCTGATCAAGAGCAGCCTGTGGGGTCAAAGGCTCTTGCGCTTCGTCGCTCATAGCTGCTCCTCTCTTGTCTGATTGTTGCTACTAATCTGTCGCTGTTCTGTCGCGATTCTGACGTAAATCTTTCATGACTCTGACGCTTATTTATCTACTCTCAATTATGAAGCAAAACCTAACTTGCTAAATCCCCTACTCGCAAAAAACTGAATTATGAGGTAGGATATTACCGCTTTGGAGAGGTGGCAGAGTGGTTGAATGCGGCGGTCTTGAAAACCGTTGAGCGGTGTCCCCGTTCCGAGGGTTCGAATCCCTCCCTCTCCGCCATTTTTTGGCGGACCTCAACTTAACGTTTTACCTTCAGAACTTTCATTCCATTCCATTCCACGTTATTTCTAGCTCAACGTTCTTCTCGCCAGTGTGTGGGCGAGCATTCCATTTACCAAAAGACTCGTTAGCAAGTTAAAAGCTTTAATTAAAAACGCCTTAGATTTTTACTTTTGGGTATAATTAACCTGTCCAAATGGATGGCTGACACAGGATTGTCAGTGATTGAAAGGATTTAGCATGATTATTGCCGCAGTTGTAGTTATTGTCCTTCTGGTTTTCTGGGCCATTAGCATTCACAACAGCATCATTCGCGCAAGCAACAGGTGCGATAACGCTTGGGCAGCTATCGATACGCAGCTTCAGCGTCGTAACGATCTGATCCCTAACCTGGTCAACACCGTTAAGGGTTACGCAGCTCACGAGTCTAAGACTTTTGAGGCAGTTACTTCTGCTCGCGCTGCAGTCGCAAATGCACGCACTCCTGAAGAGAAGATGCAGGCTTCCGGCACTCTTTCCAATGCTCTGACCAACCTGTTTGCTGTTGTTGAGAACTACCCAGAGCTCAAGGCTAACCAGAACTTCCTGGAGCTCCAGGCAGAGCTTACTGACACCGAGAACCGCCTCAGCTACGCTCGCTTGAGCTACAACGATGTTGTCATGAACTACAACAACATCATCGCTGTTTTCCCAAACAACCTTCTTGCTGGTGGACGTTCCCCACGTACAAGCTTCCAGGTTACCGACGAGTCCGCTCGTCAGGCACCAAACGTACAGTTCTAAGAGCTGTTTCGTTTACACTTTGTACCAGTACAACCCGGTATCTGCATTCCGCAGGTACCGGGCTTTTTTGTGTGCTGTCAAGCTTCGCTAATCGGGCCAGCCGTGCGCTGACTGCGCACGTCGCACGCGCGCCGGTCGCACCTCGGCTGCAGGTAAATCCGAGCAGCTAGATTATGTGAAGAGTCTTTACAGCCTCGCGAGAAAATCGTTAAAATAGTTACATCTGTGAATTGTCCTCGCAAGCACAATTCACGTCCTATTGGTTGAAGAGAAAGGTCAGCATGAAACCTCGACCTCACAGTCGCTGACCTCTTGCGGTGTGCCGATTTGCACCGTGAGGGGTGAAATCGCAATGCAGTCCCCGTGGCAAGTATGCGGAGTTTCTCGCCAAAGCCACGCTTTAGTCTTCGGACGCATGTAAGGAGCACACATGATTTATCTTTCCCAGTTAATGGGTAATCCGGTTCTAGATTCAGAAGGCGAGAAGATCGGTTCTGTCTCCGACCTTGGAATTGCTACCGGAGAAGTTTTTCCTCGCATCACTTCCCTTGCTTTTATGGGCCCTGGCCGCACGCCAATGATGATTTCTTGGCGCAAGTATGTTGATACCTACGATGAGGACGTCATCAGGCTCAAGGTACCTTCAACTGAGATTCGTTTCTCGTACCTGCAGCCTAACGAAGTTCTTCTCGCCCGAGATATTCTCAACAAGCAGATCGTTGATACGCGCGGCATTCGCGTTGTCCGCGTAAACGACCTCAAGCTTTCCGATACCAGCTCAACGCAGCTTCGCCTTCTGGGCGCAGAGGTTGGCGCACGTGGTCTGCTGCGCAGCCTTTCTCCCCATCTAGAGCACCTGGTCACCCGCATTGCGCGCGCTATGGGCCACCCCATGCAAGAGCGCATCATTGCGTGGAGTTACATGGACCTGGTTGAGCGCGACCTCTCCAACGTCAAGCTCTCCGTTTCCCACAAAACGCTGGACGAGCTGCACCCTGCTGATGTTGCTGACATCATCGAACGCCTGGACTCTCGCCTGCGTAGTCAGGTATTTGCCCAGCTTGATGACGAACAGCGCGCCGGCGCAATGGCAGAGTTCAACGACGACGCCATGGCAGTTGAGCTCATCGGTGGCCTGAACGAAAAAGAAGCATCTCGCATCCTGTCCGAGATGGACCCAGACGACGCGGCCGAGCTTGTCTCCGAGCTGAGCTATGACCGTGCCGAGAAACTCCTGCGCTTGATGGGCGTTAAGGAGCAGCGCGCAATTAGGCAGCTGCTGGGATATCGCGAGTACACCGCTGGCCGTATTATGACGTCCGAGGCGCTTTCTGTTCCTGAGGATCAGACCGTTGCGTACGCTTTTGATCGCCTGCGTAACCTGGACGAAGACTTTGAGACCGTCCGCTATCTCTACCTTACTGACGAGGACGGCCGCCTGTCCGGAACCGTTTCGCTGAACCGCCTGATTGTCTCCGAACCAGAAACTCGTCTGGAGGAGATTGCTAATAAGAACCTGGTCACCGCCTCACCAGAGGACGACCAGGAGGACGTTGCTCGAAACATTGCAAAGTACAACCTGCTGGCCATGCCTGTTGTTTCTGACGACAACCGCCTGCTGGGTATTGTTACCGTCGACGATGCTCTTGACGTTCTTGAAGAGGAGCACGCCGAGGACCTGCAGATTGTTGGTGGCGGCAGGAGCGATTCCGACTCTGGCGACCGTGGCCGCAACATTATTTGGTTCCTCCACCGCAACCTCTGGCTTTTGTTCTGGGTTGCTTCCGTTGTGATTGCTGCCTTTGTAGGAACAGCTGCAACATCTAATCCAACCATGGGTATTTTCGCAGCTCTTTGCACTATTACTATGCCAATCTCACTGAACTTGAGCGAGAATACCGTCAACTACGTGACAAACTTCTTCCTCACAGACGATCCTGGCAGCGAGAAGTCTCCTTCTATCTTAGGCTTTGCCTTCCGCTCGCTTCTACTTGGTCTTCTGGTCAGCGGCCTCATTTGCATCCTTGGTGCCGCAGCCCATGCCCTGCTAGAGGCTCTGTTCCACCCCTACGATCCAAATGCAGGCGTATTCTACGCCGCACTCTTTGACCAGACCATTATTCAGATCTTTGGTGCAGCAGCAGGCTCTACGCTTATTTCCTTCCTGCTAACCCCAATTTTCTTGGCTGTACTTCGCCATCGTGAGGAGAAAAACCAGGAAACTTCAGGCCTCACACTTACCCTGATTTCCATGAGCCTTTCGGTGGTGACATTCTTCGTCCTCTCTTACGCTCTCTCGCTTGTGAGCGTGATGTAAATGGCGCAAGAGAACGCAGAGGTAAAGAGCACAGCCGCAGAGCAGAGCGCCGCTGGTCAGGACGCCATCGAGCAGGGCAAACACGCGCCTAAAGAGAAGGCTCCGGTCAACAAAAACAGCATCAAGTACATCTTGATGGCAATGGGTCCCGGTCTTCTCGCCGCATTTGCTGGTAACGACGCCGGTGGCATTGCAACCTACTCCAGCGCGGGCGCTACGTTTGGCTACTCGCAGCTGTGGACCGTACCACTCATGTGCTTCCTGCTGATTGTGGTTCAAGAAACTGCAGCTCGAATGGGCTGTGTTACCGGTAAAGGTATTGCATCGCTGGTCCGTGAGCGCTTTGGTATTCGCCTTTCCACACTGGCAATGGGCGCGCTGCTGCTCTCCAATATTGCTGTTACCTTCTCCGAATTCGCAGGTATTGCGTCCAGTATGGAGCTCTTTGGCATCCCAACGTACGTCTCGGTACCTATCAGCGCTCTGATGGTGTGGCTCCTGACCGTTGGCGGATCGTACCGCCGTATCGAGAAGATTTTGCTGGCAATTAGCTGCATTTTTGTCACATACGTAGTGGCTGGCGTGCTAGCTCAGCCAGACTGGGGCGAGGCTCTGCGCGTCACCATCATTCCGCAGCCTTCCGCTGAACCGTCATACATTTCTCTGTTAGTTGCAAATATTGGTACTACTATCAGTCCGTACATGATCTTCTTGGTTGCATCAAATGTTGTCGAGAAAAACCTTGATACCAGCGATATTCCCGCACAACGTGCAGACAATGTTGCCGGCGCAGTCCTGGCCGAGATCATCACCTGGTTCATTATGCTGACCACCGGCGCTGTCCTCTTCCCTCGCGGAATCTCTGTTGACTCTGCTGCCGACGCTGCTCGCGCTCTTGAACCACTTGCAGGTCAGTATGCAAGTACCCTCTTCGCGCTGGGTATGGTTGGCGCGTCCTTCCTTGCAGCATGCGTTCTACCAGGCATTACCGCAAGCGCCATCTGCGAGGCATTTGGTTGGGAGCGCGGAGCCGACCGTAGCTGGCAGGAGGCCCCTGTCTACCACGGCATTATTACAACCGTGCTGGTTATTTCTGCACTGGTTGTTCTGATTCCAGGCATGAGCCTCTTTGGTATCATGATGGCCGCCCAGGTCATCAACGGTATTCTGCTGCCAATTCTGCTTGTCTTTATGGTTATCATTGCGGCCGACAAACACATCATGGGCAAGTACGCCAACGGCCGCATCTGGAACGCTCTGACCTGGTTTACCATCGTCACCGTTATCATCCTGACCATTGTGATGTTCATTCTGCAGGCCATGGGCTTGTAGCAAACGTCACGCAACTGCAACACAAAAATAGGGCGAGAAGATCGGTCTTCTCGCCCTATTGTTTTATGCATTTAGCTGCTATTTATTACTTGCTTGCCTTGTCAAACTCGTCCTTGAAGTCAGAGAACATCTTGCCCATGCGTCCGAGCTGCATGCCAAAACCCTTAGCTGCCTTGTTAGCGGTGGCCTGTGTAGATGATTTGCTTGTAGGCTTAGCAGCAGGCTTACTAGCAGCGGCTTTGTCAGCAGCGGCTTTGTCAGCTGCGGCCTGCTCCTCCGCAGATGGCTTCTCGAGGCGAACATCCTCTGCAGCAATGGGAGCTGGGCGCTCGGAATCGTCTTCTGCGTCGGGCTCGGTAGCGTCTTCGATCGCACGCTTTGCCTTGGCCAGCGTCTTACCCAGGGCAAACGCGCCCTTCTCGGTGGCCTCTGCAACAGCTTTTCCGGCTTTAGCTGTAGCCTCAGAAGCCTTTGCGGCAGCTGCCGCGTAACCCTCGCCCGCCTTTGCAGCTAGACCGCCAGTGAGCTGGGCATCTGCCGCTTCGTCGGAGAGAACCATGGCGCCGTTAGAGTAACCCAACAGCCACTCAGGCTTGATGGCAAACGAGCCTACCAGCGCTTCAGATCCAGCGCCATCACCCACAAGAAATGCCGAGACCACACCAGTGACCTGGTCAAACTCTGCACCACTTACGTAACCTAAGGTTTTGCCGCTCTTAGTGCGAGCTTCCATACCGTGCCACAAGATGCAGGTATCAAAATCCAAGTTCAAGCGCTTGATTGCTGCTTTATCGACGTTATTCTCGGGATCTTTTACGCAAAGCCCCTGCTCAATGGTCTCCAGAGACTCCAGCGTGACAAACGCGTCATCCTGCTTAATCATGCCAGCAATGTCGGGCTTCTGAACCATCACGCCCACTACCTGCGAAGGCTGGCCCTGTTTGAAGGGTGCAAAAACCACGTTGTGGATTTTTCCTAACTTGGAAAACCGCTCTTCTCCCGCGTGCTTGCCCTTTGTAGCAGGCTTTTTGGGGAGAAGGACCTTTGCGCCTAGGAGCTCGGTTGTTTTCACGTGAAACCTCTCTATAAAAAACGGGACGTCATAAGGCGTCCCGTCACATTGCTTATAAGTGAGGCTTATGCCTCCTGGTAGCCCTCGCCAGCGTGCTCCTGCTCGTGGGATTCAACGTTCTCGATGCGAACAGCCTGAGCCTCAGCGGTTGTGGCGGTTGGCTCTGGAACAACAAAGGAGTCTGCAACAACATCGGCAGCATCTGCGACAGTGTTAGAAGCAGAGGTCACAGCGTCAGAAAGTGACTCACGGAGCTGATCCATGCGCTCGCGAGCAAGGTCAACCTTTGCGCGGAGCTCGTCGGTCTTTGCGTCAACAGTAGGCTTGACCTCGTCAATCTTAGTGCTCACAACCTTAGATGTGCGCTCATAAGAATCAAGTGCGGAATCCCATGCGTCATTGACAGCATCTGCAGCCAAAGCGCGAGTCTCCTCGCCGGAACGTGGAGCCAGGAAAAGACCAGCTACAGCGCCAGCAGCAGCACCAAAAATAGCGCCTAGAAAGAAACCAGCAGACTTCTTGCTCATAAGTACCTCCTGTTAAACAGCAAAACGCTGTACGTAATCATACCGCAATAAGGGCGTTTATCGAACGGGCTTTGGACGAGGAACGTTAATCATGTTCCAATCGTCTGGGACGTCGGTGACCTCAGAGTCGTCAGTGGCGTCCTCGGCAGCTGTTGCCTCGGCGAGCTCGTCGGCGGGTGCCTCGGCGATGTCGGCTGCGGGCTCGGCGTCGGCTGCGGGGTCGGCGTCGGCAGCGGGCGCGACCGCGTCCTCGTCGGATGCGTCGATACCTGCGACCTCGGCATTGTTCTCCTCAGCGTCAGCAGCCTCAGCCTCAACTGCATCAGCAGCAGCTGCATCAGCGACGTCCTCGGAGGAGTTGTCGGCAGCGTAATCCTCTGCGACTACGCTCTCTGCCTGGGGTACAGCGTCCGCCTCAGGTTCCGCGGAGTCTGCGAGCTCATCGGTCTTCTCGCCGTCAAGGCTTTGGATGAGCGCAACGAGGCCAGAAACGATTGCATTGATGTCTGGATCGGCGTCCTCCTGGTTGCCATATGCCCAGTTAAGGAGCCATACGGCACTGGAGAGCGAGGCTGCAACCAGCACGTCATCTGGACATGCAAGGATGATCTCGTAGAGGCCGCGACGGGAATCTACCAGGGAAGTCTTACCGGAAGCAACGTCTCCCGCGAGGTTGGTCAGGGCCAGAAGCTCGACGGTCACATGCTCAAGCAGGTGCGCTACCTCGGTATCTTCTGCGACAAGGCCAAAACGGGCATCGGCATCGCCCAAGCACAGGTGATTGGAAAGACCTGGCAAAAGCTCAAGTACGCGCTCAGTTGCCTCAGCATTTTCCGAGGTCAAACGTGGCGCTTTAGCCGAAAACTCAACGGTAGCGGTCAAGTTTTTAGGTCCTACCACAACTTTTTTGATAGAAATCAACTGCGCCATTTCAACCTCTTTCTATTGGTTCACTCTATTGTAATCATTCTTTTAGTTATTCATTTTCTGATGTGTCAGAGTTTTCGCCAGCTGGCTCAGATTCACCGTCTACCTGTGGTTCTGGAGCAATTACACGCAACAAAGATAGTCGGCGACGACGCATCGACTGCACGCGGAACACGTAGCCATCCTTCTCAAAAACCTCACCTGGACGAGGTAGATGATTTGCCAAATCCAGCACAAAGCCCGCGATAGTCTCGTACTCCTCGGATTCCCCAACCGGCCATCCAAGTTCAGCTGCATCATTGAGCGAGAAACGACCATCTACCAGCCACTCTCTATCAGAGAGCTGCGTCAGGTACTTGTTGTCCGGATCAAACTCATCCTCAATTTCGCCAACAATCTCCTCGACGATGTCCTCAACGGTGATAACACCAGCGGTTCCGCCGTACTCGTCAACCACGATGACCATCTGGTCGCGACTTGTCTGCATCTCAGTGAGCAGCGGAATGATATCTTTGGTATCGGGTACGTAGTCAGCGGAACGCACGAAGCGCGCGATCTTCTCGTCACTATCGTGCTGGTCAAGCGCTGGCTCCAGCAAATCTTTGATGTGAGCGATGCCCACGATGCGATCGATATTCTCGTGGTAGATAGGGATGCGCGAGAAGCCCGTCTGGCGCATGACGCGCAGGACCTCGGCGATAGTTGCAGTGTCCTCCATGGCGGTCATGTCAACGCGCGGGACCATTACCTCACGGACAACGGTGTCGCCCATCTCGATGACCTCGTGGATCATGGATTTTTCTTCTTCAGAGAGGTCTTCGGAATCCTTGACGATGTAGCGGAGCTCTTCCTCGGTGACCTCTTGATGGTCGTTGGTAGTGTCAATGCCCATCAGCGTGGTAACCGCATCTGCCGAGGCAGACGTGATAAACACGAGTGGGCGCGCAATCTGCATGAACGCCTTCATGGGGCCGACGACTGCTTTGGCCACTGCCTCGGAGTTTGCTAGGCCGATACTCTTTGGAACCAGCTCGCCGATGACCACGGAAAAGAAGGAAACAATCAGCGTAATAGCCACGACAGCTAAAGGAAGCGCCAGGTCAGCGTGGACACCGATACTGACCAGCCAAGCGCCGAATGGCTCGGAAAGACTTGTTGCAGCAAATGCCGAGGACGCAAAACCAACCAGGGTAATTGCGACCTGAATTGTTGCGAGGAAATATCCGCGATCAGTGGCAATGTCAATGACAGCAAGGGCTCTTGGATCGCCCTCGTCCACGTCCGCCTCAAGTGCCGCGCGACGAGAGCTCACAATGGCCATCTCGGCCGCAGAAAAGAAGCCGTTTACCAGGGTAAGCAGCAGAGTTATTCCAATACTTAACGCAATGTCCATCGAGTGTATGGGCACCTACCTCTTCGAAGTTACTTTTTGTACAGACTATTGTACTCTAACGCGCTCTACCTTGTAGTCTTCAGGAATTTGACACAGTCTCGCCATGAAACGTCAGGCGCGAGACGCGATGGCGCGAACGGCTCCGCGAGGTGATAGCGTCAACTATACGAGCAGCACGCTTTTCCCGCGATACGAATTACTTTTCTGCGATTTTGCCAGCCATTTTAATATCATGCTTCTCTATTTTCTGCGTTAATTCTGGCTAACACGCAGTTCCCAATATTTGATGCAGAATTTTGAATAACTCGTCCAATTAATTCATTTCCATGAATACGTAACTTTTACGCCTAAAATTATGTGCCGAAAAAGGTAAAAAACCCGTTTAGTTGGAAATGAAAATTGAAATTTGGTTGATTTATCTCCAACTAAGACGATTTTTTACCGCCTTAAAAACTTTTATCTGGGCAAACGTTGTATGCAGAAAAATGAAATCTCCAACTAAACACATTTTTTACCACTTCGGGTCACTTCGGAGTCATTTCGGGGTCACTTCGGGGTCATTTGCATCATTTTTTGTCCGCTTAACTCCCTTAACAGCAAAAGACCCTCACATTCAGCATGAATGTGAGGGCCTTGCTCAATATACCGCTAAATTAGAGCTGCTTGCCAGCCTCGACCAGGTCCTTGACCTGCGCACGAACGGCATCCAGGTCCTCGTCAGAAGGAAGCCAACCGATAGCGTGAACAGGCAGTGGCATAGTGAACTCTGCTGCCTCAAGCTCGGCCTGGACCATCTTTGGTCCAAGTGGAGCCCAGCCGTAAGAGCCAAACGCAAAGCCAATACGGTGGTCGTTCTTTGGAGAGAGACCGCTCATATAGGTCAGGAACGAAGAAACGGTAGGCAGGAACTTAGAGTTCAGCGTAGGCGAACCAACGCAGACATACTTAGAGTCCAGGAAGTGGTACATGACGTTGGAGATATGAGTCTCCTTGAGGTCGATGAGCTGGGCAGGAATGCCTTCAGCCAGAAAACCGTCCAGAAGAGCGTGAGCCATCTTGTCGGTTGAGCCCCACATGGAGTCGTACACAACCAGGGCTTTCTCCTCAAGCTTGCCGGTAGTCCACTCCTCGTACTTGGAGATGATGTCGGCAATGTGGGAGCGCCATGCAACGCCGTGAGCTGGGGCGATAATATCGATGTTCTCCAGACCAATGCCCTTAACTGCGGTAACAGCGGAGTCAGCCTGACGACCGTAAGGGAGAACGATGTTTGCGTAGTACTTGCGAGCCTGCTTCATGACCTCGCAGTAGTCGGACTCGTCCTCAAAGCGGGTGCTTGAAGCGTAGTGCTGACCAAATGCATCGTTGGAGAAGAGGATCTTATCGTAGTCAGAATACGTGACCATGTTGTCTGGCCAGTGGACCATTGGGGTCTGCACAAAGGTCAGGGTGCGCCTACCGATGTTGAGCGTATCGCCCGTCTTTACGCCGTTGACGTTGATATTCTCGCCATAGAAAGCCTTGAGCTCCTTGACGCCCTGAGGTGCGCTTGCGTAGACCTCGGCGTTTGGCGCGAGCTCAAGAATGCGAGGAACACTGCCGGAGTGGTCCATCTCAATGTGATTGCAGATCAGAACGTCAATCTTTGCTGGATCGATGATGCTCTTAATGCGCTCGACTAGCTCCTCGGAGAATGGGCGCTTGACGGTGTCAATAAGCGTGACCTTCTCGTCTAGGATAAGGTATGCATTGTAGGTAATGCCCTGCTCAGTGGTATAGCCGTGGAACTCGCGAGCGTTCCAATCCAGGGCGCCTACAAAGTAGACATCGGGTTTGATTTCGACAGAACTAAGCATGTGTCCTCCAAAGACCACAGTGCGAAAATTTGACACTACAAGGATATCATTTGCCGGCTAGTGAATGTATGTTCACGTAAACTTTCCAGAAGTTATCCGAATCCAAATTCTTTCCGTGCTGGAATCTAGATTTTCACTTTGTCCGAATCTAAATATTTTCCTTGCTGTTATGTTCTTTTGATAGTGTTACCATAAATTACATAGGCCTAAAACGTATCCGGAGAGGGGAACCTATGAAAATGCTACGCGCAATGCGTGAGCCACTGAAGTATGTTCAGGGCAAAAATGCTTGTCTCGAGTTTGAAAAAGAGATGGGCTACATGGGAAAGCGCTTCCTGTTTGTTTGCTCTAACAGCGGCTACAAAGCAACCCACGACATGATCGAGCAGAGCTTCGAGGGCAAGGGCGACTATTACCGTCGCTACGAGGTCTTCGGTGGCATCTCTTCCAACGGCGAGATTAACCGCATGAAGGCTATCGTCGAGGAGGACAACATCGACGTAGTCGTCGCTATCGGCGGCGGCAGCGCTGTTGACACCGCAAAGGCAACCGCATATTACGCTGGTAAGCGCATCGTTATTCTTCCTACCGTTGCAGCTACCGACGCTCCATGCACCGGCCTCTCCGTTATTTACAACGATGACGGTTCCTTTGACAAGTACCTCTTCTACCCACAGAACCCAGATGCAGTTATGGTCGACACCCAGATCATCGCTAACGCACCTGTTTCCTTCCTGGTAGCAGGCATGGGCGACGCACTGGGCACCTACTTTGAGGGCCGCGCATCCATCCGCACCGAGTCTCCTTCCCTTGAGGGAACCGGCATTACCCGCGTTGGTATGGCAATTGCTAAGGAGTGCTACCTCACCCTTCGCGATTACGGTGCACAGGCAATTAAGGCTTGCGAGAACAACGTTGTAACCCCAGCTCTTGAGGCTATCTGCGAGGCAACCGTCTACATGAGTGGCGTCGGCGCTGACAATGTTAACTGCGCAGCAGCTCACTCCTTCTACAACGGCCTCACCTCCCTTGGTGGCCACAGCGCACCTCACGGTAACTGCGTTGCTTTTGGTACCCTGGTCCAGCTTGTTCTTGAGGGCGTTCCTCAGGAGGAGTTCGACGAGGTCCAGGACTTCTGCCTTGAGGTTGGTCTTCCAACTACCCTCGAGGAGGTTGGCATCACCACTGACGAGCAGATCAAGAAGATCGCTGAGGCTGCTTGCGTTCCTGGCGAGACCATCCACAACCTTGCTGGCGACGTCACTCCTGACGAGCTCTATGCAGCTATCGTCCAGGCTGACGCTATGGGCCGCGCTCTTAAGGCTTAAGCTTCTAGCTGCACGCCGCGCGACGACACGCCTGGCGGCAGGTCGCAACGGCACCGCAACAGCACATTTGCTTGAACAGAAGAGGGACCGCAGATGCGGCCCCTCTTTTTTGTTGCAGCTTTTATGTGATAGCGAGAAGTGCGGACGGTGTCGCAACGGTACATAGCACAGACAAGGCTCACGCTGGGGTAGCAGTGCAACAGCGTGGCGGCGACTACCTACCAGCGGCGACGCACTTACAGGCCAAGCGCCTACAGGCCCAGCACCTGCTTGATGTCCACAGCAATCAGCTCGGGATCCAGATGACTTTCTCGCATAAGGTCCGCGATGTTGACGCGATCATAGAAAGCCTTCTTGACGCCGTAGTTCAGCACGCGTGCGGAAGAAGTTCCCAGGTAGCTGGCTATATTTTGTCCCCAGCCACCCTCGATGATGCCGTCCTCAATGGTCACGATGACGTCGTGGTCTTTTACCAGGTTGTCGAGCAGATTCTGATCAACGCCCGAGGCAAAGTATGGTTTGACCAGCGTGGCTTCAATTCCCAAGGTGGAGCTGAGGGCCTCAACGGTTTTCTCGCCAAGGTCGTAGAAATCGCCCAGGGCAAGAACGGCCACCTTGGAGCCCTTGCGCGTGACCTCGTAGGTGTTGAGGGCGTCAAAGTTTGTGCGGACGGGACCCTCGGCGTGGACCACAGGACCGGAAGGAATTGCGATGTAGACGGGGTGTTTGTCCTGGTCAAGCGCCCAGTCGAGCATGGCGATATACTCCTCGGCGTTGGATGGCGCGAGGTACACCATGTTAGGGATGTTTGCGATCATGGAAATGCTGCTGAGGCCCTGGTGGGTGGCGGCCATTAAGCCCCTAATGGAGCCGGATCCCACGATAACCGCAGGATTCTGGTTGAGCGCCAGGTCCTGAGTTAGCTGGTCGTAGGTGCGCTGGATGAAGGTTGCACTTGAGCCCCAAATCACGTGCGCGCCCGCGTGAGCCGCGCCGGAAGCCATCGCAACTGCAGTTTCTTCGGCAATGCCCACGTCAAGGTAGTGCTTTCCCAGCTCTTCTCGACGTTCCTGCGTAAGGCCAAGCAGAGCTGGAACCGCTGACATAAGCACCAAGAACTTTGGGTCAGTCTTTGCGCGCTTGAGGGCATACTCTGCGAAGATGCTGGCATACGACTCGGAAGAGCCGGATGCAGGGCTCTGACCAGTCTGGATGTCAAACGGCATGTGCCAGTGCCACTTCTCCTTGTTTGCCTCCGCGGGAGCGTAGCCTTTACCCTTGAGCGTGTTGATGTGGACCACGACCGGATGGGTCGAGTCTTTTACCTGCTCGAATGCGGCGATAAGAGCCTCGATGTCGTTGCCGTCATTGACATACAGGTAGTCCAAGCCCATCGATTTAAAGAGGTTATTCTCGGCAGCACCGTTGGTGCGGCGCAGCTCAGCGAACTGGTCGTACATGCCGCCGTGGTTCTCGGCGATGGACATCTGGTTGTCGTTGAAGACAATGATAAAGTTGCTGTTCAGCTCGCCGGCAACGTTCAGGCCCTCAAGCGCCTCGCCGCCGGACATGGAGCCGTCGCCGATAACGGCGATGATGTTCTCCTTGCCGCCCATGATGTCGCGAGCCTTTGCCAGGCCAAGCGCCAGGCTGATGGACGTGGAAGTGTGGCCGATTTTGAAGAGGTCGTGCGGGGTCTCGGCGGGATCGGTGTAAGGGGACACCGAGTCGTAAAGCGCGGGATCCATGTATGCCTGCTTGCGGCCGGTGAGCATCTTGTGAGGATACGTCTGGTGCGAGACGTCGTAAACGATATGGTCAACGGGCGAATTGAACACGGTATGAAGCGCGATAGTTGCCTCGACGATGCCAAAGTTTGGACCAAAGTGGCCGCCATGCTTTGACTCCATGACCAGCAAGTTGTCGCGAATCTCCTGCGCAAGCACCTTGCGAGCCTCTGCGTCCAGCTTCTTTACGTCTTCTGGTCCATTGATATTCTCTAGGTACATGAGCGACCTTTCTTGGATTTAAGCTACTATCACGAATAACATCGCCATCTCAACGCTGTTTGTCTGAAATACGTACCCAGATCGCCGCCACGCAATACCGACAGGCAAGAAAATAAGCCACATGAGTAAGTAAGTTCTAGAAGCTTCCGCCCACGATCAACCATACCGTACGGGCAACATCATTAGTTGCTTGTACTGTTTTGCTGATGGTTGACGATGGTTGAAGATGGCTGAACACACCTATGTCGGATAATCTGTCAAAAAGACGTATACATGACGCTTAAAACGCCTGAAATGTGCAGAATATCGTCATTAGATGTGCAATATGCCCGTAATTGAGCAGAATATCCGACATAGATGTGTTCCTTAGGTGCGGAATTTACCTATAGTTTAATCTTTTATATCTTGCTATTCATTTTTCAGCATATTAGGTAAAGTTTATGCATAGAGATGCATATCAGGTAGAATGCGGTCTAGCTATCCGATTAATACCCAGTTATCTTGTTTAAGAGCTAGACGATTCTTCAGTAAGAAACAAAAAGCATCACTATTTGTGCGCAAAACCTAAAAAACCAACGCTAGACGCATTGCACCAGCGTAAAAGAACCCTCGCACCTGAAAGATGCGAGGGTTCTTGCTTGAAACTCGTTATCTACCTGCGGCACCGCGCCCGCAGCGCCTGCCGTACTCGCGGCGTACCTAACCTGCAGGTTAGCGCTCGCCAGCGGCGCGACGCTCAGCGTACTCGGCAGCAAGACGAGCCTGAATGTCGTGCGGGACCTGCTCGTATCCTGCCAGCTCAACGGTATACTCGCCTGTTCCGCGCGAGAGGGACCTCAGCCTTGTAGCGTAATCGGTAACCTCAGCGTATGGAATCGTTGCCTTAATGGTAGTTTCACCAGCAGAAACACCGGTGCCGGAAGACATTCCCTCAACGCGACCGCGGGAAGCGGAGACGTCGCCCATGACGGAACCTGCGTAACTGTCTGGAACGGTGATCTCCAGGTGAGCCATAGGCTCCAAGAGAACGGGTTCTGCCTGATCAACAGCCTTCTGGAAACCAATGCGAGCGGCCGTCTTGAATGCCATCTCGTTGGAGTCAACTGGGTGGTAAGAGCCCTCGTAGACAGCAACCTTAACGTCAATCATAGGATAACCAGCCAAAACGCCTTCGCGCATGGTCTCCTGGACGCCCTTATCAATAGCGGGGATGAAGCCGCGAGGAATGTGGCCGCCCACAATCTCGTCCACAAACTCGTAGCCTGCATCTGGGTTTGGCTCAATGCGCAGCCAGCAGTCGCCGTACTGACCGGAACCGCCGGTCTGCTTCTTGTGCCTACCCTGAGCGCTTGCAACTCGACGGATCGTCTCGCGATATGGGATGCGGAGCGCAACCTTATGTGCGGAAACGCCGGCTCGCTGCTCAAGACGCTCGAGAAGAACGGCTACTTGTGCCTCGCCGATTGCAGAAACAATGGTCTGGCCGGTGTCCTCATCACGCTCAACTTTAAGGGTTGGATCGGCGTCGGCGGCTTTCTCCAGGAACGCGAAGAGCTTGCCCTCGGTACCGCGCTCATCAGGCTCAATAGCCGTGCGGTACAGGGAGTTGGGGAACCTAAATGCAGCAGCCTCAACCTTACCGGTAACGGAAAGCGTGTCGCCCGTCATGGCCTCGAGCTTTGGAACTACTACGATGTCACCGGCCGCGGCGGTGCTCACATCAGCTGTTTCTTTGCCGCACATACGATACAGGTGAGAAAGGCGCTCGGGCTTGCGTGTGCGAGCGTTGATAAGCTCGGAACCTGCAGAAACAGTACCTGCAAGCACCTTTACAAACGTAAGCTTGCCGTTCTGTGGATCCTGCAGCGACTTGAAGGCAAACGCAACAGGGCGCTCGTCATCAGGGGAAATATCAAGCTGCTCGCCGTTCACCAGCGGAATGCGGCCAAAGTCAGACATAGTTGGGAACCAGCCGTCAACAGCATCAAGCAGGGAGATAACGCCCTCTTCGCGGACGCAAGAGCCCGAGAAAACAGGAACAAAAATGCGCTCCATAAGGGCCTTACCCAGCAGGCCTTCAAGCTCTTCCTGCGTAATTTCTCCGCCCTCAAGGTAGCGCATCATCAGCTCATCGTCGGCCTCAACAACCAGCTCGGTCAGAGCGGCGCGAGCAGCTTCTGCCTCTGCCTGGAACTCAGCAGGGATATCGGTGACCTCAGGCTTGCCATCTACCAACTTACGAGCCTTCTGATGAACAACGTCAATGATGCCGGAGAATGCCTCGCCAGAACCCATTGGAATGGTCACTGCACCAAGCGAGGAGCCAAAACGATCCTGGAGCATAGCCATCGCGGTCTCGTAATCTGCATCAGGGCGGTCCAGGCGGTTGATGAACAGCGCGCGGCAGAGAGAAAGATCCTCGGCGGCAAACCAAAGCCTGGTGGTAATAGTGCCAGGTCCACTAGCTGCATCAACAACAAACAGCGCAGTCTCAACAGCGCTCATTGCCGAATAGGCGTCACCCACAAAGTCAGGATAGCACGGCGCATCAAGCACGTTAATGCGTGTATTTTCCCAGGTAATTGGTGCGATAGTAGTAGAGATAGAGAATCCGCGCTCTGACTCTTGTGAATCGTAATCAAGCGTGGGCTTTGTGCCTGCGTGACCGCCTAAACGAGTGGTTGCACCCGTCAGATGCAGCATTGCCTCGGCAAGCATGGTTTTGCCCACGCCACCTTGGCCCACCAGGACCACATTCTTTACCTTAGAAACATTTTTTTCGGCCATGATGCCTCCTCTGACTGCGGCAAGCAGCCGAGAAGGTCAGCCGATAGTACGCGCCCGAGTCTAGCGCGGTATGCTTCGGCCCTTCCTGCTGCTTACCGAACAAGAAAACCTCTAGCCACCCTACCGTACCGCAAAGCACAAAAAGAGACACCCACCATTCGATAAACGACATGTGGTGGGTGTCTCAAAGTTTCTTCTCGACAGAAGAATTTGTGATGTTGCCGCAGGTAGATAGTATGAAATCGCAGAACGTCACCCGCGTGCATCACAAAAGTTAGATTCTAACTCCTCGGTGAACGGTGTTGTTAAAGATCAGATAGCCGATAATTGCGTTCACCAGCGACAGCGTAACAAAGATAATGTTTGGCAGCGTCTCGTTAATCACGCCCGTTGACGAGCTAAATGATTCGATAACCGGAACAATCATCATCATGAACGTTCCGCCGATAACAAACATGGAGCCCAGCGTGCCCGCAAGAGAAGACACCGTGACCGAAAGACTCCTCTTGGTAATATCAACAACAGAAGTCCAGTCAAAATTTGGACGTCGAATATCAATGGCTAGGCCAACGTTAGACACCAGGAACACAATGCAGAGCGGCAGAATAACGTTTCTCAGGGCTGTTTCAATGGTGATGTGACCAGGAATCAGGAAGAAAATCTGGGTCACAACGCTGAAAATGAGCACGTAAAGCATGTTAACGGCAATCTTTGCGCCAAAAATCTGCTTTGAAGATACGGGCATAGTTGCCATCAGCCAGTTTGAGCGGCCTTCCAGCGAGTACGAAATAGCAGCGGAGTTGGCAGCGCAGAACATCGAGGTGCCAAACCAGGTGGTTATCATGCCAAAGATGGTTCTTGCCAAAGGTAGATAGCGCGGAACCTCGGACGCAGGAACAAAGTAGGCCACGATAGACGACGTGCTAAAGAACATGGAAATAAAGGCGAGAACAACCATCAGCAAGCAGCCAAAAAGCATGTTTATAAAGACTGCTGGGTAACCTGTGATGGTCTGAATCTCTTTTCTGATCAGAGCAACAAAAGGCGTCGCGGACTTGGTGGAAATCTGTTTGGTGGTGAACTTCTTCTGGACCTTGTCCTCGCTTACTAGTGCATTAATGCGGTCGTTGAAGCGAGAAATGATTGCCACAATTGCTGCAGGAGCTCCAACAGAAACTAGGACAAACAGCAAGAAACTGACAAGGGAGCCAGAGTTAAAGAAGTCCGCAATCCACAGTGATGGAAGATAAACTACGCCAACTGAACTTGCAACGCTAAAGACGGTGTCGCGGAAATTACCCACCACACCTGGGGCAAACTTGTCTGCATTGAAAGATACCGTAAAGATAAAGAACAGATAAGCGACCATAAATAGAAGACCGAACGCTCCACCGATAACCACGCCGAGTGACTTGAAGTGCAGCTTTGCAGCAAGGGCAGCAATCACAAAAGCCAAGAGAATTGCAGCAGAAACCGCAAGGTTAGGCCCAAGAAGAAGCGCGAACAAGGCACCAATCAAGCGTGGAAGTGTAACAGCCTCAAAGGTGAAGTAAGCCAAAAAGACTGGCAGCATAATGACAATAGACCAGATACCCTCTGCAGCATACAGAGCTGCTACGCGAGAATAAATAATGGTGCTCTTTTTGATTGGAAGCGACATGATAAAGTCGTAATCCTTGTACGCAAAAAGCACGCCATTGGCCTTTACAAACGTCAAAATAATACCAGGTAGAGCGCCAACAAGAATTCCTGCCAGAGGAAGCAGCCTTGTGAAGCCAGCAATGGCTAGAGTTGTCGCAATGCCGTAAATGTAAACCATCATGAAGAGCGTGCCAACAACTACAAAAATACCACCGACAATAGGCAGAGCGTTTGCGCCAACCTTTTTCTCAAAATTCTTTCGAGCACCTATAACCTGCGTAGTCCAAATCATGGTGATCTGAACCTTAAGCAGCATCCAGAACACTTTGAGATTGGAAGGCAGTTTGAGCTCAGAGCGATCGAGAACAGGAACTTGACCAGCACTTACTTGAGCTGGAATAAAGACATCTCCTGAGAGTTGCAGGTTCTGCTCAGGCACATCGGGGCGCTGAGGAGCCTGTGGAACATTGTTTGCCATGACTAGTTCTCCTTAGGGAAGGAGGGAGGAACTGGAGCGCCTGGAGGTACTGGTGCTCCGGGCACAGTTGGAGCCGCAGGTGCGGCGGGCGCTGCAGGCGCGGCTGGTGCTGCTGGTGCTGCAGGTGCTGCGGGCGCGGCTGGTGCTGCTGGTGCGGCAGGTGCTGAAGGTGCCGCAGGTACTGCAGGTGCAGCGGGAGCTGCAGGCGCGGCTGCTACAGGTGCGCCAGGAATGACTGGCTGAACAGCGGCGCCGTCCTTCGTAGTAGCCATATCCTGAGCAATCTCGGCAGAAACGCCAGGAGCGCCAGCCTCAAGACCAAGGAAGACTTCCTCAAGAGAAGCATTGCCTCGAATCTCGTCTGTTTTACCTGCGGCAAGAAGCTTGCCCTGACGAATAATTGCAATTTTATTGCAGAGTTTCTCGACAACCTCAAGAACATGTGACGAGAAGAACACGGCAGATCCGCGGTCGGCAAGCTCGTGCAGCATCTTCTTCAGCTCGAAGCTTGCCGCTGGATCCAGACCAACAAATGGCTCGTCCAAAATGATGAGCTTTGGCTCGTGGAGCAGGGCGGAAATCAGAACCAGCTTCTGCTTCATACCGTGAGAGTAGCTGCCAATAGCGTTTGCCAGGGAATCAGTGATGCCCAGGCGGTTGGCCAGCGTTGTAATGCGCTCGACGCGGTTCTCCGCAGGAACGCCAAAGATGTCACTGACGTAATTGAGGTACTTAATGCCGCTCATGAACTCGTAAATGTCTGGGTTATCTGGGACGTAAGCGATGACCTGCTTTGAGCCAACAGGGTCAACCAGCACATTCTTTGAATCCACAAAGATGACGCCACCCTCAAATGGCTGAGCGCCAACGATGGACTTGATAAGCGTGGTCTTACCTGCGCCGTTGTGGCCGATAAAACCGTAGATGTCGCCAGGCATAACGTCGAGCGAAAGATCAGAAACAGCTGCCTTGGAGCCATACTTCTTGGTAAAGTGCTGGACGCTCAACACAGGAACAACCTCGCTCTGTGCTGCTGGAGTTGCGGCGGCTACGGGTGCTGGTACAGCAGCTGGAGCGGCAGGTGCAGTAGGCGTAGCGGCGGGAGCAGCGGGTGCGGGAGCCGCAGGAGCAGCAGGAGCTGCGGGTGCGGCAGGAGGTACGGGAGCGTTAGGAACAGGTGGCTGTGGGATGTTGTCGGCCATGTTAGTTTCCTTCTTCCAATTTATCTATCTTGTTCACACGAGTGTCGTTAGCTTTTGGAGAGCGCTTTGCCCTTCTCAGAGCATCGCGCAAAATCCATTCTACCTGAGCGTTGGTTGAACGCATGTCATCTTGCGCCCAGCGTTCAACTGCCTCCCAGACTTCTGGAGCCACACGAAGTGGATATTGTTTGCGAGGTGCCATGGGTTTCTCGCCATGCTTTACTGCTGCAAGGAACCGGTGTTAAGCACAGGCTGAGCCTCGGACTCGCCGCAGAGAACAACCATGAGGTTGGAAGCCATAACAGCCTTGCGGTCCTCGTCGAACTCAACAACGCCATTCTCAGAAAGCTGGGTGAGGGCCATGTCAACCATGGAAACGGCGCCCTCGACGATCTTTTTACGTGCAGCGATGATTGCCTCTGCCTGCTGGCGACGGAGCATTGCCTGCGCAATCTCAGGGGCGTAGGACAGGTGCGTGAGGCGAGCGTCGTCAACGGTGATACCAGCAACAGAAAGGTTGCGACTCAGCTCGGACTGAAGCGCCTCGGAGACCTCCTCGATGTTGGAACGCAGAGTAATTGCGGTGTTGGACTCGGACTCGTCCTCCATGTGGTCATAGCTGTAGATGCTCGCGACGTGCCTGAGCGCGGTCTCTGCCTGCATAGTAACGTAGCTGTCGTAGTCGTCGACGTCAAAGAGGGCCTTTGCGGTATCGCTCACGCGCCAAACAACAACCTCGGCGATCTCGATTGGGTTACCCATGCGGTCGTTGACCTTGAGGACTTCGCCGTTCAGCGTACGAGCACGGGTGGAAATGATGGAGGTATGTACGCTTACACTGGGAGTAACGCCTGCAGCGAGAGAAGAAAGGTCTCCCAAGTTTGTGGAAAGAGTCTTGGCATAGTAAGGATTTGCCCAGCGAAGACCCTCGTCCTTAACGGTGCCAATATACTTACCAAACAGCACGCAAACCTTTGCTTGACCAGGCTGAAGGCTGAATAAGCCGCTTGAAACAAACATTCCGGCAAAGAAGAATACCAGCGCACCAATGATGCTTGGGAACGATGGGTCCAGGAGAGGATTTCTGTCTGCAGCGATAGCGCTGAGTACAAAATTAGCCAAAAACAGGGCTGCAACTGCAAAAAGAACAATGGTAATCAGCAGGAACAGCCAACCACTCTTGGACTTAATGATTTTCTCGGTGCTCATAAGATCTCCTTTGTAACAATGAGCTTCATGTTGGCATCATTGTGATATCACGTTGATTACAAGTCAATAGAAATTTTTATTTAAATGTTGTTCAAAAATCGCAGGTAAGGAGGTGGTTTTTCTGCATGCGTTGCGCACTCAGGAGCATGTCTGGTCGCGTGCATTGAAATGCCAGTTGACCTGTAGAGCCTGGACCAAGCGCGCCTGACCGTGCGCTTGACCGTGTGTGATGCGCAAGGCGAGAAGTTCTTCTCTTCGAGAATTGCAGCTGAATCGCAAGGCTTACATCAAGCGCGCCTGACTTCTGCAAAGATTCTGTAACTTTTGCCTGATAACACCAAAGAATCTGTGGATTTGCCTGATTTCTGCAAAGAATCTGTATCCAAAACACAGATTCTTTGCACTTTTCAGGCGGACCCTTCGTGATGTGACTTTTGAATCCGAGGTTAGTTTCATGAGCACTCTTATGGAGCCTGATTTTCTCGCCATGTCTGAACGATTTGCCGGAAAAGTACACCTTGTCTGAGCGATTTGCCGGTTTTCTCATCATATCTGAGTAAGTTTACTCAGACATGATGAGCTTTTCAGGCTCGCAATCAGAGCCAATCAAAAAATGGAGAGAGACAGCTTGATCGCATAAAAAACACACCTCGGGAGAAGCCCCAAGGTGTGTTCGGTGTGCACTATTACCTGCTCGCAGCCGACACTGCTCGCGTCCGCCGCAGTTCGCGCCCGTCAGAGCCCGAAGCCCGCACGCAGTCTCGCGGCGCGCTAGTCGATACGAGCGTCTACCTCAAGCCAACCAAGCTGGTCGATGTTGCCCTTGACGTGCTCGCAGGACTTACGCCATGCCTCAATCTCAGAGTCGGAGAGCTCGGGCACAAAGACCTTCTCGACACCATTGGCGCCGATAACTGCAGGAAGTGAAGAGTAGAAGCCAGAAACGCCATACACGTCGTTGAGCAGCGTGGAGACTGGCGTGATCAGCTTGGTGTCGTGGACAATAGCCTTGATGACCTCGACAGCGCCGTTTGCAATGGAGTACTCGGTGCACTGCTTGCCGCTGTAAGTGACGTAACCGCCCATGCGACCAGCTTGCTCAAGCTCTGGGAGGTCAAAGGTCTTGCCCGTCTGAGCTGCAACTTCGTCGAGGGTGAGGCAGCCAATGGAAACGTGTGACCAGCAAGCAAACATGCCGTTGCCGTGCTCGCCGAGCATCCAAGCGTTGATGCAAGATGCTGGATAGCCGGTAGCGCCGGAAAGTGCGTGGCGGAGTCGAGCGGAGTCGAGCGTGGTACCGGAGCCGATAACCTTATTTGGATAGGCGCCGGTCAGATACTGAAGCTCGGTGGTAACAACGTCGCATGGGTTTGCGATGTTGACCCAAACACCATTGAAGCCAGCGTCTGCAATGCGCTTTGCAAACTTCTTGGCCTCGTCAGTGGTGACGAAGAGCTCACCATCACGACTAGCTGCTGCAGCCTCAATGTGGCCAGCAGCATTAACAATAATATCGCAGCCAGCAAGTTCCTCGTAACGGTCATCAAGCTCATAGACGCGAGCGGGGTGTGGATAAAATGGCATTGCGTCCAACAGGTCGTTTACCTGAGCTTTGCACAGGACCTCATTTGTATCACTAATAAAGAGCTCGGTAACAAGTCCCTGGTAAAGCAGGGCATTTGCAACGTGAGCGCCGACGTGATTAGCACCAATGATGCCAATCTTACTGATGAGAGCCATAATCCACCCCTTTATCTCGTCCAAAATTACTGTGCCTGATAGCCTAGCGGTTTTTTGCATAAACGGGCAACGATACAGAAAGACGAAACAGATTAGATACAACAGTCACCTCAACGTGCCATTAAAACCTGTAAACGGTATAGTAGTAATCCAAGATTTGGAGAGGAACTATGGGATACAAGACACCAACATGCTCTATTGCGCGTAGCTGCGGAGGCTGTGAATGGCTTTCGATCCCCTATCCTATCCAACTTAAGCGCAAGCAGTCGCAGGTAGAAGAACTTCTCGCTCCGCTGGCAAGCATCAATAACGTAACTATCGAGCCTATCCGTGGAATGGACGAGCCCCTGGCGTATCGTCATAAGGCGGCAACGCCATTTGCGCCTGGCAAGGGTCGCACGGTTCGCTCCGGTTTTTACGCAAGCGGAACGCACAAGATTATTGCTTCAAAGGAATGCCTGGTAGAAGACGGTCGAGCTCGCGCCATCCTCAACGATGTGGCGTATCTTGCCAGCCAGTTCAACATCCACGCTTACCAGGAAGATCGCGGCAAGGGAGCACTGCGCCATGGCGTAGTTCGCTGCGGATATGCCACCGACGATGTCATGCTGGTGCTGGTGATCAACGGTCAGCACCTGCCCCATGAACAGGAGTTTATTGCCGCACTTCGCAAGGCACATCCCGAGCTAACCAGCATTTTCTTGAACGTCAACCAGAAGCGCACCAACGCAATCTTGGGGCGAGAAACCCGTCTGCTTTGGGGCTCAACATCCATGAGCGACAAGCTTTTGGGCTGCACGTTTGAGATTGGTCCAACCAGTTTCTACCAGACCAACCCTCAGCAAACTGAGGTGCTCTACCAACTGGCCATCGACGGCGCGCTAGCTAGCTCCGAGCTTGCTGGCTCCGAGCTTACAGGCTCCGAGTCCGCTGATGCCGCGCAGGCCAGCATTTCCACTCAGGCAGCCACTTCCGCACCGGCCAGCAACCTACGAGTTCTTGACGCCTACTGCGGTACAGGAACCATTGGACTTTGCTTGGCGCACGCCGCTCAAGCTCAAGGCATCAACCTCTTGCTCACTGGCGTTGACCAGGTTGAAAACAACATTCAGATGGCTCGCAGAAACGCTCGGAACAATAAGCTTGAAGCTGAGTTTATCTGCGACGATGCCACTCGCTACATGCAAGCTCTGGCAAAAGACGGTCAGAACTTTGACGTTATTATTCTTGACCCGCCTCGTGCGGGTTCAACGCCCACCTTCCTCAAGGCAACTGCCCAGCTAGCCCAGAAGAAAATCGTGTACGTGAGCTGCAACGTTGTGACGCAGGCCAGAGACCTCAAAGTTCTTCTCGACAGCGGGTTTGCCATTGAGCGCGTGACACCTGTGGACATGTTCCCTCACACCAAGCACGTTGAATGCGTTGTGGTGCTTTCTCGGGCTTAAATTAAAGTTGCAAATTGAATTGAGGGCAATACCTGAAAATCCTTCATTAGTAGCTGCAAAGCTACTAATGAAGGATAAATTTGCAGAAATAGCTGCCAAGGAAACTTATAGAGCAAAATCAATTAAGGGAAATGTTTATAACTGGAATACTACGAATCAATTTATGCAACAAGATTGACAAAATATCTCTATATGATTATAACTATGTTCATAGTTATATAGATACTGAACTTCAGATATAATTTACAATAATAAGGAGATATGGTTATGGCCACAAAAAATATTTATGTTGCAGAAGCAGACCTACATTTATTTGATGATGCTGCCAAGTACGCCGGAAGTGTTTCTGCCGCTGTGATACAGGCA
>NZ_JRND01000030.1:0-13631 GCF_000758945.1 Lancefieldella parvula DNF00906
ACAGTTCAAAGCCGCGTGAAAACGCGGCTTTGTTTCTTTGTGCGATGTTGTTGTGAGCTGCAGCCGTTCGAACAGCGTGACGCCCTAGTTGCGGTGCTCGTGTCTGGCTTAATATCCCTGCTTAGAGGGTGGAATTTTTGCGTCAGCGATGGTGCCCAAAAATGTCTGGGCATCGCGACAAGCCATAAGCTCCTCGGGAAAGTCAACCTCTTCAAGCAGCTTAATAACAGAATGCGCATCGGCGATGCGGGTTGCAATGTGAGCATCTGAGCCAAAAGAAATCTTGCATCCCAGCTCAGCGCAGGTCTCTGCAATCACACGACAACGCTCAATAGCAACCTCACGCTGGCCTTCGTCGTGCGTGGCCTCGTTCATCTCGATGAGCTTGCCGCGATCGCGACACTCTCTGACAAGTGCAGGAACATCAAAATCTAAACCACTGCGACCAAGGTGGCCAAGAATCAAAACATGTGGATTATCCAGTGCATTTACATACATTTGGGTAATTTGCTTCTGCGAGGCACCAGCTGCCCACTGCTTGCTATGAATGCTTGCAACTGCATAATCGCAGGTACCCAGGATATGTTCGCCAAGAATATGAGGCTGACGGAGTTTATCGCCATTAATACCCTGGTCAAACATAATATCGTAGGCAAACAGGTTGCCCTCAAGGTCAACAATATCAACCTCGGCGCCGTGAAGCAGTCTGACGCCGTACCAGGTTTCTGGCCAAATAGCGGTGTTCATATAGAACTGAAAGTTCTTGATAGTTTGCTGGTCATACAGCATGGACGAGAAGTGGTCGGTGATTCCAAGCAGCTCATAGCCACGCTCAGAAGCTGCGCGAACGTTTTCCTCAACGGTTGAATAGGCATGCCTGGAGTACAGACTGTGAGTATGAACGTCGCAAGTAATGCGCATGACGTGCTCCTTTGAATCTCAATCGACAACTCTAGTTAATCATGGTCGCCATCATGAGGCAACCCTGGCGAGAAGACCTTTCTTCTCGCCACCTGCGCGTACTACAGCTCAATGCTCAGCTCAACGGGACAGTGGTCGCTGCCGTAGACCTCGCTCAAGATGGATGCGCTTTTGACCTGCTCAGCAATGCGATCGGAGACCAGGAAGTAGTCGATGCGCCAGCCGGCGTTGTTCTTGCGAGCGTTGAAGCGGTAGCTCCACCAGCTGTATGCGCCGGTCATGTCGGGGTGGCGATACCTAAATGTATCGGTAAAGCCTGCGTCCAACAATTTGGTAAAGCTTTCACGCTCCTCATCAGAGAAGCCTGCATTTTGTCTGTTAGACGAAGGATTCTTGAGGTCAATCTCGTTGTGCGCAACGTTAAAATCACCGCAGGTAATTACTGGTTTTTGCTCAGACAGCTCAGCCAAGAACTCGCGATAGTGCTGATCCCACTCAAGACGCTCGTCCAAGCGCGCAAGCTGGTCTTTTGAGTTTGGCGTGTATACGCACACAAACCAGAACTTCTCAAACTCCAGCGCACACACGCGACCTTCGTCGTCAGCAACGGGGCATCCAATCTGGCGAATCACCTGCAAAGGGGTTTCTCGCGAGAAAACCGCTGTACCCGAATAGCCTTTTCTTTCTGCGTAGTTCCAGGTTTGAACGTAGCCGGGAAGATCCAGCTCAACCTGGCCTTCTTGCAGCTTAGTTTCTTGAAGGGCAAATACATCAGCATTTATGGTTTCAAAAATTTCCGTGAACGAAGGCTCTTTCTTGAGCACGGCGCGCAGACCGTTAACGTTCCAGGAAATCAGCTTGTACTCTCGAGTATCGCTCATAACTCCTCTTTCATACTGTGACCTGGTGGTTTAGACCACAGTGGATATATATCACAGTAGCCGCGAGTGGCGCGCGTTCCACGCTCCAGTTACGGCGCCAAGCGGTGCGTTTGCGGCAATAAACTTTCAATAAATCCATGGTATACGACTAGTAGCCACCAATACCGCTACAATAGAAACATTCATAGCTGGCAAGGAGGATTCATGCTTCGTCAAAGCTACAACACCTGGCAATGTGGAACTCACACTATCTCGTTGGCGCGTCCTAGGATTATGGGCGTTCTCAACGTCACTCCAGACTCGTTCTCTGATGGCGGAAAGAACTTTGATCCAGAGGCTGCAATTGCACGCGGTCTACAGATGCTGGATGAGGGCGCTGACATCATTGATGTTGGGGGAGAGTCTACTCGTCCAGGTCACACGCCTGTTCTGCCTACAGAAGAGGCTGAGCGCGTAGTACCTGTGGTGCGCGCGTTGGTGGCTGCCGGCGCAATTGTCTCCATCGACACGCGCCATGCCGAGGTAGCAAAGATGTGCGTCCGCCTTGGAGCATCAATCATCAATGACGTTTCCGGCTTCACCGATCCAGAAATGGTTGCTGTAGCTGCGGAGTCTGACTGCGGCTGCATTGTGATGCACTGGAATAAGGACGGCCTTGGTGCTCGTGTTGAGCGCAAACAGGTGCAGCTGGACGACATGCGCCCTTCTCGCCCTACAGGCAGTGCAGCTGCTCGAGCCGCAGCTACAGGAGCCGAGACACGCACGCTGAGTTCGCAGCGCCGTTTTACCTTGCCAGAAGAGGCACCTATCATGCGCCAGATTATGGGCTTTTTGGGCGACCAGGCTCGCGGTCTTATGCGTGCTGGCGTTTCCAAGGACCGCATCTGCATTGACCCAGGTCCAGGCTTTGACAAGTTTGCCGACGAGGACGTTGTTATTCAGCGTGCTACTCGTTCGATGGTTTCTATGGGATATCCGCTGCTCTGCGCCGTGTCCAGAAAGCGTTTTGTCGGCGCTGTTTCTGGCGTAACTGAGGCTACCCAGCGCGACGCAGCTACGCATGCAATTTGCATTGCCGCAATCACCAACGGTGCCCGTATCCTGCGTGTTCACGATGTTGCGGGAACCGCTCAGGCTATCAACGCTTACTGGGCTATGACCGAGCGTGATCCTCGTCAGGGATTTGTGGCGCTTGGCTCCAACGTAGGCGACCGCGTGGGCTATCTGGCTCGCGCAACGCAGCTCATCGACGAGATCCCGCTGACCTGCGTTGTTTCTCTCAGCCACGCCTACGAAACTGAGCCTGCATATGGTATTGCTACACCTGTGGTAAACGCCGTTGCCGAGATTAGAACTGAGCTCCATCCTCTGGTGCTGATGGATAAGCTGCTTGAGGTAGAGAACGCTCTCAACCGCACACGCAAGAAAGGCGAGGAGGGCCATGGACCTCGCACCATCGACTGCGATCTTCTGTGGGTTGAGGGCGAACAACACGCAGGTAAACACCTTACTCTACCTCATCCACGCATGGGCGAGCGCGATTACGTGCTTGTTCCTATGGAGGATCTGATGCATGATCCGGTGCGCTTCTTCTCGCACGGTGGCGTAGAGATTGTCCCTCCTGACCAGCGTGTTGGTCACGTTACCGAGGACTTGGGAGCTATTACGTGGGAGTAGCACAGGAAGCTTTAGAACTAGCACGTGGCGGCGCACAAACGGGTGAGTTTGTATTCTGCGTCTCTGACGTGCAGGAATGTGCTGCATCTGGCCAAGACGACTGCACCGAATCGGCTTGCGCGCCGGCATCAGCGCGCCCATCATCTGGCGAGAAACCCTTTGAGGTTGCAACTGTTGTGCGTCTAGGGGTCTCGATGCCGTATGTACCTGCAGTTCCATACGTTGTAGCGCTGGGACTTTGTCAGTTCTTGCGTGCAGCAGATGAGAACTTTGGCATTTGTTGGCCTTACGATATCTGCTATAAAGACCAGGTTGTTGCCTCAATCAAGGTTACTGCTGGCTATCACGAGGGTATGTTTGCTGTGGTGAGCATCGCAGCAGACCCCAAGGTGCTTTGCTCAGCATTTGACGTTGCGGACAACACAGAACTTCTCGTCAAAAAGGTCTCTGAACTGGTGGTTCAGAGCGTAAGCGTGTGGGAGCAGCAGGTTAAACGTGCGCGAAGCTTTGCGGGACCCATCGCACTGATCTTGAGCGATTACTTTGATATGGTTCCTCTGCTTGGACAGCAGGTCAATAAGGTATACCCCAGCGGCAACGTTGCGCTAACCGCTCGATTTGGCGGCATTGATGTGTGGGGTCATGCCATCCTTGTTGACCAGGACGGTAAAGAAATCCTTGTGAGTGAGGACGAAGCTTCCGTTGTGCCAGCGGTTTAACCGCCGGTTTAGCTGCTGGTCTAACTGCTGGTCCGATTGCCGAGTTGCCGGCTGTAGCGCGCCTGCAGCGTTACCTACTTGGCGGCTTGAGCAGACTGCTTCCAGATCAGATAAATGCCACGCATAGTAAGCTGCGGATCAACCACGTCAAAGACATCTGTTGCTTCGCTAACGGTGTTTGCCAGGCCACCCGTTGCAATAACAGTTGCGCCCTCAATACCAGGCTCTTTGAGCGTTCTGGCAACCAGACCCTCTGCCTGAGCGGCGGCGCCTACTACAATACCTGCCTGAACAGCGCTTTCTGTAGTGTTACCCAAGACGGTCTCGGGAGCCTTGATAGGAATGCTAGAAAGCTTAGCTGCGCGCGCAAACAGAGCGTTTGCAGAAATCATAATACCTGGTGAAATAGCGCCTCCGCGGAATACGCCGTCCTTATCAACAACGTCCAAATTGGTTGCGGTGCCAAAATCAACCACAATAACTGGATAGCCATAGCGCTCAGTTGCGGCAACGGAATTTGCTACGCGGTCGGCACCAACAAGCTCGGGGTGGGGGATATTGAAGCGAATCTTATCTGTGGAAAGCGCGTTAATGCGGGTCAGAGGCTTGTTAAGCAGCAGCTCAAAGCAGCGCTGCCAAGCACGTGTGATAACAGGAACCACGCATGAGAGTCCGCCCGCCTCAACGTCGTCTAGACTCAGTCCATCTTTCTGGAAGAACGTGAAGAGACGACCGTGCAAAATATCGGAGGTGTCGCTTTGATCGGTAGGCATTCTCCAGCCGCGCACCATAGTGCCTTCGCTGTCAAATAAACCAATGGCAGTTTGCGTGTTACCCACATCAATCGATAAAAACATTATGCCTCCGGAGGCTGTAGACCAGCTTTATATGATGTATTGGATTTTAGCCCATTAGGCGTATCTCTAAAGTTGTCGTGTGCAAGAAAAAAGTTGTTTTGCAGTTGTTGCACAGTTGTTGCACACAAGAATTATCTGCACAAAATGTGAATTTCTCGCCAACTAGTTCTAGCAACAGAAGGGTTGTTCTGCTATACTTTTTCAGCTTATTGTCTTGATTGAGCACGTGCTCATAAAGACACCCCTGCTCTGGTCGGAAACCAGGGCCGATGTAAGGAGTCCTGCATGAAGCAAGGTATTCATCCAGAGTACGTAGAGTGCACCGTTCGCTGCACCTGCGGAAACACCTGGACCACACACGCAACTGTTCCAGAGATGCGTCTTGACCTCTGCGACAAGTGCCACCCATTCTATACGGGTCAGCAGAAGCTTGTCGACACTGGTGGACGTGTCCAGCGCTTCGCCGACAAGTTCGGTGGCGCAGCAAACGCTGCTCTCGAGGCTGCTAAGGCTGCCAAGGAGGCAAAGGCTGCTAAGGCTGCTGAGCAGGAGGCTGCTCGTAAGGCTGCTGCTGAGGCTAAGGCTGCTGAGAAGGCAAAGCGTGCTGCTGAGTTCGCAAAGAACGCACCAGCTGCAGAGCCAGAGGCTGAGGCTGAGGTCGAGGCACCTGCAACCGAAGAGGCTGCAGAGTAGCAGGTATTTGCTCGCGCAAAGACCGCAAAGTACAGAATCGGGGTGGCTTCGGCTGCCCCGTTTTTGTTTGGCGAGAAACCCTCTCAACTCAGAGGGTATACTTGAAAGTGAAAAATCTGCCGTCGGAGGACGAATGGAATCACTGTATACAAAGTATCGCCCGCAAACGTTTGAGCAGGTGGTTGGCCAGAAGCATGTGGTCGGCACCCTTGAGCGAGCGGTCTTGGAGCAAAAGCTTAGCCACGCATACCTGTTCTGCGGACCTCGCGGCACAGGTAAGACCACTATGGCTCGTTTGCTGGCAAAGGCCATCCTCTGTCACGAGGCGCCTGGTCATCTGCCCGACGGCACTTGTGAGGACTGTCAGCTGATTGCTGCTGGTCAGCATCCAGACGTCTTTGAGATTGATGCCGCTTCTAACACTGGCGTTGATAACGTGCGAGAAGAGATTATTTCTCGCGCCAGCTATGCTCCTGTGCGCGGCAAGGGCAAGGTCTACATCATCGACGAGGTGCATATGCTTACCTCGGCGGCATTTAATGCCCTGCTCAAGACGCTTGAGGAGCCTCCTTCACACGTGACGTTTATCATGTGTACCACCGATCCTCAGAAAATTCTTGCAACTATTCTGTCTCGCGTGCAGCGCTTTGATTTCCGCTCCATTGCTGCTGACGAGATGGCAGAACACCTGGTCAACGTCTGCAAAAACGAGGGCTTTACCTACGAAGACGCAGCTATTGATCTTATTGTTCGTCATGCGCGTGGCGGTATGCGCGACGCCCTCTCTTCTCTTGAGCAGCTCTCCGTTTATGGCGGCGGCGTCATTTCTGAGCAGACGGTTCGCGACGTTTTGGGCCAGTCATCCGGCTCTCTTATTAACAATGCTGCGATGGCTCTGGCTCAGCGAGACATTTCTTCGCTCTTTACCACGGTAAATACGCTGTTTGAAGGCGGCAAAGATCTGCTGCAGTTCACTCGTGAGCTTGCCGTCCACGTAAGAGATCTCTACATTGCCGCAGCTGTAGGCGTTGATTCTCCAGCGCTGGCAAATTCCACCGCATCAAATGAGCAGCTTACTAAAGAAGCTCAGGCTTTTGGGTCGGTTGATAGGCTCTCCAGGGTTCTGACCGTTCTGGGTGATGCCGCAAATCAGATGCGCACCGCCGTGAATCAGCGACTTGTCCTGGAGGTTGCGTTTACCAAGCTAGCGCGTCCTAACACGGAGCTTTCATTGGAAGCACTGGCCGATAGGGTAGCAGTCCTTGAGCAGCAGCTAGCAAATCGTGTTGTTGCTGTTCCTGCTGGCGAGAAACCCGCAGTTCCCGCACCTGTCTCGGCTCCGGCGCCGCAGGCAGCTCCTGTTGCCGCGCCGGCTCCCGTCCCTGCACCCGCACCAGCGGCGGCTCCAGCTCCTGTAGCTGCACCTACGCCAGCTCCCGCACCGGCCCCAGCACCTGCACCAAAGCCGGCGCCAGCTCCGCAACCGGCACCTGCGCCACAATCTGCACCTGCGCCTGCTCCAAAGGAAGTTGACCAGGCAGACGCACTTCTCGTCAGACAGTGGAAAGAAGTCGGCAAGGTTTGTGCCTCCAAAAATGCTGCTCATGCAGCACTGCTGGTCAGCTCAACGCTTGAGTCCGACGATGGTTCTGAGCTGGTAGTTACGCTGCCAAAGGGCTCTTCGTTTGCCATGAGGATGCTCAGTGCGCCTGCAGTTTCCGAGTTTGTAAAAGAGTGCGTTGCCCAGGTTATGGGACCGCGACGCATCAAATATGTTGAGTCGAGCCTTGCCGCAACGGCAATCTCTCGAGAAAAACGTGCAGCTCAGGTGCCGGCTCCGGCTCCTGCACCCGCGCCCGCAATTCCAGTGGCTCCTGCTGCGCCCGTCGCACCAGCTCCTGAGCCAGTTGTGCAGCCCGCTCCTGCCGCTGTTCCCGCTCAGGTACCTGCGCCTGCTCCAGCACCTGCAGCTCCCGTTGCACCAGCGCCAGAGGTGTCATATCCGATGCCTTGGGATGAGCCTGCGTCTGGCAGTGCGCCTACTGAGGCTCTCGACTACGACCAGGTACCTTACAGCGAAGACGATGTAGCTGCGGTTTTGGACAACTCCGTTGAAGATGTCGCTTCAGCTCCAGTCGCGCCTACGCCAGCATCAGCGGCTCCAGTTGCACCTGCGGCTGCGCCTGCACCAGCGGCTGCACCCGCACCCGCACCAGCGCCCGCACCTGCGGCGCCTGAACCCGAACCAGTTCCGGCTCCAAAGCCTACTCCAGTACCAGCTTCACCAGAGGATATTGCTGCTCGTTCAGCACTTCCTCCAGAGCTCAACAGCGTGGCAGATATGCTTGAGAAGGTATTTGGACCAGCGGTTTCTTTGTCAGTAGAGAAGAAGCTGGATGCCGAAACTCCCGCAGATCCTGCAAGCAACTAGTACTTCTCGCGATATGACGCTTTGGTGCATGGCTTCTCATGCGCCAGCGCAAAAAGCGCAACTTGTCTAAAATAGATATGACGATAGGAGAACATATGGCACGTGGTGGATTTAACATGGGCGGCATGAACCGCAATCAGATGATGGCTCAGGCTCGTAAAATGCAGGAGCAGCTGCTGGAAGCTCAGCAGAAGGCTTCTCTTATGCAGGCAACTGCAAGCGCTGGTGGCGGTGCTGTTAAGGTAACCGCATCCGGCGACCTGCGCCTGACCAATATCACCATTGATCCTGAGGCAATTGATCCTGAGGATATCGAGATGCTCCAGGACATGATTCTGGCAGCCGTAAACGATGCTCTTGAGTCTGCTGAGTCTCAGGCATCTGCCCAGATGAGCGCAGTAACTGGCGGACTGAATATCCCAGGACTGTTCTAATCCATGGCGTTTGATACCACAAATGATGGTCGTGCGCTGCAGCGTTTGCTTGACGAGTTAGGTCGACTACCAGGCATTGGTCCAAAGTCTGCTCAGCGCATAGCCTACCATCTTCTAGAGGTTGATTCCGAGGAGGCTCGCCGTTTGGCGCAGGCTATCTTGGAGCTTAAGCAGCAGGTGCATTTTTGCCCTACCTGTTTCAACTACGCAACGCGCGACGAATGCGATATTTGCCTGGATTCTTCCAGGGACCGCAGTAAAATCTGCGTGGTCTCCGAGCCTAAGGATGTCTCGGCAATCGAGCGTACCGGTGCGTTTCACGGCCTCTACCACGTTCTGGGCGGCGTAATCTCGCCTATGGACAAGATTGGTCCCGAGCAGCTCCACGTGCGCGAGTTGCTGTCCCGCTTGGCCGATGGCACCGTTACCGAGGTAGTTCTGGCAACTAATCCGGACGTTGAGGGAGAAACAACCGCAACGTACCTCTCCAGAACTATCAATCCGCTTGGAATGACGGTTACCCGACTGGCAAGCGGACTTCCCGTAGGCGGAGACCTTGAGTACGCAGATGAGGTAACATTGGGACGTGCAATTGAGGCACGTCGGGAGGTTTAAGCATGGCAAACCACATGAGAACAAGTTCATCTGGCGAGAAGACCCCTGAGGCTTCATCGGTTGACATGAAGAATATTTCAACGCTTCGTGCAGGTCAGGGCGCACAAATCCCTCAGAGCCCACGACAGGCCGATAACACGCCAGAACCTCCAAATAGAAAATCGGTCATCATTTTGGTGGTCGCAGCTATTGTTGCGCTTACTGCTCTGTTCTTTATCGTGCGCTGTGCTACAAGCACTAAGAGTGAATCTGCAAGTCAGCAGCCAAAGCAGACCCAGTCCGCTTACGCTGACGAGAAGCAGCAGGACGAGCAGTCGGTTGACGGCTCGGTTACCTTCCACGGCTTGAAGTATTCCCTGGAGAAGCAGAGCGACGGTAAAACCGCTGTTGTTCGCACTAGTGATTCAGGAACAAAGAGCGTTCTGTTTGAGGTAGAGGGAACTCCTACCAGTCTGATTCTTTTCAACGACACCATTTTGGTTCCGGAGAATCGCGATTCTGGCTGGGATGTTGTTGCATGTGCCCTGGTAGACGGCTCTCTTCCAACACTTATTGCCGATAAGGACGGCAAGGCTGTTGGTGGAAACGGAACCATCACCGCAGCTACGCTTGATGGAACTACGCTTAAGGTAACTGATTCCACGGGGAACACCACTAGCGTTGCTCTTCAGTAGAACTTTCGTAAGGAAGTTGTGGATTTCTAGTGAGCGTTCACGCTTCTGAACTGCGGTTATTCTCGCCAAGTGGTTATTTTCAAGAAAATTTTCAAATTCGTTGAAAATAACGCTAGACAAGAATAAAAGTTCCCTGTATTATTTCAATTCGCAACAAGGTGTCCGGGGTATTAGCTCAGCTGGTTAGAGCGCCGGCCTGTCACGTCGGAGGTCGCGGGTTCGAGCCCCGCATATCCCGCCATTGCATGTTCAAGCCCTCTTCGGAGGGCTTTTTCATTACCAAAAAAGTCCAGCATAAAAGATTTAAATTACATCTTTAATTTATTGAAACCAAGTCAGAAAATAGAGCATTGTGTGATATCTTTACATCAGAATGTGTCAAAGTGCTTCTGCTACAGAAACATTTAAAAGCAGAGGTAAAGTGAGGTGGATTGTGCGGAATCAGAATACTTTGGATGCGCTGTCGCAACGCGATAGCGTAAGTTCCATATCCGCAGAATCTTCCAATACGGAACACACTTCAGATTTGATCAAGAAAATTGCTGTTTTTGATTTTGATGGAACCGTCATTTCTGGACAGTCAGGACTCTTGTTCTCTGCGTATTTGCTTCGCCGTCATCTGTCCTCAATTGCACGCACGCTCAAGCTTGTGTGGTGGGGAGCTCGCTACAAGCTGCACCTTCCTCAAAGGCAGGAAGAGGCGCGTGAGCTGGTTGTTGGTGCACTTACGCAGTATAGCGTTGAGTTTGCAAATGCTGTCATGCACGATTTTCATCGCGAGGTTATTGAGGGGATGTATCGCCCTCAGGCGCTGGAAGAGGTGCGTCGTCGGCAGGCAGAAGGTTGCTGCGTGCTGTTAGTTTCAGCAACGTTTGAACCTATCGCGGAATTGGCCGCAGAGAAGCTGGGAGTGGACGCGTTTCTCGCCACAAAGATGCAGGTGGGAGCGGACGGGCACTATACCAGCAAGGTTGACGGTCCCGTGATCGAGGGCGCTCAGAAGTTGGTCTCGGCAACCGAGTGGTGCAACCAGCGCTTTGGCGAGGGCAACTGGGAGATTGCGTACGCGTACGGTGATCATTACTCGGACGCAACGCTTTTGTCGGCAGCTCAAACGCCGTGCGCCGTTTGCCCTGGTCCAACGCTTGCCAGACTTGCAAACAAGCGCGGCTGGAAAATTTTGAACTGGTAGCAAAGATTGAACTAAGAGTAACGACTGAACTAAGAGCAGCACCTGAACCGATAGCAAGAACCAACCTGTAACAACGGCCGACCTGGTCACAAGCCAGATAAGTGAGAAAAGCAGTCCCTCAAGCAGACGTACGAGGGGTACTTGGAGAACCAATGGAAATTTCGCGCAAAACTGACTATGCAATCCGCATGCTTTCTTCGCTGGTGAGAAGCCCAAAGAAGCTTCTTTCTGTTCGCGACGCCGCAGAAGAAAACGATATTCCATACTCCTTTGCTCGCTCAATCCAGCATGACCTGGTCATTGCAGGCGTAATTGTCAGCACGCGCGGCGCTCATGGCGGCATGATGCTGGCCATTGATCCTACTGAGGTGAGCGTTCTTGACATTGTTGAGGCAGTTCAGGGACCTGTTTTCATTTCTAGCTGTGAGTGGGCAGGTCCTAATAATGAGCCATGCCCTCGTCATAATTCGTGCTATTTTGGACCCCTTTGGTGCAGTGCCGAGAAAACCTTGCGTAATTTCTTTGCGTCCGTGACTCTGCATCAAGTTGTTGTAGAGGGTCTTATGCCAGAGATGGTGGGCGAGTTCCAGCTGGTAAAGAATGAGAACGCCCAGCGCAACGAGCAGATTATCCAGAATGCCGCTGCCGCTATTGAGGCTGAGATTACCGCCGGCACCTTTGACAATCTGCTTGATGGTGAGGTTATTTCTGCTGAGAAAAAGCCTTACGAGTTCAATATTGGTCGATAAGAAAATCTCACATACAAAAATGAGTGGCGAAGTGGAACCCGCATCAGAACTCACTCCGGAGTTGCGCGCATTTGTCGAGTTCGTAGCCAAGAAAGGTCGCGAATTGTATCGCGATTTACCTTGGCGTCGCACGTATGACCCGTATGCTATCTGGATTTCTGAGGTTATGCTTCAGCAGACGCAGGTCAGCCGTGTAGATGGCCGCTGGCAGAGATGGCTGGAGCGCTTCCCAACGGTTGATGCGCTGGCCGCCGCAGCGCCTTCGGACGTGCTTGAAGAATGGCAGGGCCTGGGCTACAACCGTCGTGCTTTGTCCGTGCATCGAGCAGCTCAGGCAATATCTGAGGCCGGCGGAGTCTTTCCACAAGATCCAAAGGAGCTGGTAAAGCTTCCAGGTATTGGCCCCGCAACTGCTGCGGGTATTTGTGCGTTCGCGTTCAACCTGCACGGTGTTTACCTGGAGACTAACGTGCGCACGGTCTTCCTGCACGAGCTGTATCCGCAGGCAGAGGGCGTGCCAGACTCCGAGCTTGTCCCGCTGGTAGAGCTAACGTGCCCTGCGAGTGTTGAGGACGCCGGGAACGCCGACGGCACAGCGGGCGCTGATACCGCTGTGGACACCGCCGCGAATGCCGCGGACGCTGATAGTACTGAGAATGATGCCACAGCGGAGCTCACACCACGTAGCTGGTACTACGCCCTTCTCGACTATGGTGCGTACCTGAAGAAAACCATTCCCAACCCTTCGCGAAGGTCAAAAAGTCACGTCAAGCAGTCACGCTTTGAGGGATCTCATCGGCAGAAGCGAGCTGAGCTCTTGCGCGTTCTTCTCGCCCATAAAGACGAGGGAGGAGCGGTGTTTGAGACGCTTCACCAGGAGCTCTGCCAGATTGAGGTCAATGCGGGGCGAGAAACCCTTGATGAGCAGGTTACCCTTGGCTTACTTGAAGAACTTGCGAAGGAAGGCTTTTGTCAGAAAAATAATGAATATTGGTTGCCTTAAATGGTTATAATTCATAGTGCTGACGAAGGGGCCAGTATATGAACATAAGTGCTAATGATTATCATTTGCATTTGTTCACCACAGGTAACACAGCGCTACCCAGGCGCTTAACATCGCGCTCACAAGCGCTTTGACATGCGTTGACGTGCCACTCGTTAACGCGGGAGAGGAGAAAAAATGGCAGTAGATTTTGAGAATTCTCAGACAAAGAAGAACCTCGAGGCAGCTTTTGCTGGTGAGTCCCAGGCTACCAACAAGTACAGCTATTATGCTTCCCAGGCTGCAAAAGATGGTTATCAGCAGATTTCCAACATTTTCACCGAGACTTCTGGCAACGAGAAAGTTCACGCTAAGCTTTGGTTCAAGTATCTCCACGGTGGCAAGATTCCAGAGACTGCAGAGAACCTCAAGGACGCAGCTGCTGGTGAGAACTACGAGTGGACTACCATGTACGCTGATTTCGCTAAGGTAGCTGAGGAGGAGGGCTTCGCAGAGATCGCTGCTAAGTTCCGTCTTGTCGGCAACATCGAGAAGACTCACGAGGAGCGCTATCAGAAGCTTCTTGAGCGCGTTGAGTCCGGTGAGGTCTTTGAGCGCGAGGGTGTCAAGGTTTGGAAGTGCCTCAAGTGCGGTCACCTGCACGTTGGCGCATCTGCACCAAAGGTCTGCCCAGTCTGCGGTCACCCACAGGCATACTTCGAGGAGCAGTCCCTCAACTACTAAGTTGCAGCTTCAACTTTTAGTGCGTTAAAAATGTACCCGCCAGCAGGTCATCGGCTTGCTGG
>NZ_JRND01000031.1:0-19352 GCF_000758945.1 Lancefieldella parvula DNF00906
CCAGCAGGTCATCGGCTTGCTGGCGGGTATCTTTGTGCGTAGATGTTGCGGTGAGATTGGGTTTCTCGCTATGTGTTTAACGCATCTAGTGGGCCGCTCGGCGCGCGCCTGACATGTGTTCCGTGAACCGCCCGGTGCGCGCCTGATTTCATCAAAGAATCTGTAACTTTTGCCTAAATGCTTCAAAGAATCTGTGGATTTGCCTGATTTCATCAAAGAATCTGTGTCCAAAATACAGAATCTTTGCACTTTTCAGGCTCACTTTTCAGGCAGAGTTTAAAGCGCATCCGAGCTCGCGCTTTCATGAAGCCTGATTTTCTCGCCATGTCTGAGTAATTTGCCGGAAAAGTTTACCAAGTCTGAGCTATTTGCCGGTTTTTCTCGTCATGTCTGAGTAAATTTACTCAGACTTCGTGCACTTTTCAGGCTTATTGCGGCGCTTGAGTTTGGATTCGCAACTCAGAAACATCTGGCGAGAAACCCGCGCGCTCGTAGCATGCGCGCCTGGCGAGAAGCCCGTGCACCCGCGGCACTCGCGGCACCCGTGCGCTCGCAGCTCAGCGCTGGGCCAGCGTGCCGGGCCTCGCGCTTACCCCTTGAACCAGCGGTTGGGCTGCTCGTAGGAAGGGCAGATGTCGCTCATGGGACAGCCGACGCACTTGGGGTTGCGAGCGGTGCAGGTTTCTCGCCCAAAGTGAATCCACTCTTCGTTGACGTCTTTCCAGAGTTCGTGGGGGAGAAGTGCGAGCAGGTCTTTCTCGGCAGCCAGCGGCGTAGAAGCCGAGCTCAGGCGCATGCGCTTGGAGATCCTGTACACGTGCGTGTCCACCGCGATGCCGTCGACCACGTCAAACATCTTGTTGAGCACGATGTTTGCAGTCTTTCGACCGACGCCCGGGAGCGTGACCAGGTCTTCCATGGTGCCCGGCACTTCTCCTCCGTACTCCGTTAGCAGGATTTGCGCCGTTTCCACGCAGTGCTTGGCCTTTGCCCGCCAAAAGCCGATAGTCTGGATGACCTCTCCGACCTCGACGGCATTGGCGGCCGCCATGGATGGCGCGTCGGGCCAGCGGCGAAACAACTCGGGCGTGACCTTATTTACGGCGGCGTCAGTAGTCTGCGCCGAAAGCATAACGCTGATGAGCAGGGTAAACGCGTCGTGGTAATCCAGCGCGCTCTGGACGCTTGGATAGAGTTCGTGCATGCGTCGGCACAGCTCAATGCCGCGTTCTACCTTGACTTTCTTTGATTCTCTGGGCATAACCTCTCCTCAATTCCTTCTATGTGTACCCAGTATGTAGTTACGTTATCACGTGTGGCGAGAATAGCAAAATAGCTGCATAACAGCTACAATAACAGCCCAATTGAAAAGTTATCAAACCTGCGCCTGCGCGCGGAGGACGTCGTCGGCTGCGCTCCGGCCGCCGACTGCGCCCCGGGCGTCACGGCGGACGTCGCAGCAGCTGCGTCCAGCAAGGTTTGGTGTAACCCGCATGCGTTTGCATGTGGGTTTAGCGGCATGGCGGGAGACTGTGTGTTTATCAATAGAGTTGCAGCTCAACTACTGAGCGCACCCGAGCTTGAGAAGCTGAAGCGAGAGCTTTCGCGTGGATCAGACGCCACACTGTCCCTCTCGCAAAGCGCTCGTCCGCTGATGTTAGCTGCACTTTGGGCGCAAAATCCCCGCCCGTGCCTGTTGGTTGTCGCAGGAGAGGACGCCGCGGACCGCACGGCGCGCTCGCTTGCTGCGTGGCTGGGAAACGACGCCGTGCTGCGTTATCCCAACCGCAAGGATCGTCCCTGGTCGGATACCACGCCTGACGACGCCCTTATTGGAGCCAGGTGTCGCGCCATCGCCAAGCTTTCCGCTGGCGAGAAGGTCATTGTAGTTGCAAGTGCTCACGCGCTGATGCGCAGAGTTCCCCCTGTTGGTTCGGGCTATTTTCTTCCAGCGACGTTCACCGTTGGCGACGACGTCCCCTTTGAGGATGTGGCCTCGCTGCTCGTCGGCATGGGATACGCCGATGCAGGCGAGGTAGATGCGCCAGGCACCTTCCACATTCACGGCGATACGGTTGATATCTTCCCAGCTCAAGCTACAAGTCCTGTACGCATTGAGTTCTTCGGAGACGAGATTGACCGCATCAGGCGCATGGTGGCAGCAACCGGACAGACTATCGGTGCCATCGATGAGGTGACTGTTGCCCCAGCTAGAGAGCTTGCGTTTACCAAAGAAACAATCCGCCGCGCAGAAGAAGCGCTCTACACGCGCGCGCAAGAAAACTCTGCACTCGCTGCTGACCTGGAGCTTATTCAGCGCGGAGCTCAGGCGCCTGCACTTGAGCGCTATCTTCCCGTGTTGTACGGAGGCACTGCCAGCCCTCTTGAGCACATCTCTTCAAAGACGCTGGTTGTTCTTGCGGAGCCACGCTCGCTCTTTGATGACTGTCAGCGTGCCTTTGACGAAATTTCTGCATCCGCAACAGCATCAAAAGTGAAACTAGATGGTCTGTATACGGACCCCAAGGCTATGGACTTTGGCTCGCAGCAGCGTTTGTCCTTCTCGTCACTTCTACGTACAGGAGCTGCGGTAACGTCAGAGCTTTCTGTGGTGCAGCCATCTATTGCAGGCTCGGACACAAAGCTTTTAGGTCGCGTGAGGCAGCTGGTGCAAGACCGCGATGCTGTGGTATTTGCGGTTCCAGACCGCGCCGCTCGAGAGCACCTCAAGTTGCTTTTCTCGGATGAGTCCATTCCGTTTGAGGAGTCGCTGGGTACGGCGCTTGAAAACGAGCCTGATCAAAACGGTGCTTACGCGCCACTCAAGCGTGGTCGCGTCACGTTTACCGATGCACCTGTTCCCGCCGGAATCATTATCCCTACAGCTAACCTAGCAGTGCTTTCTGTCTCGGACTTGACGGCCAGAAGCGCGCGCAACAAGAAGCGCTCCAAACGTATTGACCCCACAACGGTGACGTTCCCGTTTAAGCCGGGCGACTACGTTGTCCACGCAACGCACGGTATTGCGCACTTTACCGCTATTGTGCGTCAAGAAGTTGCAGGTAGAGAGCGTGATTACTTCCTGCTTGAGTACGCCAATGACGATAAACTCTATGTGCCCCTGGAGCAGGTTGACCGCATTACGCGCTATGTAGGACCTGACGGCAATAATCCACGTCTGACCAGGCTCAACACGGCAGATTGGTCGCGCGCTACTAACAAGGCAAGAAAGTCTGCCAAGAAACTGGCATTTGACCTGGTGGATCTCTATACACGTCGCGCTTCAGTGCCGGGCTACGCGTTCTCGTTGGACACTCCCGCTCAGGAGGAGATGGAGTCCAGCTTCCCATATCAGCTGACACCAGACCAAGAAAGCGCAGTTGCAGACATTAAGCTGGACATGGAAGCGCGCAAGCCAATGGACCGTCTGCTTTGCGGCGACGTGGGCTTTGGCAAGACCGAGGTGGCGCTGAGAGCTGCATTTAAGGCGTGCCAGGACGCTCGTCAGGTTATGATTTTGTGCCCAACCACCATCTTGGCTCAGCAACACTACGAGACGTTCTTCTCGCGATTTGCTCCGTTTGATTTGAAGGTAAACGTGCTTTCACGTTTTGTTACGCCTGCTCAGCAGAAAAAAGCGCTTGAAGGATTTGCGGACGGAACCGTAGATGTGCTGGTAGGAACTCATAGGTTGCTTTCAGCTGACGTCAATCCACACGACTTAGGCTTGGTTATCATCGACGAAGAGCAGCGCTTTGGCGTACAGCACAAAGAGCAGCTCAAAAACATGCGCGAGCAGGTAGACGTGCTGACGCTCTCGGCAACGCCCATTCCGCGCACCATGCAGATGGCCATGAGCGGCGTTCGTGACATGAGCCTGATTCTGACGCCGCCGCCTGGCAGAAAGCCTGTTCAGGTAATGGTGGGCGAGTACAACCCAGATCTTGTTTCCGCAGCTATTAGAAGCGAGCTGGAGCGAGAAGGTCAGGTGTACTACGTGTCCAACCGCGTGACCACTATTGATGAAGCGGTGGCTCGCGTGGAGGAGGCGGCTCCAGAGGCTCGCGTGGGTGTGGCTCACGGTCAGATGAGCGCTCGCGAGGTAGAGAACGTCATGCTCGCCTTCCAGGAGCACGAGATTGACGTTTTGGTGGCCACCACCATCATTGAGTCCGGCATTGACAACTCGCACACTAACACGCTGATTATCGAGGACTCACAGCGCTTGGGACTGGCTCAGTTGTACCAGCTCAAGGGCCGTGTTGGTCGTGGTAGGCAGCAGGCGTACGCGTACTTTATGTTCCCGGCGGAGTTGCCGCTGACGGAAGAGGCAACCGAGCGCCTGACGGCAATCAACGAGTTCCAGGACCTGGGCAGCGGCATGCGCATTGCCATGCGTGACCTGGAGATTAGAGGTGCCGGCTCCCTTATGGGCGCTGAGCAGCACGGAAACCTTTCCAGCGTTGGCTTTGACCTCTTTACACAGATGTTGGGCGAGGCAGTTGCTGAGGCTCGCGGTGAGTCCGCTGAATTGGAACAAGCTGAAGTTACCATCAATCTACCTGCAGATTTCTACCTTGATGAGGACTATCTGCCGGAGGTTGACCGACGCGTTCTGGTGTACCGTCGTCTTGCCGCAGCTACAGAGCTTTCCGATGTGGATGCCCTGCAGCAAGATACCGAGAATAGCTTTGGTGCCCTGCCGCTTGCGGGTAAGAACTTGTTTGATCGTGCCCGCGTGCGCATCCGCGCGCAGCGTTTGGGTGCAACGTCAGTAAGCCTGACAAATGGTCGCCTGGTATATCTGGGTGTAGAAATTCCTCGCGAACAAGCCCTCAAGTTGAAGGGTCGTGGTGCTATCGTGTATCCAAAGACGCATAAACTGGCGTATCCGTTCCACCGAAATGAAGAGCAGCTGATGCCCGCCGCCTTGGGAGTTCTTGAAGAGCTTGGTGGCGACGACGAGGTTGAGGAGTAAATATGAGCCAAACAGCAGGTCAGACGTCGCAGGATGTTGCAAGCGCCGTGGACACGATCTTTGCCGCACCACACCTTAGGTGGGGTGTTATTGGCTGTGGAGTTATTGCAAACCAGATGGCAGAGGCGCTGGCTTCGGTTGGTAGAACCATTGACGGCGTAGCCAACAGGACACAGGAGAAGGCCGTCGCGTTTGCACAAAAACATCACGTCAAGCGCGTGTATGACAGCATCGACGATCTTCTCGCCAGCGACGAGATTGACGCGGTGTATCTGACCACGCCTCACAACACGCACATCATCTACCTGCGCAAAGCACTTCAGGCGGGCAAGCACGTTCTGTGCGAGAAGTCCATTACGCTCAACTCGGCTGAGCTGCTTGAGGCCGAAGAACTTGCACGTCAAAACGGCGTTCAGCTCATGGACGCCTGCACCATTTTGCACATGCCACTCTACAAAGAGCTGGTTAGCCGCGTGGAGGCTGGCGAGTTTGGTCCAGTCAACCTGATTCAGGAGAATTTTGGCAGCTACAAAGAGTTTGACATGGAGAATCGCTTCTTCAATCCTAAGCTTGCGGGCGGCGCGCTTCTGGACATTGGCGTCTATTCGCTGACACTAGCGCGTCTTTTCTTGAAGAGCCAGCCTCATGACGTGCTCTCCATGATGAATCCGGCCCCTACCGGCGTTGATCAGACGGACGGCATTTTGCTCAGAAACGCCGAGGGTCAGATGGTTGTTCTGGCATTGACGCTTCATTCCAAGCAGCCAAAACGCGCTATGATTTCCGCTGATAAAGCCTTCATTGAGATTATGGAGTACCCACGTGCCGACGTTGCCACAATCACGTGGACTGACGACGGCAAGCAGGAGAAAGTCCAGGTAGGGCGCACGGCTAATGCGCTGGCATACGTGCTGGCAGATCTGGAGGCCGCTGTTGCAGGAGACGCTTCTGCTCAGGCGCAGCTTGAGGTCTCAAAGGACGTTATGGAGCTCATGACTAGCCTGCGCAATGACTGGAATTTCCTGTACCCTGAGGAGCAATAAATTACATGACATCTGACGAGAAGATCGCCCAGCTAGCAGCCGCAGTTGACGAAGAAACAAAGGCTCGTCCTGGAGCGCCGCAGACGCATCCGGAGTTTGACCGCCTGATCAGAACTATCTGGCGACTTCGTCAGGAGGACGGCTGTCCTTGGGATAAGGAACAGACGCATCAGTCCATCTCAAAGAACATGATTGAGGAGGCCTACGAGGCGGTTGAGGCGATTGCTGAGGACTCTCCTGAGCACCTTGAGGAGGAGCTTGGCGACGTGCTTGAACAGGTAGTTCTTCACTCGCAGATTGAGGCGGACAGCAGTGCAACGGGCTTCAACATCGACGACGTCTGCCGAGCACTCAACCAGAAGCTGGTACGCAGGCATCCGCACGTGTTTGGGCCAGAAGCTGGCTCAACGTCGTCGGCTGCGGCTGTCTTGGACGTGTGGGAGAGCGTCAAGGCTGAGGAGCGCGCCAGTGCAGATGATACCGTGCACACCGAGGGTCTTCTCGACTCGGTTCCACAGTCTCTACCTGCGCTCATGCAGGCGCAGAAGATTTCAAAGCGCGCCGCAAAGATGGGCTTTGAGTGGGCGTCTGTCGATGACGTGTGGGACAAGGTTGCCGAGGAGCGCGCGGAGTTTGACGCTGAAGCCCAAGGTACGCAGCAGAAAACGGACGAGTTTGGCGACATCTTGTTTGCGCTGATAAACGTTGCTCGCTGGGAAGGCGTTGATGCGGAAGAAGCGCTGATGAGCGCCTGCAGGAAGTTCCGCGCTCGCTGGTCGTATATGGAGAAAGCTGCTGCTGAGAGAGGCTTCTCGCTTGACGAGAAACCCGAGCTACAAGAAGATTTGTGGCAAGAAGCTAAACGTCATCTTGATGCGTAAGCAAGCTGCACAGATTGCAGCGAAGACGTGCGACGTTCCGTAAAGCTTGCGACTTGCCGTTGGAGCGACGACTTCTATTCGGTAAAACGATGAAATTCCAAACTGAGGCAGGGCTATCGGCGCTGCCTCTGCCATAATAAAGATGTTGCAATTTGTTGCGACGCATCACCAAACAAACCAGAAATGAGATCCGTGATGAGTCAAGACACCACTAAAAAGAGTGGTACAAAAAGAAAAACAACGCCCACCAAGCGTTCCGTTGAGCCTCTTAAAGAGACTACCGCGGAGCATGCCTCTGGTGCTCTCAAAATATTTTCAACTAAAAAATCCGAGAAACCCCAGGTAACTGAGAAATCTCAATCTGACTCAAAAGCTGTTGAGGTTAAAAAGCCTGCGGTGACTCCAAAAGATACAGCGTCGTCAGAGGGCGCGGCGTCATCAAAACAAGCATCTTCCCAGAAGAGTTCCAAGGACATTAAGTCTAAAAGAACCGTTCAAGTCAAGAGGATTGATAGGACTCAGAGGTCCGAGTACGGTCAAAAGTCCGAGCGCGGTCAGAAGTCCGAGCGCGTTCAGAAGACTGAAAGAACCAATAAACCGCAGTTCAGCGTAGCTTCTCTGGTAGAGCTTAAAGACAACGCACTTGATTTCGCGCGCAATCATACCAAGCTTGTCATTTTTCTCGGCGTTGTAATCTTCCTGCTTGTGGGCTTGTATCCGCCAATTCGCGGCTACTACCACGCTGTTCGCGAGCATGACGAGTTGCTGCTAAATCAGCAGAAGCTCGAGGAAGATCAAAAACGACTTGAGTCCGAGGTTCAGGGTCTGCAGACAAAAGAGGGCATCATAGATGAGGCTCATAAGCAGGGCTTGGTTTCTGGCGACGAGGAATCTGCGCGCGTAGAGGGCCTTGATAAAAAGAAGGACGAGAATACCGTTCAGCATCCTGATTATCCGTGGTACATCAAGGTTGGGGACTTTGTTTTTGGATTTACACCAGGTGATTCCGGCAATACTGAGGCTCCTAAGAGCGCAAACTCTGACGATTCTACATCTGCACCAGCTCCTGGAGAGTCTCACGAGCAGAAGAACTCCGGAGAAGGCGGATCTTCTGAGGGGTCCGGAGCCGACAATTCAAAGTCTGATAGTGGGAACTCACAATAATGCTTCTAGCTGCAATTGATATTGGAACCGTAACTGCTCGACTTGCGCTTGCGCAGGTAGAGGACGGTCGCGTCATTCGCATGGCCAAATACACCGAGATTGTCAATTTGGGCGAGGGTGTTGATACGACAAAACGCCTGCTACCTGAGGCAATTCATCGTTGTGTTGGTTGCGTTTCTTCTTATGTTGATCACGCGAGAAAAGAGGGCGCTGAGGCGGTTGTTTGTACTCTCACAAGTGCTGCTCGCGATGCAGAAAATGCTCCTGACCTGGGAATGGGTCTAGCCTCACTGGGACTTGAACCCATGATTATTCCGGGTGAAATTGAGGGTGCGCTCACTTTTTTGGGCGTCTCTCATGATTTTGAAAATCATCGCATTCTTGTTGCCGACAGTGGTGGCGGCTCAACTGAGCTGGTCGTTGGCACGCTGGCAGGCCAGCCTGCGGCCCAAGGCGCAGGCCAGTCTACGGTCCAAGGCGTAGGCCAGCAGCCTGGAGGGCAGCAGCTTGATATCAACTTCGTTGAGTCCGTCGACCTTGGCTGCAGGCGCCTGACTGAGCGATTTAATCTGTCATCGGATCACCCATCAGCTGAGGACATCGATGGGGCTCATAAAATGGCAGCTCAGATGATGTCTGAGGCTATTGTACGAGCTCAGCAGCAGTGTGCAGCGCCTGAGCTCTTGGTTGGCGTCGGCGGAACCGCAACCAGCCTCATTGCCATCAGGGATCATCTTGATCCGTATGACCCGTCAAAGGTGCACCTCAATCACATTTCGATTGATGAGGTGACGCAGATAGAAGGGCTTCTCGCCAGCAAAACGTTAAAGGAGCGAGAAGACATAACGGGACTTCAGGCAAAACGTGCACCCGTTATGCTCGCGGGCACTATTTTGCTTGCAGAATTGATGAAGAATTCGGGCTTCAAACACCTGGTAGTAAGCGAGAGCGACTTGCTCTTTGGCCTGGTGGTAACTGCAGCTGCCGTTCACCAGGGAAAGCAGTCGCCTGTGATTTGGCAGCCAATTTTGCGCCCGCTGAATTAAAAGTAGTGGCATAATAGCTAGACATATCCGGGGGCGTGGCGGAATTGGCAGACGCAGGGGACTTAAAATCCCTCGACTTCGGTCTTGCGGGTTCGAGTCCCGCCGCCCCTACCACTTTTGTTGCAGAATAAATAGTTTTTTAGCTGCGTATATTCAGAAAATATTTAAGTATTAGGTGTTTTTAAGCGTGAAGAGCGCATAGCTCTTGACCTGGTAAAACTTAACTCGACATTCAGCTCATGGGACAAAAATGGGACAACATTTAGTTCGACTGTTTATTCTTTTCCTGCATTAATAAATTGCTTTCCGCGATTAATTGCCAAAAGAAAACCCCGCTTGTAGCGGGGTTAGTAGTTACTAATTGATTCTTACCTTATGTAATTAAAGACAGCCATTTTCTGGATAACGTCTGAATTCAACATCTTTGAATTCAGCCTTTAGTTCTTCAGGAGCTGAATCTTTTACGCCATTATCGTCAAAATAGTGTTCCCTAACATACTCTGGACCATATTTATCAAATAATGACTTAAGAAACGGTCTATCAGGTAATTGAGTCATTATCCAATCTCCAGCTAAACTAGTGTTTTTAGGATTCTTCTTATTATAGATTCAATCTAATGTGGTCAAAAGGTAAGCTTTTATTTTTCTAACAATGGAGTAAGTTCTTTTTCGGCTTTTTCAGTAGGACCATTCCAAGTGAAATAATCAGGACAGGACTTGTAAAGTTTTCTACGGCGAATTATCGCAATTTGTTCATCGTTTGGGAGACCCATCAAAATGGCTATATTTTTCTTAGCATCAAGAGTCTTACCATACTTCTTAAGCAGTTTTATATGCTCACGTGCATAAGAGTTGCTACCCCTCATTAAAGAATCTAAAGAGATATCAAGCGAGTCGCAGAGCATTTCGTAATCGATTACCACAAGAAACCTCTTTTACTGTAGTAATAGTGATTTGTTATCGATCCAAGTAAGTGTCCTCATCTAAGTAATTATATTCTGCAAGAGAGATCAGCAAAAGTCATTTCCATACCTATTCTGTTCTCCTTCAGAAACTTGTATACTACTTGTCTTGTACCTAACGTATGCATGACTAATTTCTTACTCATTTCGGAGGACCTATGTCATTTGAGACAGGAGTTTTTCCGGTTTTAGTTTCTGAGGGCGCAGCTGCAGAGTCACTATCTCCCCAGGTCAGGGGAGGACTCAATGCGTCGTCTGCCACACCTCTTCATGTTCAGCTGTCAGATTTGATGCGCGTCAAAATTCTGTCAGAAGACTGGAAGGCGGGAACGTACATTCCGTCTGAGGCCGAATTCATGGCGCAGTATGGTGTCAGCCGAGGCACCATCAGAAAAGCCATTCAATCCCTGGTCAAAGAGGGTTTGCTGCTTACCCAAAAAGGCCGAGCAACGCAGGTTATTTCTAACACCGTCCGCCATGCGGCGGGAAATACCGTGCTTTCGTTTGCTGCAGCGCTTAGAGATGGCGGCTTTGAGTATCGAACTGAAGTCCTGTTTAAGCAGGTGGTTCCTGCAGATCAAGCCGTTGCCGAGCACCTGGAGATTCCCATTGGCTCTGACGTACTCTTTTTGCGTCGCGTCAGGAGTGTCTCGGATAGGCCCGTAGTGTGCCAAGAATCGTGGTCTAACCTGCTTGTTTGTCCGCAGCTCGAAGAGGCAGACTTTGAGAATGAGTCGCTCTTTGACGCGGTTGAAAGAACTTCTCAAAAAGAGATTGCGCGCTCTCGCATGCGCTATCAGTCGCAAATTGCAGGCAAAGACCATGCCGACTACCTGCAGTGTTCTCCAAATGAGGCTTTGCTTGTACTTGAGCAGGTAATTGAGTTGTCCGATGGCAACTGCATTGAGTGGAGTCAGACTTGGCTCGCTCCACACCAGAGTGTTGTTGGTGTATCTGAGCAGGTAGATGGCTCTATGGGGCCTCTGGACATCTCCTCGGTCCGCCGGTCAGAGCATGTGGACGCATCGCCGACTTCTACAGAAATAGACTCTGATCAGCGTACGCAACTTGAGTTTGATCTGCGTCACGAGGCGCTAGCGGTACGTCGAGGTATCATCGAGCTGGCACATCGCTACAGCTCAACGCCATTCCATATTGGCGGCGCATGCTCCGTGGCAGATATTGTCTCTGTGCTTTTGAGCAAGGTTATGCAGGTGGGCCACAGGGATTGCGAGTGGGAGCTCAGGGACCGCTTGATTCTCTCTAAGGCTCATACATCGCTGGCGCTGTTCCCAGCTCTTCTACGTGCAGGAATGATCTCTCAAGAAGACATCGACCGCGGAGTCTTTGGGCCTGATGCCGTCCTCTTTAAGCATCCACTGCGAGACCCTCAGCGCGGCTTTGAAATCTCTGGTGGCAGCCTTGGCATGGGCTTGGGCTACGCCGCTGGCCTGGGGTTAAGCCTTCGCAGAAAAGATCTTCCTTCTCGCGTTTTTTGTATTTTGGGTGATGGCGAGTGCGACGAGGGCTCCATTTGGGAGAGCGCCGCGTTTATCGGCCATAACCAGCTCTCCAACGTGACGGTCATTGTTGACCAGAACCGCATGCAGTTGGATGGCCCTTGCGCGTCCATTTTGGACACCGGGTCAATTGCAAGAAAGTTTGATGCGTTTGGCTTTGAGTCCGTCGAGGTAGATGGCCATGATGTGCTTGCACTGTACGACGCATTGAAGCAGCAAACTTCTAGGCCTCGTGCGATTATTGCGCACACCATCAAAGGCAAGGGACTTTCATTTGCCGAGAATAACGTCTCGTTCCACGACGCATGCGTGACGGACGACCTCTATGAGCAGGCATTGCTTGATCTGAAAGTCGCAGAGGAGGCATGCTCATGCTAGATACGTCGTTGCCGCAAGCGCAAATTTCTGCGGAAGAGTCGCAGCTCCTCGCAGGTATGAATACAAAAGAAGTGTTCGGCTGGGTTATGGGCAAGCTTGCCGAGGACGATGAGCTGCTAACCGTTGCTGTTGCCGACTATGGTCGCCGTTTGAACCTGGATTGCTTCCGAGAGCTTAGACCGGACGGTTACATTCAGTGCGGAATTGCGGAACAAAACCTCATTGAGGTGGCATCTGCCTGCGCAAATGAGGGATTCCACGTTTTTGCGCCGTGCTATGCCACGTTTGTGACCTCACGAACGCTCGATCAGATTCGCGTTAACCTTGGTATGATGAAGTCGCCCGTGGTGCTTGTGGGTGTTGCCGCTGGCTGCGAATCCGCAGCTACAGGACCATCTCACATGGCGGTGGAGGACATTGCGGTTACCAGGACCATCCCGGGGCTTTCCGTGCTCAATCCGATCGATAATGCCCAGCTTGCGGCCACGCTCATGGACCTCGCAAAGCATCCCCGACCAGCTTACGTGCGTATGACCTCGTGTGATGGCGTCAATCTGCATCCAGATGGTTACGTTTTTGATGCGTCCGGTGTCGAGAAACTCTTTGAGTCGGCTTGCGCGGCGGACACGGCAAGTGTAGACGGCGCGGCGGTCACCGAAGCTGCAGCTACCGAAGCTACAACCGCCATTCAGCCAAGACGTGTGACCGTACTTGCAACGGGTGCGATAACCAGTAGAGTCGTCGAGGCAGCTCAGCGAGCTGCAGAGCAGGTGATTGCAGATGGGATCGCCAACCAGACGAACATCGAGGTCTATGGCGTATCGAGCATAAAGCCACTTGACGCCTCTCTGACGAAAATCTGTCAGAACTCTGACGTGATTATTACTGTCGAGGAGCACAGTGTTTTGGGTGGGTTTGGCAGTGCAGTTGTCGAGCAACTCAGTGCATCAGGCGCATGTCCGCAGGTAATTCGTGTAGGTATGCCCGATAAATACCTTGAGGCAGACGTTCACCACAACATTCTTGCGCGCGCTGGACTATCGGTTGAGAGTCTGCAAGAGGTTCTTCTCGCCAACTGTTAAATCAACTAATCGAATCCAGGAAGTCTTTCTGTATTATCGAACATATCTCTGCAAGTTCGATTGCTGCTGAAACCAATAGATCTAGGCCGGCTATTACAAAATTAATAAAATCCATCCGAAGGAAAATGAAAAAAGATTTGAAGATGTCTGGGAAAAGATTATCGTGGAATAAAAGATACGTCTTAATTAGCCCTCATAAAAATATTTAGTTAGTTGGAACTATCCCTTGCCCATTGAGATGATGAACAAGGGATAGTCCCCATGTTCTTGATTGATTATTTTTTCAACTTCTTGATTTGTAGTAATGCGCCCGATTCCATTATTCCAGGTGACATGCCAGTCACAGTAAAGGACTGATTTTTCAGGTTCTTGCGGAGGTGTATATATCCCACCAATCATTTCTCCCTCGCAAATGAGTGATGGCATTGAATAGAACCACACATTATCTGAATATTCATCAGTAAAAGTTACACATGCAATTTGAGTCTCAGGATTAGGGGTGTCACATTGGACCCATTTAATACTTCGGGGGTTCAAGCTCCCAGTAAAAAGAATATATATAATCAATGCAGACATAGGTATTATCGCAATGGTTTGTAAAACGGTGTGTACAAGTTTTCTACTATAGTTTAAAGACTCAAAAAAGCTGCGAGATGACACGATTAAAAAAATGACTATAGACGCTAAAACAAAACATGCCATCCAGTGTCTAAAAAACAATACTCCTAAAAAACACACTGGAGTAGGATATGTTATGAACGGAATGAATTCATTTGCATAGAACACCAGAAAGAGAGCTGCTAAATAAATGGCCGCTCTTAGTAAATGAACAAGGCGATTAGTCTTTGAAAGCATCTCATTACCTCATTCTGCAAGTTTGAGAAATAACATTAACGCATGATTTCATAGACGGATAAGATTTGTATGTATGGGGAAAGAATCTTCTCTTGTTAGGGTTTCAATGGCATCTGAGTTTGTAGTTGTAATGTCATATTGGTTATTCTCATGAACTAGTAGCCACTCAATATCTTCAGTTGGTATTGAGTGGCGATATAACTCAACAGTTGCTATTTTTTCTCCCAAGCCGAATGGAAAACGTAAAACATAAAAATGTAAAGTTTCTTCTCCAAAACCAAATTCCTCAAGTAAAACAACTCTGGATAATGAAATTTCTCCAGTATTTACTACAGATTTATAATCATTTTGACAGGAATAAATGCAAGGAATAAATAAAAATAATGCTGCACAAAAAGCAACAGAGATATTATAAATAGCAAATAGATAAGTTGCTTTTTTAAAAAAAGCAACCATAGATTTTATTTTAGACAACAGTATTAGTGAAGTTATTAGAATGAAAATAGACATAAGAAATAATGCCTGTGGTATTGTCAACAAAGTGCCAAGAAAGCTCACTGGAGTATTATAATCAAGTGAGAAGAAAGAGAAATTTGAGAAGAAGAAATAAACCACTGACAGGACGCAAATAACAAAATATACGAAGCAAATTACCGTGATAAAAAACCCTTTTGACCTGTCCATCGCGATATCCTATTCTGTAGGTAGATAAAGACATTTCAGTAGAATTTTGCAAACTATTGTATATATATAAATTAAAAGAGTCTATATCTAAATACAGGGTCTTCTTCATCAAATTCACTGCCAAAGGTTAATTCTCTAAACATTTCTGTCTTTATTTTAAAGGTTACAGTAATGAGTAAATTAACATAGAAAGGAGGTGCAATGATTGGAAGGTGCATTGTATTTTTAATTGCGGATAAATTTAACCAAGGATTGACTATTTTTATTGCAAACTACGCTTTATTAACATGCGGTTTGATTTATGTATTAGCTCTAAATAGCCTAGTTACCATATATAGCTATACAAATAGTAAAAAATTAACTTTGAAATTTATTGAAACGGTGATAGCGAAAAAACTCCTTATTGTGGGAGTCGTTATACTTTCGGCGCTTTTTGACCTTCTCGCAAAAATCGGCCCTATTTCTATGGTTCAAATTACAATGACATTCTATATTGTTGAAGAAAGTATGTCTGCAATAAAAGCTTTAAAGAAGCTTGGCATAAAAACACCTGCTAGACTAGTTAAACTAATAAAAGAAAAGCTTAATGACAAATAGCGTATGGTGCCCCCAACGGGAATCGAACCCGTATTGCCGCCTTGAAAGGGCGATGTCCTAACCGTTAGACGATGGGGACGCGAAGAAAAAGTATAGCAAAGATGCTGCAGATTTCTAGGGCTAAACGAAGCGATTTTGAGCTTTCATCTATTCTTCGTTTTCCCACCAGTCCAGCCCGGCCTTAAACGCGTAGTCGCGAGCGCTCTGAGTCACGCCGGGCACCGACTCAGCCCACGAAATAAATTCCGGCACGTCGGCGATAATCGCTTCGGCCTCGTGAACTGCGATAACGTTCTCGGCAAACGTGTCAGGCGTAAAATTGATCCTGCACGGAATATAGAGATCAACAAAAGATGGCCTGAGCAGCGCATATGCCGCCCCCTCGCCGAGGTTGACAAAGCCTTTCAGCGCGCGCTTTGCCGCGGGCATACGATTCAACTTGAAGAACAGCAGCGTAAACGCCAGACGTATCCAGGCATTTGACTGATACCCGCAACTCTCGTCAAGCTTGTGGAGCCCCTCCTCATCTTCCAGGCGAGCAAGAACATATGCCAAGGTAAAACGTGCACCCAGCAAATCTGTTGGCGAGAAGAACAAGAGATCTTCACAGGCTTTTTTGGAGAGCTTGAAGCAGGCGCAATCGGTTGCAACCTGGGCAACCTGTGCGTAGAGGCGCAAAAGTGGTCGAGCTCCAGCGCAGGTCCAAGCGTCGCCGTGAGTTTGCTTTGCTTGCTCTAGTTTTGGCCTAAAGATAGGGTCAAATTCTTTTTGCAGGTCAAGCAAGTCGTTGAGGATTGCTGCGGGATGATTGCTGGAGATTTGCGACAGGATTCTCTGAGCTTCAAGGTTGATGCTTGTGTTGGCAAGAGCTGGGTTTTCAGTAATATTTGTCATCTGATTATGCAAGAAGTTAAGCAGATCCATGCGGCTTGAGAAGAAGTCCGCATCGGAATCAATTTCTTTAGTAATTCCAGCCTGATACTTGCCTATGACATTGACGTATTGAGCAAAAGCCTTTTCTTCTTCGTCAGCAATGAAGTCTTCAGGAGATGCCTCAACAGCAAGCTTCAACTCGTAGAGAGCAGCTTCAGAGACAATATTCTTTTCTCGTGCACACTTAGCTACCAGGCGATCTACTTGCTCGCTGACCATATCGTTAGCGGAATGCTTAATCACTCTGCATCACCGCCCGAGTATGGATTATTTGGCCCATCAATATGCGGTCCGCTTGGTCGCGGGCCAGCGGGACCTCCGGGGAAGCCGGGGCCGACCGGGCCGTCGGGAAAGTCGAATCCACCAGGGAACGAATCGGCTGAAGCGAACAAGGCATTTGCCTGCATTTGAAGTTCTTTTTCTGCCAGCTCAACGGTCTTTGGGTCTCTCGCCCTAACTTGATCTGCAAGCCAACGACCAAGAACACCGCGTCCTATCAGGTCATTTCCTTCTTGCAGCAATACAGTTGCCTCTGCAATGGCAATGATGAGCTCGTCCTCAGAATAGGGAAGTACGTTGAGACGAGAGAATTCTCCCTCAGGCAAATCCTTCTGTACGAAACAACAAAGTGTTGCCTCCGGATAGCGCTCAATCAGCAGGTCAAGGTAGTGTTCCACCTCAACCAACTCACGCTTCTTGAAGTGTATGGCCAGGCGAGCCAGCAAAATCCACGGGTCATCTGCCCCGCGAGGCGGATCAAGCTTGCGGTACTGATCCATGAGGTTGTCGAGGGCATCTTCGTCCTCGAGTTTTGCGTATGCGAGCGCAAGCGTAAAACGAGCATCGGCTGCGTCTGCAGCGTCAAGCTCTAGGAGTTTCTCGCCATATGCAATGGCGTCTTTGTTGCGGCCGCAGATAAGCGCGCGAGAAGAAAGCGTGGCTAACCAGCGCTTATAGGGGTTGATGGCCAGGCGCTGGGCAAGTTCTGCCTGCTCGGCGGGAAGCCCCTGCGAGGACTCTTGCGCCTTCTGGTTGCACGCGGCCTCAACCTGGGGGAGCTTCTCCACAAGGAACTGGTAGTAGGCGTCAAAAAGCCTGCTATTTGAAGCGTGGAGCATGCGCTGGGCATCAAAACAGTTGGGGTCCAGCTGAATTGCCTGGTTAAGGAGGCGTTTTCCCTGGTCGATAAGGGCCTGCGCCTGAGATTCTTCGACAAACGGCAGGCGATAATCAACAATCTCGGCCGCTTGTGCAACCAAATTGAACGCGCGGTCTTCGTCGGTTTGAGGGAGGGAATTGCGGTCGTTGGAGAATCGCCAGTTGAAGTCCTTCATCAGCGTAGCAATGCTGTCCTCGTCGCCGACTTGCGTGCGAGCAAAGCGGAGGATAAGCCGCTGGTAGTCTTCTTTTACCGGGTCAAACGCCACAGGATTCCTTTCTCTCTTACGTAATGATATCGCAGGTTATTTGGGTGTGCGGGGCAAGTCCGCGAGCGTCGTAAGAAGATTGTGAACGGCAGACGGAAACGTTTGGAGTGAACGGGTTTCTCGCCAGAAGGGCGTCAGGTTCCTGTCAAAGGAGTGTATATATTCTGAACGATATTGCATAAAATGACACTTTCATTTTGGTCAGGTGTCCAAAATGAGCTAGAATAGAAATGTTGAGAAGAAGTAATTGCGAAGAATGGCTTCGCTAGCCGCTTAGGGAAGCGGCACATAGTTAAGGAGAGGTTTTATGGGACGTTTTACAAATCCACGCGATCTGTATTTTGGCGAGGGCGCTCGTCACGAGGTTAAGAACCTCAAGGGTAAGAGGGCAGTTATCGTTTCCGGCGGCAGCTCCATGCGTCGTGGCGGCTTCCTTGATGACATCGAGAATGACCTCAAGTCCGCAGGTTTTGAGGTTGCTCACATTGAGGGTGTCGAGTCCGATCCTTCCGTCGAGACTGTTATGAGCGGTGCTGCTAAGATGAGCGAGTTCCAGCCAGACTGGATCATTGCTATCGGCGGCGGCTCCCCAATCGATGCAGCTAAGGCTATGTGGATTAAGTACGAGTACCCAGAGACCACTTTTGAGGACATGTGCAAGGTCTTTGGTCTTCCTGAGCTCCGCACCAAGGCTCACTTCTGCGCAATTTCTTCTACTTCCGGTACCGCAACTGAGGTAACCGCATTCTCTATCATTACCGATTACCAGAAGGGTGTTAAGTACCCACTGGCTGACTTCCAGATTACCCCTGACGTCGCAATTGTTGACCCTGAGCTCACTTACGGCATGCCTGTTAAGCTTGTTGCTCACACTGGTATGGACGCACTGACCCACGCTATCGAGGCATACGTTTCTACTGTTGCTTCTATGTACACCGACGGCGACGCTCTGCACGCAATCCGCGAGATTGTCGAGTGGCTGCCAAAGTCCTACGCAGGCGACAAAGAGGGACGTCAGCACATGCATGACGCACAGTGCCTTGCTGGTATCGCATTCTCCTCTGGCCTTCTGGGCATCGTTCACTCCATGGCTCACAAGACCGGCGCTGCATTCTCCGGTGGTCACATCATCCACGGTTGCGCAAACGCTATGTACCTGGGCAAAGTTATCCAGTTCAACGCTCGCGACGAGCGCGCAAAGACTCGCTATGCATTCATTGCTAAGGAGATTCTGCACCTCGAGGGCAACACTGAGGACGAGCTGGTAGAGGCACTTGTTCAGAAGATTCGCGACATCAACGACGCTCTTAACATCCCACAGGGCATCAAGAACTACGGCGAGGGTGGAACCAAGTCCGAGACCTCCATCATCGACGAGAAGGAGTTCTTCGAGAAGGCTCCAGAGGTTGCTCGCCTTGCTATCGAGGACGCTTGCACCCTCTCCAACCCACGCAAGCCTACCCAGGAGGAGATGGAGCAGCTGCTTAAGTGCGTCTACTTCGACCTTCCTGTTGAGTTCTAAGATCTAGCTTAGACACTTAGCTTCGCTAAAAGCCTGGTAGCGTTCCGCTACCAGGCTTTTTTTGTGCGCGCCTGCGTTGGCGGACGGCAGGCTTGTAGGTGGGCAAGTGCGGGCGGGCACGACGACGTGCTGGTAACATGCGCAGGCGTGCGCGGATGGTTGCTGCGACGTGCTGGTAACGTGTGCAGACGTGCGCGGATGGGCATTTCGGTGTCGAAAGTTCCTCGAGTCACCTCCAAGTGGTAAAAAATGCGTTTAGTTGGAGATTTCATTTTTCTGT
>NZ_JRND01000032.1:0-5817 GCF_000758945.1 Lancefieldella parvula DNF00906
TCAAAAATTACGTATTCATGGAAATGAATTTAATTGCAGAATTATTCAGAATTTTGAAACCAAGCCAGAGAAGTTACATGATGAACTCCCGCAGGGTGCCAAACGACAAATCTTGCACAGATTTCCTGTGTGATTTCAAATCGGTCAGATTACTTGCGCCATTTCCGGGTATGGAATTCATACTTTTTCGCGAAGGAGTGCTATGGATTACTGTCTTTCGTACTTTTCAGCGTTTAATTTATTAATGAGTTCCTCTAGGCTATTTGATTCGTCGTCGGCAGCAAATGCTATGGTCAGAGCGCCACTTGTTCCCGAGTCTACACCTGGAGCGGCCATGGAACGAGAGTTTGCCGTCTACTATGGACACCTGCCGGAAATACAAGGCGTGCGTCTTCACCAGGAGTCTAATGGTAAGGTTGACCTGCTAATTCGTGATGTGAATTCTGCGTCTACAAGAGCAAATGTTGCGCTTCACATCTGTAATACGAACGTTTTACCTTCGTCACTCCTGCCAATAGATACTGACTTAAAAGGATTTGTGACATCTCCAGAATTCACTTATTTGCAGATCGCGTCAAAACTCGATTTCATCGGAACAATTCTTGCAGGTAGTGCGCTGTGTTCTGATTATTTTTTGAACCAAAATGGTCACGGTGGAGTTTCACAACGCCAAAATGGCCCTCTGACAAATCGCGCTGCAATTGCAAAGTTTCTTGCCACACAAGGAAGAAAGCGTGGCATCATTCCAGCTAAACGAGCACTTCAACACATCGTAGAGAAAGCTCGGTCGCCCCGAGAGGCCTCGCTTGCGCTGCTATTGTGCCTCCCGTATAACCTTGGTGGCTTTAACCTAGGAACCGTTGAGCTCAACAAGCCTATTGAGCTGGAAAATCGATATGGCGAGAAAATCACTCGAATTCCTGACCTAACCATTCAGCTCAAGGACAAGAGGCAGAAGCGGGCTACAGTGTTGCTAGATTATGATCCCGCGGTAACGCATTCTGGCAATCAAAAAATCACGCGAGACCTGGACAGGGAAAACGAGCTGGTAACGGGCGTTCAGTGTCCGCATTTTTCGGTATCTGGCGAGATGCTTAAAAGCTTTGAAAGCGTTCAGGGCTTGGTCCGCCAGATTCGCGAATCTACTGGAATAACTGCACGTGACACGACTATGTCAGATCTTGAAGAGCGACAGCGGGAGCTCTGGACACGGCTATTCAAATCCAGGTAGCAAAACCAGCTGCCACGTCTTTTATGCACCGTTTGCCGTACAATAGAGGGGCACAAACCGCTCATAATCGCACAGCCAGAAGGAGAAAATCGTGGAAGTTAACGGCCTTATCGACCATACAAATTTGAAGCAAAACGCAACCGCTGAAGACATCAAGAAACTTTGCGCCGAGGCAAAGCAGTACAAGTTTGCAACTGTCGCCATCAATTCTTGCTGGGTTTCCCTGGCTCACGCCGAGCTCGAGGGCTCTGGAGTTGGCATTACTTCCTGCATCGGTTTCCCTCTGGGTGCCGCTTCAACTGCAGCTAAGGTCGCCGAGGCCAAGCAGAGCGTTGCCGACGGCACTACCGAGATTGACATGGTCATCAACGGTGGCCACCTGGTCGCTGGCGACGACGACTACGTTATCGCTGATATCAAGGCTGTCGTTGAGGCCGCTGGTTCCGTGCCCGTTAAGGTAATCCTGGAGTGCTGCCTGCTTGATGACGAGCAAATCGTTCGTGCTTGCAAAGATTGCATGGCCGCTGGAGCCGCGTTTGTTAAGACAAGCACTGGCTTCAGCACCGGCGGCGCAACTGTTCACGACGTTGCTCTGATGAAGCAGACTGTCGGCGACACTTGCAAGGTTAAGGCTGCTGGCGGCATCCACAATAAGGCTGACGCTGAGGCAATGGTTGCGGCTGGCGCAGATCGCCTGGGCTGCTCCAGCGGAATCGCTATCGTCACCGAGTAGCTCGCTGATCAGGAGCTTGCCGTACCGACACTTCACTGATAAGTAAATGAAAACGACCTCGTAGCATGTGCTGCGAGGTCGTTAATTGTTGCAGTGAAAAGGGCACAAAAACTGGCGAGAAACCCGTGTAAGCTGCAGTAACAATCGTGGCGAGAAACCCGCCGGAGCGGCGAGTCGTATCGCGCACCCGCCGTGGCAACTAGCTGACGACAACCTCGCCAAAGCCCAGCTTACGGGCCTGCGACTCAATCGCCTGCATGCGCTCATCGCTTGGAGAAGGGGAGTTCTCCATCGGACCGCGGACGCCAAAGTGCCTGAACTTCATAAGGCGAATGCGCGTCTGACCAACCTTCTCGCCAAGGGTTGTGGCAATGCCGTCAACTGCGGCTTCAGCATCGTTCCAGCCCTCGGTAACGATGACGCGGACCTCTTCGAGCTTGTTTTGCTCGGCCAAAAACGCAAGGTTTTTGCGGACTGTGACGCCATTTTCTCCGGTCAGGTGCTCAAACCACTGATCATCCCAAGCCTTAACGTCAAGCATGACGCCGCTTGAGAGATTCAGCAGATCGCGGTACTCGGTGAAGTCGATGGTGCCGTTTGAGTCGATGAGGCAGTTCAGACCAGCGGCATTGCAGTAGGTGAAGAGCTCGTAGAGGAAGTCGGGACGGAGCATGCATTCGCCGCCTGAAGTGGTGATTCCGCGGATGAACGGCATGTTAGAAATGCAGCGGTCGGCCACCTCTCTTGCGCTGAGCAACTCAATCTTTGGCGTGGATTTATGCTGGCAAACCTTGATGCAGTTGTCGCAGTTGATGCAAATGGAGTTGTCCCACACAACCTTGCCGTCAGCCACGGACAGGGCGTGAGCTGGGCATGGCTTGACGCATGCCTGGCAGGAGATGCATTCCACCTGGGTCTCGGGGTTGTGGCAGTAGGCGCAGCGAATGTTGCAGCCCTGCAGGAAGACGGCGGTTCGGCTTCCTGGGCCATCTACCAGCGAGAAGGGAATGATCTTGTTGACAGGAGCAACACACCCAGTTGGATGTGTTGCTCCTGAATCGGTTGCCGGGACGCTTGCGGTTGCGGGACGCGCCGCTTCGCCGCGCGTTGCTCCCAAAGTTGTTTCTGTTGCAGTGAAGGTCACGATTGCGCAGCTCTTCTCGCTAGTCGCTCATGCGAACCTTGCGCTCGCCAAGGTGGTTGGCGGTGAAGTTGCCCAGGCCGTCGTGAGCGGTGTCCTGAAGGACAACGTCGCCGGACTGGAATTTCTTCATCTCAGAGCGCTTAGCCAGGAAGCCGGTAATGCGGACCAGGTCACCCTCGGAGCTGTAGAACGAGAGGTACTTGTCGTCGATGGAGAATGCGGCTTTGACCACGTCAACAACAGCGTCTGGGTTACGCTCAGCAGTTGGCTCAGCTGGGAAGATGTCGGAGACGCCACTGTTGAAGAAGCGGTGCATGCGAGCACTGTGGCGAATGTGGTCGTAGAGATTTGCAGGCTCGTCGCCAACCTTGATGCGGACACCTGGGGTAACGCCCTGCTGGTCGGAGAAGCCAGCCTGTGCGTGCAGGGTGAAGCGGCCGCCAAAGACCTCGGAGTATACGGCGTCAAAGCTGTTGACCTGGTCGGCAATCTTGACCATGATCTTGTCGGCCAGCTCGTTGGCCTCGTCATCCTTGCCGTAGGTGCGGCTGCTATCAAGGTGCAGCAGCTCAGCGACGCACTCGCTCATGCCGGCAACGCCAAACATGCCGCAGAAGCGCTCGCGAGAAATGAGGCCTTCCTGAGCCAGGAAGCTGGTCTCAAAGAAGTTGGAATCCTCAACCATAAAGCGGACGCGCTCGTTCATGAAGTTCAGAACCTCGCCGGTTGCGGTTGGCAGCAGGTTGTTCATGAAGTCGTCAACGTTGGTTGCAAGTTTTGCAAGGCCAGGGAGAAGTACGCGGCTCAAAGTGTAAGCGCCACCACCCATAGGAAGGACGTTATAGCAGCTTACAACGGTGTACTCGCCAGGGTAGGTCTCTTTGTGGATGCGGTGGTTAGCAAAAGCAGGGTTGGAGCAGACCATGGTGGTCTTGACTGCCAGGCGCATGAACTCGTCAGATGTGATCTCTGGATCGTACTTGAGGGTGAAGTTTGGAACGGCGTTCATGAGCTCGCGGTCAACCTCAAGCAGCAGTCTACCTGCGCGAGTGTCCTCTGGACCAATGTTTGCGTGGCAATAACCACTTGCAACGGTGCGGTCGATGTGGTTCAGGAAGCGGCGCAGACGAGGCTTAATCTCTGCGTCGGTCATGCCCTCCAGGAACGGATCGATAATCTTGTCCAGCTGGCCAACGTACACAGGGCGGCTGGTGACAGATGGAACGTTGTCGTAGAGAGCGGCAAGGCCCCAGAGCAGGTCATCAAGGGTCTCTGGCTTGTCAAAGCGCAAAAACTCGGAACCGTTCTGAGCAAATACCTGGTAGTCAGGGCAGATGTAGCGAGGGCGGTAAGGAGCGTTGCCCTCACACATGTCGTCAAGAGCGTGAGCTGCAAAAAGACGGTCAAACTCAGCAGTTGTCTTGATAGGGTGCTCGGAGTTCTCGGCAGCCTGAGCCAGGTGCAGAACCTTCTGCTTGTACGAGAGGTTGTCGGAAGTGATGATGTCCATGAACTCGCTCATTAGTGCTCCTTACGTTTATCCTGCAAAAACAGGTTTGTGATTGCGACGGGTACGTCGGTCGTTCCAGGTACGGCGTGGCGCGAGAAGCGCGTCATGCCAGGTGAGATGCGCAACGTTCGGGGCGAGAAGAACGGTCTTGCCCAAGCGTTGTGCCAGGTACAGAGGTTAGTCCAGAAGGTGGGTTTCTCCCTCGTGTTTCATTGCGTCATCGAGGCGCTGGAACTGCCTCTCGGTAATGACAATCTTGCCGTGCTGAACAGAAACCATGCCCCTCTCCTTAAGCTCGTCGATACCGCGGGCAACAGTCTTTGTGCTGGTACCAATCTTGTCCGCAAGCTCTTGCCTGGTCAGACGCACGGTAAACGGCCACTCAACGACGCCGCGGTGAATCTGATCGCGCGTCAGCTCACTAAGCATGTACATCAGGCGCTTGGTACCGCTCCAGGTCAGCAGGCTGCGCTCGTAACCGGATTGACGTGTGAGGTTCTTAATAATCCAGCGCGAGCGGGTAAGAAGTGCCTCGGGGTCCGAACGAATCCACTGCAGGTAGTCCTCGCGTGGAACCGAAATAAACTCGCAGCCGGAAGTTGCGGTGAGCGACCCAAGATAAAACGGGCTCTCGCTGATAACTTCCATCTCACCAAAAGCAACGGGCGCACGATACTCGTCAATAACATACGTGCTACCTGCGGAATTATGCGACGTGGTGCGCACGGTACCGCGGCACAGAATGTACACGTTATCAACGCGGTCCAGCATGTGGACAAGGGTCTGTCCGGAATTAAGACGAATCTGCCTACAATGAGAAAGACGATTAGCGGGAACGCGAGAAGCCCATTTGATGATCTTCTTCCGAACATCAGAATCAAGACTGTCAAGGTAGGTTAGAACGTTCACACGAGACCTCGCTGTTCTTGCTTCGTGAGTCCTCATTACAGGACAGTTTTGGCTTAAGTTTGAGTAATTGTACCTGCTAGCAAAAATAAAAATAAGGACTTTTGTCCACTTTTTGAGACAATTTTCTTGAACGGTATCGGGCTGCGATTGGGCTGCGATTAGGTTGCGGCCAACCTACGGCCAACCAGCGGTCAGCCACGGTCAACCCGCGGTCAGCCCATGGTCAGCTTGCGGCCAGTCCACAATCAAGCTGCCGCAAGACATAAAAAGCCCCCACATCAAATGAACTG
>NZ_JRND01000033.1:0-35989 GCF_000758945.1 Lancefieldella parvula DNF00906
ATGTAGGTCTATTTTGAAGGTTTTGCCTATTAGTTTTGACTAGCAACCAGTTACTAGCGTAAGCGCTGATTCTCCAGAAGCATTTGCTGTGCTTACGTCAACATCAATGACGCCTGGTAGATTGCTCGCAATTTCTACAATTTGAGACACGCTAACTTCTTTAGAAAGTTTTCCGTTTACGCGTTGCTCAAAGAGGGCGCCTGCAAGTACACCACGCATATGTTTTGCGTTATGCGATACAACACTGCGCTTTCCCGTACCAGGATCTTCTCGCTGTACGACAACTTGCAGCAGCTCACAAGGATGCTTTGCCGATGGAGTCCACATCTTTCTGTATTCACCCGAGCGACAATCCACAACTATCTGATTTTGTAGAGTAGCGTTTAACAGGGGATTAAGCTGCTTTTTCCAGTAAGTTGCAACGGTACCAACAGTGGGCAGCTTGATTGAGGCAGAAAGTCTATAGTTGGGGAGAAGATCGTGTGGTCTCACAACGCCCCAGAGACCAGAGAAAATCATGATTTCTGAGTTGAGGATATCTGCTGGTAATGTGACCTTTTTCTGCGTGTTTTCTACCGTGACGTTTTCAAGTGTCTGGTTGAATTTTGCAGCCTCAAATAGTACGCCAGTATAGAGATTGAGCGCAGTTGTAGTTGGAGCTTCATAGACGTCCAGGTTGTCGGCAATGTCACCGACGGTATTAGGACCAATTTTAAGCACCTGAGCTGCGTTTGCGTGAGAACAAACCTGGTGTAAGTCCTTGATGAGTTCTTCTCGACAGCTGGTAAGCTCGGAGCCAAACAAAAGTGATGAGAGATCAAGAGAGGGCCCCGAGGTGGGGGCGGTTTTTCCTGACGATGGTGGAAGCAAAATAATCATGAAAATCCTTTTGATACGGGATTTTTAGTTGTTGTTTAGTTTGATTCTAATTTATGTCCGGTGTGCGTGGTAACTTAAGAAGTAAGAAAATTGGAGAGGTGACGTATGGGCTTGCTTCTGTACAAACAACAAACAGGTGCTTTCTTATCAAACTCTATTCAAGAGCAGCTAAGGGCTTCACTTGAGAGGTGGGGGTCTGCTCAGCTTATAGTGCCTTCTTCCGATACTGTGTTGTTAGTTAAGAGACAGCTTGGTGCCATCCAAGAACTCTCGGTTGGCGTGAATGTTTCAACTTTTGATGAGTGGATGCGCGGTCAATGGAAGCTGTATGGAAGCTCTGATCGCCTGCTTTCAAATACGCTTCGCAAGGTATTTTTCCAGCAGATTTTGGATGGAATGTCTGCTGATGAGCTAGGCACTTTAACTACTAGCAAGGGTACGGTGGAGCTTCTTTCTAAGCTTTCTCCAGAGTATCTTTCAGAGCTTGATCAGATTGTGGTCTCTGGCCAACTTTCTGCTGGCCAGATGAGTGCTTGTAAGGTGTTAGAGCGCTACAAGATACTGCTTGAAGAAAAGTCTTACGTTGAGGTGTGTCAGTGTCTGGATTACCTATTGCAGTCCACCCCAGAGCAAGGACCTGCACTGATTTTCTCGCGAGTTGAAGATCTTTCAGAGGCGCGTCTTAAGTTTGTGCGCAGGCTGTCGCAGAAGCGCGACGTGACGTTTTCTCTCTACGTGCCCGAAGGACCTGCAGGTTATGCAGCAGAGCAGCAGCTTGAGTTGGTTGGCGGCCCGGGATGCGATTGTCGTGTGGATGTGGAGTTGGCGCCAGCCGCAAAAAGCCAGGAGCTCACCGATCTTCTCGCCAGGGTGTTCAGGGCCAAGGAGGGCAATGAGGTTACGCCGAGCGGTGCGGTAACGTTTTTGTCGCCGCTGGGCCAGCATGCCGAGGCAGAGTCTATCAGCAGGTACATCTCTCAGTGCGCAGAGTCCGGATGCAAGAGCTTTGCGGTGTACACCTCGGATTCGCAAAGGGTCTGGGACGCGCTTTCGCAAAAGCTTGCAGCTAAGGGAATTGCTGCTCACTATAGGCGTTCAGTGCGTATTCAAGACTCTCTTGCAGGACGTGCGTTTGCTAGCTTGATTGACGCATATGTCACGCTGAGTGAACGCGCAGAGCTCGAGAAAAACATTGACTACCAGGCATCTGACCATCAGATGGGAGATATGTCGTGGTGGCCTCCACGTACTCTTACGGACTATCTGATTTCGCCTATTTCAGGCATAAGCGTTGAGCGCGCGTGGATGCTGGATAAGAGCTGGCGCGGTAATAGAACGCTGTATGCCACTAGAGTGCTTGAGACGCTTTCTAAGGCGGCTATGAGCTCGCGTTTGTGTGCAGAGACTATCAAGAGCCTTGAGCTTGGCAGAATTGGCTCTGCTGCTCAGCGAATTATTGAATACCTAGCTACAGAAACGCCTGATGAGCAGGAAGAGGTTGTTCAATCTAAAGAGTTGACGCTTCAGTCTCTTCAAAACCAAGAGTCGCTTAAGGTAATGAACAAGATTGTTTCTTCTGCGCAGGAGCTGCATGAGGCGGGGTTAAAGCTCACTCCTCAGACACTCAAATCGTTTATTGAGCTCTGCAAAGACCAGACGGTCATGATGCCTGTTTCTAATGGTGTTGAGTCTGATATTCAGGTGCTAATCGCTCCTGTAAGCCAAGCTCATTCTTTTGAGCCACATTCTTTTGATGCCGTTATTTTCCAGGGTATGGATACGTTGAATTTTGGCGTCAAAGCATCAGACGGTGCGCTTCAAGAGTTTGTTCGCCATGCAAGCCAAATGCCTAAGGTATCAGAGTTTGCACGATATCAAAGAGATTTTTATACGGCGCTTACAACTGCTTCTACCAGTGTTGCGTTTGAGAAAGTTGAGCAAAAAGATGTCTTTAATGCAGTAGTTCTCAGTGAGGTTAAAGCATGCTATCCCAAAGACTATGCAAAGAAGACAGGGGTTGCACGCGGAGAAGAAGAGGTACTGGTAAACCTGTTGCCTCAAGCTACTGACCCAGAACGTGTTGCAGAACTCCCAACAATCGAATCTGGTGAAATTGACCCTAAACTCAAAAATATTGTGGTACTCCCACGTCATTTGACTCGGGAGATCCTTGAGCAGGAATTACAAGGTCTTATAGAGGTCTCGCGAGAAGGATTGCCGCTTCTTTCCGCTTCTCAGATTGAGACGTATCTTGAATGTCCCTACAAATGGTTTACGCAACGTCGCATCAAGATTTCTCAGGTAGACACTGACTTTGCTCCAATGCAGATAGGTACCTTTATCCATCGTGTTTTGGAGCTAACACATGCAACACTTTTAGCTGAAGCACTTGGTTGTGATGTGGCTGATGTTGATTCAGTGGTTGAATCTGCGCTTTTACAAGATATTCCTGGCTCTAGGATTACCTCTGATAACCTGGATCATGCAAAACAGGTGTTAGACAGCTGTTTTGTTCAGGTGTGGGATGAGCAATTCAACAACATTAACCGAGCATCTTCAAATGAGCTTATTCCGCATAGCATTCAAGAAAGAAAACAGGTTGAGAATATTCGAGAAAATCTTAAGACTCTTCTCGAGTTTGAAGCTTCGCACTTTATTGGCTATCAGCCTAGGTTCTTTGAGCTTCGTTTTGGTAGAGAAGAAAATGTTGTTGAGTATGCAGGAGCTCAATTTACAGGCTCGATTGACCGCGTAGATGTAAACGCTCATGGTCAGGCACTTATTATTGACTATAAACACAAGGCCACAAAAGATCTGAAGGCTTATTCAGCAAAGTTAAGTCTGGATAGTGAGCTTTCAAAAGAGATTCTGCCAAGGCATGTACAGTCTGCAATATATGCTCAGATTATGAGAAAACAGCTCACCAAGTATAAGCTTGAGCCAGTTGCTGCAATTTATCTGGGCACCAAAGAGCAAAAAGATAAGCCTTCATTTGCTCTTGCAGGCATGGCAACAGAAGCGGCAACAGAGCATATTTGGAACATGAATCCGGAAGATAAAAAGCTCAGGGACCAGGCGGTTATGGTTGTGTCTCAAAACTCAGCGGAGTTTGCAGACTACTTGGACGCTTGGGAGAGTTTGATTGCTCAGAAGGTTCAAGCCATGCTTTCTGGAGATGTTCGAGCCAATCCTTGCGATAAGGATGCATGTAAGTATTGTCCAGTAAAACTGTGCGACAAGAGGAGGTAAGCTACTATGGCTGACACACGTTATACGCCTGGTCAAGAGAAGACCATCAAGACTCTTGATAAGCCTCTTTTTGTTGCAGCAGGTGCAGGTTCAGGAAAAACTTTTACGCTTACACAGAGAATTGTGTGGGCTTTAAAAGAAGGTTCGGGAGCCGACGGAAAGCCGTATCTGAATAGCCTTGACCAGGCATTGATTATTACGTTTACCAATGCCGCAGCTACAGAAATTAAAGAGCGCGTTAGAGAAGCTCTAGAAAAAGAAGGTCTTCATGGCGCTGCGTTGCAGGTTGATGATGCGTGGATTAGTACTATCCACGGTATGTGCAGCAGAATTTTAAAGATTCATGCACTTGATTTGGGTCTTGATCCTGAGTTTGAAATTATTAACGATATGACCAGAAATCAGCTGGTCAATATATCTATTGAAGAAGTACTCAGAGAGCTTTCTCAAGATGAAAGCTATGCTGAGTTTCTCTCAACCTATGCAGGGAACAGAGATGTACTGAAGTCTCGTATTGAAACGCTGATTTCGTACGCTCAGTCATCTCCTGTAGGAATGGATGCTATTTCGTTTGTAGGGGATAGCTCTGACCTGGAAGTTCTAAGAAGAGAGCTTGAAGACCTAGACGCTGCACTTGAAGCACTAAAGGGTGCAATTGCTGCCACAAAACCAGATGAAGCAGAGCAACTACAAAGTGTTCAATCTGATCTTTCAAGTAAATTGCAGCAACACTTGGTTCTCTCGCTCACTGATTTTGACCAGGCGTTTTGGGAGGCTTTGGGAAAAGCCGTCAAGGCCGTTCGTTCCTCAAAAGAAATAAAAATTGTAAAAGATGAAGCTGTGTACCGGCTTAAAATTTGTAGCGCTTTATTTGGACTTATTCAGGACACGTCTGAGGGTCAGTGTCTGAAAGATGTTACTGAGCAGGTCTACAAGCTCTTTAAACAGAAGAAACTTGCTGTTGGCGGCCTTGATAACGATGACCTTTTGCATCTAACGGCAAAGGTGTTCGAAGAGCATCCAGAGATTGCAGCTGTTTACACGGATAAATTCAAGCTTGTAATGGTTGACGAGTTCCAAGATACGGACCAGCAACAGGTGCAGATGATTAAGAGTCTATCAGGTAAAGATGCTCAATATCTCACCACAGTTGGTGATGCGCAGCAGTCAATCTATCGATTCCGCGGTGCTGATGTTGATGTGTTCTTTAGACGTCAAGCAGAGGTTTCAGAAGATTTACAACCTCGTCTTGTAGATAATTTCCGCAGTCACAACGAAATTTTGCGATTTGTTGCAAAGGTTTGCAGCGCTGACGGCATGATACCTAACTTTATGGATTTGTCTGCTGGGCGAGAAGAACCTGCAACTCCGTTCATTGCTCATTCGCCTCGCGTATATTTTGAAGTCACAAAATTTGAAAAGTCAGGAAATTCTAAGCCGGGCGATGATGTCACAAGAAGCCAGCTTGTTGCGTATCAGCTTGCAGACAGAATCAACACGCTTATGCAGGATGAGAAGATCCAAGCAAAAGATGTTGCAATTTTGATGAAATCAGTTAAAAAGGCACAGCCCTATATTGAGGCACTTCGTACCTTTGGAATTGCAAGCGTGGTTTCTGGAGCATCAACGTTTGGTGAGCAGCCTGAGGTTCAGCTGATTGGTAGTCTTTTACAGGCACTCGCAAATATGTACGATTCATACGAGGGGCTGTTCCCTGTACTCTCGAGTGAGATTTTTAGTCTTGATGCGTCTGACCTGCTTCTCTTGGGCACTAATTTTGGAGAAAATGGTCAGAGGATCACCAATAGAGATATTGCAGAGTCAGTGGTAAATGACGCATTTAATCCACCTTTTGAGGTAAGTCCAAAGCTCAAAAATGCTTTAGAGGTGTTAAGTAACGCTCGTAGCTCTCTTTCAAACAAGAGAGTTTCAGACGTTATTAAAAAGGTAGTTCTTGATGCTGGATGGATTTCTCGCCTTCAAAAGGTGGGAAATGAGGGACAGTCAAAGATTGCAAATATCTTTGCCGCTCTTGAACAAATTGATAGCTTGCAAAAGGAGCTGAGCATTGGCGTAGCTTCAGTCGCAAAAGCGTTTAGTCAATGGTGTAACACGGCTAAAGAGTCGCCAAAAGTGCTTCACTGCAGCACTCAAAACGCCGTAACTTTTATGACCATTCATGCTTCTAAGGGGTTGGAATTTCCTGTTGTTGCTGTTGTAGGAGCTGTATCTGGCCCTAAGGCAGGCGCTGGCAGTGAACCATTTTTGCATGTTAGAAAAGACGATTCGTATCAGATTGCGTTCTCAAGCAGTTCTAAAAAACTTCATGAGTTGTATGATGGCTGTCATGAGGTTCCCACAAGCCTTGATGAGTGTAAGAACCTTCTTGAGTGGAGAATGTTCCTGGAAACTCAAGAGAATGAGTTTGAAGAGCAGGAGCAGAATCGCCGTTTGTATGTTGCTTTAACACGCGCTCGCGAAGCAGTCATTCTTACTTCAACCATCGACCTTACTAAAGAGGGAATTAGTCCTCGTTATACACGCAAAATTACAAATGCCTTGTTTGAAGAGCCGCCACTTTCTGCTGGTGAGCATTCGTTTGAATATGGCGGAGATTTTGCTGGTTGTATGCGTGTGGTTCAGGGTTCTGGCAAGAAGGATGAGCCAATTCAGGTTGAAGGTTTAGAGTTGGTTGAACCTTTTGGCGACAAGTCCGAACCTTCTGATTGCAAGCCAAGTGAAGAGGAAAACTCTCAGGCTGTTGAAACGTTTGACCTCTATGAGAAGGTAAGACTAAGTGTTACTTCAGAAACTACTTATGACCAGCGAGAAGGTTTCTTTAGTTACTCATCAGCTCACCAACAAATGGCAGAGAACTTTACGGCCCAGAATAACCAGAAACTTGAAGACCAGTCTCAGGTAGAACGCCAGGAACAAGAGGAGGATAACCTTCAACCAACAACTGAGACTTCCGTTGTTTTGCCTGACACATTAGCTGACGATGGAGTAGATCCAACAAGCCTCGGCTCAGCCTTCCATGAGCTTGCTCAGATTATGGTTGAGACTCAGTCTAAGGTTGATGAACAAACTATCGAAAGACAATGCCTTAAGAATAGCGTTCCTCAGCGCGCGGTATCACGAGTCAAACAAGCACTTGAGCTGTGGAGCAACTCTGCAATTAGACAAGAAGCATTAGCTCATGATGTGGTTATTGCGGAGTCTCCCTTTACGCTGCAGGTTGATTCTGAATATGGGAACTATGTAGAAGGAGCCATCGATCTTCTCGCTTATAATAAGGGAAGCAAAGATGCGCTGGTAGTTGACTATAAAACAGGCGATAAGGGCCTTAGTGCAACTCAGATTTATGAGCATCATCAGATGCAGGCAAACTTCTATGCCTACGTCTTGATGCAGCACGGATTTACTAAGGTTGAGTGCGCATTTGTTTGTGTTGAGGTTGAAGAAGCTGGTCAGCCACACGTTGCTCGTTACACGTTTGATGTAAACCATCAACCACGGCTTTAAGGAGGCAAGAACGTGCCTTTTGCACATGTTGTTTTAGACATACCAACTCGTGCTCTTTCTGGCACGTTTGATTACGCCATTCCAGAATCTTTGGAAGAAACTGCGGTTGTAGGAACAACAGTCTTGGTGCCGTTTTCTCACAGGCAGGTTGTTGGCTACATTGTGGGTGTCTCAGACCGTGTGTCTTTAGGTTTAGATGTTTCTCGCGTCCTTCCAATAACACAAGTTCTAGCAGATTCAGCATTTGATGAGCAATCTGCGCAAGTAGCAGAATGGATGAGCAAAGAATACGCCTGTAGTTACGCAGACGCTTTGCATCCATTTTTAGCGCCTGGCCAAAAGGTTAAAGTCACCAGGAAAGACTCAGAATCTCCTTGGCAGCTTGTTTGTGAGAAGTCCGGTCCTGTTGATGAGCGATGGGTTGAACTGACAGAAAATGCGGCTGACTTTACGCCTGCGGCAAATGCAAGCAAGCAGCGATCGGTGCTTGAGGCTCTGGCGCAGGGCGCCATGAGGTTATCCGAGCTCTCGGCCACAATCCCAGGAGCTCGCAGCGCAGTAACTGCACTGCAGAAAAAGGGTGTCGTTGAGGTGCGCACACAGCGACAATTTCGTGGAAGCCAGGAGGGTCTGGGAACCACGCTTTCAAGTGGTGTAGCACCTCGTCCTCAGCAACTTACTGAAGGGCAAGAGTCTGCTCTTGCAGCAATTAAGACTGCACAAGCTGCTGCTCAGGGCGATGTTGTGCTGATTGATGGCGTAACGGGCTCAGGTAAAACCGAGGTATATCTCTCTGCTATTGAGAAGACTTTAGCGGCGGGCAAGGGTGCTGTAGTACTTGTGCCAGAAATTTCTCTTACTGCGCAAACAGTTGGCCGATTCCGCTCACGTTTTGGTGAGCAGGTGGCCGTTCTCCACTCAAAGCTTTCATTCGGTGAGCGTTTTGACCAGTGGGATTTGATTAGGCAGGGTAGGGCTCGCGTGGTAGTAGGTGCTCGATCTGCCCTGTTTGCGCCCATCCAAAACCCTGGACTGTACATTATTGACGAGGAACACGAGGCTTCATACAAGCAAGATTCGCTCCCACGCTATCACGCAAGAGAGGTTGCTGCTCAGATGGCGCGTCTCCGCGGTGCTGCGCTGGTGCTTGGTTCTGCAACACCTTCGCTTGAGAGCTTATACCGAACAGCTCAAGGAAGCTGGCGTGGCACTAACTGGACACGTGTTGCCATGACCGAAAGGCCTGGTGTGGCGGTGCTCCCGCAGGTCCAGGTAGTTGATATGGCTTCCCAGTTTAAAAATGGAGGCAGATCGGTCTTTTCGGCAGCTCTTGCTCTTGCGCTACAGGAGACAACAGAGCGTGGCGAGAAAAGCGTTCTGCTCCTCAATCGGCGTGGATTCGCAAACTTTTTGATGTGTCGTGAGTGTGGCTGTGTGCCCGAGTGTCCGCATTGCTCGACGTCTCTCACGTACCATGAGCGCACGCATTCTCTGGTCTGTCATAGTTGTGGCAGGCAGTGGTCTCAGCATGCGTATCCTAACCCTTCCAGCAAATGTCCAAACTGCGGCAGCCGTTATATGGGTGCATATGGCGTGGGGACGCAGCGTGTAGAAGACGAGCTCAAACTTTTGCTGGGCAGCGATGCGCCAATTATTCGTATGGATGCCGATACTACGGCCAAAAAGGGCGAACATCAGCGTCTTCTTGAGCTTTTTGATGCAACCCCTGGAGCGGTGCTCATTGGTACGCAGATGATCGCAAAGGGTCTGGATTTTCCTGATGTCACCTTGGTTGGTGTTATCAACGCCGATACCATGCTTAAGCTGCCAGATTTTAGAGCAGCTGAGAGAACCTTTGATTTGCTGGAGCAGGTTGCTGGTCGTGCAGGCAGGGGAGAAAAGCCAGGTAAGGTCATCATTCAGTCATACTGGTCAACACATCCTGCTATTGCTTCTGTTGTGACCCATGACAGACGTCCGTTTCTTGACGCTGAGCTTAAAGAAAGAAGAGAAGGAGCTTATCCGCCCTTCTCGCGCTTGTCTAACGTGCTTTTCTGGGGCGCTTCAGAAAAAGAAGTTCGCCGCGTAGCAGATCAGATGGCAGAGGCGCTTCACGCAAAGTTAGATTTACAATCTGGATGGGAAATTTTGGGTCCTGCTGATTGTGTAAAAGCTAAGGTAAAAGATAAGTATCGCAGACATATTTTAGTAAAATCTCCCGTGGACGCTCAGGTGGGAGAAATTCTTTCTGAGTGTGCTGCTTCGCTTGATAAAAGAGTGGGTATCAACATGACATTAGATGTTGACGCTTATGACATGATGTAAGGATAGTTATGAGTTCTGAAGCTGATGATATGGTACTTTGGCCAGACCCTCGTCTAAGTCAAAAGTGTGAAGAAATTGACGATATTAACGACGATGTCCGTAAGATGGCCGAGCATATGCTCAAGGTTATGTATGCCACCGACGGCGTTGGTCTTGCGGGCCCTCAGGTTGGTTACATGAAGCGCATGGTAGTCATCGATGTTGACTATCCTAACGGCCAAGAGAACCCTTTTGTGCTCATTAATCCAGAGATTAAAGTTGCAGATGGTGAGCCTCGTGTGTACGAGGAGGGCTGTCTTTCGTTCCCAGGCATTACTGTTCCGGTTACGCGCCCAAGCCATGTTGTCGTTCACGCATATAACCTCGATGGTGATCTTATGCGCTATGAAGCAGAAGGAGATCTTCTCGCCGTCTGCCTGCAACATGAGATTGACCACATCAACGGCGTAACCATGCCTGATCACCTGGGACCAGGTGCTCGTATGGAGACGCTGCAGGAGTACAAAGAGGCGCTGGCTTCTGGCGCTCGTCCTGGTCAAACAGACTATTAGGAGTTGACATGCGCGTAGTCTTTATGGGAACTCCAGACTTTGCTGTTCCGTCGCTCAAAAAACTTGCCCATGATCACCAGGTAGCTCTGGTTATTACAAGGCCAGATGCCGTTCGTGGTCGTGGTAAAACGCTTGAGCCATCTCCCGTAAAAGAATGCGCACAAAAGCTTGGTCTGCCCGTTCTTGAGGCAAATCGCATGACTCCAGAAGTAATTTCTGCTATGCGTGAAGCACAACCAGAAGCGCTCTGCGTGGTTGCTTTTGGCTGCATTTTGCCAGATGAGGTAGTCTCTCTTGCGCCTTACGGTGCTCTGAACGTTCACGCATCACTGCTACCTCGCTGGCGAGGAGCTGCTCCAATTCAGCGCGCAATCCTTGCAGGTGATGCTGTTGCTGGCGTTTCTATCATGAAAATTGCTCATGAACTTGATGCAGGAGATTGGTGCAAACAAGCATCGTGTGAGGTAGGCTCCAAAAATACCGAGCAGCTCACTGATGCTCTAGCACAGCTAGGTGCTGATGCTCTCTCCGAGGCTCTTTCTGAGCTCAAGGAAGGCTCTCTTGAGTGGCATGCGCAAGATGAGCGAGAAGTAACGTTTGCTCCTAAAGTTACCAAGCAAGAAATGAAGCTTGCTCCAGAAGATTCAGCCCAGGTAAATGCGTTGAGGGTTCAGGCTTCGTCTGATACCGCTCCTGCTCGCGTATCTGTTGGAGGAAGGTCTCTTCGCGCTTTGTCCGCTCAGGTAGCACCAAGTGAAGCCTCTGTTGCTCAAGGTCAGGTCGCTCTTCAAGATCATAGGTTGTTCCTTGGTTGCTCAGAAGGCATCCTTGAGCTTCTTGAGGTGCGTCCAGATGGCAAGCGCTCTATGGATGCAAAATCATTTGCCGCAGGACTTCAGAAGTCCCAGATGACCTGGCAGATGCTTCAATAATGGCCACCTTAACTCCTGCTCGAAGAGTAGCCTATCAGGCATTCTTTGAGTGTAGACGCAATAATTTACGTATTCGTGATTACTTACGAGAGTCAAAAGATTTCTTGGAACTCTCTGTACAAGACAAAGCTTTTGCTACTCGTCTTGCTCTGGGAGCAACGCTTACCAAAGGTAAGCTTGATGAAGCTTTAAAGAATCATCTTAAGTCAGGTATTCATCTAGAGCCAAAGGTACAGGACGCTCTCCGTATTGCTGTATTTGAGGTTTTATATTTAGAGACTAGACGTGACGCCGCCATTAGCCAAGGTGTTGAGCTGGTAAAGTCTGTCTCAAAGCGTTCTTCTGGTCTTGCAAATGCTGTGCTTAGAAAAATTTCTGAAAAAGAAGCTCAGCTTACGCGTACAAAGAATCCCAAATCTCCTTCAGAGCTTTCGTGGGCGTCAGGCATTCCTGAGTGGATTTGTTTGGAGATTATTGAGTCGCTGGGAGAGTCTGCCGCTCAAAAGCTCATTCTTAATTTAAAGAACCCCGCTCCTGTGTATGTCTTACAAAGAAACGTATCAGAGCAGCAATTGCAGAGCAGCTCTTTAGAGCTACAGCAAACAGTTCTGCCAGATGTGTATGAGGTAAAAAATCCTGCTCAACTTAACGTTGACGCATATGTAAAGAGAGTTCAGCTTGTTCCTGCAGATTTAGCTTCTCAGCTTGTGGCACTTCTTACCGCTTCCTATGCTCACCATACTCTTCTTGAGGTTGGACAGGGCAGAGGAACTAAGTCCTTACTGCTCTCTCATGCTTTTGAGGTACTTGGTAAAAAGGATGTTCCGATTACTGCCGTGGAGCTTGTAAAAGGAAAGTCCCACGTTTCAAAAAGAAGATTGAAAACTGCTGGCCTTTCAGATCAGGTTACATCACTCACGTTTGACGCTACACAGTTTATGTCACCAGAGGTTCCAGAGGAGCTTAATCAGAGCTTTGACGTGGTGTTTATTGACGCTCCCTGTTCTGGTTTGGGCACCCTTCGTCGTCATCCAGAGATTGCGTGGAATTTGTCACCAGAAAGTCTGTATGACGGAGGAGAGCTTACTGCTTTACAGACCAAACTCTTGCAGAGCTGCAGCAGCCGTGTAGAGATTGGTGGCTATTTAGTCTATGCAACGTGCTCGCTCTCAAATTCAGAGAATCAGCAGGTTATTGACGATTTTCTTGCAAGTTCAGAGGGTTCTCACTTTGAGGTGCAAAATCTTTTTGAGTGCCCCGCGCGCGCATGCTTAACGACAGATGCACAAGAGTTTCTCGATACGTGCATTACACCAGAGGGATTTTTGCAGACAGCTTTTGCGTCTGCTGATTGTGATGCTCACTTTATGGCGGTCCTTAAGCGCAAATAAAAGCTCTTGCTGTGTATCACAACAAGAGCTTCACAAATACGGTTTATGAGCGGTCTAGAGAGCCAAAAAGCGTTGAATTACTTTCCTTTGCTATCGGTGTTATAGAAGCCGCTACCCTTAAAGACAATGGTTGAGGTGTTGTAAACGCGCTCAGTCTCGTGTCCGCATTTTGGGCACTGAGGAGCTTCAATCTTCAGGCTCATTGGGCGCTCAATTTCAAAGGTATTGTCGCAGTGTGTGCAATGATAGCTATAACGTGCCATGCATCCTCCATGAAAACAATTTATAAACGTGAGATACTTTACCCTACTTAGAGTAGATATTTCACGATTGCAACTAATAAGTTTGTTTACGGAGGTATTATGCAGGTGACCGGTGCAATTTTTGATTGCGATGGAACTCTTGTTGATTCAATGCACGTTTGGCACAACGTTTTTGGCGCTGTTCTTCCTAAATACGGCAAGACTATTGATTCGGATATTTTTGACCGCGTAGAGGCTGTTTCCCTCATTGGTGGATGTCAGATTTGCGTTGATGAGCTGGATTTGCCTATTACAGCGGAAGCTTTATATGAAGAGTTCTGCGCGTACGTAACTGATCAGTACCGACATCATGTTTCAATCATTCCCGGTGCAAAGGAGTTCTTACAGGAACTCCACGACGCAGGCATTCCTATGGCCGTTGCTTCGTCAACTCCCGTGCGAGAAGTTCGTGCAGCTCTGGCAGCTCAAGGTATTGAGCACCTCTTTAAAACAGTGGTCTCAACGGAAGATGTGGGGGGAGTGGACAAGGTTGAGCCAGATGTTTACCTTGAGGCTCTTCGCCGTCTTGGCACTGATAAGGCAACTACCTGGGTCTTCGAGGATGCTCCGTTTGGCGCACAGACAGCACAAAATGCAGGCTTTCCTGTGGCTGTACTCTACAACGACCACGATGGCCGCGACCCCGTCTTTATGCGCGAGCACTCTAACATCTTTGCCCACACCTACGGCGAGCTGTCGCTTCTGCGCCTTCAGGACTACGAGCGCCCTCTGACCGCAGCGCCTTCTGGCGAGAAACCCCTTGAGGTCCTTGTTGTGGGCGGATCCCCAGAGGCGGTTTCGCACACGACGCTGTCTACCTGCGCCCAAAGCGCTGACTACCTGATAGCGGTTGACCATGGCGCAGATGTCTGTCACGCTGCCGGCGTGATTCCACAACTTGCGCTTGGAGACTTTGACTCCGCTACACCAGAAACTCTGGCTTGGCTCAAAGAGCAGCAGGTACCTTGCATGAAGTTTAATGCGGACAAGTACGATACCGACCTGGCGCTAGCATTGAAATCAGCTGAATATGAGGCAATTCGTAGAGATAGCAAGCTCTCTCTGACGGTTGTCTCCACATCTGGCGGCCACCTTGATCACCAGCTTGTAGTGCTTGGTCTTCTCGCCACGTGGGCAAAGACGGGCAAGGCAAGCGTTCGAGTTATTGAGAATGACTTTGAGATGCGCTTTTTAGTTGCTGGCCAGGTGGATTCTTGGCAGCTGAACACTATCAATGTAGGTAAAAAGATTTCTCTTGTAGCTTTGTCAGAGGAGTGCGAGGTTTCTGAGGCCGGCATGAAGTGGAATCTTGATCACCAGAAGTTCACCTTGCTGGGAGACGACGGTATTTCAAACATAGTTGAATCAGACAATTCCTGGGTAAGGTGCGAGAAGGGCTGTCTTTTGGTGCAGCTTTGGAACTAAAACGTTCATCGAGTCGCGTTGGGGCTGCGTTTGAGTTACAAAGCCCCAACGAGCGGCTGTAAGTCCAGCAAGAAGTATTAGATGTTGCTGTCAGATAATCGAACTAAGAAAAAAGGTCGCCGAAGCGACCTTTTTAAGTTTGAGGTAAGACGAGCTAAGCTGCTTAGTTGCGAGCAATCTTACCGGACTTGAGGCAACGGGAGCAAACATTCATCTTCTTGCGCTGGCCATCGACAACGACAGTAACACGCTGGATGTTTGGCTTAAAGGTGCGGGCCACAGTACGGTGAGAGTGGGAGATGGAGCGACCGGCAACGGCGTGCTTACCGCAGAAATCACAGACCTTCGACATGAGTAAGACCTCCATAGGATAGGCGCCTTCTGCGCCTAAAATTTCCAAATAGCCGAATAAATATAGCACAATATATTGTGTTGTCAAAGCATGAATATAACATTCACAATTAGATAGCTTTTAGACAGCTTTTGAATGTTTTTCATTTATTACACCAAGATTAAATAACAAGAAAAAGATTTGTCAATTGCAAGGTTATCAACTTGTATATATAAGCCGCTTTAATAATAAATGTGCTCTGCGGTATACTAAATAACAATGACTAACCCTGGTTCTTGCGAGAGGAGTTATGTAATGACTACCGCTGTTCCCGGAACACTAAGAGTTTCTAATGATTGCCTTGCTGACCTGGCGGGCTATGCAGCTATGGAATGTTATGGCGTTGTTGGCATGGCAGAGATTGATGAGGCAGCAGGTGTTGCTCGTCTTCTTCCAACGTACCGACTTCGTAAGGGTATTGATGTGACCCCAACTCCTAAGGGAGTTCAGGTTGACCTTCACATTGTTGTTGAGCAGGGCGTTAACATGGCGTCTGTTGTCGACAATCTTGAGAGCTCAGTAAAGTTTTTGCTTAAGCAAATTGCAGAGCTTTCATGTGTTGATGTAACTGTACATATCGAGGCCATGCGTAATTCTCGCTAAGCTTTTTGCTTCAAATGAGTAGGAACTGAGGTCTAACGTGATTTCAAATGTCATTCGTACATGCTTCCCTGTAGCCGCCCTTGCCGTTGCAGACAAAGCAGAAGAGATCAACAAGCTCAACGTTTTCCCTGTACCAGATGGAGACACTGGCACTAACATGTCCCTTACCTTGGGCACCGTTGTTCGTGAGGTTCAAGATCTTCCTCAAGATGCAAGCATGCAGGATATTGCAAAGGCAATCACTCACGGTTCTTTGATGGGAGCTCGTGGTAACTCTGGCGTTATTACGTCTCAGATTCTTCGTGGTATTGCCGAGGGTCTGTGTGACGTTAAAAATCCTGAGGCAGTAACTCCAAAGGATATTGCTCACGCATTCCGCCGCGGTAAAGAGGTTGCGTTTAAGGCTGTTAGAAAGCCTGTTGAAGGCACTATTCTTACCGTCCTTAAAGATGTTTCTGCTAAGGCAGACTCCCTTGAGAAGTCTCAGCTCACTCCAGTTGAGGTTTTGGATGCCCTGGTTGTTGAGGCATATGAGTCCGTTGCTCGTACTCCCGAGCTTCTTCCCGTTCTTAAAGAGAATGGCGTTGTTGACTCCGGTGCGTTTGGTTTTGCAACCTTCCTTGAGGGCTTTGTAAATGCTGTTACTGGCAAGACTGAGACTACTGATTTCCAGACAACCGTTTCTGTTTCTGACGCTAAGGCTGCTACCAGCGCTAAGGTTGAGATTGAGCTCAACGATGACTGGGAGGGTTCTGAGTATCGCTACTGCAATGAGTTCCTCTTTAAGGCAGATAGTCCTGACTTTGACGAGGATGCAGCTCTGAACTTCCTGGCAACTATGGGTGATTGTGAGCTTCTTGTTGGTGCAAACCCAGACTATAAGATTCACGTTCATTCAAATACTCCTAACAAGGTTCTTGAGTACATGCTTCAGTACGGCCAGATTTTTGAGGTCTTCATTCACAACATGGACCTTGAGGCTAAGGAGCGTACCGAGAAGATCGCTGAAGATAAGAAGGCTGCAGCTGCACCTAAAAAGGAGCTTGGCTTTGTTGCCGTAACCGCTGGTTCTGGCGCTGCATCAATCTTGAAGTCTCTTGGCGTGGACGTTGTTGTTTCTGGTGGTCAGACTATGAACCCTTCAACTGCAGATATTCTTGCTGCAATTGAAGAGGCCAATGCAGACCAGGTCATTGTTATGCCAAACAACTCCAACATTCGTATGGCAGCAGAGGCTGCTGCAAGCGCATGTGAGGATGTTAAGGTTGCCGTTATTCCAACCAAGTCTGTTCTTCAGGCATTTGCTGCAATGTTTGTTGTTGCAGATGGCGTTCCATTTGAAGAGCTTGTAGAAGAGATGACTGACGCTATCTCTGGCGTTCGCTACGGTGAGGTAACCACTGCAGTCCGCGATTCTTCTGCAGCTGACGGCACTCCTATCCACGATGGTGATGTCATGGGTATCCAGGGCGGCTCCATTGATGTTGTCGGCTCTGATGTCATGAAGGTCACGCTTGACCTTATCGCTAAGATGCAAGAGGAGGAAGAGGGCGACAACCTCACCATTCTTGCAGGTGAAGACTTCTCTGACGAGCAGCTCGATCTTCTCGCCAGCAAGATTGAGGACACCTATCCAGACCTTGAGGTTGATGCTCAGCGCGGCGAGCAGCCACTCTATCCAGTTATCTTCTCTATTGAGTAGGACATGTCTGAGTCCAAGGTAAGCATCGCTCCCGCATCAGAGCGAGTAGCACATACCTGCTCGCTTGTTGATAGCGTGACCAGGTTAAGGTATGTCAATGCAAATCGTGCCGAGGCGCTTGAGCGTCTCGGCATTCTGCGTGTACGAGACCTTTTGCTCAATGTTCCTCACCGCTACCTCGATTTTTCTCACCGCGTGCAGATTGCTTTTGCGCAGATAGGTGAGGACGCTACCATTACGGGCCGCGTTGCTTCGGTTAAGACTAAGCGTCCACGTCCTAAAATGGTCATTATTGAGATTGAGGTTGTGGATGATACGGGCGTGCTCACAGCTTCGTTTTTTAGGCAGCCTTGGATAGCTGAGCAAATCCACGTTGACGATGAAGTGGCGCTAAGCGGTAAGGTTCTCTTTGCCTACGGTTACCGCCAGATGAAATCACCGTTTTACGAGGTGCTTAGTACGGCAAAGTCTGACTCAAACGATGAAGCACGCTCCAAAGAGACGCCTTCAAAAGCTGCAATTCTTCCTGTTCACCCAGCTACCGAGGGTGTGAGTCCTGCATGGATGCGTCGCATTATGTCAGCGGCTTTGGCGGATACGGGAAGCGTGTGTGATTGGCTGCCCTCAGAGCTTGTCTCCAAGCACCGCCTTATGTCACTCTCATCGGCGCTTCGTGAGGTCCATTTTCCCACAAGCTTGGACGCAGCTGAGCAGGCGCGCCGCCGTCTTGCTTTTGATGAGCTTCTTAGCTTACAGCTTGCCCTTCTGGCCAGGAGAAACTTGGAGCTTGCAGGCCATAAGCCTTTTGAGCACGTTATAGATGGACCTAAAGTTAAGGCTTTGATAGAGGCTTTGCCTTTTGCCCTAACTGACGAGCAAAACCATGCTGCTCAAGAGATTCTTTCTGATATGGCAGCACCACGTATTATGAATCGCTTGCTTTTGGGTGATGTTGGTACTGGTAAAACAGCCGTTGCTGCCGTTGCCTTGGCTGCAGCCGCAGATTCTTCAACTCAGGCTGCCGTGATGGCTCCTACCTCGGTTCTTGCTCAGCAGTACGCTCAAAAGATTGGGCCTTTGCTTTCGCTTGCGGGAATTACGTGGGCTCTTATTACGGGCTCTACCTCAGAAGAAGAGAGGCAACAGATTGAACTCTGCCTAGCCGACGGCTCTTTGTCCGTTGTCTTTGGCACTACGGCGCTTCTTTCTGACCGTGTAGTATTTAAGCAGCTTACCCTTGCCGTTGTTGACGAGCAGCATCGTTTTGGCGTTGATCAAAGAACAGCGTTGCGCAAAAAGGGGCAGGGCGTAGATCTTCTCGCCATGAGCGCAACGCCTATTCCGCGTACGCTGGCGCTTTCTTTGTACGGAGATGTTGATACGTCTCGCATTACCAAAAGACCAAAGGCAGGAGCTGGCGTTACCACCAAGTTGTGTGTGCCAGAAAACCTTGACCAAGCATATGCTGCTGTCGCCGAAGCTGTTCAAGCGGGTCATCAGGCGTATTTGGTCTGCCCTTTAATTGACCCAAGCGATTCTGAAGATGAGCTTGAAGATGTTCCTGAGGCCGCTCGTACAAACGGTAAACTCTACAGTGCAACTCGCGTATTTGAGGAGCTCTCAAAGACCGTTTTCAAGGACTTTACCTGTGATCTTTTGACCGGCAGACTGCCTGAGACACAAAAAGATCAGGTAATGGAAAAGTTCCGCGCAAATAAGACACAGATTCTGGTCTCTACAACCGTTATTGAGGTTGGCGTTGACGTTCCTAACGCTACGGTCATGATTGTCTTTAACGCTGATCGTTTTGGTCTGGCTACACTTCACCAGCTCAGAGGCCGTGTTGGTCGAGGCGATTTTCCAGGAACTGTGTATCTTGCTAGCAACGCCAAACGAGGTTCTACCGCAAGAAAACGTCTTGCTGCTCTTGAGCAAACGTCCGACGGCGCACGCTTGGCAGAGCTTGACCTTGAGCTCAGGCACGAGGGAGAAACCCTGGGATACCGTCAGTCGGGCGGTACCACGCTCAAGATTTCTGATCTTTACGCGGATGCGGATCTGATTGAGGCGGCTCATATAGATGCCCTGGCAATTACTGCTCAAGACCCAAATCTTACCAGCGACGCCTATGCTACGCTGGGAATTGAGGCAAAAGATCGCTTTGGCATCTACTTTGAAGAGCTTGGCTATAAGTAATAACCTGCAGGTAAACTGCAGTACAAGATAGGTTTGGTGGCGAGAAACCCATGAGGATTGTTGGCGGAAAATGGAAAGGTCGTGCAATTGAGGCCCCTGATGGCAAGGGGACTACGCGACCAACCACTGATCGTACGCGTGAGGCTATTGCAAGCTCCATCTTGGCTTCTCGCGGTCTTGACCTCAGTGAGTCCAGAGTGCTTGACGCTTTTGCAGGTTCAGGCGCTATGGGTTTTGAGCTTCTTTCTAGAGGAGCGCTGTACGCCACGTTTGTTGATAAAGATAGAAAGACGTGCGATCGCATTAAGCGTACGGCTAAATCTCTTGGCGTAAGCACCTCTGAGATGAGTGTTATCTGTGGTGATACAGCTCGCTTAGCTGAGTCATCCCAGCTGTTTGGAGGTCCTTTTGACGTGGTATTTTTGGACCCTCCTTATGCCGTTGAGGCAGAGGTAGTATCCAAGCTGCTCAAAGACTTGACTCAGGCGGGAAGTCTGACAAAAGACGCTGTAGTAGTCTATGAGCATAGCCATAAATCTGATTCACTTTCTCTTGATAATTTTGAGCTTTCTAAGAGTAAGCGTTATGGTATTGCTCAAGTTGATTTACTTGTTCGTTGTGAGGGATAGGAGATACGTTGAACAGCATCACTCACGTAGTCGTACCAGGTACTTTTGATCCCGTCACAAACGGACATCTTGATGTAATCAAACGAGCTTCTCGCCTTTTTGAAAATGTTACGGTAGCTGTTGCGGCTTCAAAGCGCAAACACGGCACGGGAACTACGTTTTCTCTTGAAGAGCGTGTACAGATGCTCAAAGACGCTCTGGTAGATGAAGGACTTGTAGACGTTTCCGTAGAGCCCATGGAAGGTCTTCTCGTTGATTTCTGCAATGCTCGCGGCGCAGGTGGTGTTGTTAAAGGCCTGAGGGCTATGACAGACTTTGAGTATGAGCTGCAACAGGCAGACCTTAACGCTCATATGGCTCCTGAGCTGGAGAGCGTCTTTGTTATGTCCAGTCCAGAGTACGGCTATATTTCTTCCTCAATTGTGAGAGAAATTTCAGCTATGGGCGCAGATGTATCATTTTTGGTACCAAAGAACGTCATTAAAAAGCTTGATGCTCTGCATAATTGCGGTAATTAAGTATATTTGCCCTGCATTTTCATTATATTCTGCTAACATTCTTAAAAAGGTGTTTTATGCGTCGTGCTCATAAGGGCTAAAACTGCATATAACACGGCTTGTGTATAGGATTGAAAGGAGCCCTGGATGCAGCCAGGCGAGGAAATTGAGAGCCTTGTATCTGAGATTGAGCAGATGGTAACTGAGGCTAAGTCACCTTTTATGGATGGCGGTAACAAGAAGATTATTGATGCCCAGGACTTCTACGAGCTGCTTGACGAGATCCGTCGTGTCTTCCCAGAAGAGTTTGCAACTGCTCGTCGCATCATCAAGGAAGAGGATGAGACCCTTGAGCGCGCACGTGCTCAGGCAGAATCCATCATTGCTGACGCACAGCAGCAGGCTATGATTCTTGCTGGTGACCAGGAGGTTGTCCGCCTTGCTCAGCAGCAGGCAGATGGCATTCGTGACCAGGCAGAGCAGTATGAGCGCGATACTCGCTACAACGCTGAGGAGTATGCAGATACCGTTCTTGCTCACCTTGAGGAGAACCTCAAGAGCCTGACAAATTCAGTCTCTCGTGTTCGTCAGACACTTGATGAGAACTCTGGTCCTCGTAACACCAGCAATAACGTTGCCTGGTAATTCCAATGCAACCAGTTCTTTATGCACTAGATGATCGTCTTGCAAATGCAGGCGATACCGTGTCTTATGCGGGTCATCTTAATGAAGACTCGTATGAGCTAGGGGAGCATGAATTTTCTCTTCCTATGGGAATTGATTTTGATCTAGTGCTTACCAACGCGGGTGAGGGCATTTTGGTTACCGGAATGCTTCGTGCTGACGCAGTTGGTACGTGTGACCGTTGTCTTGAGGACGCACATCTCTCTTTAAACGCAGAGGTAGATGAGTATTATCTCTTTGAAGAGCCTGTAATTTCTGCAGATGATGAAGATGAGGCAGATTACGTTTTAGTAAATGCCGATAAAACCATCGATCTTGCAGAGGCTCTTTTGCCTTCGCTTGTTATGGAGACGCCTTATGTTGTACTGTGCAAGTCCGACTGCAAGGGACTTTGCCCAGTATGCGGTTGCAATCTGAATGAAGAGGATTGCGGTCATGCAGCTCAGATTGAGCAGAAGCGAGAAGAAGAAAAGCTTGCTTCAAACCCGTTTGCGGCTCTCAAAAATCTTGTGATTGAGCCGGATTCGGAAGAGTAAAATAAAATTTCTTCTCCTAAATGGTGAAGAAATGCTGTATCTATATACAAAATGTGTCAGTACGTGGTATAGTATCCAACGCATTATGTGAATGGGTCGCGCCCTCATATGTTTTAGGGGCGCTAGCAAGAGCAAAAGAGGTTTAAGATGGCAGTACCTAAACAAAAGAAGGGCCGCGGCGCAACCCACACCCGTCGTTCGGCAAACAGCAAGCTTAACGCAGCAGCTCGCTCTGTATGCCCACAGTGCGGCGCTCCAAAGCTTCCTCACCACGTATGCCCTAACTGTGGCTTCTACAAGGACCGTGAGGTTGTTGTTACTGAGTAACACTCATACATCGTATGGCCAAGAAGGCTGGTTCTTTAGGGGCCAGCCTTCTTTTTTATAGCACTAAGGAGTTATCATGCCCGTTATTTGTGTAGACGTTATGGGATCTGACCAAAGTCCTGAGGTTGTTCTTGAGGGAGTTCGTATGGCTCTTGAGAAGGACAAAGAGCTAGAGGTTCTTCTCGCCGGAGCTGATGAGTTTGTTACTCCTTTTGCAAGCAAGCATGAGCGCGCAAAGGCTTTGGTAACCACTGAAGTTATTGCCATGAGCGAGCATCCCGCTAATGCGGTTAGACAGAAGAAAGACGCCAGTATTGTAAGGGCTGCACAGGCAGTCAAGGCAGGAGAGGCTGACGGTCTTTTTTCGGCAGGCTCTACAGGAGCAGTGCTCACTGCAGCTACCTTTGGTATTGGTCGCATTAAAGGCGTGAAGCGCCCTGCACTTACCCTGATTCTTCCTGGACTTGGTGGTCATAAAACAGTCTTTTTGGATACTGGTGCTAACGCTGATGTGCGTCCAGAAGTTTTGGTGCAATTTGCGCAAATGGGCAAGGCTTTTGCCAATGCATCGCTTGGAATTGAAAACCCAACCATAGGACTTCTCTGCAATGGTTCTGAAGAGACCAAGGGTTCTGAACTTGCTCTTTCATATCACGCAGCTCTTGCAGAAGCGGCTATTAATTTTGGTGGAAATGCTGAGGGAACTGATATTTTAGGAAGCCGCTTTGATGTTATTGTGACAGACGGCTTCACAGGAAATGTGGCCTTAAAATCCATTGAGAGCACAGGCAAATTTATTATGTCTAGCCTAAAAGACGCAATTAATTCCTCCAAGAAGGCTGCGTTTGGTGCACTTCTTTTGAAGGATGCTCTGAAGGCTACAGCAGCGGAACTTTCAGGAGATTCTGTTGGCGGCGCCTTCTTGCTAGGTGTTTCTGCACCTGTACTTAAAGGACATGGTGCTTCCAGCTCTTCTGCTGTGTGCGCAGGAACACTCTCTGCAGCAAATGCGGTACGTGCAAACCTTATTGAGAAAATCTCTTCTTCAATTCAGCTGTAGTAAAAGCGTCTGTACATAAAAATTTTTATAACTATGGTGGAGCCCATGGACAATTCTGTGGGCTTTACTTTTTTAAGATTGTTTGTTTCAGCTTTAGTAATGTCATCATACAGACGCCCATCACGGGGTAAAATTAATAGCGTCATTGTTGTGTGCAAGGAGGATGTATGGATCGCACAGAAACACTTGAAAAGGTAATTGACGTTGTTAGAGAGACACTGGACCTTGACGATTCTGTTGAGCTCACAGAGGGAACCTCATTTAAAGATCTTGGTGCAGACTCATTTGATCTTTTGCAGCTTGTCACAGACCTTGAGCAAGAGTTTGATATGACCTTTGATGCAGAAAACATCGATGAGATTGCTACCGTTGGTGACGCAGTAGATGCTATTCTTGCTGCATAAGTAGGTTTTATACGTGAAATTACACGAACGAGTAGCTGCTGCAGAAGCTATTTGCGGTCACACATTTACTAATAAAGAACTTATCGAGGCTGCCCTCACACACCCTTCGGCGGTGGAGGGCAAGCCTGTTTCTGCTTCGTATGAGCGCCTGGAGTTTCTGGGTGACTCAATTCTTGGTGCCATTATTGCAACGGAGCTGTTTGAGCGTTATCCAGATATGGATGAAGGCCAGCTTACTAGGTTGAAAATCTCTCTGGTATCCGGCCACACGCTCTCCATTGTCTCTGATGCTCTAGGAATTTCTCCCTTAATTGTTATGGGAATTTCCGAGAAGGGCACGGGAAAGCGTGGCATGAAGTCTGCTCTGGAGAACGTCTACGAGTCCATTGTTGGCGCGCTCTACCTTGATGCGGGTTTTGATCCAACGCACGATTTTGTTATTCGTACGCTTGGACCTCACATTTCTCCAGCGCTGGCAGTTCGTTCGGTAAGCCCTAAATCTCGTTTGCAAGAAGCGGTACAGGCTAAAGGCAAGGCTACTCCTGAATATAAGCTTATTGGCGAGAGTGGACCTGCTCACACACCAACGTTTACCGCTGTGGTATTTGTCGACGGCCTTAAGGTGGGTCGTGGACAGGGACCATCAAAGAAAGCCGCAGAGTCAGAAGCCGCTCAAGACGCACTGGTACGTCTTGGTGTGGATGACGCTCCGCTTGATGCTGATGCAGAAATGCACCTAAGGTAGAAAGGTACCCTGTACCCGTGTATCTAAAATCGCTGACACTTAAGGGTTTTAAGTCATTCGCTGATAAAACTCAGATGGTTTTTGACCCCGGTCTTACCGTTGTCGTTGGTCCTAACGGCTCGGGTAAGTCCAATGTCTCTGACGCAATTCTCTGGGTATTGGGCGAGCAGAGCGCAAAGATGCTCCGTGGCCAAGCCATGGAAGACGTCATCTTCTCTGGCTCATCAGCAAGGGGAGCGGTGGGCGTTGCTGAGGTAACGCTGGTTCTGGATAACTCCGACCACACTATTCCTATTGATTTCTCTGAAATTGGCATCACCAGGCGCATGTATCGCTCTGGAGAGTCTGAGTACCTGATTAACGGTGCTCCTTCAAGACTCATGGATATCCAGGACATTTTGCATGACTCTGGCCTGGGCAAAGATACCCACTCCATTATTTCTCAGGGCAAGCTCGATTCCATTTTGTCTAGCCGTCCCGAGCAGCGTCGTGAGCTTATTGAAGAGGCAGCAGATATCTCTAAGCATCGCCGCCGCAAAGAGCGTGCGGAGCGCAAGATTTCTTCCATGGATGAGAATCTCACGCGAGCCAAAGTGGTTTCTCGCGAGATAACCCGTCAGCTTAAGCCACTTGAGAGGCAGGTAGACAAGGCCTCTCGCGCTAAAGATCTGTCCGCTCAGCTCAAAGATTTGACGGTTCAGCTTGCGGTTGATGACCTTCGTCAGCTGCAGTTTACGCATGGAAAGTTGGAGGCACGCGCTAAAGAGGCAGAGGCTGCTATTGAGCTTGCTCAATATCGTGCAGGCGAGAAAAACCGTGAGCTTGAAAAGCTCCAGTCACTTCTTGAGCAAAAGGGTCTCTTTGTTGGAGACTTGGGTGAGCAGCGCCGTCGCATGCAAGAGATTCTTGGTCGTATGGGATCTGACATGCGTCTTTTGGAGGAGAAGGGCAAGAACATGGTTTCTCGCCTTTCTGACACGCGCATGCAGCTTTCTGTGATGGATAAACAGAAGGCAGACGCCGCAAAAGAGAACGAAGAGCTTTCTGGTCAGCTGGCAACAATTCGTGCAAAGGTTGCGGATCTGACGGAGAGCGTGAACGCGCTCCAAGAGTCGGCTAACCAGGCAATTGCCGAGCGTCGTTCTCTTGATGTAAAGATTTCTGACTGCACTGCGTCTGAGCGAAGTGCGCGTAATACCGCTGATAAAGAAACGCTTGCGTATGTAAAGCTTGAAGAGCAGATTGCTCATGCGCAGGTAGAAGACCAGATGTTTGAGTCTAGGTTGACTCAGATTACGGAAGCGCTTGAGATTGCTCGTGCTGCTCTAGAAGATAGTGGCGCTAAAGAAGCAGAGCTCACGGCGGCTCTTGAGAAAGCTCGTCAGGAGTCCGAGGCGTTTGTCGCTGAGATTTCTGAGCGTGCTTCTGCACTTGAGGCGGCTCGCGAGGCAGAGCGTACTGCTCGCCAGGAGCTCTCAAGCAGTGAAGCTACGCTTGAGGCACTTCGTGCGCTTGATGTGGAAGTCCAAAAGGGAAGTCCTCTGGCAGAAAAGCTTGTTGCGGATGCAGCAACCGCTTCTCTTGTTTCTGGCAGACTTGCTGATTATCTTGAGGTTCAGCCAGAGTTTGAGGCCCTTGTTGAGCAGCTTTTAGGAGAAGATCTTTCCGCGCTTGTTGTAGACAAACAGCAAAACATTCAGACGCTCTTTGAGCGCGTTCAGACGCTTTCTGAGGACGGCAAGGCTACGTTGGTTGCTCTTTCTGACGCAACTCCGGCTCTTGCTGCGCCTGCACATACAACGTCTTTGCTTGAGCACGTATCTGCGCAGAAGGGTGCCGAAGCTCTTGTGCAGGCGCTTTTTGGTCACGTTTTTGTTGCTCAGAGTCTTGATGACGCCTACGCTGCTCGCAACGTTGAGCCTCGCGGGCTTTATGCGCTCCCTGACGGCACGTTGCTCTATCCAGACGGTCGTCTGGTCCTGGGACACTCATCTCAGGCTGAGGACGGCTCTCTCGAGCGTAAGCGTCGCATTCGTCAGCTTGAGGACACGCTTCCTGCCCTCAAACGCCATCTTGAGGCTGCTCGCTCCGCAGTTACTAACTGCGAGAATGAGCTGGCTTCAGTTCGCGAGAAAAGCGCGCAGTCCAAGGGTGAGGTTGCTCGCCTCAACGGTGAGCTTACCTCTATTGCTGCGGAGCGAGGCCGTCTTGAGGGGCAGGTTGCGTCTTCTCAGGCTGAGCTGAAGCAGGTGAGCACTTCTCGAGAGCAGGCCAAAGAGCGCGCTCAAGAGGCTCGTGCGCACATTGATGAGCACAAGCGTGCGGCAGAAGAGGCTAAGGCTCGCATGGAGTCGCTGGCCTCGGAGCTCAAAGAGCTGCAGGACCAGCATGAGGATGCCATTCGCGCTCAGGGTAGGGCTAACCGAGAGCTTTCGGATGCAAAAACGGACCTCACTGTTGCAAAAGAGCGCGCAACAAGCATGGCTTCTCGCCAGGCAGAGCTTGAGAGGCGTCTGTCTCAGCTGGATGAGCAGCTTGCTGCTGCTAAACAGGCAACGCACGCGCTTGAGGTAATCAGGCTTCGCGTAGACCCGCTGTACAAGCGCTACGATGCTCTGCACCAGAAGGCGCTTGAGTGGGCGTCTAGGCTCAAGGATCGCGCCTCGTTGGCGGAGGCAGACTCCGAGACGCTGCGAGAGACCATCTCTGAGGCAAAAGACGCTGCTTCTGAAGCCGCGCTTGCGGTAGAAAAAGAGAAAGACGCCGCTAACCAGATTAGCGTTGAGATTGGCAAGCTTGAGGTTCAGGTTCAAAACGCCATCGAGGCCATTCTTGCTACGGGCGCCTCATTGGACGAGGCTTTGACGCTTCCTGAGCCAGAAGATAGAGAGCAGGCAGAACGCCTTGCTGCGTCGCTCAAGAGTCAGCTTGAGGCGTTGGGTCCTGTCAACGCCGTTGCCATGGATGAGTACGAGCGCCTCAAAGAGCGCGCTGATTACATTAACGAGCAGGTAGCTGACTTAGAGGCCGCACGAACTTCTCTGAAGAAAATCATCTCAGCCATTGATCGCAAGATGCGTAGCCGCTTCCTTGTTGTCTTTGACCGCGTAAACCAGAACTTCTCCGAGATCTTCTCGATGCTGTTCCCTGGTGGCCACGCCCACATTGAGCTTACCGACCCTGACCATCTTTCCGAGACAGGTATTGAGATTGTGGCTCAGCCGCGCGGTAAGCGCATTACCAAGATGATGCTCATGTCAGGTGGCGAGAAGAGCCTCACCGCCCTGGCATTGCTCTTTGCTATATACAGAACGCGCACTGTTCCGTTCTACGTCTTTGATGAGGTTGAGGCTGCGCTCGACGACGCCAACCTCTCCAAGCTGCTTGATGCCATTGAGCAGCTCAAAGAGACCACTCAGCTGATTGTCATTTCTCACCAGAGGCGCACCATGGAGCAGGCTGATGTTCTGTACGGTGTATCTATGCAGGCAGATGGTGTTAGCCATGTTGTCTCTCAGAGGCTTGATAAGACAACCGGAAAGGTAGTTGATATCTAATGGGCTTTATGGACAATCTTCGCCGAGGTCTTGAGCGTTCTCGTGAGACTTTAAGCGAAATCTTTTATATGGGTGGAGAGGTCACCGAAGACTTTTGGGATGACCTTGAAGATACGCTTGTTATGGGAGACATGGGTGCTGAGGTGGCTATGCGTGTCACCGATGACCTGCGTGAGCGTGCAGCGCGAGAAAACCTTATGCGCTCCGATCAGCTTCGCCGTGCCCTTGTAGAGCGCCTTACAGCAGAGTTTCCTGTTGCAGAAAGAGATCCTTTTACGGATACGCCCTCTATTGTCTTGTTTGTGGGCATTAATGGTGCTGGTAAAACCACTACTGTTGGTAAGATTGCTGGCCGCGCACATGCTAATGGTGTAAAGACTTTGATTGGCGGTGCTGACACCTTCCGCGCAGCTGCAATTGAGCAGCTGCAGGTATGGGGAGATCGCTCTGGTATTGAGGTAGTAACCAGAGAGCGTGGCGCTGATCCTGCAAGCGTTTGTTTTGAGGTTGTTGAAACGGCAGAAAAACAAGGCACTGAGCTGGTGCTTATTGATACTGCTGGACGTCTGCATACTTCATCCGATCTTATGCGTGAGCTTGCTAAGGTTGTTTCGGTTACCAGAAAGCGCGCAGGGGATATTCCCGTGAGCGTTGTCTTGGTTATTGATGCAACTACCGGTCAAAATGGCCTTAACCAGGCAAAAGAGTTCAATGACGCGCTGTCTTTGGACGGTCTTATTGTTACCAAGCTTGACGGCACAGCAAAGGGAGGAATTGCTCTGGCAATTTCTAACCAGCTTAATCTGCCTATTTATCGTATTGGTGTGGGCGAGTCAATTGATGATCTTCAGACATTTGACGCTCGTTCATTCTGTGAAGCACTTGTTGGTGAGGGAGTTCAGTAATGTTTAACAGCCTGCAAGATAGACTGCAAAATACATTTTCCGCTCTGCGCGGAAAGGGCCGTCTCACTGAGGACGATATCAATTCAGCAATGCGAGAAATTCGTATGGCTCTTCTCGAGGCTGACGTTAACTACAAGGTAGTTAAAGAGTTTGTCGGCCGCTGTAAAGAGCAGTGCATGACCGCTGACGTGCTAGAGTCTCTGTCTCCAGCTCAAAACGTTGTCCGCATTGTTCTGGATGAGCTCACGGCACTGCTTGGTTCAACCGAGTCCAAGCTTACGCTGGCGCAGAACCGCATTCCAAACGTCATTATGCTTGTTGGTCTTCAGGGCTCTGGTAAGACAACCGCAGCTGCAAAGCTTGCCTACCTGCTTAAGTCCCAGGGAAAGAATCCTCTGCTCGCTGCCTGCGACGTTCACCGTCCTGCAGCAGCAGATCAGCTTGAAACACTTGGTTCAGAGATTGGCGTGCCAGTCTATCGTGGTGACGGCAAAGACGCCGTTGCTATTGCGTCTCAGGCTATTCAGGAGGCTGTTGATCACCTCAATGACCTGGTAATTGTCGATACCGCTGGTCGTCTTCAAATTGACGAAGAAATGATGGAAGAGGCCGTTGCTATCAAGCGCGCCGTCAAGCCAGATCAGATTCTTATGGTTGTCGACGCCATGACCGGCCAGGATATTGTCAATGTTGTCAGCACTTTCGCCGAGCGTGTAGACTTTGACGGCGTTATCATGTCCAAGCTTGATGGCGATGCTCGTGGTGGCGGCGCACTTTCCGTACGCGAGGTTACCGGCAAGCCTATCAAGTTTGTTTCTATGGGCGAGAAACCCGATTCACTTGAGGTTTTCCACCCAGATCGTATGGCCAAGCGCATCCTTGGCATGGGTGATGTTATCTCTATTGTTGAGAAGGCCCAGCAGGCAGCAGATGAGAAGCAGGTTGAAGATGCTGAGCGCATGTTGCGTGAAGGCTTTACTATGGATGACCTGCTCAATCAGATGAACCAAATTCGCAAGATGGGCGGTCTTGCAAAGCTTATTGGTGCTTTACCTGGTGGTGACCGTATGATGGCCCAGCAGGGTGGTGTGGATGATAGCTCTATGGGAAAGATTGAAGCTATCATTCGTTCCATGACCAAAGAAGAGCGCATGCGTCCAAAGATTATTAATGGTCAGCGCCGTCGTCGCATTTCTATGGGATCTGGTCGTAGCGTTCAGGAAGTTAATCAGCTTATTCGTCAGTGGGGAGAGATGAATAAGATGATGGGCAAGATGAAGGCTATGACTCAGGGTGGTAATGCAAAGAAGGGCCGCCGTGCTATGGAGTCTATGATGAAGAACATGGGCTTTGGCGGAGGTCAAATGCCACGTTTTTAGGCTTTACCAATAAATATTTTTATATAAGAAATACTTTGGTCTGATTACTATCCCTACTGCTTTTTGTTACAAATGGTAAACTTTCTCAAAAAGCAGTAGGGAGTAATTATGTCAATTAAGCGTATTACCTTTGTTGTATTAGGTTGTGTAAGTTTGGCGCTTGCCGTAATTGGCGTAGTGCTTCCTATTTTGCCCACTGTTCCATTTTTAGCGCTCGCAGCATTTTGCTTTGCAAAATCATCTGACCGGCTTAATAATTGGCTTATTAACACGAAGTTTTATCAAAATAACCTTGCTGATTTTAAAGCTGGAAAAGGGATGACTGTTAAGACTAAAGTGCGCATCCTTGCCACAGTAACTTTGGTCATGGCTGTAGGTCTGATTGCCATGCTTATGAAAGGTGTTATTGTTGGCAGTATTATTCTTAGTGTTGTTTGGTTAGGCCACATTTACTATTTTGGTTTTAAAGTTAAAACGCTTGAAGAGTAAACAATTGTTACAATAGCTTTTAGTTAGTTTCATTATTATTCGGTAATGATGAGGTGACTGAAGATGCAGCGTAAAAGAAAAGTAGTTTTGTTTACTCTTGGGATAATGCTCATTGCCGTTGTATTCATATGTAGTTGGTTTAGACCCGAAGCGGTTAAAGAACGAAATCTTGATTTTTTAAAACATCAAGCTGCGGAATTTATAAGGGAGCAATCAGTTGGTAATATTTTCTCGTATGAAAAGTTTGAGTCTGGGGAATATAGGACCCATACTTGCAATTTAAACGACGTGTATATATCTGGTCCAATTTTATCAATTGTAGAGAAAAACAATGAATTATTAGACGGTGGCATTTCGTGGGTTGTAAGTGTTAATGGAGAAATCATTGGAACAATTGAGCAAGATGTCGCTTTATATTCAGTTTCTCTTTCATCACAAGATTTTGATCAATATATTCTTTATGGGACTGCTTATATTCTACAAGCTATAAGCAGTCGCAAATTACCTGCCGTCTCCTACTATGAATACAATACAGAAGGTGGAGGAACCTTTCTGTCTGATAATATACTTGCGACATTTAATTACGTCACAGGAGAATATGGTTTTGTTAAAGCAGCCAGCAAATTTCCTTCTGCCAGTTCATTGATTACTTCTCGCTTAGGTTCAGAGTATCTTGATTTTATGGCAAATAAAGAGCGTGTAGTGGATCTTCTGTAAGACATAAAAAATGCGCGCTTCAGAATTATTTTCTAAAGCGCGCATAAACTTTTTCAAAGAAAACCTAGTAGTGAATGATAATTGGATCTCCATCTTTGGCGATATCAAAGAGTTTTTGAGCGTTTTCATAGCTTAGGTTGATGCAGCCATGACTACCGCCTGTTCTGTAGATGTTTCCACCAAACGCACTTCTCCATGGAGCGTTGTGAAAACCAACTTCTTGACCCTTTACGCCAAGCCAGAAGTCAACGTGTGCATCCCAACCTGGTTTGCCATTCTCGTCATTTGGTCCCAGGAGACGAGCGTCTCTAATGTGGCTGGTAATATACCAGACTCCTTCCGGAGTGTTGTGATGTCCGTCTGGGATACCTGTTACTACATCGGCTTCCCAAAGAATAGTTCCATCATCACCATAAAGAACAGCATGCTGAGTGGTAAGGTCAACGTCAATATAACGACCGCCCCAGTCCTGCTCGCCCTGTTTAGTAAACTTATCGGCCGACTGTTTTGTAGGCAGTTCAATCTTTGTTGCCTGACCAGCGGACAGACCGTCAGAGATAGCTTTTACAGCAGCATCATTATCAATAACCCAACCGTATGCACCAGCGGCCTTTGTAGTGAATTCTTTTCCATCCCAGCGCTTATACGTTCTTGAAGTTCCACGAGTATCTACTGCAGGAGCAAGTGTCTCGTTGACCCATTTGGTAATAGCGTCTGTATCAAATGAAATAGAGAGATTCTCATCAAACTTAATCCAGCTAGCAATGGTGTCTTGATCAAGCTGATATGCGGCAGAATCGCCAAGCATCAAATCAACTGCAGAAGCAACGTATGAATTAGCGGTCTTCAAAGCAGAATCAAGGTCTTCTGCACTTATGAGGCTCTCTGGGCCAAGCTGTACGGTAGTGCTCAGATTATCAAAAGCGGTTTGCAAGTCTTTATGGACACCCTCAAGAGATAGTCTTGTAGCAATAGCATCATCAGCAAAAATAAACTTTTTAGCCGAGCTATCGTAGGTAATACCATTGTTCTCTAGACTTTGAGCAGATTCTTTTGCCTGCTCAATTCTTTGATTAAAGAGTGCGTCCGCCTTGCTTGTATCATACGAAGCGGTAGCGTGAGGACTTAGGGACCTGCTACGAGTAATCTCCAGTGGCCACATCCAAGGATTCTGCTGGCTAATAGCATCGTGAGCATATCCAGCTGCGTCGTACGTTAAATCAATGTCAGATGCCTTGATGGTTAAATCTACGCCGTTTCCAGAGACTTGGACGGAGTAATTTGAGGCCTCGTTTGCTCTAGAAGCTTGTAAATCTGAAGCAGGTTTTAAGGAGTAGTCCTTACCATAAATGCTGGTTTGAGGCATAAAGAAGAAGTTAAAGAAGATTGCTCCACCCACATACACAAGGGCGAGAATACCAACGAGCGCAGCAGGTATCTTCCACCACTGATGTTTCTTGTGAACAACGGGAGCCTCTTCTTTTTCTCCAAGCTCTGCGCTATCAAGGGGAGCAATGACAGTTAGATCATCTGCCTGCTCTTCTGGCGCTTCCGCTGATTGTGAAGAATCATTAAGCTGATTGGCTTTTACCTGCTCTTCATTGAGAGCAACGTACATATCAGTATCGCCAAGGCTTGGTACTGAGTCTTTAAGAGAAGGCGCTTTCTCCGTAGCTTCCTCTGAAGAAAGAGGTTGTAGGTTAGCGGTATGAGAAGCAGAGCTTTTTGCAAAGTGCTTAGCCAAGGAGCACTCCTTATAAAAACGAAGGTACATAACAAGAAGTAATGCAATTTGAAAACAACAAACTAATAAGCTTTCACACTTATCTTTTTATTCTAGTTCATATGCAACACATATTTTTGTGGAACTTATGAGGAATTATATATTCAGAGAATATATAGATATTTGAATATACTTTTGATTTAGACTTTTTTAAACTATGATTTGATTTAGGAAGGGAGTGTGGAAATAGATGAGATTGATAAATTCTCAAACTAGTTTTAAAAAATTTAAATGTGCAGTTACCTTGCTTGTTATTTTATGTGTATTTATTTCATACATTCCTGCTCCTGTTTTAGCAAACACTTTATTAGGACAAACAAACTCAAATCAATTGTTATTGCATACAGAGATTAAATCATTTAATCCATCTGCATCTGATTTCACTACAGTTGTAGGAAATGATTTAGGTTCTCTGGATAATTTGACAGAAATTAAGCCCTACGAAGAGCCAATAACAACATCACATCTTGATTTACAAAAAGTTACTGACTTTCATTTTTTAGATAGCGATCGGTTTGACCCATCACTTTTTTCAGATGATCATGAATTGCGTTATACAACCGATGAAGCTGCTGTTAATTCTTATCTACAAGCACATCCTAATCTTGCAGGTGTTACTGATCATAAAATTTTGCTTCCTGTTTTTGAATTCGATACAGACAATAACATTCAGGCTCATAGAGACATAATTAATAACTATATTTCAAATGGCCAACTAATTAATGGATCTGTTGGTCAAGACAATGTTGCCATTATTGATCGCAGTATACCTTTGGGTGAGTATAAGCTGGATAAAACTCTGTCCTACGATCAAGAGCATGGTTTTTACTATATTTATACTGTTCGTGCTGGAGTTTCAGATATTTCAAGGAACCTTACTACATTTGTTGATAGCAATGGAAATAGAACTGAGAAACAAGGTCTGTACGACGCACCTACAACAATTGGTAATAGCATTCTTGATCATAAAGAAGTAGAGCAGTATGTAATTCCTGAAGCCCATGATGGTGATGGAAATATTGTTAAGCCTAATATTTTTGTTACACACACAACGTATTACTATACTTTGGCGCATACTGCATATGTTACCGATACTGGAGAAACTTTGAGACCTACAGATGAGGGTCTTCAAAATGCTCCAGCAACAATCTCATCGTATACTTTTAATCATACCGTTGATGCAGGACGTAAAAAAGTTTTAGACATCGATACGGTTACAAATAGGATTTTATCTGATATTAAATCTCAAGATATTGCTGATGTATTTCCAGAAAGTTCGGCAACTCACGCTGGACAAATAGGCATTAAAAAGTTGCCTGATTCTACTTACGAAGTTTCTTTATTTGAGAACGGTAGTCTTACTACTGATCTAACATATAATCCTGACGGATCTCCACGAGTAGTTGATGCTGAAGGAAATCCCGTATATTTCTCAAATACTTTTAATGACATTGTATATACGTATTCTCAAGATAACACTCTTCCTATAGGCCAATATAAAATTGAGTATTTCTTGCTCCCAATGTCTTTTGATCCCAATACGCTTGATTCTTATCAACACTTAAAGATCAATCTTGTAATTGGAACAAAGGATTCTAATGAGCAAACTATTGCAGCTAATTGGACTCATGTGTACGTAAAACAACCTCCTGTCACACCAGTAACTCCTGGTTCTAACACTCCTGGAGAACCCCATAAGACAGAGGAAAAGGCGCAGCTTCCTGATACAGCTGACAATTCCCAAATTGTATTGCAGGGTACACTTATAAGCTTGTCTGCCATCTTGGTTTTGTTAGGTTACTTCCTTAAAAAGAGACTAGCAACAGAGGAAATTTTTTCATAAACGCGGTTTAACTTTTGTCTCAAGAGTAGAAAATATTAAGAATCAAGAGGCAAGGGGAACATTGCTTATGTCTACGTATCCAGTTATTTATTTAGATTCATCTGACGACAATCGTCTTGATGTGTATGCCCGATTGACTGATAACCAGCTTCGTAATCGTCTTGACCCAACTCGTGGCGTCATGATTTGTGAGTCTCATTTTGTGATTGAAACTGCGCTATCTGCAGGCTGTGAGCCAATCTCATTTCTTGCAAATACTTCTCATACAGATAACATTTTGCAAATTGTCGAGAAGTTCCATCCTTTGTCAGATGATGTTCCTATTTTCATTCTTCCAGATGAGCAGCTTACACAGCTTATTGGCTACAAGATGAATAGAGGAGTGCTCTGTGCCATGAGGAGACCTCAAGGTGCAACGCTAGAAGAGATTCTAAGCACGTCAAAGCATATTGCCGTTCTAGAAGATTTAGTAGACGTCAACAATGTTGGCGCTGTCTTTAGGTCAGCTGCGGCTCTCAATGTAGATGCTGTGATCTTAACTGCTAAGTGCGCCGACAACCTCTCAAGACGTGTTTTGCGCGTTTCTATGGGAACGGTTCTTAATGTAGCGTGGACTCGTTTGGATGAAGAGACAACTTCATTCGACCTTATTGAAAAGCTTAAAGCTCATTCTTTTACTACGTGTGCTTTTGCACTCACAGATTCTGCAGTACCTCTTAATAAAGAGCTGGTAAAAGGTAAAAAAGCTGCACTATTCTTTGGTTGTGAAGGCTATGGTCTTGATAAGAAAACCATTGAGGCTTGTGACGTTACTACCATCATCCCCATGTCACATCAGGTAGATTCACTCAATGTTGCTGCCTCATCTGCTGTTGCTTTTTGGGAACTTTTTGCTCGATAACTTGAGCAGGAAACCTTTACATACGGCACAAAAAAACGGCCACCTACGAGAGTGAACTGCCT
>NZ_JRND01000034.1:0-34304 GCF_000758945.1 Lancefieldella parvula DNF00906
CTCTTTTGTTGTTGCACTAGCAATGAGAATTCAAGCCGGAAAAAAGAAGGACGCAGATGCCAGAAGCATCTACGCCCTTCTCGCCCAATAAAGGGGGAGTGGATTACTCTTCAACCTCGAGAAGCTCAATGTTGAAGTTAAGGTCTTTACCAGCCATTGGATGGTTGGTGTCAAAGACGATAGTGGTGCCGTCGTTAGAGACAACGGTTGCCATAACAGGGTATCCCTCAGGGGTGCCAAGAGTAACCTGCTGACCTGCAACAAGATTCTCAGAGCCTGGAAGCTGAGCTACGGGAACAGGCTGTACTGCCTCCTCATGGCGCTCACCATATGCCTCTGCTGCTGGAATGTGGACGTCAACAATCTGGCCAACGGTCATATCTTTGACAGCCTCATCAAAACCAGGGATCATCTGACCAGCCATGCAGGTAAATGCCAGTGGCTCGTTGCGATCACGGGAGGAGTCAAACTTAGTTCCGTCATCAAGAGTGCCTACGTAGTGGACCTTTACCTTTTTACCTTCGTTGCTCATGAAACTCCAATCGTTAAAAACATATCTTTGGCATTCTACCCAAGAGTGACGCAAATCAACCTTTGAATGATAAAGGTATAAAATACTTTACATTCAGTTTGAAAGGTTTGTAATGGAAGCTCGTTTAGCTCCTCATAATTTTATTGGTGTATTTGACTCGGGCGTTGGTGGCATGAGTGTGCTTAAACACCTTGTTGCCCAAATGCCTCACGAGGAATTTCATTATTTTGGCGATTCTGCATTTGCTCCTTATGGTACTAAACCAAAAGCGCAGATTGCCCAGCGCTCTGCTGCTATTGTTAAAAAGTTTATTGATGAGGGTGCCAAAGCGCTGGTTATTGCTTGCAATACTGCTACAGCTGCTGCTGCAGACGAGCTGAGGGCAACCTATCCTCATGTACCTATTGTGGGTGTTGAGCCAGCTCTTAAGCCTGCAGTAACTGCATATCCCCATGGAACAGTGGTTGTTCTGGCTACAAAAGCAACGCTCTCTTTGCAGAAGTATCACAATCTTGAGTCGCGCCTGCATCCTTCAGCAAAGGTCATCTCTATTCCAGGAGAGGGCCTGGTGGAGCTTATCGAATCTGGTCAGGCTGATTCCGAACAGATGCATAACCGCCTGACTGAGCTTTTGGGAGATTATGCTGGCCAGGCAGATGCCGTGGTTCTTGGGTGCACCCATTACCCCTTTATCAAGAAGCAAATTAGCTCTGTTTTAGGAGACGTAGAATTTTTTGACGGTGGGGCAGGCGCCGCTCATCAGCTTAAGCGTTTGCTTGGACAGGCAAACTTGCTTGCTTCTGCAGATGCCGCTGCTGACAAGAACACTAGCGCCGTAGAGCCTGATATTTTATTCTCATCAAGCATAGATACTCCTGAAGAATTGAAGTTCTACCAGGAGTTCTTCTCGCAAGATATGTAAGCGTGGCTGGGTAAGCGTATTACTTAAGCTTAGTCTCAAGCCACTTTTTGAGCACTACTGCGTTGTTGTACGTAGTATCTTTGTCCGAGAAAAGCAGTGTCACGGTAGATTGATCAAGCTTTTTAAGCTGTTCAACAAAGGCATCTGCGTCAGGATTGCTGTTAAGTTCAGCTGTATAGGTAGATACAAAGCTATCAAAGCGCTCTGGATCGTGGTTGAATGCTTTTCTACACTCAGTAGTAGGAGCAATGGTTTTAGCCCATTCATCAGCGTGTAGGTTCTCTTTTTTGATACCACGAGGCCACAGTCTATCTACCAGCACGCGATACCCATCGTCAGCTTCTGGCGCGTCGTAAGTTCTTTTAAGTTTGATATTCATTTTTGCTCCCTTCAGCTCATGTACGTTATACCGCAAAATATCTATTCGGTTACAAATTATTTAATAGGACTAGGTATTCATATCCGCATGTTTATGATGAAGTTCATTCTTTAAAACCCACGGAGAAAGGAAAGCCATGGCAAACTCAGTGGAGAAGAAAGACATCGATTGGACAGCGCTTGGCTTCGCATATACGCAGTGTGACTACAGTTACGTTGCCCACTACAAAGACGGTGCTTGGGATGAGGGTGGCCTTACCACCGATCACAGCATTACGCTGTCTGAATGCGCAAACATCTTCCATTATTGCCAGGAAGTATTTGAGGGTTTAAAAGCTTACACCACAGTCTCTGGCGATATTGTCTGCTTCCGTCCTAATCTTAATGCTCAGCGTATGGTTGACTCTGCATCCCGCCTTGTCATGCCACCATTTCCTGAGGATAGATTTGTTGCTGCTGTTAAAGAGGTTGTTTCTGCAAACGCAGCATGGGTTCCACCATTTGGTACGGGCGCTACGCTGTATGTTCGTCCATTTATGATTGGTACCGGCAATACTGTTGGTGTTAAGCCGTCTCCTACCTATGAGTTCCGTATTATGGTCACTCCAGTTGGAGCCTATTACTCCAACGGTGTTTCTCCTGTTGCCCTGACCGTTTCTCCTTATGACCGTGCTGCTCCTCATGGAACCGGTAACATCAAGGCCGGCCTCAACTACGCTATGTCTCTGTACCCAACCACCTGGGCACATGAGCAGGGCTTTGCAGACAGTATGTATCTTGACTCTGGCTCTCGTACCTATGTTGAGGAGTCCAGTGGCGCAAACTTCCTCTTTGTTGATAAAGAGGGAACCCTGGTTATTCCACAGTCTTACACAGATTCCATTTTGCCTTCTATTACCCGTCGCTCTCTGGCAACGGTTGCTAAAGACCTGCTTGGTATGAAGGTTATTGAGCGTCCTGTCCGCTTTGATGAGCTTGACCAGTTTGTTGAGTGCGGTATGTGCGGTACTGCTGCTGTTATTTCTCCTGTTGGCAAAGTTGTTGACGGCCAGAAAGAGATTGTCTTTGGCGCTGGTATGGAGGCTGTTGGACCAGTTATGTCTAAGCTCCGCAACACGCTGACCAGCATTCAGTCTGGCGAGATTGAGGCTCCAGAGGCAGACTGGATTTGCAAGATTTGCTAAGGTTTGCGTTTTCAACAACGCTTTGCTTTTAACACAAAGGCGAGAAGACCAATCGATCTTCTCGCCTTGTTTTTATCTGCAAAAGCAGGATACGTGTGACGGCTATGCCTTGACGCTTATGCCTTGTGGGAAGAACCCAGGTTATCCATGTGGCTTGCGACAATCTGAGTGATTGCTTCCATACCAGGAACGGAAGGCTTCTTTGGATCAAAGTTGCCAGGGTTTTCTGACATGTACTTCATAAAGGCTGCGGTAAAGACCTGGCGGAGCTCGGTTGCGTAGTTAACCTTGCAAATACCGTTCTGAATTGCCTCTGCTACCTGGTCATCTGGAACACCAGAAGTACCGTGAAGAACCAGAGGAATATCAAGACGCTGGCGGATAGCCTTGAGGACACCCTGCTCAATGTGAGGTGTACCGTGGTAAACGCCGTGAGCGGTACCAACGCCAACTGCGAGAGAAGTGCAGTTAGTGCGAGCGACAAACTCCTCAGCCTGGTCTGGATCAGTGTAGGGGTTCTCGCCCTCAACAGCTGGGCCATCGTCCTCTTTGCCGCCAACTTTGCCAAGCTCAGCCTCAACAGGAAGGTTAATAGGACTAGCAAACTTGGTTACGGATGCGGTAAGTGCAATGTTGTCCTCAAATGGAACGTGAGAGCCGTCAATCATGACGGAGGTGTAACCGGCACGAGCTGCCTGGATGCAGCGGTCAAAGCCATCACCGTGATCTAGGTGAAGAGCAACAGGAACAGTTGCCTCTTCAGCAGCACAACGAACCATGGCAGCAAAGTAATCAAGGCTTGCGTACTTGATGGTGCCAGGAGTGGTCTGAAGAATAACAGGGGAGCGGCGCTCTTCTGCTGCCCTAACAACAGCCATTACAAACTCAAGGTTCTCAACGTTAAAGGCGCCAACAGCATAATGGCCAGCCTGTGCGTCAAGAAGCATCTGCTTAGTAGTAACGAACATCTATTGCTCCTTTCGCCCCAAAGGGCTCTTTGATTGACTGAAAAAATTGTAACGTTTCTCTTACTCTGTTATGCAACTTTTTCTAGAAATCGTTTTGTCTTTGTAACCTTTGGCGAGAAACCCGTCTTGCTTCATCTTATTCAGCAATCTTCTTGATTGCGACCTGCTTATGAATCTTAGTTGCAATATCCTGATCAAAGCGACCGGTGCCCGCAGATAGGCAACTTGCAGTAGCGCATGACAGCGCAAAGGTAAGACACTCTGAAGTTGGCTTTTTCTGAGCAAGTGCAACAGCAAATGAGCCAACAAGGGTATCTCCTGCACCAACAGGATTGATAGCTTCAATTTTTGGAGGATTTGCTCTAAAGGTTCCTTCATCAGAAACCATCAGCGCACCTTTTGCACCAAGCGAGACAACTACAATTTTAATGCCGCGTTTGTGCAGCTCCTGAGCTGCCTCAATGACCTGGTCTTCTGTAGTTACCTCTCTTCCTAGAAGTTGACCGATTTCATCGGTATTTGGTTTGATCATGGTAGGAAGAGCATCAATACAGGAGGTGAGCAGTGCACCGGATGCGTCTACAATGCAAGGCACGCCCGCAGCCATGGTCTCTTCAATAAGTTCTTTGTAATTTTCGGCAGAAATACCCTTGGGAATACTGCCATTAAAGGTAACAACTTCGGCTTCGTTGGTAAGCTGCACAAGTTTTGCCTTGAAAGCAAGGAATTCTTCAGGAAGTACAGGCTGTCCAGGCTCTAAGAATTCAGTTGATTGCCCGTCTGGTTCCAGGATATTAATGCATGAGCGGGTTTCTTGCTCAGTATAAATAAAATCGCTGGTAATACCATCTTTATGAGCCAGCTCAACAAGGTATCTTCCGTTATTACCGCCAACAAATCCTGTGGCACAAACGGGGTAGTTAAGGGTGGTAATGGCTCGTGAGGCGTTAAGACCCTTGCCGCCCGCGCTGTTATCTACTACCGAGACTCTGTGTACCGTTCCATCTACAACAGGAGAGTCCAGGTAGTACGCCTTATCAATGGATGCATTGAGTGTTACGGTAACAATCACGCATATCACCTCGTCTAAAAGACAGTGCACACAAAGTGCTCAGAGGAAAGCAGGGGCGAGAAACACTATGGAGCAGCGCCACTGCAAATGAAATTGGATTAAATCTATTTAACCAAAGCACCATCAAGAAACTTTTCTTTAGATGTTATAAAAAAAGATACCAGTACATAATTTCTTAATACCAATTTTATTTTCTCGCCGTATTTGAGCAGGATTTTAGGGTTGTTTACTACGTTTATTACGTATAAAGGCACGTTATAAGAACTTCTCATTTTTCAAGAACAGCTCTAAATTTTTAGTACATCGTCACAATTTATCCATATATTTACCTGCGAAAATAACAACGTGTGTACCGTTTGCGGTAAAAATAGTACCGTTAAACCGGCGATTGTTAACGTACACATCTCAAGATGCTCACTAGACTATACTTATGTTAGGTTGTTATCTGGTATCTACCACTTAGAAAGAAGCTTCAACACCCCTAGTTTCCCGCGTAGCTCCCCAGATAGTTTCCAACTCTTTGAAAGGAGTTTGACATGGTAGGTTGCGTTTTAACTGGTCATGGAACTTTTGCAAACGGTCTTGCTGATGCTTTAAAGATGATTGCTGGTGAGCAAGAAGCTTTTGTTCCCGTTCCTTTTATTGAAGCCGGTGCTGCAACATACCCAGAAACTCTTTCCGCAACAATTTCCGATCTTCTTGACACTACTGATGGTGTGCTGGTTTTCTGCGATCTGCTTGGCGGAACACCTTTTAATCAGGCAATGATTATTGCTCAGAGTTATTCAAACGTAGAAGTAGTTACCGGCACAAACCTTCCTATGCTTCTTGAAACACTTGGTAGCCGCATGGCAGATACCTCTCTTGAAGAGCTGGTTGATACTGCTGTTTTAGCTGGTAGCCAGGGAGTTGTCCATAAGCGTCTTGAGCTTGAGGTTGAGCCAGAAGATGACATCTTCGGAGACGATGGTATTTAAGTAGCGTTTTGTTGTTGAGTTAAGGAGATGCACATGGCAAATCTAGCAGAGAACATTCTTGCTTCATCCATTGTTCTTCTCGCGTTCTTGGTAATTTTGGGCCTTGTTTATTCCTTCTTTGTTTGGAGAGCCTCTTCTAAAAAGGCGGGAACAACTTCAGAGTTTCTGAAGAATCTTCATGCAGGTCAGAAAGTTAAGACTAATAGCGGAATGTATGGCGTAGTTAAAAACGTCAAAAAAGAAACAGTAGATGTTGAGTTTGCTCCAAATGTGGTCATCACGTTGGATCGTTGGGCGGTAATCAGCGTTTCCAACAATAAATAAATTTGCAGTAAAACACGCAGCGCAAGTTGCGAGTAGTGCGATGTAAATCGCAGATAGCACGCACAAGTGTGCGCGCAAAGAGAGGAGAACTTGTTATGGGAGAACCAGATATCAAGCTTGCTCGAATCGATAATCGTTTGATTCATGGTCAGGTTGCTACTCAGTGGAACGGTACCCTTGGAACAAATCTCATCCTTGTTGCTAATGACGAGGTCGCAGGCAATAAGATGCGTCAGGGCCTCATGGATATGGCTGCACCAAGCGGTGTTGCAACCAGGTACTTTACGCTCCAGAAAACTATCGATGTTATCCACAAGGCTTCAGCAAGCCAGCACATTTTCTTAGTTGCCGAGAATCCAGAGGATGTCCTCACTCTGGTCAAGGGCGGTGTTCCAATCAAAAAGGTGAACATCGGCAATATGCACATGGCTGAGGGAAAGCGACAGGTCGCCACAAGTGTGGCGGTAGACGATAAGGACGTCGCTGCCTTCCGTGAGCTTCAGGAATTGGGGGTGACTCTAGAGATTAGGCGTGTTCCTACGACCCCGGTCGAGGATATCTCAAAGCTATTCGAGTAAGTTTGCGCGCAACTTCCTGGTAGAGATTACAAAAAGTTGCAATGGTTCAACGTTTCTAGCAGGTTGGCAAAGGTATTCGGATAGTCTGCCGATCATCGTCATCGGTAGTTATGGTGTGTTTGAAAGGAGGAGTTAAGATGGATGTTAGCCCTATTCAGGTGTTATTAATTTTCATCGTTGCGTTTATCGCTGGCATCGATCAGTTTAGTTTCCTCGAGTCTCTTTACCAGCCAATCGTAACTGGTTTTTTGGTTGGTTTGATTCTTGGTGACGTTCAGACTGGTCTCATTGTTGGTGGCACCTATCAGCTTATGACCATCGGTAACATGCCTGTTGGTGGTGCACAGCCACCTAATGCTGTTATCGGCGGCATTATGTCTGCAGTCTTTGCAATCACTACTAAGCTTGAGCCAATGGCCGCTGTAGCTGCAGCAATTCCATTCTCCCTGCTTGGTCAGTATGCAGTAACCATCATCTTTACCATTATGTCCCCTGTAATGGCAACTGCTGATGCATACGCCGAGAAGGCCGATCCTAAGGGAATTGCTCGTATCAACTATGGTGCAATGGCTGCTCTTGGTCTCTTCTTTGGTGTCATTGTTACCCTGTTCTTCCTGGGTGGCGCTGCATTTGGCACTCAGATCACCACGGCAATTCCAAAGTGGCTCATGAATGCACTGTCCGTCGCCGGTGGCATGATGCGCTTCGTCGGCTTTGCAATCCTGCTGAAGGTTATGGTTTCTCGCGAGCTCTGGGGCTTCTTCCTCATGGGCTTTGCAGCTGCAATCGTATTTATCAGCATTCCTGAGCTCTCTGGTCCAGCACTTCTGCTTCTTGCTCTCATCGGCTTTGGTATCGCATTCTGGGATTACCAGCTCCAGACCAAGATGAAGAATGCTGCTCCTGCTGTTGTTGCTGGAGGTGACTTCGAAGATGGCATTTAATATTCCTGATACCTATCAGAACACCACTCCTGCTGAGCCACTTGATCAGAAGACGCTCAACAAGATGGTATGGCGCTCCCTGTTCCTGCAGGCTTCCTTCAACTACGAGAGAATGCAGGCAGCTGGTTGGCTCTACGGTATCCTCCCTGGTCTTGAGAAGATTCACGGCGACAACAAGGATGACCTTGCTGCTTCCATGAGTCACAACCTTGAGTTCTACAATACCCACCCATTCTTGGTCACTTTTGTTATGGGTATTGTTCTCTCCCTTGAGCAGAACAAGCTGGATATCCCAACCATTCGTGCAGTCCGCGTTTCTGCAATGGGTCCTCTGGGCGGCATTGGTGACGCACTGTTCTGGTTCACCCTTGTTCCAATTACTGCTGGTATTACCTCTAACATGGCAATTTCCGGCAATGTCTTTGCACCATTCTTGTTCCTCATCATCTTTAACATTGCACAGTTTGCTGTACGTTATTGGCTGATGAACCTTTCCTACAAGATGGGTACTGACGCAATTACCCTGCTCACCGAGAACGCAAAAGAGTTCACTCGTGCTGCTTCTATCCTGGGCGTCTTTGTTGTTGGCTGCCTGGTTGTCTGCTACGGCGGAACCAAGCTTGGCGCTGGCGCAAATATCCCTAACGGTGAGACACACAGCGTTGTTCTTTCTCAGGTAACTCTTTCTGATGAGCAGCTTGCTTCTGGTCAGTATGACAAGGCTCTCTTTGCTAAGGGTTCCTATGCTGACTACAAGAAGGACCCTGAGTCCGTTATGTTCATCGGCGGCAAGACTGCTGATGGCAAGGACGGCACCACTGCTATTGCTCCAGTCGGTAACGGCGTTAATCTGGTAACTGTTGGCGAGGAAGTCACTTCTCCTGTCTCCATTGACATCCAGAAGATCCTCGACGGCGTTTGCCCAAAGCTTATCCCACTGGCGCTTACCCTTTGCCTGTACTATCTCATGGCAAAGCGTAACTGGACTCCAATTATGTGCATCTGCCTGCTTCTGGTAATTGCACTCCTTGGTTCTGGCTTTGGCGTTCTCCCATATATTTGGGGTTAAGTAAGTGCGACGGGTGTCCACTTAGTGGGCACCCGTCTTTTATAGGAGAGTTTTGATGACAGCGTTTATGGGAAGACAGCCTCTCTACGAGCAGTTAGCAAATATACTGCGCTATCGTATTGAAAACGAGATGGATCCAAACGATCCACTTCCTTCTGAGCGAGAGCTCTCCGATTCTTATGGTCTTTCTCGCACTACGGTAAGACTGGCCTTGCAAGAGCTTGAACACATGGGACTCATTTACCGTCAACGTGGTCGGGGTACCTTTGTTGCAGACGTTTCTGAACGCGCAACAGACCTTATGGGCGGCTATAGCTTTACTGACCAGCAGCGTCAGTTGGGCCGCGTTCCAAAGACAACTATTCTTGAGTTTGACACTATTGAGGCTAATAAATTTTTAGCCCAGCATATGCATGTTATTCTTGGCGAGAAACTCTTCCGCATCAAGCGTTTAAGAAGTGCTGATAATGTGCCTATGATGCTGGAGGTAACCTACCTTCCAGTCTCACAGTTTTTCTCGCTCACCGCTCATGATGTTGAGCAAAAATCTCTGTACCAAATTTTTGAAGAAGACTACAACATAAAGATTGGCGTGGCAGAAGAGGAGTTCAAGGCTTCAATTGCTCGCTCAGATGACGCCGCTTTATTGCAAATTTCTGAGGGCTCACCTGTTTTGAGCCTTACACGTACAACCTACAATGACAGAAACAATATTGTTGAGTTTACTTTAAGTGTGGCTCGCGCTGATCAATTTAGATACAAGATTGTACATACACGCAGTTAAATAGCTGTAAGAAGGGATATCAATGTTTAAAAAGAGCCAAGAAGAGCTAAAGGCACTCGGCGCGCATATTACAACTGCCGAGATTAAGCAGCAGCCTGAGCTTTGGGAATCTACCTTTGGCATTTATCAGGAGAACCTTTCTGCAATTAAAGAGTTTGTCGAGCGTGCTCGCAATCTTGGCGAGGGTCGTCGTACCCGCGTGGTCTTTACGGGCGCAGGTACCTCGGCATATGTAGGCGATACCATTACTCCATATCTTCGTTCTCATGGCGAGAAGAGCTCTTTTGAGTTTGCGTCTGTTGCAACTACTGATATTGTTTCTGATCCTTATGGCAGCCTTGATCCAGATGATCCAACGGTCTTGGTTTCTTTTGCACGCTCTGGTAATAGTCCAGAGAGTCTTGCTGCCGTAAATATTGCCCGTAAGATTGTTAAAAATCTTTTGCTCATCAATATTACCTGCGCTCCTGAAGGAAAACTTGCCGTTGAATCCGCAGGTAAAGACGACACATTGCTGCTTCTTATTCCTGGCGCAAATGACCAGGGCTTTGCTATGACCGGCTCTTATAGCTGTATGACACTTCTTGCAACTCTTGTATTTGATAGTGCTGATGACTCACAGAAGAAGGCTTGGATTTCTGATGCTGCTGAGCTAGGTAGGCAGGTAATTGAGCGCGAGGAAGAGATTGCTGAGTGGCTTAAGAGCGATTTCAACCGCATTACCTATCTGGGTTCTGGTCCTTTTGTGGGTCTTGCTCATGAGGCTCAGCTTAAGATTTTGGAGCTTGCAGCTGGTATTAATGCAACGTCGTGGGATTCCTCAATGGGATATCGCCACGGACCAAAGTCGTTTGTCGACGAGCACACCCTGGTGTTTGATTTTGTTTCCAATAACCCTTATACGCGTCAATATGACCTGGATATTCTCGACGAGATTAAGGGAGACCAGATTGCTGCTCTGACTATTGGTATTGAGCAAGAGGGGGCAACAAACTTTACGGGAAGAACGTTTAGTCTTCCAGTATTTACAGAGCCTCTACCAGCACCTTATTTGGCTCTGCCTTTTGTAATGGTTGCTCAAGTCGTGGCACTCTTGAACTCAGTTCGTGTCAATAACAAACCGGACACACCTTCTCCAACTGGTCAGGTTAATCGAGTGGTTAAGGGTGTTACAATTCACTCACTATAGGAATTACTAAGAAGGACGTGCCTATGGCGCGTCCTTTTGAGAATGATTGAGGTACGTATGAGTACATTTGCAGTTAAAGCAGATAAGTTCTTTTTGCCAGGAGCAACTTCTGGTCCAGGATATTTGCTAATAGAAGACGGTGTATTTGGTCATTTCACTAAAGAAAAGCCAGAGTGTGAGATTGTTGATCGTACTGGTTCTTGGGTAGCGCCTGGCCTTGTTGATACACATATCCATGGCTTCCTGGACCACGATATTATGGACTGCGATCCTGATGGTGTCATTGAGATTGCCCAGGGTTTGCTTTCTAACGGTGTAACTTCTTGGCTTCCAACAACACTAACCGCAAGCGTTGCGCAGACCGGTGATGCTTGTGAGTCCGTTGCTGATGCAGCAGAGGGAATTGCGGCAAACGGTATTGATGCTGCTCGCATCCAGGGCATCTTCCTAGAGGGACCTTTCTTTACCGAGAAACACAAGGGTGCCCAGAATCCTGCGTACTTCCTTGATCCAGATGTAGAGGTCTTTGATGAGTGGCAGGAGCGCGCTGACGGCTGGATTGCCAAGATTGCTCTTGCTCCAGAGCGCGATGGCGCTCCAGAGTTCTGTGCAGAGATGGCAGACCGCGGTGTTCATGTGGCACTTGGTCACTCCGATGCAACGTATGAGGAAGCTCTTGCCTGCGTAAACGCTGGCGCAGATATCTTTGTTCACACCTATAACGGCATGAGCGGTCTTCACCACCGTGAGCCAGGTATGGTTGGTGCTGCAATGACCACCCACGGTACTTATGCAGAGGCTATTTGCGACGGCCATCACCTTAATCCTATTGCAGTCCGTGCTCTGGTAAATGCAAAGGGATATGACCATACCGTTCTTATTACAGACTGCATGCGTGCAGGTGGTATGCCTAATGGACAGTACAAACTAGGCGATTTCCCCGTTGTTGTTGAAGGCGGAACTGCTCGTCTGATGGATGAGTCTCATAGCCTTGCTGGTTCAATCCTTCGTCTGTTTGAAGGCGTGAAGAACGTCTTTGACTGGGGTATTGTTTCTGCTGAAGAAGCGGTTCGTATGGCTTCAGAAAACCCAGCTCGCTCTTGTGGAATTGATGATGTTTGTGGCTTCATCCGTCCTGGATATGATGCTGACTTTATTGTTGTTACAAAAGATCTTCAGCTTGAAGAGACGTTCCTTGGAGGAAAGAGCGTTTACAAGGCTTAAGCAGCAGATTTTGAGTAATACAAATTAAAGGAAGCCTATGGAGTTCTATTCCCATAACTATTTAATTCACCATGCAACAGTATTTGACTGGACTCAGCTTGTTCTATTTGGCCTTGTTGCACTTCTAATGATCTTCTCGCTTGTGCATTACATGCGCGATAGAAAGAATTCTAAGTATCGTGAGCTGGCGCTTATTGCGCTGTTCTCATTAATCTTTCTTGGACTTCTACAGCTTGATCGTGTGCTAGAGGTTAATCAGGCAAGTAAGCACTATGAGTCAATTGTTTCCTCACAAGAAAGCTTCGCTCGACGTCTTGAGGTTGATTTTGACCACGTGTACGTTGCCTTTGATAGCCAGGGAAATCCCTCGTATCTTGAGGTTGACGGTAAGTATTATCACGTTTTGAAAAATACCGAGAATGACTATGTCATTGAACAGATCAATCTCATTGGTAATGATATTAAGCATGTAGAGGAGTAGATCGATGAACTTTTATTTAGAAGTTGCCATTAAATTGTGCATCGGTCTTTTCTCGCTTGTTCTGGCAATTAACGTCAGCGGAAAAGGAAACCTAGCACCAACTGCAGCAATTGACCAGGTTCAAAACTTTGTACTTGGCGGCATTGTTGGCGGCATGATCTACAACAGTTCAATTACCATTTTGCAGTTCACCCTTGTCCTGCTTATTTGGCTCATTATTGTTATGGTTCTTAAATGGTTGAGAACAAACAATATGCTGGTCAAGCAGTTGATTGATGGACGTCCTGTTATTGTTATTGATAAGGGCAAGCTGCTTGTAGACAACTGTAGGTCTATGGGTCTCACTGCCTACGATGTGTCGCTGAAGCTTCGCCAGGCAGGAGTGAATTATATCTCAGACGTTAAGCGTGCCATTCTTGAGCAAAATGGACAGTTGATTATTGTTAAAAAAGGAGAAGAGAACGTTAGATTCCCGCTTATTACTGACGGACAAGTTCAGACAAATATTCTTGAGACGCTGGACCTGGAAGAGAATTGGCTTGAAAGAGAACTTGAGCATCAAGGTTATAAGTCTGCTTCAGAGGTTTATTTGGGTGAGTATAATAGTGGAGATCTGATTATTACTCCGTATGCGGAGAAAGATCAGTAGGTTAGCAAGAGATAAAACAGTTAACCTGTTTATTCCAATTCCGTTTGTGGAAAAGATAATAAATTTATCGTTGACTTGAATTGGAATATGTATACTAAGGCTAACTTTTAGAAAGCGGACTGTTGGAAGACAGCCCGCTTTCGTGCTAAAGGGGAAGCATGAATGCATGTTCAGATGATGAGAAGTGAGTAGAAAGGCAAAGAAGTGAGGAGAAACATGGGTTTCTCGCCATGTTTTTATGCTTGGTAGTGAGGACAATCGCACGATTTTGTTTGAAGAATTTGGCACTACACCGTATTGGTTTTTATAGTTTTGGGAGATGTAACATGAATTTGAATCCAACCGTTTCTCGTCGTAGCGCACTTGTAGCTTCCGCTTTTGGCGTGAGTGCTATTCTTGCTGGCTGCAAGCCTGAGGCTCAAAAGCAAGAAGGAGCTTCTGATAATAAAGACCAGAAGAAGCTCAACATTGTTGCAAGTTTTTATCCTATGTACGATTTTGCAAAGCGCATTGCTGGCGATCATGCTGAGGTAACATGCCTGGTTCCTGCTGGTACTGAGCCACATGATTGGGAGCCATCCAGCAAGGATATGAAGACTATCCAGGAAGCAGATTTCTTGATTTACAACGGTGCTGGTATGGAGCACTGGGTCAAGGACGTACTTGATGGACTTGGTTCTGGCACAAAACTTACAGCAGTTGAGACCAGCAAGGATGTCAAACTTCTTGAGCTTGAAGAGGACGATGATCACGATCATGAGGAGAAGAAAGACGACCATGATCACGACCATGACCATGGCGGAACCGACCCTCACGTTTGGCTGAGCCCTCTGAATGCCAAGATTCAGATGAAGAATATTTGTGATGCCCTTTCCGAGAAGGACTCTGAGCACAAGTCAGAGTATGCTGCCAATCTTGATAAGGCCAACGCAGACTTTGATACGCTTGATAATGAGTTCCATAAGGGTCTGGATTCACTACCTAACAAGACCATTGTTGTTTCTCACCAGGCATTTGGTTATTTGTGCGAGGCTTATGGTCTCACTCAGATGCCTATTGAGGGCGTTGAGGCAGATGCAGAGCCAAATGCTCAGGAAATGAAGGAGATTACTGAGTTTGTAAAAGAGCATAATGTAAAGGTTATTTTTACGGAGGAACTGGTAAGTCCTAAGGTTGCTCAGGCAATTGCTGAGGCAACAGGCGCTCGTGTTGAAGAGCTTAACCCACTTGAGGGACTTACTGATGATGAGCTCAAGGCAGGCGAGGATTACCTCTCTGTTATGCGCGAGAACCTCAAGGCTCTTGAGGGCGCTCTCGCATAGTGTGTTGCCAGCTTAGGCTGGATGTTTGGAGGACGTGTTGCAGGAAAGTCAGATAGCCGTTTCGCTTCAAGACGTGAGTTTTTCTTACAAGAAGACGCGCGTCTTAAGCGATGTAAATTTAGACGTTCATCAAGGTGAGATTTGCGCGCTTATTGGTGATAACGGAGCTGGTAAATCTACGCTCTCTCGAATTGTGGTGGGTGAGCTTGAACCTACAAGTGGCAAATCACTTCTTTTTGGAACGCCCTCGACTCGGTTTAAAGACTGGGAGCGTGTAGGCTATGTCCCACAGCTCCCTTCAGAATCGGTTAATCGCTTTCCTGCAAGCGTCGTCGAACTAGTAGATGCAAGTCAGTATGCTCGTGCCAAAAAGGTAAAGATGAGCGCAAAAGAGCGTCGCGAGCGCACGCTTGAGGCACTTGACCTTGTAGGTATGACTGATTTTTCCACGCGTATTATTAGGGAACTCTCTGGAGGACAGCTCCAGAGAGTTCGCCTTGCCTGCGCGCTGGTAGGAAATCCTTCATTGCTTATCTTGGACGAGCCTACAACTGGTCTTGATAAAGAGAGCCGCAATCACTTCTATAACTTAGTGCGAGAAGCTCATGCTGCTCGAGATCTTGCGGTACTCATTGTTACCCATGATCTTGCAGCTCTTGATGCCCTGGCTTGTCGAGTCATTGAGGTTGCCGACCACAAAGCTATAGAAATTGCTGGTAGAGGTCACGGTCATAATCACTGTGCAGTTCATGGAGCTCACTGTGACCTTGACTCTCATCATGTCCACGACCACAATCGCGGAAAATTAGATGATTTTGCTTTAACGGAGTCCCTTGGTCCTGCGTCCGACGTTGTTCAAGATGCCCAAGACTCGCATGAGAGGAGGGCATAAATGTTTGAATACGTATTTATGCAGCGAGGAATTCTTGTGGGAATTCTTCTGGGAGCAATTATCCCGCTGGTAGGCGTTACGGTTGTATTGAAGCGCCTTTCTATGATTGGCGATGCTCTTTCACATACCTCTCTTGCAGGTGTTGCAGGCGGCATGATTGCAGGTATTAATCCTGTTGCTGGAGCAATAGCCGCTTGCTTGGGTGGTGCGCTTTGTGTTGAGGGAGTGCGTCGTCACTTCAAAGACCAGTCAGAGCTTGCCGTTGCCATTGTGATGGCAGCTGGTATTGGTCTAGCAGGTGTGTTGTCTGGTTTTGTTCCTAACTCATCAAGCTTCAATAGCTTTATGTTTGGCTCTATCCTGACCGTAAGCGAGCAAGAAGTTCAGATGATTGTGGTCATTAGCGTGCTTGCTGTTGCTTTTTGTTTCTTTCTCAGAAAAGAACTCTTCTTGATGTCTTTTGACGAGCGTCATGCACGTTGTGTTGGTGTACCCGTAAGTCTTATCAATTTTGGCTTTGTTATCGCAGTAGCTTTGGTGGTTGCCGTAGCAGCAAGAACGGTTGGCTCACTTATTGTTTCATCCATGATGGTGGTTCCTGTTGCCTGTGCTTTGCAGATTTCCCGCAGCTGGAAGCAATGTTGTTTGTATGCAAGCACGGTGGGCATGCTAACCTCACTTGGTGGACTTGTTGTCTCCTATGAGCTTGGCCTTAAACCTGGAGGAACCATTGTTCTTCTCGCGGTTGTTACGCTTTTGTTTATCTTTCTGGTAAAAAGGGTTGTGCTGCTGCTCAAAACTCGCACAGTGTGATACTCTGAACAAAGTGCGTTGACGGAGAGGTTTGCCGGAGCACGTTGTGAACAGAGAGGGTGTTCGTGGTTGAGAAACACCTGCACAGCGCTGGTAGAGTTCACTCCCGAGCTACAACTTGAACGGCGTCATTGCTTAGTAGGGAAGTCGTCCGCCTAACGAAACTAGGCTTTTAAGTGGATTGCACAGAGAGAAAACTGTGCAATCAACCGAGGTGGTACCGCGGAAATTTTCCGTCCTTGGGCATATGCTCAGGGACGGTTTTCTATTGAAAGGGTAATTACATGGGAATGTCTGAGGAACTCTCGGCAATTCGCGAGCAAGTACTTGAAGGAATTGCTAAGGCAACAAACCTTGAAGCACTTGAGAAGGTGCGCGTTGCATCAATGGGAAAGAAGGGCTCTCTTACCGCAATTATGCGTATGATGGGTCAGGTTCCCGCAGATCAGCGCCCTCAAATGGGTCAGCTTGCAAATACCGTTCGTGCTAACGTTGAGACCGCTATTCGCGAGCGTCAGCTTGCCTTAAAGCGAGAAGCCCTTGAGGCTCAGCTTAATGCTGAGGCAACTGATATTACCCTTCCAGGTCGTCGTCTGAGCCCTGGTACTCAGCACCTCATTGAGCAGGTACGTGAGGAGATGGAAGACATCTTTATCAGCATGGGCTACACCATTGAGACAGGCCCTTATGTTGAGACTACCTACTACAACTTCACAGCGCTGAACGCTCCTGAAGATCACCCAAGCCGCTCTGGTAAGGATACGTTCTACGTAGTAGACAACGCGCCAGAAGGTAAAGAATCGCACGTACTGGGCGAGTCCGACGTGCTTCTTCGTACGCAGACTTCTGGCGTACAGGTACATACCATGGAGACAAAAGAGCCTCCTATTTACATGATTTGCCCTGGTACGGTATTCCGTCCTGACACAGCAGACGCTAACCACCTGCCTCAGTTTACGCAGATGGAAGGCCTTGTTGTTGATGAGGGAATCACCTTTGGTGACCTCAAGGGCACCCTTGACCACTTTACTCGTGAGATCTTTGGTAAGGACCGCGCTACCCGCTATCGTCCTCACTTCTTCCCATTCACCGAGCCAAGCTGCGAGGTAGACGTTTCTTGTGGTGTTTGCCACGGTGAGGGCTGCCGTTTCTGCAAGAACACGGGCTGGCTTGAGATTCTTGGTTGCGGCATGGTTGACCCTAATGTCTTCAAGTACTGCGGTATTGATTCCGAGAAGTACACAGGCTTTGCCTTTGGCATTGGTGTTGAGCGTGTTGCAGCGCTTCGTTATGACCTTCCTGACCTGCGCATGCTCATCTCTGGTGACCAGAGAGTCCTGCGTCAGTTCTAATCATCGGCGTCTTACTAGAAAGGCAATCACATGCGTGTATCTTATGAATGGCTGAAGACGCTCGTTGATCTTCCTCAGGACCCAAAAGACCTTGAGCGCGAGTTTGTGCGCACTGGTACTGAGGTTGAGGCTATAGAGCGTGTCGGCGCAAATCTTGACCATGTTGTTACTGCTCAGGTTGTAAGCAAAGAGCCTCATCCTGATTCTGATCACATGTATGTTACCCTGGTTGACGTGGGCAATAACAATGTAGATAAGGACGGAAATCCTGTTCCTCTACAGATTGTTTGCGGTGCTCAGAACTTTAATCAGGGAGACCACATTGTTACCGCAATGATCGGTGCGGTACTTCCTGGAGACTTTAAGATTAAAAAGTCCAAGCTGCGTGGCGTTGAGTCTTGCGGCATGAACTGCTCTTCTCGCGAGCTTGGTCTTGGCGATGACCAGAGCGGCATTATGATTCTTCCCGAGGACGCTCCAATTGGTGTACCTCTTACGGATTACCTGGGCATGTCTGATGTAGTTCTTGATTGCGAGATTACCCCTAACCGCCCCGACTGCCTTTCTATGACTGGTATGGCTGTTGAGGTTTCTGCAATGTATGACACTGACACCCATATTGAGCTTCCACGTGTTACGTCTGAGTCTGGCGCAGATGCATCTGAGCAGGTTGATGTTACCATTACTGATCCTGAGCTCTGCTCAAGGTACACTGCTCGCGTGGTTCGAAACGTCAAGATTGGCCCAAGCCCTGAGTGGCTTGCTCGTCGCGTTACGGCTTGTGGTGGCCGCTCAATCAACAACGTTGTTGATGTTACTAACTACGTGATGTACCTGACCGGCCAGCCTCTGCATGCTTTTGACCTCGGAAAACTTACCAAGGAAGATGGCAAGTACCACATTGTGGTTCGTGCTGCAGAAGACGGTGAGCACATTGTGACGCTTGACGGAGAAGACCGCGAGCTCACGTCCGATATGACGGTCATCACAGATAACGGTAAAACTCCTATTGCACTTGCTGGTGTTATGGGTGGCCTGGATTCTGAGATTACCGAGAATACCGTTGATGTCCTTTTGGAATCCGCTGTCTTTGATAACGGCCACATTAGCCGTACCAGCAGAAACCTTGATCTGATGAGCGAGGCTTCTATTCGCTACGAGCGTCTTGTGGATCCAAACGGTTGCGCATCTGTTGCAGATATTGCAGCAGCACTCTTTGAGGAGTGCTGTGGTGCTGAGGTTTGCCCTGGTATTGTTGATGTATATCCAAAGGTAAAAGAGGCAGTAACTATTACGCTTCGCCCAGAGCGCGTTTGCGCCCTTGCAGGTGCTCAAATTCCAGAAGAGTTTATGGTTTCTCGCCTTATGCGCCTTGGCTGCAAGGTTGCTCCAGCAGACAACGGAGAGCTGAGCGTTATTGCTCCTACAAACCGCCCAGACCTTACGCGCGAGGTTGACCTTATTGAGGAGATTGTTCGCCTGTGGGGTGAAGGTGATATTGAGGCTACGCTTCCTGCTGCTAGAAACCATGCAGGCGGTTTGACCTCAGATCAGCGTCAGATCAGAAAGATTGGCCGTACGCTGCGCTCCCTTGGCCTCAACGAGACAAAGTCGTATCTGTTTGCAAGTCCAGACGACCTCTCCAAGCTTGGCATGAGCGAAGAGGGAAGAGGCGTGCCTGTAAAGGTTATTAGCCCACTTGTTGCTGACCAGTCTGAGATGCGCCGCTCTATTGTTCCGGGCCTTCTGCGCTCTATTGCGTACAACCTTGCTCACGGTGTTTCTAACATTGCTATGTATGAGTTGGGTCGTGTGCTTTTTGGACACAAGGACAAGAGCCAGCCAGATGAGCCAAGCTATGTCTGTGGCGTATTGGTTGGTCGTCCAGCAGATGACGCTTGGAATGCTAAGTATCCAGCCTACGATTTCTTTGACGCCAAGGGTATTGTTGAGGGCCTGCTTGAGGCACTTCGCATCCCTAAGGTTCGTTTCCGTGTAGCTGAGCCAGAGCAATACGGTTGGCTGCAGCCTGGTCGCGCTGCTGAGATTCTTGCAGGTAGCGAGACAATCGGTTGGGTTGGAAACATTCATCCTTTGTCGCTCCAGAACTTTGACATTGAGGTTCCAGTCATTGCCTTTGAGATTTCTGTGGCTTCACTTTTGCGTCTTTCTCAGAAAGACCTTCCTATTGTGGAGCCACCAACCTACCCAGGCATCTCAATTGACCTGGCAATTGTTGTTGATGAGAGCGTCACTGCAGAGCAGCTAGTTCAGCGTTTGAAGTCTGCTGGTGGCAAGCTCCTCTGCGACATCAGACTTTTTGACGTGTATCGCGATCCGCTGCGTGTTGGTGAGGGCAAGAAGTCCATGGCCTTCTCGCTCACGTATCGTGCAGACGACAGAACGCTTACTTCAGAAGAGGTTGAGAAGACCCACACAAAGCTTGTGGAGAAAGTTCTTCGTTCTACCGGCGGAGAAATTCGCGGATAAGCAGGTAATTGTAGTGCCAAGTTGGAACGTACATATTGCTCATGCTGACCGGCTCCTTGAGAAAGGAGCCGGTTGCTTGGACGTAGATATTCACTACCCTGATGCATTTCTGCTTGGAAACGTTGCTCCTGATGTGCACATTGGCTTTATGGTTCCAGACTATTCTCACAAGGTGAGATACGGTCGAAGCCATCAGTCATACCCAGGAACGTTGCCTATTCCAAGTTACAGGCGATACCAGCGAAACTTTATGGGCGGCCTTAATCCAGCCGAGTATCTGCTACAGACTGACTTTATTCAGCCAAATGTGTCGTATTGTTCACCTGAGCAGCGCAGCTTAGTAGATCAGCGTCAGCTCAGAGAGCTTATCGTGGGTATTTGGTGTCACCTTGTTTGCGACCACGTGTATAACACACATACGCGAGCATTTTTGCGTGCTCATCATATTCCGACAGGAGAAGATGCGCGTATTCGTAAGCAAGCAGATTTTGATGTTTACGGGCGCTCGCTTGTTATGAATCGTCTGCCAGAAGTATCTGATGAGCTCTTTGCAGTTGCCGCGGCTCATCCACAGTATGGGTTTACGCATTCAGATGTTGAGCAAACACTTCAGGTTATACAGCGCATTGCAGAGGAGAATCGCCAGAATAGTGTGAGCTCCCCGCAGTATCAAATGCTTGATACAGAGTTTTTCTCGTCAGCCTACAAAGAGGCGGAAGACACACTAGTTCAAGGATTTATGCTGCAAAAACATAACTAATTCAGTTAAAGTTATATTCTCGCTTTTCTGAGATAGGTTTTGGAGGACGCTATGGAAAAGATGGAATCTCGCGGAACATTTACGGAGTATCTGCCTTCATACACCATTGGTGTTGATGCTTATAAGTCGGTACTGCACATTGTTAAGCGCTTTGGTAAAAATGCTGTAGTCATTGGTGGACCAACAGCAATGGAGAAGGCACGTCCAAAGCTTGAGGCTGCACTTGCGGGTTCTGAGGTTTCTATTTCTTCTTGGATTTCTTACGGCACTAACTCTACGCACGCAAATGCCAAGAGAATTGCAGCAATGCCTGAGGTTATTGCTGCTGATATGCTCTTTCTTGTTGGTGGTGGTCGTGCAATTGATGAGGGTAAAGAGATTGCAACTATTCTGGACAAACCATACTTTACCTTCCCAACACTTGCGTCTAACTGCGCTCCTGTAACAAGAATTGCTGTTTTCTATAAAGAGGATGGTTCTGCAGATACGTACTTCATTCCTGCTGAGCTTCCTGTTCATACCTTTATTGATACGCAGATTATTGCAGAGAGCCCTGATGAGTACTTCTGGGCAGGAATTGGCGATGCCTTCTCTAAGGGTCCTGAGGTTGAACTTTCTTCCAGAGAAGTTGAGCTGCTTCACAGCCCTCTTATGGGTCGCGCTCTTGCCGCAGGCGCTTGTATTGAGCCTCTGTTTGATAATGCAGAGCAGGCACTGGCAGACAAGCGTGCTGGTATTGTTTCTGAAGCATTTGAAAACGTTGTTCTTAACATCATCATTACCGCTGGTGTTGTGTCTAACATGACCACCAACATTGGTGCTGAGCGCGGTGCGTATTACTTCAATTCCTCAACCGCTCATGCCTTCTACAATGCCTTTACTGCTCTGGGCGAGCGTGGCGAGAAACACCTTCATGGTGAGGTTGTTTCCTTTGGTACCTGCGTTCTTTATGCCTTTGACGGCAACCTTAAGGCACTTGAGGAGCAGGTGGCGCTTAATAGAAAGCTTGGTCTCCCAACCACCTTGGCCGATCTGGACATTACTCCAGAATCAGTTGACGCTGACCTAGACATCATTGTTGAGCGAGCTCAGAAGACCAACGAGTGGGGTCGCGCTCCTTATGGATTTACAACTGATCGCTTCCGCCAGGCAATTCTTGATACCGACGCATACGGTAGGGCAGTTGCTTCTGGCGAGAAGGACCAAGAGACAGCAGCTCTTGATGTAATTGCTGCACATGCTCCTTCAGCTGAGACGGCTGTACCACGCAAGATGTAGCTGCAAGTAACCTGAAGAATCACTTTAGGAAGAGGACGTGTAGGAGCCAGCTTTCTTAAGTCGCTTCACGGTTATATAAAAAGTTTTTGTATCAAATGGCAGTTTATTTGGATAAGCTGCCATTTCTTTTAGTTGCAATTTTTATTCACTATTATTAACAAAAATCGGTAAAAACAAAAAATAACGCGTACGGTCGTTTTTTATCGGTGAAAGTCATATTGACTGTTTGTCACCGTGTTTTACCTTGTAATGGTTTATCTTAGTAACTATCAACTACGAGTCTTTATTGATAACAAATCTATAAGATGCGTAGATTTCATTGGTAAGCGCGGGGGTGAGTATGGCAGAGTTAAATGCATCGTTAGCAGTGAGTGACCAGGATGCATACTTGTTTGCGCAAGGAAAATGGTTCCAGAGTCATAAGAAATTAGGTGCACACCCTGCGGTTCAAGAAGATGGAGTTGAAGGTTATCATTTTGCGGTTTGGGCCCCCAATGCAGCCTCTGTCTCTGTTGTTGGAGACTTTAATAATTGGGATGATACCGTCAACGTTCTTTCTCGCTCAAATCATGGCGGAATCTGGGAAGGTTTTATTCCAGGAATCACCTCGGAAGTATTGTATAAATTCCTGATTGTATCCGCTTCTGGACAGAAGATTTTTAAGGCTGACCCCTATGGTACCTATGCGGAGGTCAGACCACATACGGCATCTATTACGTTTGACCCAGACGTGTACGTTTGGGAAGACGAAGCATGGATGAAAAGGCGTGCAACACTTAAGTTCCTGCATAGTCCTCTTAACATCTTTGAAGTTCATCTTGGGAGCTGGAAGCAGCATACTGACCTGACTGCCCAAGAGGAAGATTCTGCTGATACAGAGACTGTAGAGCAGACTGAAGAACCCAAGGACTATTTTGACACTAACGTAGATGCCTTCTACACCTATGATGACCTCTCAGAAGAGCTGGTAGCCTATGTTAAAGATATGGGCTACACCCACATTGAGCTTCTCCCTGTTATGGAGCATCCTTTTGATGGATCTTGGGGTTATCAGGTAACGGGTTATTTTGCTCCCACCTCAAGGTATGGCAATCCTGCCCAGTTCAAACACTTTATTGACTGCTGTCATCAGGCTGGTATTGGCGTCATTTTGGACTGGGTCCCAGGAGGCTTCTGTAAAGATGCTCATGGTCTAGCGGAGTTTGATGGTACCAAGCTCTTTGAAGAAAAAGAGCATCCTAACTGGGGAACTCTTAAGTTTGATCTTACTCGTGGTGAGGTTAGAAGCTTCCTTGTTTCTAACCTGCTTATGTGGCTGAAGGACTATCACGCTGATGGCATTCGTGTTGACGGTGTCAGCAGCATGCTGTATTTGAATTTTGGTATCGACGATCCTTCCCAGAAGCGCTTTAACCATAAGGGAACTGAAGAAGATTTGGATGCAAGTGCTTTTCTGCGTCTCTGCAACGAGACTGCTCAAAAAGAACATCCCGATATTTTGATGATTGCAGAAGAGTCCACAGCATGGCCGCTGGTTACCTATCCTCCCGAGGTTGGGGGACTTGGCTTTAACCTTAAGTGGGACATGGGCTGGATGAATGATACGCTGCACTATTGTCAGACTGATTTCCCTTATAGGCCAGGTAACCACCGTCTTCTGACCTTCTCCAGCATGTATCAGTTCAATGAGAATTTTGTGCTGCCACTCAGCCATGACGAGGTTGTGCATGGTAAGTGCAGTCTTATTCAGCGCATGCCGGGGGATTGGTGGAGACAGTTTGCTGGCATGAGGGCTTTGGCACTTCATCAGATGACTCATCCGGGCGCTAAGCTCAACTTTATGGGCAACGAGATTGCGCAGTTTATTGAATGGCGCTACTACGAGGGTATTGAGTATTACCTGACTGAGGAGTATCCAACTCACGCTCATCAGCAGGCATTTATTAAGGCTCTTAATCATTTCTATAAGAATCATCCAGGACTTTGGCAGCATGCCTACGACAACCGTGGATTTGATTGGATTGACGCAGACAATAATGAGCAATCAATCATCTCGTTTGTTCGTCACGGAAGAAAGCCTTCCGAGGACCTGGTTATTCTCATCAATTTTGACGTTGCAACCCATCAGAAATTCCGTTTAGGCATGCCTTCTGCAGGTGTGTGGAAAGAAGTATTTAATTCCGACGCAAAAGAATTTGGCGGTTCGGGTATTGTGAATACTAAGAAACTTTCCACTAAGCCAGTGGCATGGAATGGAAGAGATTATTCGGTAGAACTGTCTGTTCCTCCGCTTGGTGGCATTGTTTTAGCGTTTGAGAAAGAACTTCCAAAGAGGGGGAAGCATGGCCGTAAATAACGGACAAAACATTTTTACCGATAAACAAGATTTTGAAGAGCAGTATCGCGATAAGTTCATCAAGATTCTTGGCAAATACTATGGAGAGTGCACTGATCAGGAGCGCTATAACGTTCTTGCTCACCTCATTGCAGAAAAGGCGCGAGAAATTCAGTCAACCTCCTATATTCATGCTGACAAGCAGGTCTATTACTTCTCTCTTGAGTTCCTTCTAGGACCACTACTTGAGAATTATCTACTCAATCTTGGTATCACCGATGTTGTTGCAGAGGGCCTTAAAGAAATGGGTACTTCGCTTCAGGAGCTTGCTGCTCAAGAGGTAGACCCTGGCCTTGGCAATGGTGGTCTGGGTAGACTTGCCGCGTGCTTCCTTGATTCCATGGCGCACGAGGGTATGGCTGGCTTTGGTAACGGTATGAGATACCGTTATGGTCTCTTCCGCCAGGAGATTAAGGATGGACGCCAGGTAGAGCGTACCGATAACTGGCTGGCAAATGGATATCCATGGGAAGTCAGAAAAGACGATTCTAGCGTACTGGTGCGCTTTGGTGGCACAGTTGTAAGGCATGAGGACGAGAATGGCAATTTCTGGTTCTCGCAAGAGGGTGGCCAGGTAGTAAGGGCTGTTCCATACGATGTGCCTATTGTTGGCTATGGCGCAAAGACCGTAAATAAGCTGCGTCTTTGGTCTGCAGAGCCAGCAGAGGAAGACTTTGATCTTGATGCTTTTAACGCCGGCGATTATGCCCGTGCTAATAAGTTCCGCTCTGACGTTGAGGCAATTTCAACCATTCTGTATCCAAATGACTCTGGTGAGCACGGACGCATTCTTCGCTTAAAGCAGGAGTATTTGTTTGTTTCCGCTGGTCTTCAGACCATTCTTCGTGCTTATAAGGATAAGTACGGCGAGGATTGGGAACACTTTGCAGATCACGTCTGTATCCACACTAACGATACGCACCCAGCAATGTGCGGACCAGAGCTTATGCGTCTGCTTGTCGATGACCATGGCGTTGACTTTAACGAGGCATTTGATATCGCGAGAAACGCAATTTCTTATACCAACCACACCGTTATGCCTGAGGCTCTTGAGAAGTGGCCTATTAACACCTTCCGTGAGCTGCTTCCTCGCTTGTATATGTTTATCGACGAGGTTGATCGTTGCTATAAGGAGCAGCTGCTTGTTGACTCTAACGGCAACACCGAACTTCTCGCCTCAACAGCTGTGTTGTGGGATAACACCGTTCGTATGGCTAACCTCTCTATTTTGTTTAGCCACTCGGTTAACGGTGTATCTGATCTGCACACTAACATTTTGAAGCAGAGTGTTTTGAAGGATTTCTACAAGCTTCGTCCAGAAATCTTTAATAACAAGACTAACGGCATCTGCCACCGTCGCTTCTTGGCACAGGCTAATACCGCTTACGCAAAGCTTATTACTGAGGCTATCGGTACCGGCTGGCTTGATGATGCCAATGAACTTCAGAAGCTTTTTGCTTTTGAGAATAATGCTGAGTTCTTGGAAAAGATGGACGCTGCAAAGAAAGAAGAAAAAGAGCGTCTTGCTGCATACGTCAAGAAGACAACCGGTGTTGAGATGGATACCAATACCATCTTTGATACGCAGGTAAAACGCTTCCATGCATATAAGCGTCAGCTGCTTAATGTCTTTAAGATTTTGTATCTCTACAACCGCATGCTTGATGACCCAAGCTATAAGCCAGCTCCAACAACCTTTATTTTCTCGGGCAAGGCTGCTCAGAGCTATACCTTTGCAAAGGAAGTCATTCGACTTATTCACTCCGTTGCAGACGTGGTTAACAACGACGAGCGCATTGAGGGTCGTCTGAAGATTGTCTTTATTCCAAACTTTGCTGTTTCAAATGCACAGCTTATCTATGCTGCATCTGATATTTCAGAGCAGATTTCAGTTGCTGGTGCAGAGGCTTCTGGTACCTCAAACATGAAGCTTATGATGAATGCGGCTCTGACCCTTGGTACATATGACGGTTCAAATATTGAGATCTCTGAGCTTGCAGGACCAGAGAACATCAAGATTTTTGGTCTTCGTGCAGACGAGGTCCAAGAGGTATATGCTTCCGGCACCTACTTTGCACAAAACCTGCTTAACCAGAACCCAACGCTGGCTCGCATTGTAAATATGCTGACCGATGGTTCGTTGAGCCGACTCTCTGGCAACTTTGAGTCAATTCACGACTATCTGCTGATCAACAATGATCCTGACCTGGTGCTTATTGACTTTGACGCCTACGTGAAGGCATGGGAAGAGCTTACTCAGTCCTATGCAGATCGTCGTAGCTGGAATGCTCGCGCACTTCACAATACTGCAAACTCTGGTTTCTTCTCGGCTGATAGAACTATCAGGGAGTACATGGAAGATATTTGGCACGTGTAAGGATCTGCGTTTAGGTTCAATCGTCGTAAGACGTTGAGAATAAAGACCTCTGTTGGGGAGAGAGGAGATTTGGATATGAGCAAAAGGGAATGTCTTGCAATGCTACTTGCAGGAGGACAGGGAAGCCGCTTAGGTGCTCTGACCTCAAAAGTAGCTAAACCTGCTGTCTCGTTTGGTGGCAAGTTCCGCATTATTGACTTTGCATTATCCAACTGCGCAAATTCAGGAATTTCTACGGTAGGTGTTTTGACACAGTATCGTCCTTATTTGCTTCACTCTTACGTGGGATCAGGTAGTGCTTGGGACCTTGATGAGCGCGGTGGTGGAATTTCTATTCTTCCTCCCTTCGCAACACAGTCTGGTGGTGCATGGTATGCGGGAACCGCAGATGCCGTCACCCAGAATATTGGTTACATTGAGCAGAATAACCCTGATTACGTACTAATTCTCTCGGGCGATCAGCTTTACCGTATGGACTACGGCGAGATGCTCGCCTGCCATAAGAAGAACAACGCAGACCTCACCATTGCTGTTATGCCTGTTCCCTGGGAAGAGACCTCTCGCTTCGGCATCATGTCCATTGATGATGAGGATAGGATCACCAAGTTTTCCGAGAAACCCAAAGAGCCAGAGTCCAACCTGGCGTCCATGGGAATCTATATCTTTAGCACAGATTTGCTTCTTGAGACTTTGCGTGAGGACGCAAAGAATCCTGAATCTTCTCATGACTTTGGCGGTGATATTATTCCGACGTTGCTTGATGATGGTAAACGTCTTTTTGCCTATCGCTTTGAGGGTTTCTGGCGCGATGTAGGTACCATTGCAAGTTATCACGAGACTAGCATGGATCTACTTGGATCTGAGCCTAAGTTTGATATCTTCTCGGATAAGTTCCCTATTTTGTCTAATGCTTCCACCCGTCCACCAGCGTACATTGGCGCTTTTGGCGAGGTAGACGACTGTCTGGTAAGCAACGGATGCCAGGTCTTTGGTTATTCTCGCCATTCAATTTTGTCTACCGATGCCGTTATTGGTGAGGGGGCTCGCGTTATTGACTCCGTACTTCTTCCTGGCGCAGAAGTTAAACCTGGTGCGGTGGTTATTCGCGCAATTCTTGGCGAGAACGCTGTGGTCGAGAAGAACGTCCATATTGGCAGCTCTGACCTTAATAAAGAGATTGCTGTTGTTGGAAATGATGTAGTGGTTGAAAGAGGTGAGCACTAATGAATAGAGTAATTGGCCTTATTACCTGCAATTATGCTTCGACTAATATGGAAATCGCCAATGATGTACGCCCAATTGCATCCATGCCTTTCTTGGGAAGATATCGCTTGGTAGATTTTCCTCTTTCAAATATGGTTAATTCGGACATTAGTACCGTTGGCGTAATCATGCCCTTTAACTATCGCTCACTTATCGATCATCTTGGCTCTGGCAAAGACTGGAACTTGGACCGTAAGAGCGGTGGTTTATTTATTCTGCCTGGATCTGCTTTTGGTACCTCCCACGCAGGCGCTCGTTTCCTGCTCAGAGATCTGATTTCCAACAAGCCATATCTTGAGAGAACTGATGCAGAGTATGTTCTGTTGTCTACTTCAAATTTTGTTTTCAACTCTGATCTTACCGAGCTGCTTGACCAGCACCTTGAGTCCGATGCAGACATCACTATGATGACCTACACCACTCGTTATAACGATAGAGACGTTGTTGGTGTTGAGCTTGAAGGTGACCGCGTAGTCAAGACACATAATGGTGTCCAGCGCGGAGATGAAGCTTCCCTTGACTGCTTTATTATCAAGCGTGACCTGCTTATTGATATGCTTGATTGGTATAGAGCTACTGATTATCTTGACCTCTTTGAGGCGCTTCATGCTGACTACAACCGTGTTAAGGTCCGTACCTTCCACTTTGAGGGCCATGTAGCATCTATCTTCTCAAAGAACTCTTATTATCAGGCTAACATGGAGCTTTTGAACCCCATGCCAGCAAATGAGCTCTTTACCCCAGAGCGTTCCATTAAGACAAAGGCTCACGATACCGCTCCTGCAAAATTTGAGATTGGCTCTAAAGTTAGCAACTCAACCATTTCTGCAGGTTGTCGTATCCGTGGATCTGTTACCGGTTCCATCCTTGGTCGTAACGTCATCATTGAGCGTGGCGCAGTAGTACGCGATTCTATTGTGATGGAAGGTTGCATTGTTAAGGAAGGTTCTGTAGTCGAGCACGCTATTGTAGACCGTTCTAATATTATTCCTGCAGGTACTGAGCTTCGTGGTACCAGCGAAGAAATTCTTCTTCAGCGTAAAAACAATAAGAGGGTGGCGTAATAATGTCCCAAGTCTCCAAGCGTCGCAAACTTCGCGTTGTCTATGCAAGTTCAGAGGTGGCGCCTTTTTCCAAGTCGGGCGGCCTTGGAGATGTCTCGGGTTCATTGCCACAAGCACTTAAAAAAGTAGGAGCTAGAGTGGCGGTTATTTCGCCACTCTACAGCTCCATTAAGCCCGAGTGGAAACAAAAGATGAAGAAGGTCTACGAGCTTCAGGTGCCTCTTTCGTGGCGCTTTGAGTATTGTGGGCTGTGGCATCTGGTTCATGAAGGCGTTGATTTTTACTTTGTAGATAACGAGTCTTACTTTGCTCGTGATGGCCTCTATGGCTACTTTGATGATGGAGAGCGCTATGCGTTCTTCTCCAAGGCTCTGTGTGAGCTGATTGCACACGTCCCAGAGCTCTCCTGCGACGTTCTGCACTGCAATGACTGGCAAACGGCACTGGCACCCGTATTTCTGCGTGAGCAGTATCAGGGCGTCCCTGAGGTCCAAAACGTTAAGACGGTCTTCTCCATTCATAACGTCAAGTTCCAGGGCCAGTTTACTGACAAGATGCTCAGCGACGTACTTGGTCTTGCTGATATTCCTGCTGCAGCTGATCAACTGAGGTGTGACGCAAGCTCCATCAACTTTATGAAGGGTGCGCTTTGCTACTCCGATTATCTGCTCACTGTTAGCCCAACGTATGCCCAAGAGCTTCAGACAGAGCACTTCGGAGAGGGAATGGATGATATCTTCCGTCGCCGTCAAAGTGTACTGCGCGGCATCCTGAATGGTATTGATATTGGTGCGTGGTCACCTGCAAGTGATTCTTATATTCCACAGAACTTCTCGGCACGTCATATGGAAGGCAAGGCTGAGTGTAAGCGTCAGCTGCAAGAGGAGCTGGGCCTTGAGGTAAATCCAGATGTACCTCTTGCGGTAATGGTTACGCGCCTGACTAACCAGAAAGGCTTGGGCCTGATTCGCTATGCGATGGACCGTCTTATTTGTGCAGGTATTGAGGTTGCTGTTCTAGGAACTGGTGACGCTGAACAAGAAGATGCTATGCGCTTCTTTGATGGGCACTATGGTAACCGCATGGCAGCACGTATTGAGTTTGATATTGCGCTTTCTCACCGCATGTATGCAGGTGCGGATATGTTCTTGATGCCATCAGAGTTTGAGCCTTGCGGTCTTTCTCAGATGATTTCTATGCGTTATGGCACGCTTCCTATTGTTCGCGAGACGGGCGGCCTGGCAGATTCTGTAAAACCGTACAACCAGTTTACGGGAGAAGGAACCGGCTTTAGTTTTGCCAATCAAAACGCAGATGAAATGGCAGATATTATTCTGTACGCCGCCGATGTTTATAGAAACGATAAACAAGCGTGGACAAATCTTGTAAAACAGGCGATGGCAGAGGACTTTAGTTGGCATAACGCTGCAAATGAATATCTTGACGTGTATCATTTACTACACCCTGAAATTATCAGGTATGTACGTCGTCGAGATTGGTAAGAATGCAGGCTTTTCACAACACCTCAAACATTGTTTGTAGAGATCCAAAAGGCGCGGTAGAACTAGGTACTTCAGCAACAATCAGAATATTTGCTTGGGACGATGATGTTCAATCAGTAACGCTTCGTCTCTGGCAAGAGTATGGCCCTGAATTGTCTCCAGAGGCCCAAGCTCTGTCTGGCGAGAAATGCGTTGTGATGCAAAAGAGTGATTTTGCTGGCGCGCTTCCGACTGATGTACCTGACTATGCGCAGTGCTTTGAGGCAATTGTTAAACCAGCTGCTACGGGCCTTATTTGGTATCGTTTTGAGCTTCAGGCTTCTGACGGAGCAGTTTGGTCATATGGTGCTCAAGAAAGTAGATGCATCGGTGTTGGTAGCTTTGCCTATGGCGAGCCACCATCATTTCAGATTACTTGCTATAAGTCTCGTGGCAGCTTTGCAGGTGTAGAAGACCCTAGCTGGTACAAGGGTGGAGTTGTCTACCAGATTTTCCCTGACAGGTTTGCACGAGATGCAAACTGGCACGAACGTACCAAGCAGGCGCTTGCTGTTCCAAGAAATGGGGTTTCTCGCCAGCTGGTTGAAGACTGGGAGAAGACCCCTGAGTATCAGCACGACGCCAACGGCCGCGTGACTGAGTGGGATTTCTACGGCGGTTCTTTGGCTGGTATTGAAGAGAAGCTTTCCTACTTGGAAAACCTTGGAATAACTGCGCTTTATTTGAATCCTATCTATGCTGCTTCTAGTAATCATCGCTATGATATTGCGGATTATTTGGAAGTTGATCCCGTGTTGGGCACCGTAGAGGATTTTGAACGCCTCTGCGTTAAAGCTGCTGAGCATGGTATTTCTATTATTTTGGATGGCGTATTTAATCACTGTGGCGCTGATTCAAAATACTTTAATAAATTCTCGAACTACTCTGAACCAGGAGCAGTTCAGCAGGCTGGTTCTGCCTATGATAAGTGGTTTACGTTCCATGAAGATGGAACGTATGAAAGCTGGTGGGGTGTAGACGCGCTTCCAACTATTGTCTCCGATAATCCCGATTATCAGGAGTTTATTTGTGGCGAGAATGGCGTTATTAGAACGTGGCTGCGTCGTGGAGCTCGTGGTTGGCGCTTAGACGTTGCAGATGAGATTTCTGATTCGTTTATACAGAAGATTCGTGCGGCTGCACTTGCAGAGCGTAGCGACGCAGTTATTATCGGAGAGGTCTGGGAGGACGCAAGCAATAAGCGTGCATACGGAAAACTCAGGCATTATCTGGAAGGTTCTGAGCTCGACGGACCTATGAATTATCCTCTGCGCAAGTCTATACTTTCATTTTTGATGAATGAAGTTGGTGCCGAGGTAACTGTTTCAGCTCTCGAGGAGCTGTGGGAAAACTATCCTCACGAGGCATTTTATGCGTGCCTGAATGTATTTGGAACGCACGATAAAGAGCGACTGATTAACGTAGTTGCTGGAGCTCCTGCTCCTGATGCTCTTTCTGCTCAAGAGCAGGTAACGTACAGACTTTCTGCTGATCAACGCGGCCTTTCTAAGGCTCGTATGTGGCAGACAGCTGTGCTTCAGATGACACTTCCTGGTGTTCCATCAATCTACTATGGCGATGAGATGGGCGTTGAGGGATTCGTTGACCCAACTAATCGCGCAACTATGCCTTGGCCAGGAAGCAGCCCTCGCGCAGACCTGGATTACTTGCATATGTATCGCAATGCTATTGCGCTCAGAAAAACGCTTCCTCTGCTGGTGGACGGCTCGTTTGAACCGTTTGTTCCCGAGAGCGGCTCAGATGATGTTTTAGCTTTCTGGCGTAGGCCTGTTCAAAAAGATGTCCAGCAAGAGGAACAGAGCAACGCTGTACCTGGCATTTGTGTGTTGGTGAATAAGAGCCGCTCAGATGCTAAGACGGTATATGTTTCTGTACCTCAAAACATGCAGGTTATTGACGTTATTAGTGGACAAGCGGTGCCTGTCAAAGATGGCAAGGCAGAGGTCTTTTTGTGGCAGCTTGGATGCACGGTCTTAAACGTTCAGCCAGCTCACAGACTACAAAAGCCTCTTGAGCCAGGTATGGGAGTGCTTGCTCACATTACTTCTCTGCCTTCCGACGAGGACTCCGCAATTACGCCAGGCCAGAAGCTTGGTGTAATTGGTCGCGAGACTTCCGAGTTCATCGATTTTCTCGCCAAATCGAGCCAGAAGTATTGGCAGATTTTACCTGTCAGCCCAACCGATGAATACGGCTCTCCTTACGCGGGAATTTCCGCTTTTGCAGGAAACATTAATCTGCTTGACCAAACTGTAATGGAGAGAGTCATCTCTGAGTGCGATGATCCTCAGAGCAGGCGAGCCGCTGAATACCAGGAATTCTGCGCGAGAAACTCATATTGGCTTGATTCGTATGCAACATTTTGTGCTATTAAAGACCTGTTGGGTGAGGGAGTATGGCAGGAGTGGCCTAAGCAATATCGCAGCTGGTCGCAAGAGCTTCTTGAGCGTTCTGAGCTTGCTCAGGCAATCGAACTTCACCGAAAGCAGCAATTTGCTTTTGACGTTATTTGGAGTCAGACATTAGCGGAGGCTCGTGCTAAAGGCATTCAGATTATTGGCGATATGCCTATGTTTGTTTCAGAGGATTCCGCTGATGTTTGGGCACATCCAGAGCTTTTTGCTCTAGATGATGCAGGTCATACAGAGCTTCAGGCCGGCGCTCCTGCTGACGCGTTTTCTCAAGATGGTCAGCTGTGGGGTAATCCAACGTATAACTGGCAGGCTCATAAAGACGAGGGATACCGTTGGTGGATTGAACGTTTCCGCAGGTCTTTCTATCTGTATGACTATACCAGGCTGGACCATTTTATTGGCTTTACGTCTTACTATGCTATTGAGCAAGGAAAGACTGCTGCTGAGGGATCATTCAAGTTTGGTCCTGGCAATGAGCTGTTTGATGTTGCTTATAAGCAGCTTGGCCCACTTCCTTTTATTGCAGAGGATTTAGGAGCGGTTACTCCTGCGGTCAGGGCACTGCTTTCTCAGACGGGATTTCCAGGCATGAGCGTCATTCAATTTGCTGATGGAGATTGTAGATATTCCTTTACACCAGCTCAGGAGTCTATTGTGTACAGCGGTACCCATGATACGCAAACGCTTATGGGTTTTGTAGAAGCTCGTTTTACAGGTGGCCAGGCAACTGATGAATCACACCAGATTTTTGACCACCTTATGGAGCAGGTAGTCAGCTCATCCAATGCAGTAGTTATTCTGCCGCTTCAGGATGTTTTGGGCCTTTCTGACGATGCTCGTATGAACATTCCTGGCAAGGCTGAAGGTAATTGGTCTTGGCAGGTCAAAAAGGACATGCTCACGCCAGAGGTTGTTCAAAAGCTGCAGAGGTTTGTTGAGCTGCACCAGAGTAAGCTCGACGCTTAGCGTACCTTTTTGTTACAACAAAAAAGTCCTTCTCGATAAACTGCCTCCCATTTCTTAGACACGAGAAATAGGAGGCAGTTC
>NZ_JRND01000035.1:0-18553 GCF_000758945.1 Lancefieldella parvula DNF00906
GAACTACCTCCCATTTCTTATGTCCAAGAAATGGGAGGCAGTTCAAAGTTGGCACACGCGATATGCAAAATCTTTTAGACATTGATTCGCACGTATTTTTCGGTGTGCGGTAGAATATTATTCGCAAGCGTTTTGTCTTGCACCTGTATGTAAAGTATTGCCAAAAACTTGGTGTTTACCACGTATGGTGCACAAAGTTTGACGCGTAGAAAGGAAGCCTAATGGCTGAAGATCAGTACATGCACCTTGTTATTGTTCGCCACGGTGAGTCTGAGTGGAACAAGCTCAACCTGTTCACTGGTTGGACCGACGTTGACCTTACCGAGACTGGTCACGAGGAGGCAGCAGCTGGCGGCCGCGCTCTCAAAGAGGCTGGCTATGACTTTGATGTTTGCTACACCTCTCTGCTCAAGCGTGCTATTCACACTCTGAATCATGTTCTTGATGAGCTTGACCGTAACTGGCTTCCTGTTCATAAGACTTGGCGTCTGAACGAGCGTCACTATGGTGCACTTCAGGGCCTCAACAAGGCTGATGCAGCTGCCGAGCACGGCGAGGAGCAGGTAAAGATTTGGCGTCGTTCCTTTGATGTCCAGCCACCAGCTCTTGAGCCAGGCGACGAGCGCGATCCTCACGTTCAGGAAATGTTCCGTGATGTTCCAGCAGAGGATCTTCCTTACACCGAGTGCCTAAAGGACACCATTGCACGCGCATGGCCTTACTTTGAGCAGGAGATCAAGCCACAGCTTGAGGCAGGTAAGCGTGTTCTTATTGCTGCACACGGCAACAGCCTTCGCGCTCTTGTTATGCAGTTTGAGCACCTCACTCCAGAAGAGATTCTTGAGGTTAACATCCCAACTGGCATTCCTTGCGCATACACCTTTGACAAGGATTGGAACATTGTAGACAAGCACTATATTGGCGATCCAGCTGTCATCGAAGCAAAGATTAACGCTGTTGCAAACCAGGGTAAAGCTAAATAAATAGCTTGCTAGCACGCAATATTGATAAGCAGAACGGGGTGGTTTAAGCCACCCCGTTCTTCTAACTTAAGTTGAGCAAATCGCTGCTTATATTTTTCTATTCAAATCATCAATAGAATCCTGTAAACCATCAAGTTTCTTAAGATAGCGAGAAAGCCAAATAAAAGCCCTTCGTCCACAGTAAAACATGACGGATAAGATTAGAAAAAGAACAATAAGAATTATTATCTCTGGTGCTCCCATAAACTCATACTCCTAAATAATCAAAAGCCCACTATTGAGGTAATTCATTCATATTCAGAAATATCACTCCACAGGGCATTTGATTTAAAACAAAGAAATTATTAGAACCTAGAAATTTCATTTTTAGATGGTAGATATGTTCTACTGGCAATAAAAGAACTAGACATCTTCATCACCTCTTTAAGTTATTTATACCACTTATTTACTCCAATAAAAAGAAAAAAATAACTTATGAAATGAGATTCTCTATAAACAAAAGCATATTAAAAACTCAACGAATACGCCCACAGTATTAAAACCTGCTTTGAATAGTGTTACGATGTACCGCCGAGAAAAGAAGGGATTAAATGTTTAAAAGAGAGCTCAACGCAAAACTTGTTCTTTCTGTAATTGCAACAGGAATTATGTCCTTCTCGGGAGTTGTCGTAGAAACCGCCATGAACGTGACGTTTCCAACGTTAATGGAGGAATTCTCTATTGGCACCTCAACGGTACAATGGATGACCACCTCGTACCTTTTGATTCTTGCCATTATCATGCCTATGTCGTCGTATTTAAACAGACGATTCAAAACTAAAAGTATCTTTACCGTGGCCATGATCTTCTATATCAGTGGCATTCTCTGCGGATTTGCTGCTCCAACGTTTATGTTATTGCTGCTTGGCCGTATTTTAGAAGGCATTGGCACCGGTCTAGCGCTACCACTGATGTTCAACATCATCACCGAACAGGCTCCACTTAAAAACATGGGTGTCATGATGGGCATCGGCATGCTAGTTACCGCCGTTGCACCTGCAGTAGGACCTTCAGCTGGTGGCTGGATTGCAGAGCATCTTGGCTGGCGAATGATCTTTGCCGGACTTCTCCCCTTCTTGATTGTGGCGTTTATTCTGGGAATTAGTTCAATCCAACAGAGCCATGAGACTGAAGTGATTTCTTTTGATGTCTTTGGCTGGCTGCTGCTTACCGTAAGTTTTATTGCGCTCATCTTTGTTATTGACGAGTCCAGCGCGTTTGGCCTGCTTAGCATTCCTGTTTTGCTCGCAATTATGATTTTTGTGGGCTCACTTATGTTCTTTGTGCGTCACGAAAACTCCTTTAAACACCAGGAGCAATCTAATAAATCTACAAAAATTCCTATCATTAACCTTGAGGTATTTAGCGAGAAGGGCTTTGTGCTCTCGCTCTTTGCTATTGTTGCTCTGCAATTTATTATTCTTGGTCAGTCGTATCTTCTGCCTAACTTCTCCCAGCTAGTACTAGGTGCAGGCGCTACCGCAGCAGGAGCTCAGATGTTGCCAGGCTGTGCTATTGGCGCAGTTATGGCACCAATTTCTGGTCAGATTTTAGACAAGCTGGGCGCTAAAAAGCCTATTGTTACAGGCATTCTTTGCTGCCTTACCAGCATGCTCCTTTTGCTGCTCTTTGTTCACCAGCTTACCGTAGAAATGATTACGTATATTTTTACTATCTTTGCCATTGGCCAGGCGCTTCAGATGGGAAACAATTTTACGGTAGCTCTAGGACATCTACCAGAAGACCGCAAGGCAGATGGAAATGCTGTTATCAACACACTGCAGCAGCTCTTTGGCGCTATGGGCACCAGCGTTATTTCTGGCGTTGTAGCGGCTTCTCAGCTTGGAGCTACAGACTTAGCTACAAGCACCCTTGCAGGAGCTCAGAATGCACTCTTTGTACTTGTGTGCGTAGCTTGTATCCCTCTTGTTACCATGGGAATCGTGCTCTTTGTACTGCCTAAGATAACAAAATAAAACGCAACTGCGGTATTTAAAAGAAAGCAAATTAAAAAGCTAGGTATCCAAAAGAAGGATATCTAGCTTTTAATTTAGACGATTGAATAATCAAGCTACGACACAATAGCCGATAATTTCAATCCAATAAACACAGCAACCAGGCACGTTATAACATTGATCGCAATATTCACACCTGCGGCAGTCCAATTACCTGCTTGAATAAAGGTCAACGTTTCATTTGAGAAGGTTGAGAAGGTCGAAAGTCCTCCGCAAAGACCCACGGCTAAGAATAGTTTTACCTGTGGTTGAAGTGGACTTGCAAGGTCAAGTCCCGTCACAAAACCAATAATCAAACCTGCAACAACATTTGCAGCAAACGTACCAACTGGCAGGTTAGGAATCCACTGTTTAAAGAGGACGCCCAACTGCCAACGACCTAAACTACCCAGCGCTCCACCAAGAGCCACAGCTAACGCTTCAAACATAAAATGCCCCTACTCCAGCTCACGCGAGCCCGTATACAGCTGATAATACTCTCCATGCTTTGCAATAAGCTCATCGTGAGTACCGCGCTCAATAATGCGGCCATGCTCCAGAACCATGATGGCATCAGAGTTACGAACTGTAGACAACCTGTGAGCAATCACAAAGACAGTACGGCCCGCCATTAGGGCATCCATGCCCTTCTCGATAAGTGCCTCAGTACGCGTATCAATACTGGAAGTTGCCTCGTCCAAGATAAGCACGGGAGGATCGGCAATAGCAGCACGCGCAATTGCCAGAAGCTGCCTCTGACCTTGGGAAAGGTTAGCGCCATCTGAGGTAAGTACGGTGTTGTAACCACGAGGCATACGGCGGATAAACTTATCTGCGTTTGCGATTTTTGCTGCAGCAATAACCTCGTCATCAGTGGCGTCTAACTTACCAAAGCGAATATTGTCCGCGATGGTACCCGTGAACAGATGTGTGTCCTGCAAAACAATGCCCAATGAGGACCTCAGCGCAGATTTCTTGATGTCGTTGATAGGAATGCCGTCGTAGGTGATGGTTCCACTGCGAACATCGTAGAAGCGGTTAATAAGGTTGGTAATAGTCGTTTTACCAGCACCAGTTGAGCCGACAAACGCAATCTTTTGGCCAGGCTTTGCAAACAGCGTGAGATTTGCAAGAACCGTCTGATCATCGTCGTATCCAAAGGTTACGTCATCAAAACGGACGTCTCCGGCAAGAGGAGTTTTCTCGCCAGACGGTGTGACCCAAGCCCAGGACTCTTCTCCTGACTCATAACCACTAACGCGGACCAGGTCGACCTTGCCCTCATCAACCTCAGGAGTCATTTCCATAACCGCAAAGATGCGCTCGGCACCGGCAAGAGCGGTAAGCAGGAAGTTGGAGAGCTGTGTGAACTGGTTGAACGGCATGGCTGCCTGGCGAACAAAGACCAGGTAGGATGCAAGACTTGCAACATCCGCGTGTCCGTTAACCGCAAGCAGTGCGCCAACCACGGTAACCACAGCGTAATTGATATACGTCAACGAGACCGTGATAGGGACCATAGTTGCTGCATACGCCTGTGCGTTTGTTCCAGAGTGTCTGAGCTCTTCATTAACCTTTTGGAAGTCAGCAAAGTTGGCATTCTCGTAATTAAAAACTTTAACCACCTTGAGGCCAGAGATGGTTTCTTCAGCAAAGCCGTTAAGAACGCCAAGACTCTTCTGCTGCACCGAATAATGCTTAGCCGAGCGCTTACTTGCGTAACGCGCATATATCACAATTAATACGTCAAAGAGGATAGTGATAAGCGTCAGCTGCCAGTTAAGAACAATCAGCAGCACAAGTGTGCCAACCATCTGGATAAACGCCAAGACAAGATTGGCAAAACTGTTATTAAGCGCTTCTGAGATGGTATCCACGTCGTTGGTAAAGAAACTCATGATATCGCCGCGGGTACGGCGGTCAAAGAACCTCAGCGGCAGCGATTCAATGTGCTCAAAAAGGTCTCGTCTGATGTCAAAAACAATCCTCTGAGCAGCACGAACCATAATTTGCGTGTAACCAGCACTGGTAAGCGCGCCAATTGCATACACAACTGCTGTAAATACAATGAGGTTGGTAAATGCGTTTACGTCTCCCCTGCCCACTGCAGCAACAACAGGCTTAATCATGTAGGTGCCCAGAAGCGCTGCTAAACCACTTATAGAAACAAGAAGTGCCACCAACATAAGACGCTTCTTAGCATGACCTAAGTACGAGACAAACACTCTAATGGTATGTCCGATGTTTTGAGGACGTGCTCCTCCTGTGCGATTAGCCATGTGACACCTCCTTACCAGCAGCATCAATGTCCGATTGACTACCGCCAATCTGCGACTCATAGAGTTCTCTATAGATAGGGCTCTTGGCGAGAAGTTCTGTGTGAGTGCCAGTCATATGAACCCTACCGTTATCAAGAACGACAATCTGATCTGAGTCCATAACTGAGTTCACACGCTGGGCAATGATGATTTTTGTCATGTCAGCAAGTTCGGCAAGCCCTGCACGAATCTTTGCGTCAGTTGCGGTATCAACTGCACTGGTAGAGTCATCAAAAATGATGATTTTTGGCTTCTTCAAAAGCGCACGCGCAATACAAAGGCGCTGCTTCTGGCCACCAGAAACATTGACGCCACCCTGACCAAGGTCTCCGTCCAAGCCGCCAATCCTGTCAAGAAACTCATCAACGCATGCAATAGAACATGCGTGAAGCAGTTCCTCGTCAGTAGCGTTGGGATCTCCCCAGAGCAGGTTGTCGCGGACGGTACCGCTGAACAGCACATTTTTCTGAAGGACAACAGATACTGCGTCACGAAGTGAAACAAGATTGTAGGAGCGGACGTCATTCTCGCCAACAAATACGGTGCCTTCAGTAGCATCGTACAAGCGTGCAATCAGCTGGATAAGAGTGGTTTTTCCGGAGCCGGTGCCGCCGAGAATACCAACGGTAGAGCCTGGCGCAAACGAGAGATTAATGTCTTCAAGGACATCCTCTTCAGCGCTCTGGCTGTACTTGAAAGATACGTTTTCAAAACGGACCGCGCCATTCTTAACGTCAGTCAAACCGTGCTCTGGAGACTCAATAGCGGGCTCCTCGGAAAGAATTTCTCCGATTCGACGCACACTGGTAATAGCTCGAGCAGTAAGCAAGAACACGCCAGAAATCATCATAAGAGAGTTCATGATAAGCAGCACGTAGCTCATGAAGCCCGTAAGCTCACCAACACCCAGTCTGCCAGCCATAATCATCTGGCCACCAAACCAAAGAATAGCCACATTAGTGACGTACATTGAAGCCTGGAAAATAGGCAGGTTTAAGACGGATGTTCCAAAGGTCTTTGTAGCAGTCTGTGCATACTGGGTATTAACTTTTTCAAAGCGCTCAGAGACATATCCTTCTCGGACATATGCCTTAATTGCACGCACTGCGGCAAAGTCTTCCTGCAGTGCCTCGTTAAGCTTATCCATTGCGCCTTGCATAACACGGTACAAAGGGGCAACGCGCTTCACAATAAAGAAGAGTGCAATGGCCAAGAAAGGCAGTACAGCAAAATACACTACCGCCAGCTCTGGGCTCATAATAAACGCCATAACCAAGCCCATGACCAGCATAATTGGTCCACGCATAAACGGGCGCGTACCCATTGCAAAGGCGTTCTGAATGATAGTAACGTCTGACGTCAGTCGTGTGACCAGAGAGGATGAATCGTATTTATCAAGATTTGCAAAAGCAAACTCTTCCATACGGCGATACTCATCTTGTCTGAGTTGAGCGCCCAGTCCCATAGCTGCTTTTGCTGAGTAGCGTGCATAGCCAATACCAGCAAACATGGCGAGAAGAGCAAAGACAACCATAACGGTGCCGTTTATAAAAACAGTCTGAAGGTTGCCCTGCAAAATACCCTGGTCAACAATTTGGGCCATGAGTACAGGAATCACTAATTCGAGTAGGGACTCTGCAAACACGCAGAGTCCCGACATAACAAAGTCCTTTTTATACGCGCCAAAATGGTCCAAGATTACCTTTAACTCAGCGCGAGCAGATGGAGCTATTTCTTCTACAGAAGTATCATTCATCGTTAAAACACCACGTACCTTACTGTCTTGCGTTGCTTAGTTTGCTTATACCTCTTTTGGAAGCGTTTGAAGCGAAACCTCCTTGAGCTGCTCATTAGAAACAGGCGAAGGAGCGCTGGACATCAGATCAGAGCCAGAAGTAGTCTTTGGAAAGGCCATGACGTCGCGGATGGAATCAGCACCTGCAAGCAGCATGCATACGCGGTCAAGACCAAGTGCAAAGCCGCCCATTGGAGGCGCACCAAACGTCAGAGCCTCCATCAAGAAGCCAAACTGAGCCTTTGCGCGCTCTTCAGTAAAGCCGAGTTTCTCCAGAATCTTAAGCTGCAGCTCAGCGTTGTGGATACGCATTCCGCCGCCGCCAGCCTCAAAGCCGTCCATAACAAAGTCGTAGGTATACGAACCCATAGCCAAAGGATCAGTGTCCAAAAGATCAAGCTCATCCTCACGAGGAAGCGTGAAGGGCTGATGTTCAGAGGCATAAGACTGAGTCTCCTCATCCCAGTGGAACAGTGGGAAATTAACAACCCAGAGGAAATCATGACCTTCTCGTGGTACATCCAGGACTTTTGCCATATGCAGGCGCATACCACCAAGAATCTCATCTGTCTCCAGGCGGCCGCCCACAGCAAAGAGAATCAAGTCCCCTGCCTCAGCAGACATCTCTGCACGCAGTGCCTCAAGCTCTTCTGGCGAGAAAAACTTGGTAATAGGGCCTCCCACGGAGCCGTCCTCTTTGAAGGCGACCCATGCAAGTCCCTTGGCACCAAAGCCGGCGGCCACCTCGGCAAGCTTATCTACCTGAGAGCGTGGCCAGGTGCCTGCATCCTTAACGTTGATTGCCTTGACGTACTGGCCATCAGTTGTTGCGGCAGAGCTAAAGAGTTTAAAGCTGGACTGCTTGAAGACCTCAGAGACATCGTGGAGCTCCATACCAATGCGGGTATCAGGCTTATCGGAGCCGTAGGTATCCATTGCGTCCCAGTACTGAATCTTGCGCAGTGGAGCTGGGAACTCAATACCCATCTTTGCAAATGCATCACCCAGAATATCCTCAAGCTCAGCCATGACATCTTCCTCGCGGACAAATGCCATCTCCATATCAACCTGTGTAAACTCAGGCTGACGATCTGCACGAAGGTCCTCATCGCGGAAGCACTTAGTAATCTGATAGTAGCGCTCAATACCGCCAATCATCAGCAGCTGCTTCAACAGCTGTGGAGACTGTGGAAGCGCATAGAAGTTTCCGCCCTGCATTCTGGATGGAACCAGGAAGTCACGAGCGCCCTCAGGAGTAGATTTGAACAGTGCCGGAGTCTCTACCTCGGTAAAATCACGCTTATGGAATGCCTCACGAAGCGCAAATGCAAAATCAGAACGCATACGAAGATTCTGAGCCATCTGAGGACGACGCAGGTCAACATAGCGGTACCTCAAGCGAAGGTCCTCGTTAACGTCAATGTGGTTCTCAATCTGGAATGGTGGAACAGCGCTGGTGTTAAGAACCTCAATCTTTGAAGCAAGCACCTCTACCTCACCGGTAGCAAGAGCCTCATTGGTCTGACCTTCAGAGCGATGCTGAACCGTACCGGAAATCAGAACAGGCCACTCAGGACGAATAGTCTCTGCAGTTGCAAATGTTTCTGCATCAACATCTGGGTCAAACAGAATCTGGGTCAAACCCTCGCGGTCACGGAGGTCAACAAAGATTAGGCCACCAAAGTCACGACGACGCCAAACCCAACCAGTGAGCGTAACGGTCTGACCGATATGCTCTGCACGAAGCTCTCCGCAGGTATGCGTATGCATGCTGTGCAAATCAGCAGCTGCGTGAGCGGAATAATTCTGGGGGTTTTCTGAGGAACAATCCATTTTTATCCTTTCGTCTTTGCTTCCCTGTGCCAAATCGGAAAGCGCCTTCAAGACGGCAAAAACGTGTAGACGGCACGTCCTTGCTCATAGATTAAACATTGTACTCTCCAACGTTTAGTCGAATCCTCTCAATCTAAACTTAGTGGAGATTCACGAGGAATAAATAACTTACCGTCACACTTTTACGCTAGACTGAAATTGATACACATGAGCCCTCTCATAGGGCGAGAAGAACTTGGAGCTTTCATGGCCTATAAAGCCGCTATATTTGATCTAGACGGAACACTTCTGAACACTGTTGTTGATCTTGCTTGGGCAACAAATTACGCTCTTGAGCAGTTCAATATGCCTTCTTATACCGTTGATGAGGTCCGTCAAATGGTAGGAAACGGCGTTGCAAAGCTTATCCGCGATGCCGTGCCAAAAGGCACCGATGATGAAACATACCAGCGTGTACTTGCGTGTTTTAAAGAGCACTACGCTGACCATAGCTTGGATAACACAGCTCCTTATCCCGGCATACTTGATGCGGTTGATACGCTTAGGGCTGCAGGCGTTAAGTGTGCCGTTGTCTCAAACAAGCCAGACTTTGCCATAGCAGATTTAATGAGCAATTTCTTCCCAGGTAGATTTGACTTTGCGCTGGGCCAGCGAGATGACCTTAAAAGAAAGCCTGATGCCGAGCCTGTCCATTACGCCCTTGCTCAAATTGGTGTTGACCCTCAAGACGCTGTCTATATTGGAGACTCTGAGGTTGATGTTGCAACAGCACGCAACAGTGGCATGCCTTGCATTAGTGTTACCTGGGGATTTAGGGATAAAGAAACGCTTCTAGCTGCAGGTGCCACCATACTCTGCAATACTGCAGATGAGATGGTGCAAGAAATTCTCAAATAGTAGCACTAAATTTGCAACCATCCGCTCATTGCCGTTGAGCGAGAAAAAACGTCCGCTTGCCTATGCCTCTCAATTCATCTGAATAAGCGTATTCGGAGGGCGGTATAGTCAATAAAAGTGCGTCCATAATTTGCGCGCAAGCGACGTGGAAAGGATTGCATCATGGGCAAGAAAAGTTCTGAGGTTCTCCAGATTTCTTACGAAGACCTGGTAGAGTACCTGCACAGTAATCACTCTGTGTACATGCAAGTCGGACACCAGGTTTATTACCTCACTGATGTCAACTTTGAGGCATGGAGAGCTCAAGACACCAGCATCAGAAACTCAAAGAACCACTTTGTAGATTGTTCTGAATTAGTTCCTACGCTAGACGAATTTCTCGCGCTTCCTTTTATTAATGGAAAAACCATTAAAGACGTTTTTGCACATGCAACGTTCTATGCATCCATGAAAAACGAAAAATCTGAGTAATTCAAATTAATCAACTTTTTGTTGACTATCTCTCAGCTAAAACTTAAAGGATCTGTTAATCGCAGATCCTTTTTTATTACCTGGTAGATTGCCTTATTGGGCTACATTTCTCATAAAAAACGCCGATGCAGCGCACCGGCGTTTTACGTTTGATTTGAGAGAACGTGACTACTCAACAGGCTTCTGAACCTCAAGAACCTCGGCAATCTCAACCTCAGCAGAAACGGTGCCTGCAAGCTCTGAAATAAGATCGTTGTATTTATTCGCAGAAGCCAGCTCAGAAGAAGCGGTCTTTGCGTAACGCTTAACTGCTGCGGCTGCACGGTTAACGGCACTCAGGGTGCCAGCGCCACCAACGCATCCTCCTGGACAAGCCATACCCTCAAGAAGATAACCTGGATATTTACCCTTAACAGCATCCTTGAGCATGGCTCGGCACTCAGCAAGGCCATCAACAGCCATGATAGGTACTTCTTTATCAGGGTACTTCTGGTGGATGACGTTTACTACGGCACCTGCTACGCCGCCAGCAACTGCAAAGGCGCGACCGTCATGGGAGGCGTTTTCAAAGTCGGAGTTGTCATCATCAAGCTTGGTGTAGTCAATGCCCTTAGACTCCATCATTCCTGCAAGCTCCTCAAAGGTCAGAACAAAATCGACCTCGGACTTAACGGAGCGACGCAGTGCCTCAAGTTTCTTAGCGGTGCATGGTCCAATAAAGACAATCTTGGACTCTGGATTTTGTTTTCTTACCAGACGAGCAGTCAAAACCATTGGGGTGAGTGCCATAGAGATAGCATCAGCATGCTCTGGATGCTCTTTTTTAGCCATTGCAGACCAGGAAGGGCAGCAGCTTGTTCCCATAAAGGGAAGCTTCTCTGGGACTTCTTTGACAAAGTCTTCTGCTTCCTGAACAGTACAGAGGTCAGCACCGGTTGCTACCTCTTCTACCTCGGCGAATCCCATCTCCTTGAATGCCTCACGAAGACGACCAACGCTACCCTTGCCAAACTGACCAACAAACGAAGGAGCCACAATCGGAACAACGGTGTAACCCTCATTGATAGCCTGAATTACCTGGAAAATCTGGCTCTTATCGGCAATTGCGCCAAAGGGGCAGTTGACCAGACACTGGCCACAAGATACGCACTTCTCGTAATCAATATCTGCACGACCATGCTCATCAGAACCAATAGCATCCATACCGCAAGCGGCTGCACAAGGACGTACGTGGTGATGAATTGCCTGGTAAGGGCAGACCTTGAAGCACATGCCACACTGAATGCACTTCTCCTGGTCAATGTATGCCTTTTTGTCTACGAAGCTAATTGCCTCTTTAGGACAAATCTCTCGACAAGGGTGCGCAAGACAACCTTGGCACGCGTTGGTAACGCGATACACGTTGTCCTCGCAGGCGTTACACGCAAACTTAACGATGTTAATCAGCGGTGGCTGGTAATAAACCTCAGGTCGAGAGGCCTCTTCTAGGCCGTCAGAAATTTTTTCTGGCTGATCCACGCCCTGCATAGGCATGCCCATAGTCATGCGAATGCGCTCGCCAACAATAGCGCGCTCCAAGAAGACGCTCTCACGATACGTAGCAATATCACCAGGAATAATCTTGTAAGGCAGCTCTTCCATCTGGCGAGCAATTTCATCAACGCTCTTATCTGCTTTTTCATACGCAAGCGTTGAAACTTCTTTAAATACCTTCCTGCGGATTTCAGTCAGGTTGGTATAGACACCTCGCATTGTGCCAGGCATTTCTCCCCCTCCTCGTTCACTTTATGCACGTCTGGGTAACGTATCCGCACAAAATGAATGTATGTCTCTACCACAAAGTATGTACTATAAGTCCACCTCGGTGACACCAAAATAAGAAAATCGCTCTGGAATATCCGTTTTAATCACAATTTTTGCGCCCGTGACTGGATGAATAAATCCAACGCGATATGCATGGAGCATTAACGACTGCGGTCTATGTTTCTTTTTTGCTCCGCGCTGCAGAGATGATACGCTTCCATACAGCGCGTCTCCTACCAGAGGAAATCCAAGTGACGAGAGATGCACTCTAATTTGATGCTTTCTTCCTGTCAGCAAATTGACCAGTAGCAAGCTTTGAGTTTGACTTTGCGCTGATGAAGCAACCTTAATAAGGCGCACCTCCGTTTGAGAAGGTTTGCCTGTTGCTGAGACCCTCATCTTCTGAGCGTCATGCCGATCTTTTCCAATTGCCTTATCTATCAGCAGTTTATTTGGTTCAAATGCTCCTTTAACCGCTGCAAGATACTCTTTGGAAAGCTCCTTGGAGGCAATAAGCTGGTCAAACTGCGACTGCGTTTCTTTTTTGAGCGAGAAAAGCACTATGCCCGTAGTCTCCTTATCAAGGCGATTCAGAGCTTGGACCTGGGAAAGATCTACCTCTCTTAAGCCCTCAAGTGCACGGAGTTTCTCGCAAACTACATCGGTTAACGAGGTTTCATTGGTGCCGTCTGCATGAACGATAATTCCCGCAGGTTTATTTACGGCAAGCAGATACTCATCTTGATACAAAATCTCAAGATTACTGTCAGTCTGAGGCGCATCCATGCTACTCACCTCGCTTAACCACATACCGCTGCTCAGAAAGCACCTGAGCAAATGACTCAATTGTGCTCCACACATGATCGGTGCGTCGCCAAGCAACACTGACCGAATATGACATCTCTTTTCCTAGCTCAATAATGTGAAGACCAGATGTTTCAAAGTCGTAGTAAGAAGATGCCACCAGCTCAGATGGCAAGAAGCACGCGCCAACACCTCTCATGGCAAGCGCCAAAAGCGTCTCGGAGTTTCTGGACATGACCTTGATGGTAGGAGAAATGCCCGACGCCGCAAACGCATGGCGAGCAAAACTACCTGCAATGTCTCGCTTACCAACCGTTAGGAAAGGACATGCCTCCAAAGCCGTGAGCTTTCCCGTCTTTTTGACTTGCGAGACAACCAAGTCAACCTTATCTGCATACAGAGACTCAAGAAGCGCTTGAGAGACAACCAGAACGATCTTCTCGTCAAACAGTTTTTTAACAACAAGGTCATATGATGTGGAATTGACGGTTGCAACAATCAAGTCAAGTTGGCCTTCGGACAGCCACTCAACTAGCTCGTCATTCTCGCCCTCGTCAAGCTCAATGGAGATGTTTGGGTGCAGTTTTTGGAAAGCGGCGATGGAGCGCGGCATGATGATGTGGCCTCGTGTGGCGGTGACACCAACACGCAGGCGACCTCGCTCATTGCCTGCAATATCAAGAAACTCCTGATCCATAGCGCGACGCTGTGCTTGGAATTTGCGCGCATACCGCAAGAACTCTTCTCCTGCAAACGTTAGAGATAGCGGAACCGTACGTTCCAGCAGCTTAGAGCCAAGTTCTTTTTCTGCAGCAGCAATATTTGCCGAGAGCGTTTGCTGCGTTACACTTAGGCGCTCAGCTGCCTTGGTGAAACTCTTTTCTTCTGCAACAGCAACAAAATAATCCATGGTCTGAAAGTTCATTTTTTGCTCCCACTATATTACAAAAATTACTTGTAATTATAACCATTGAAAACAGTTGGACTTCAACTTCTTAGTTGTCTACTCTATTTACACAAGAAATTCGTTTGGAGTGGATGCATGGTAGAGCTAATAGTACTAAGTGCCTTTGCGGTGATGCTCATCGTAGGTACAGCCCTATCTTTTCCCCTTACATATATCTTGACCATTGGTTTCTTCCTCTTTTTTGGTTACGGACTTTCTCGTAAAATCTCCGCAAAAAAGCTTTTATTAGCAGCTTTTGAATCTGTCTGGGAAGTTAAAACAATCATTGCACTGTTTGCTGTGGTTGGCGCTATGAGTGCTGCCTGGCGTGCAGCTGGAACTATTCCAGAAATTGTCAGCATTTCTGCTTCACTTATTTCTCCGTCTATCTTTATTCTTGCAACATTCTTACTCTGCACCATGATGTCCATGCTTCTGGGTACCGCATTTGGTACTGCAGCAACCATGGGCATCATCTGCATGTCTATTGGCAAGGCAATCGGGGCAAGTGAGTTCTTTATTGGTGGCGCCGTTCTTGCAGGTAGCTACTTTGGAGATCGTTGCTCCCCTATGTCTACCAGTGCAATTCTTGTTTCACAACTTACCGATACCAATCTATCCAAAAACATTAACCGTATGCTTCGAACCAGCGTAGTGCCTTTTATTGCCGCATGCGCTATCTATGTAGCGTGGGACTTCTTTATGGCAAACACGGGAACTATCCCCGATGTCACTGGTCTTCTCAGCCGCTCCTTTAGGCTCTCTTTAATTTCACTCACACCAGCACTTCTTGTGATTGTTTTTTCGCTTCTTAAGGTTGATGTCATTGTTACCATGGCTTCCAGCCTGATACTTGCTTGCATTCTCTGCGTTACCATTCAACGCGTCCCTCTTGCCGACCTGCCAGTCATTCTGCTCTTTGGTCTTCGTGCTCCAGGCGCTACCGTTGCAAACATGGTGAATGGTGGCGGCGTTTTTTCCATGATGAACGTCTTGACGATTGTCACCATTTCTTCAAGCTACGCTGGTCTTTTCCAGACAACTGGTCTGCTTCGCCGTATGTGCCAGCTGGTAGCCGACCTTTCCGATAACTCCACGCCTTTCTTTGGCGTTCTGATTACCAGCATGTTTACCTCAATGGTTTCTTGTAACCAGACCTTGGCTATTATGCTGACAAACGACCTGTGCGAGAACGCAGAAAACTCTTCCAGTGCTCTTGCCTTGGATATCGAGAATAGCGCTGTAATTCTTGCTCCACTGGTACCGTGGTCCATTTCAAACATCTCGGTGCTCTCTGCAATTGGTGCACCTTCTATGAGCCTTCTAGCTGCAAGTTTCCTCTACTTGCTGCCTCTTTGGACTCTGGGAATTTCTCTGTGGCTCCATCGCCGCCCAACAAAAATTGACGGTCATCGTGCTCGTTGGCTTGGTCTTACCTCTGACGATGTTCGCAGCTGCTCATGGCCTCACGTGCAGGACGAAGATACAACGGATGCGACTACAAGCCTTCCTGCTGTAAAAGTTGCCTAAGACCGAGCTGTTTAACGCTCCTAATTCACATTGCTAAGCTAGGTGTGTTTTACGCCGTTAATACTTCTATTGATGCTTTGGTAATTCAATAATTCGATCACAACGCTGAGCAATACCCATATCATGTGTGACCATAAGAAGCGTTTTATGGTTTGCGTGAACGGAATCTAGCAAACTGTCTATAACAATAGTGGCCATGGCCTTATCAAGTGATCCGGTTGGTTCGTCGGCAAGGATTAAATTACCTGGCTTGATCATTGCTCGAGCAATTGCTACTCTCTGCTTTTCTCCACCAGAAAGCTCATTTACAACCGCATCGAACTTCTCGCCAATCCCATAGTTTTCCAAGGCAGTTCTAATAAGACGCTCCTGTTCCTGCTTTGAAAGCTTGGTGTATTGAAGCGCTAATAAGAGATTTTTGCTTACTTTCCAGTCATTAATGAGAGCAAAAGATTGGAATAGATAATTAATCTCTGTACGCCTCATAAGTGTTGCTTTTTTACTATTGATTGAAGGATATGTTCTTCCCTCAAGCTTGATTGTACCTGAATCTAATGTCTCGAGAAGACCGATGATATTAAGAAGCGTTGATTTTCCACACCCAGAAGGGCCCACGAGAGCCACTGACTCTCCACTTTCTATCTCAAATGAAATGTTATGAAGAACTGTGTTGCTTCCAAATGACTTATTGAGAGCATCTACCTGTAGAAATGTTTTCATAACTACTCCTTAGAGAGATTCTCTAGAACAATTCGCATGGTGCTTCTATTTGCAGAAATACTGATAGTCAAATTGGAAATCAATAACATCAAGCAGCCCATTATTATTCCAAGAGTTGAACCTATGACAATCATGCAAAGTGTTCCAACAAGTGCAATAAGATTCACTATGAGGAAAATATTTATGTATTGCTTGTAAATGCCAAATCCCAACATGCATTCAACAGCAATTTTTCTCTCATGTAATCTCTGAACAATTGAAATCATGCTTATTTGAATCACCGTTATTGCTGCAAACATAAGCACAATTACAACACCGAATAAGAGGAAGAGCTCCTGCAGAGATTTTCTGTAGTCTTTTATAAAGCTCTCTATCGAACTGAACTGTGTTCCAAAACCATCATCAGAGAGCTCTACAACACCGCTGGAATCCAACAAATTTGCAGCGGCCTCAGGTGATAACTTTATGTAACTATTATCAAGCCCCGTAGCCACTAAACTTTCTGATTCAGTAGGAACCATGTTATTTGACGTTACCACTTTGATTACAACATTTGTACTTATAGAAGGGCTGTCTATATTTGTTGACCAGGTAAAAAATCCCCCACTAGCATCGTATTCAATAAATTCAGATGAAGGATTTTGCATATAGGGTGTAACAATGTCTGACTCAAATATCTTGTCGCTTCTAGCCACAAGTTCTCTTAGCAGAGATTTTTGCTCTTCTGAGTACGAGCTTGGAACGAGATAAATCCTTGTTCCACTCTCCGCTTTTTTAACTTGTTCATCAGTCAGCGCTACCCCGATTTCTTTTAAATAAGATGGGGATGCAATCAAAACATCAAATGGCTTCAAAATCGATGAATTTACTTTATAGGCATTTAGAGTTGCTTCACCTATTTGATTTACATGAGCAATATACACGCCTGTATCGTGCTCGTGGGTTTTATACCAATCAAATAATTCCTTACTTTTATCCATTGGCCTGCCGTTGAAAAAATTACCTTGAGAAACGTGATTTCGGACAATATACCAATCTTTATATACAGACCAATTTTCTTGAGTGGATAGTAGATTTGAGTACATTGTTATAGGAGCATCCATATACGTAGAACCAGCAAAAACTACTACACAACAAAGTGCATAAATTATCGCCGTTAGAACGTACAGACCCTTTTGCGACAGTCTTCCTAAAATTGCATCTACAGGGCGGATTGTTAGAAGTGGAGCAGCAGAAATTAGTACCGAAACCACAACTACAAGTATTGCTGGCATTGCCGAGGTAAACGTAAACAGTAAAAAACTGCCAGTAATATCAAATCCGGAGCAATTAACCATTGTCCACATAAAGGCTAATGGCAGTAAAACAGCTGCTAAAGCACAATAGAAAAAATAATGGTGAACGACGTAATCGCTCTTACTCCAGCCAAGCATTACGTGGACACCGAGTTTCTTTAATTCTTGTAACGAGTTGTAATACGTCAGTAAACAAAACGATATGCTCAAGATTATAAAAGTTACCCCTGCAACGTAGTAGAACAGTCCAATTTCAACCGCTGATCCTGAATAATTAGTAATAAATTTTTCTTTATGTAGGCCAGTAGCTTCTGAAATCTGATTAGCCAACTCATCAAATTCTTCAGGAGAAAGGCCTAAAACAGCACAAGAATTTCCCAGATTATAGCCAGGAGTAATTTGATCTAATTTGAAATAAACTGAGCCCAAAACATACGGCAAGTCACTAACCTTATTGTTAGTATCCATTCCGTAGCCAAGATATGACTCTGGAGAATGTCCTAGGAGTTCATTGATTTTTTGCCTATTTATAACTTGGGTACCAAGAATATCAAAGGAATCAAAGCTGTTAGCCTCACTACCTGGAGAAGATAGCACGCCAACGGTCAATATCCTAGGCCCTTCAGTAATTGATTCAGTTTTCTTAGTTATAAGAATCATCTTGTGAGTTTGTGCGTAAGACCTAACAACTGACACAAACGTTTCTTTTGTTTCATCAGACATCTGTGAAGTATAAAATTGCGGCTGATTAGAGAGCCAAGAATCGAATTTTCGGGAAGTAAAAATTTCTAAAAACCCTTTTCCCACCAAAAACGAGGAAAGTGCAATTAAGACAACTATGATAGAAACAATGAAGCGGTACGCTCTTTTCATTTAATTCACCCACAATTTCTTTGAATCACAAATAAATGAAGGTACTAAGCAGTATTTACCTATAAATTTGCTTCTACATTACCAGTATGAACTTATGCTGTTCAGATTTAATCGGTCCCATTGATAACTATCGTAAGCGGCTTCTATTATTCTATAAACGGTATTTGCCACCTAAACAAAAACCTCTCATGCCTAGGACATGAACTGCCTCCCATTTCTTGGACATAAGAAATGGGAGGCAGTTCATATGCG
>NZ_JRND01000036.1:0-15504 GCF_000758945.1 Lancefieldella parvula DNF00906
AGGCAGTTCATATCAGGTCTATGTATTAACGAATCACAATCCGACTAAGACAGATAAATACAAAAAGACCTATACCTGTATTGACAATTTTTCCACCAAAACCCAAATCTATGTACGCTAAACAGTAAATAAATAGAGCTGAGATCAACCAAATAACTAGACACAAACATAGACTTTTGATCGTCTTTTGAACTGTTCCGTCATTAAGAATGCGATATGCCTTATCAAAGACACAAGCAACAAAAATGCACATCACAAAAGACACCAATGGCACATTGCAATAAACATCATCACTAGAAATTAAAATCACAGGAAAAGGAAATCCAAAGATTAAACTAAGCAAACAAAAACCCAGTATTCTAGTGGGATTGAACGTGCGAAGATGTGACGTTTTTATTACATTCTCGGACGCGTTATTAGAAAAATCTTTATGTTTAAAAAACGTAAAAGAGCTCATCTCTGTACTCCTTCAGTTTATATAAACCATATTTTATCTGATACTAAAAATATTTCTAATATCAACTCAATTTCTCTGATGAAATAGAACGCCTATTTAGCAGAAAAATTCTGTTTGATTTGTCTCATCAGCCACTGGAACGCCATAACTACAACAATTGTGACTGCAAAGACAAAAATGCCTCGTACAAAAGCATTTCCAAGCAAGCTGTACGGAAATCGGCCAAGTCTTAGTCCCAAGAAGTTAATAACAGGAATCTGGAACAGATAGACTCCTAAAACACCAGCAGATACCGCGCTGATGTGCTTCTTAGTAGCATCAGAGAACTCCTGTAGCTTTGGCTCAAGGTTCAGCACAAACAGAAACAAAGATGCGGCCTGTGCTAAGCAGAGGAAGTTTCTAATAGTAATGGGATAGCTCTGATATGTCATTTCTGGCGTCAGTGGGGTTCCAAAGTTGTTAGCAATAAGTCCCCAACCAAACATAGCCGCAGATGAAAGGAAGAAAATTACAGCAAGCACAAGATTGTTTTTAGTAAATTTTGGAAGCTCGTCGTAATACGTCTTAACGTAATAACCCAGCAGATAGTAGAAAAGGCCATCGCTGTTAAACGCAGCCCATCTAAACAGCTGATCAAAGTAAACACCACGAACGCCAATGAACTCAAGTAGCGGCAATCCAAAGCTCACAAAGAGCGTGAGCGCCATAACATAGAGCAGGGTTTCTTTCTTTTGAACTACCAAAGAAAGTACAGGTGTCAAAAGATACAGATACAAAATGGTATAGATGAACCAAAGCGTGCTATTGATATTGTTAGTCATAAAACGCTTAATAAAATCAGCAACACCAGCGCTTGCCGCAACCTCTTCGGCACCCCAAAACTTTGTAGGAAAAAGCACGTACATCAGATACACCACTGCGCTGCCAAAAATGAGCGCCATCAGCGTCTTTCTTGCACGCTTCATAAAGAATGTCTTTGTGGAGTATTTACTTCGATATCCAAGCAAATTCATGCCACTCAGCATAAAAAAGATGGGTACCGCGTAAATAAACGCAGCTTGCAGAGCTAAAGAGAAGGCCCAAGTTTTTGTGTGGGCAAGCGAAAAAACGTTGAGAGAGGTATGCAGCATAACAACAGCAATACCTGCCAGAATGGTAAGAACATCTGCAAAAACAAAGCGCTTCTTAACAGTAACTGCTTTTGAAGAAACTGTAGCTTTTTCCACGGGCTTCTCCCCAAATCAATCAAACTTCATCTATGCTTAGTATACGAAAAGTACCAGCAGGAAAGAGGCATCATGGCAAATGTCGTTGACTATCTACACTGGCGCGGCGATCTGACGTTTGAGAATGACCCTTTTAACAACGTCGATAACCTGATTCTCTCAATCCTTTCCTATCTGGGATTTGGTGGGGTCGTTCCTTCTGAGCGTAGCGAGAAACGCGTTCTACTTGGTGACGCCTGCGCCAAAATGCTGAAAAAGCTTAAAGATGACCCGTCTCTTATCACGGGATTTTCTCGCGTTGATGGAACTTTTCTTGAGGCACTGGTTAACGCTCCCCGCTTTGCCAACATTGAGCTTGGCCGCTATGTAGACCGCATTAATGTCGAGAAAAACCTACAGTTTGCAGCGTTTACCGCTTATCTTCCTACGGGGCAGATGTTTGTTTCTTTTAGAGGAACTGACGGCACGCTCGTTGGCTGGCGAGAAAACCTTAACCTTAGCTTCCAGGTTACGTCCGCTGATAAGTCGGCGGCACTATACCTTGAGAAACGTATTCGCGAACACCTTGCAGCAGGCAACAGCACTACCTGCGCAAATGTTATGGTTGGCGGTCACTCTAAGGGCGGCAACCTTGCGGCATACGCAGCAACAGTCTGCCCTGAAGAGCTTCTTGGCACAATTGAGCGCGTCTGGAGTAACGATGGACCTAATATGTGTCCAGAAATTATTCCCACCACAGCCCATAAGGCGCTTGGAGATAAATACATCAGAATTTTGCCTGAGTTTAGTGTAGTGGGCATGATTTTTGATGATCCTGCTGTACCAAAGCTCATTGTTAAAAGCTCCGAGTCTGGCATGCTGGCGCACGACGGCGTTTCATGGCAAGTCTCTCGCAATACGTTTGAATTTGCTGATGATTTCCAGCTGGAATGTAAAAAGATTAACGAGGCGTTTAGCAATTGGTATAAAGAACTCCCCCTCTCTGATCGAGAGCACTTTACCAATGAGCTCTTCGACGCACTCTCTGCAGGCGGAGCAGTCTATTTCAGCGACATTATTAGCTCGCCAGCAAACTTACAGCCTGTTGTTGCGGCACTCACTAAAACAGAAAAGCAAACCAAAGAAGTCTTTTTTGACCTCCTTAGTTCGCTTGTCAATGCATCAGCAACATCTTTGATTGAAAACATTACTGAGTCTTCCCAGATTTCTCAGCTAACTTCTGCTATCTCAGAAAGCTTTGCCAAACTGGATAAAGCCCAGAAGGAACTTACGAAAGGTTCTCCTTCTTCAGACCAGTAAGGCTAATCACAATTGAAGAGACAATTGAGATAACTATTGATCCCAGGATAGCGGTGCCTAAAGAATCAATAGCAACGCCCGCATGCAGCAAATTCCTAGAAATAAAACTTGAAAGCTCAAGCATAAAAGCATTGATAAAGAGCGAGAAAATACCTAGGGTCAGCACATTAATAGGCAATGAGAGTAGCTTAACAACAGGCTTAATGCCCGTATTGACTGCTGCGAGTACTAACGAGAACAGAATAGGACCTGCCCACGAGCCTCCCACAATAGTTAGACCTGGAATTATGGTGCAGGCCACCAACGTAGCAACAGTAGTTACAAGCCATGTTGCAACAAATGTCATACTAACCTCTCTTTGAAAAAAGCCCGGCAGAGCCGGGCTTAACGTGCACTTTTATGTAAGTTAGAAACTTACTCGCCGAAGCCGCTGTCAACAAGAGCAACGAGAGCGTCAAGGGCTGCCTGCTCGTCAGCGCCGTCGCATGCAATCTCAATCTTGGTGCCAGTACCAAGGCCAGCAGCAAGAATCATCATGATGGACTTAGCGTTAACTGGTGCGGAGTCCTTGTCAACATTCTTGATGGTGACGTTGCTCTCAAACTTCTTTGCCTCAGAAACAAAGACGGATGCTGGACGAGCGTGAAGACCAGTTGCATTGATGATAGTAGTCTGCTTTGAAACCATAAGTGGACTCCCCTTCCGGAAACCAAAAATCTACTCGAGAGTTATTCTCGATTAATCGTTACTATCGTAACAAAACATAACGTATTATATCCAATCTTATTTCCAGAAAGAACCAAATTAGACTATGATTTGCTCAAAAACAGGGTAAAAATAAAAAGTCGGAACTCTTGTAGGAGGTTCACCATGGCTGAAAACGATATCCAAAACTCAAAACCTGAGGAATTGGACACGATAGATACTCAAGTAACCACTTCTAATGAGCAGATTGAGTCTGCAGACACACCTGAAGTCAGCAAGTCCCAGGACATTCAAAAGATTGCCAAAGACACTACTCAGGTTGTAGCAAAGGGAGTAAGCAGTGCGTTTGAGAGCGCTACAACCGCTGTTGCAGAAGGTTTCCAGGCTACCAAAGAAGTCCACAACGCTGCCAAAGAGACAAACTCTGCAAAGCAAGAGCTTAAGCAGATGCAAGAACACCTTGCTCAAGACAAACAAGATCTAGAACACAGAGACTACGTACAGAGCTCATTTGACCAGATTATTGCTGAGCAAGAGAAAATTTTTGCAGAGACCGCTCAGGTCATGAGTGATCAATCTACGCAAGTGGATCTTCTCACGGTTAAGAAAAACCAGCTTATTCAGAAGCTTGAACAGCAAAAAGTTGACGACGAAGCAAAGATTAAGCCTTACAAAGAAGTTGCTGCCACAGCAAAAGGCAGGCTGGATGATATCTCAAAAACAATCTCTGAGGCACAGCGTGGTGTCAAAAACGCTGAGGCTCAGCTTAAAGAAGTTACCGAGAAACGCGATGCTGCTGTAGCGTCTGCAAATAAAGCACTGGAAAACTCCCAGGCAAGACAGCTTTCTCTCAGAGAAGAGCTTGCTGGTCTTAAGACAGACCCTGCTGCTAACCACGATGCAATTGTTCGTATTGAGGAAGACCTCAAGTCAGAGCTTGCTCGTGCAGAGCAGGCCCAAAAGCAAGTTGAGGAACTACAGAACTCTTTCCAGTCTTCACTAGAGATGGCACAAACTCATTACTGGACCCAGGGCAAATCGTTGGAGTCCTCAGAGTCTTCTATTGATGCGGCTCGCAAAGATTATGAGCAGAAACAGCAAGAATATGACGCTGTGGTAGCTGAGGCTAATGCTCGTCAGAGGATTCTGAGCAAAGATATAGAGGATCTTGAAGAGAAAATTAAGACAGCCAAGGAGCTCTTTAACGAAGCAGCAGATAAACATGATGAAGCACAGTCAGTCATTGATGACGCTAAAGAAATTCATGCAACACCAGAAATTACTGAGGAGCTTAGAAAGTCTGTTGACGAGCAGGTAATTAACATCAATACCAAGCAGCTCACCCTTAAAGAGCTTATTACTGGCGAGAAAATCCTTCGAGAGACAACTCGTGGTCAGCGCATTGGCTTCATCATTGTTGTTCTTGGCATGATAGCGATTCTTGCGTCTTTTGTTTGGCTGATTTTTAACTGGTAATTTAGTCTTTGCCCAGACAAATCATCGTATGAAAAAAGTGCTCACAATTCTGTGGGCACTTTTTCTACATCTAAACTCTCAAGTTAAACGTAAGGGTCATGGTCACGTAACCAAACTCGCTAAATGATGATCATGGCATCACCAAATGACAAGAAGCGGTACTTCTCGTCAATGGCACTTTGATAGGCGTCCATAATCTGCTTGCGCGTTGCAAACGCAGAAACCAGCATCATCAAAGTTGAACGTGGAACGTGGAAGTTGGTCACCATGGTGTCTACCACGTGGAACGTAGAGCCTGGCATCAAATAGAGGTTGGTAGTTGCGTTTTCTCGGGCAACCATATCGCCTTTGTGAGTCAGCGCAGCAGAGTCTTCTGTCTCCTCAAAGCGACGAGCCACAACAGGAGGCTCAGCTGCAGGAATCTGATTATCCCAAGCACTTTCAAGCGAGCGAACACTGGTAGTACCAATGGCAATAACCTTATGACCAGCGGCTTTGGTAGCCTTTACTGCTTCTACAACTTCTGGAGCTACGTGGTAGCGCTCGGTATGAATGACGTGCTTAGTAGGGTCATCCTCTGTTACCAACCTGAAGGTATCAATACCCACCTCTAGCTCAACAGATGCCCACTGAACACCCTTTGCTTTGATGGTTTCAATGAGCTCAGGAGTAAAGTGAAGACCCGCGGTAGGAGCTGCAGCAGAATGCTCGTCCTGCATAGCGTAGACCGTCTGGTACTTCTCTGGGTCTCCCTCGTACTGTGTAATATACGGAGGCAGCGGAACGTGGCCTGCCTCATGAATAGCCTCGTCAAGAGTGCGATCTCCCTGTGCTTCAAAACGCACCAGGCGACCTCCCCTGTTGTCGTCAACAAAGTCCACAATGGTGCCCGTCAACACAACAGGAGCTGAGTCAGGAGCGTGCAAGCCACCTGCACGGTATTCAATTACTGCGCCAGGCTTTAGACGCTTACCAGGATTTACCAGACACTCCCATACGCCACCAAGAGCATCAATGTCTTCTCGACGTTTTAAAAGCAGCGTTTCTGAGACGCCGCCCGTATTTTGCTTTTTACCTACAAGGCGAGCTGGCATAACGCGCGTCTGATTAACTACAACCAAATCGCCCGGCTCAAGATACTCCACAATATCAGTGAAGTGCTTGTGCTCTATGCGGCCATCTTCTCTATGCAGCACCAAAAGCCTACAAGAGTCCCTTGGCTCAGCAGGAGCTTGTGCAATACGTTCTTCTGGAAGGTTGTAATCAAAATCGTCAGTTCGCATGACGTGCTGCCTTTCTTGCGTCACGAGCTTCATGACGCTCTATCTGAGCCTCGGCCGCAGAATATCTGCAACCGCAGTAATTTTGTCGATACATACCAAGCTCACGAGACTCTTTTGTAGCCTCTGGGTAATACGGACGGAAATCTCTCCATACAGGCGTCAGTCCATGAGCATGCGCAATGGACACCAGCTCATCCTCGCACGCATCAAAGAGCTGATAGGGCGAGACAGCCAGTGTTGTAGAAACGTATTCAAACCCGCGCTCAGCCGCCACACGACAACTCTCTGCCAAGCGGATTGCGTAACAAGCACGACAGCGACGATCTCGCTCAAACCCTTGGGGCGCAACAGCTCGCTCCCACTGCTCTCGCGGATCTCCTGCCACAATTACCTCAACATGAGCTTCTTCTTGAGCCCACGTAAGTAAGGTTTGAAGACGCCTGTCGTGCTCTTCAACTGGCTGAATATTAGGATTAGTCCAGCAGATGGTTGGCTCAAAGCCCTCTTCCCTCAAATGTTTTAAAGGTTCAAGTGAGCATGGACCACAGCATGCATGGAGCAGCAGCGGTGTTCCCGGCTCTACTGAAAGAGTCTCAATTGACTGAAGCATGTTTGAAGCCATTAGTTCTTCTCGCCTTGTGCCTTATAACATTTCCAACCTACTATAGCGCAGGCAGCAAGGCATACAAAAATGGTAACAACGCTTGCTTCAATACCGTAGGTGCCACCCGAGATAAACTCAGATGCTGCAGGATACGCTGTTAAGAGCGTGGTAGGAAGAAGCGTAGTGGTAACCGAGATGCCCAGAATAGGGCCGGTTACAAAGTTCCAGATAAAGTGCATAGCAATGGTCATGAGCAGATTATCGGTAAGCCAAAACACCAAGCCATAAAGAATTCCCATCAAAAAGACTGAGATTGCTGCGGCAATAGAGATGTTAGGCGTTAGTCCATACGTTGCGGTAAAGAGCACTGCTTGAAGCACAAGCGCTACAGGGAGAGAACTCTTAGCTGCAACACCAGTTTGTAGATAACCTCTAAACAATATTTCTTCTGCAGCAGACTCAATAAGGGTTGCCACAAGTAAGAAGAGAGCAGCAAAAATGTTATAGGAAGCGTTGAAGTTAAAATCAAAGCCTTCAATGAGCATGATAGAGCCAAAGGTAAACAGCACCATCAAAAAGCCAAAGGTAACTCCGCGCATAAATCCTGGCCAGGAGCTTACTCGAAGACCCAATGACCTAAAATCTCGCTTATTGACGCGGGTAATCCACACAAGGATCAAGCCACCTGCCAACATGCTTCCTAGAAGACCCAACACGGCTGGAAGGATGTCATTGGCTGGGAGCTCTCCCATAACCATCAGCGGAATATGACACACAAACATAAGCAAAAGTGCAAGGTCAGCCACAAGGAAGGGCGTCACCACAGACTTTGGTGGATCCTTTAGAACAAACTCAAGGCTTGTCTTTGGCTTTTTTCTTCCCACAAACTCTCCTTACATAATTTCTACTCACTATAGTATCGACTTCTGAATCTATTCGTGTAGTGAATCAAAAAAGATTAGAATAAGAAGATAATTTGCGTAATCTACTAATTCCAACTGCGAGGTATCCATGGCCGAAAGCTACGACATGAACAACCGCCCACATTTTCCTAAGCGTGCTGTCATCACTGGTGGTATGCCCTATGGTAATAAAAATCTCCACTTCGGACATATTGCAGGCGTTTTTGTCCCAGCAGATTTCTTTACGCGTTTCTTAAGAGATCGAATTGGCCAGAAAAACGTTTTGTTTATCTCGGGAACTGATTGCTATGGCTCTCCTATTGCAGAGGGCTATCGCAAAAAGGTTGAAGAAGAGGGTTACGAGGGCACCATCCTTGATTACGTTAATCATAATCACAACCTGCAGAAAAGCGCTCTTAACGCCTACAATATCTCGCTTGATTTCTACGGCGGTTCCGCACTAGAACCCGCTGCAAAGATCCACGAAGAGATGGCTGACAGCATCATGCACCGCCTCTACGAGCGCGGTAAACTCTCCAAGCTTTCAACTAAACAGTTTTACGATACCAAGGCTCAGACATTCCTTAATGGTCGCCAGGTCAATGGACGTTGCCCTATTAAGGGATGCAAGTCAGAGAAGGCTTATGCAGAAGAATGCGACCTGGGTCATCAGTTCAACCCAGAGGAGCTCATTGCCCCTGTTTCGCAGCTCACTGGTACCACGCCAGAGCTTCGTCCTGCACCAAGCTGGTACTTTGACCTGCCACAATACAAAGAGTTTCTAAACAACCTGGTAGAAAAGTGGAAGAACAATCCACAGATTCGCTCAGTTGTAACCTCTACCGTTCAAGAGACTCTAACCGAGCCTATTATCTACATTCAAAATTCCTACCGCCAAGACTTTGACGGTGTTGCCTCTTCCCTCCCAGCTCATAGTGTTATTGAGCCAGAAGGTAATGCATCTTCCTTCTCAGTTGTCTTTGAAAACTGGCAAGATAGAGATGAAGCTCGCGAGAAACTCAAAGAGGCTGGAATTCGTTTTAGAACAAGCAAGACGCTTCTGCCTTACCGCATGACGGGCAATATTTCTTGGGGTCTTAAGTCTCCAGACATTGAAGATCTCAAAGACCTTACCATTTGGGTTTGGACTGAATCCCTCTGGGCTCCAATTACCTTCACACGTGCTGCCCTTTCTGAAGACGCTAGCAATGGTGGTTCTCGCTACTCTTCTGACGAGTGGCGCGATTGGTGGTGCAGTGACGATGCTGCTGTCTACCAGTTCATTGGTCAAGACAACATCTTCTTCTACTGCATTGTCCAGAACCCACTGTGGGATGCACTTGATTGGGGTCTTATTACCGATACTCCCGTTGCTAACTACCACATTCTCTTTATGAACAAGAAGGCTTCCAGCTCTGGTGCTATCAAGCCTCCAATGGCTGAAGAGCTCCTTGAGTTCTACACTCCAGAGCAGCTCCGTGCTCATTGGCTCTCGCTTGGCCTTGATCAGCGCGCCGTGTCCTTCTCGCCAAAGGCTTTTGACACCTCCGTATCTAGGAAGGGTAAAGATGGTGAGCCAGATCTTCTGGTAAAAGATGACCCTCGCGTTGTTGATCCAGCGCTCAAGGAGTCAGCATTTCTCACTAACATCTTTAACCGCATGGCTCGTAGCTGCCTGTATGGTGCAGCCAATGCGTGTGGTGGTCACCTGCCTATCAGTGAGCCTCACCAGGAAGTTATCGATGCTGCTCAAGAGGTTCTGCTGAAGTACGAGCAGCTTGCATACGGCTTTGACGCACACTCTGCACTTGCCGCTGTTGATGAGTACGCTCGCGCAGAAAACAAGCGTTGGGGCGAGGCTTCCAAGGCCGCTCAGGGCAATGATGAAGCCTATGACCAGGCACTTGCTGATGCATTCTATGCGCTCAAGACCATCACGCTGCTTATGCACCCGGCTGTTCCAGAAGGTTGCGAGCGCATTGCAGATGCTCTCAACTTCCCACATGAGGAGTTCTTCTCTTGGGAGAACGCCTTTATGGGTCCAAAAGAGCTTGCAGCAAAGCTTGGACAGAGCGCAGAGGAGCACCAGCTTGAAGAGCTCCCTCCTCGCTTTGACTTCTTCAAAGCACATCCAAGCCAGAAGAACTAAAACTCGCATAGCTAGGAGCATACGTGGTCGAGTTTCCACCCGTCTACCGCCCAAAACCTTATAGCAAGCCAACAGCACACCTGAAGAGTCATCTTCAGGTGTTGCTCGATGACGGCGCAGAAATTGCAACGTTTGTCTATGCACCTGCTGCTCCAGCTGGCGAGAAACCCTGTGAAGATCTTGCTTCAACTGCGGCTTATTTAACATCTATTCCCAATGATACCTTTGCTACACCCATTGTGTTTCTCCACGGAAATGGAGAAGAGCACGGCATCTTTGGCACCATCATTGACGAAGTATGCAGCCGCGGCTACATCGCAATTGGTATTGATTCAAGAGATCAGGGTTTAAGCACCCGAGGAACTGCCGCCTTTACCTACGAGCAGATGGCAGAAGATGCGTATGCTGTCCTGAGGCAGCTTGGTGTTTCATCTGCTCATATTGTGGGCTTTTCTGACGGAGCTATTCTTGGTCTTCTTCTGGCACGAGACTATCCAGACGTAGTTGCCTCCCTCGTATCTATTGGAGCAAATCTTGAGCCTGGCACGTTAGGTGATATGACCTGGCTCTATGAAAGTATCGAGGGCAATAAACGTTGGGCAGCTCAAGGTTGGGAAGGCGCTGCTCTAGAAGATGGCTATCCTGTTCCCTCGCCTGATGAGGCAGCTCGTATTGCAGAGCATTTGGAGCTCATGGTAGATAACCCTCATATTGACCCCGCGTCCCTTGAACACATCTCCGTTCCTGTTGTTGTCATGGCAGGTGAGTACGATGAGATTTATCCAGAGGAAACTCGTCGAATTGCTGAGGCAATCCCTACCGCACGACTTCTCTTTATTCCAGGATGCCCTCACAACGTTCCTAAGGTGTCTCCTGGTGCGGTAGTGCGAAGAATTTTTGCAAATTTTGCCTATCTTTAAGAACGACGCTGAAACTCTAACCTAATTTACCTGCTTTTATTTCAAGAAAATAAAACTTCGGTACTTAATTGTTAAGTACCTTGCTATCTCAGAATTTTTGAGTAAAATACCTAGCAAGAATTATTTCTGTTACGGGAGGTGCTCATGCATCAAGCATCAACCTCACCTACTCAAGAAATGCGTATTATTCGCAATCTTGGCCATCTAGGTCATTATCTTTACATCACGCGCGGATGTCGTGGCGGTCAACAATTTATTTTGACTGCGCTCTATCGTGATGGAGATATGACACAAAAAGATCTTCTCGCCAAGACAAAGAATACATCTGCATCTCTTTCAGAAATGGTGAGCAAACTTGAAGCAAAAGGTCTTGTTGAGCGTACACGCGTAGACAAAGATCGCAGACAAACACTTCTTTCTTTGACAAAAGAAGGTCGAAAACAAGCAAAAGAAGCTCAAGAGGCCACCGAGTCATTTGAAGTGCAGGCTTTATCGGTTCTTTCAGATGAAGAAAAAGTTACATTCTGCGCATATCTAGATCGTTTAGTTGAACATTGGGACACAATTAACAGAGATGAGAAAGGAGAAACGTCATGTCAGAAGAAGTAACTTCAACTGAAGAACTTGAAAGCATGGTTGAAACATCTGAAGCAGATACTACCTTGGCTCCCTCTACCCTGACAGGTATTGTAGATGTCAGTAATCTTTCCATTAAAGAGATTGCTTTAGTGCTTTCAAAGAGTATCGGTGAGTTCAAAAGAGACACTATCCTCACTCCTCTCTTTGTGTTAATTGAGACCATCTTAGAAATCCTCATTCCTTTTAGAACAGCCAATCTTGTTGATACGCTTCGTACGGGGGCAGAACTAAACGCTGTCATTCAGTCTGGAGCTGTTCTTGCTGTTATGGCAATGCTATCGCTGCTGTTTGGAACACTATCCGGTATTTCTGTTGCCAAAGCATCCACGGGCTTTGCACGCAATCTTCGTCGTGATATGTTCCGTAATATCCAAAATTTCTCGTTTACCACTATTGATGCGTTCTCTTCGTCATCGTTAGTAACACGCCTTACTACGGATATTTCTAACGTACAAATGGCATTTATGATGCTCATCCGCCTGGCCGTTCGTGCTCCGTTTATGTTTATTGCAGCGTTTATTGCTGGCTTTATCATGGGCGGCTGGCTTGCCATTATTTTTGTTGCCGTCATGCCTCTTCTAGGAATTGGCCTCTACTTCATTATTTCTAGAGTCATTCCTATTTTTAAAAAGGTATTTAAGAGATACGACGCACTCAATGAATCCGCTGAAGAAAACTTGGCTGGTATCCGTGTTGTTAAGTCATTTGTAAATGAAAACTTTGAGCGTCAGAAATTTGATAAGGCTTCAGAAGAGCTGCGCGAAGATTTTACAGCAGCCGAGAGGCTCATGGCTCTGAACTCTCCATTTATGAACTTTACTATTTACGTGTTGTTTGTCTTCATTCTGTACTTTGGCTCGTACCTGATTGTCTCTTCTCAGGGAACTGCATTTGGCGTTGGACAGCTTTCTTCGCTTATTACGTATGGCTTTATGATGCTTATGTCACTCATGATGCTTTCCTTTGTCTTTGCCATGATCATCATTGCAGAAGAAGGTGCTCGCCGCATCTGTGAAGTACTTCTTGCAACTTCCACTATTAACAACCCAGAAAATCCTTTAACCGAGGTTACAGACGGATCCATTGATTTTGAGAACGTTGGATTCTCCTATTCCGGTCCAGAGGGTCGAGAAGCCCTGTCTGGTGTAGATCTTCACATCAACTCTGGTGAGGTCATCGGTATCATCGGTGGTACTGGTTCTGCAAAGTCCACACTGGTGCAGCTCATTCCTCGCCTATACGATGTAACCGCTGGTAGCGTTTCTGTTGGCGGACACAATGTCAAAGACTATGACATTGACACTCTTCGTGGTGCTGTTGCCATGGTTCTTCAGAAAAACGTTCTCTTTAGCGGTACCATCAAAGAGAATCTCCTGTGGGGTAACCCTGACGCTACCGATGAAGAGATTCTTGAGGCAGCTCGTCTTGCTCAGGCTGATAGCTTTGTTCAAACCTTCCCTGATAAATATGAGACTCATATCGAGCAGGGTGGCAACAACGTTTCTGGTGGTCAGAAGCAGCGACTCTGTATTGCGCGCGCACTGCTTAGACGTCCAAAAGTACTTATTCTTGATGACTCTACCAGTGCTGTTGATACAAAGACAGATTCTTTAATTCGCTCTGGTCTTAAAGATTTCTTGCCTGATACCACCAAGATTATCATTGCTCAGCGTACTTCCAGTATCGAAGAATCTGACAAGATTATTGTTCTGGATAACGGCCGCGTTAACGCAATTGGTACGCACGAAGAACTCCTGAAAGATAATCCAATCTACCGCGAAGTGTACTTCTCACAGAACAAGCAAAGTGTTGATGAAAATCAGTCTCAGGAAGGTGAGGTGACTTCTCATGAGTAGGACAACAGAAACAAACAACACAAGACCAAAGCTTCCCGTGGGAAAAATTCTTACTCGAACCATTAAAATGCTCTGGGAGTTCTATCCTGTCCTTCTCCCTATAGCACTCCTTGGTGCTGTTATCCAAGCAATTATGCAGTCACTCCCAAGTGTCTTCTTGGAGCGAATCCTCTCTATCATCTCTAACTTTATTGATAGTGGTGACTGGAGTTCTGCTGAAGGCTTAGTCTTCCAGAACGTGGCTCTTCTCGCCACCTTCTACGTCATTGGACTTCTTGCAAATATCATCTCTACCCAGGGTATGGCTATTGTCACCCAGGGAGCTCTGCAAAAATGGCGTTCAAAGATGTTCTCGCACATGCAAGACTTGCCTATTAGGTACTTTGATACGCACCTCAATGGCGACATTATGAGCTATTACACCAATGATATTGACGCAATGCGCCAAATGATTGGCACCAGTCTTCCAAACCTCCTCTTTACCTCTGTGGTTATCATCGCAGTAGTATTCATCATGTTTTACTACAGTGCACTTATGGCCATGGTTGTTCTGTTTGGATTCTCTTTGATGGGCCTTGCTACTAAAAACCTTGGTGGTAAGTCTGCAAAGAACTTTGTTAAGACTCAGAAGACTACCGCAGATGTTGAGGGACACATTCAGGAAATGATGAATGGCGAGAAGGTCGTTAAGGTCTTTAGTCATGAGGCAGAAACTATTGAATCATTTGACAAAATCAACGATGAGCTGATGGTTGTTGCAAGAAATGCAAATCTTTATGCCAACACGCTTATGCCTATCCTCAACAATCTGGGCAACATTATGTACGTTGTAGCTGCTGTAGTTTCTGGTGTGTTTATTACTCTGAACATTCAAAACGTTTCTTTATCTGGACTACCTTTCACCATTGCTGTAGCTGTCCCCTTCCTCAACATGACACGTCAGTTCTCCGCTCAGATCAACCAGATTTCTAGTCAGATTAACTCTGTTGTTATGGGTATCGCTGGTGCTAATCGAGTTTTTGAGCTACTTGATGAACCAGCAGAGACTGAAGAAGGTTACGTTACTTTAGTCAACGCAGAAACCATTGACGGTAAAGTTCAGGAAGCTGAGTACCGCACCGGTTACTGGGCTTGGAAGTATCCACACAGTGACGGCACGGTTACTTACACCCCTGTTAAGGGAGACGTTCGTCTCTTTGATGTTGACTTTGGCTACGAGCCTGGCCACACCGTGTTGCATGATATTTCTCTTTATGCAAAACCTGGTCAGAAGGTTGCCTTTGTTGGCGCAACAGGCGCTGGTAAAACAACCATTACTAACCTGCTCAACCGCTTCTATGACATTGAAGACGGCAAAATTCGCTACGATGGCATCAACATTAACAAAATTAGAAAGAGCGCTCTTCGTCGTGCTCTCGGTATTGTTCTGCAAGACGTCAACCTCTTTACAGGTACCGTCTTGGATAACATCCGCTACGGCCGTCTTGATGCCACAGATGAGGACTGCGTAAAGGCCGCAAAACTTGCTGGTGCCGATGACTTTATCAGACGTCTTCCAGAGGGTTACCACACCATGCTCAAGGACAACGGCAGTGCCCTCTCCCAAGGACAGCGCCAGCTCATCTCCATTGCTCGCGCAGCAGTCGCAGATCCACCAGTCATGATTTTGGATGAAGCTACTTCCAGCATTGACACACGTACCGAAGCAATAGTCCAGCGTGGTATGGACGCTCTGATGTACGACCGCACCACCTTTGTTATTGCTCACCGTCTTTCTACGGTTAGAAACGCAGATGTTATTGTCGTACTTGACCACGGTCGCATTATTGAGCGCGGTACACACGACGAACTTCTCGCCAAGCGAGGAACGTACTACCAGCTCTACACAGGAGCCTTTGAGCTTGAGTAACGTTGAGCTTATGTAATGTAAAACGCCTTGTCATCGAACTGCCTCCCATTTCTTGGACATAAGAAAGGGGAGGCAGTTC
>NZ_JRND01000037.1:0-15491 GCF_000758945.1 Lancefieldella parvula DNF00906
CATGGGCTGAGTGGACAGGTGCTTTTGCATCTGGTTGGTTTAATACTCCAAATGGTCAGTCCTGGTACTTTGACTCCACAAAGCTAGGTAATCCCGCTTTCCTTGGCGAGCATTCCATTAACGGTAAAGACTATTACTTTGACGAAGGTTACGGCCTTATTCGCAATTCATGGGTAACTCTTACCAATGGCGTAAGACGCTGGGCTGGTCCAGACGGAGTTCTAACTGGACGTCTTTCTCCTGACGGCATCTTTACCGCTGATAACGGCACTCAACCTACAGGCACCGTGAAGCTCCCAGGACTTACTCTTAACATTGACTCAGACCACAAAGTTAAAACTGGCTGGATAAAAGAGAACGGCAAGGACTATTACTACCTCAATGATGGTTCAGCTGCCTCAAATTGGGTCAATATCCAGGGGACGTATTATTACTTCAACGCAAATGGTGAAAAACAGACTGGATGGATTCACCTTGGAAGTGGCTGGTATTACCTGGACGCTGACGGCAAAATGAGAACCGGTTGGATTAAAGATAATGGCAAAGACTATTATCTTGATTCCAACGGAACTATGGTAACTGGATACACCACCTGGGGCGGCAAGCTCTATTGGGCTGGCGCAGACGGCGCCATGGAGGAGCAGCCTTGCTACTACCCTGATATGTACCGTTACGCTCAAAACTACTATAGCGCCACTAACTGGCTCATTCAGATTGATACTACTGGCAATCGCTTTGCTGTATACAGGGGTTCACACGGCAACTGGGTTGTTTGGTACGAATGGCAGTGCACTACAGGAGCACCAGGCATGTGGACTCCTCATGGTCAATTTACCGTAGGTAACAAGGGTCTTTACTTTGGGTCTGGCTTTAGATGCTGGTATTACACGACCATTTCTGGTGAGTATCTTATTCACTCCATTCTCTATAACTCCGACGGTTATACCGTCCGTGATGGTAGGCTTGGATACAACGGTTCCCACGGTTGCGTACGTCTTGCAACAGAAAACGCTAAGTGGGTTTATGACAACATTCCTTATGGAACTAAGATTGTTATTTGGTAATCCAAATAAACATGAAGCTCTATAGCAATAAACCCCAACTCATATTGAGCTGGGGTTTATTTGTTAGCTTATAAAACGTGGTTACGCAAAATACTTTGCTTCAAAATCCTTAAATTGCTCTGGAGTAGCATTTTGATCTACCGAGAAGGACTGTGCAACCGCTACTGCCTGCTGTCTTCTGAGACCAGCCTTATCCTCATCTCCTAGTTGATCATAAACGTGAGAGAGCCTGTCGAGGGCATACACCACATACTCTGCAACTGAATCAGCTACGCCGGAGAGCAACATCATCGTTACAAGAGAGTCTGGCGAAAGCGCAAGAGCAGTCTCTGGGCTCAAATCAATGAGCTCTGCAACAGCTGCCTCTACCCCATCGAGTGACTCTTCAGTTTGAGTCTCTAAAGCATTTCCCAAACCTGCTGTGACCGTTGAAGTAAAGTCATCGATTACTTCCAAAATGTAATCTCGTTGAAGCATTTTGTTCCAATCTACTAGTTAGTAGGAACAGGAATACGTAAGTGATCAAATGCAGCATGCGTTGCCTGTCTACCTTGAGGTGTTCTAATAATAAGCCCTTGCTGCAAAAGATATGGCTCATAAACATCTTCAAGTGTAGACGGATCCTCTGAGACTGCACTTGCAATGGTTGTGAGACCAACCGGACGACCTCTGAACGTCTCACAAAGCGCACGTAAAACACGTACGTCCATTACATCTAGACCAAGCTCATCAATCTCAAAGAATGAAAGCGCTTCTGAGGCTACCTGCCAGGTAATAGTACCTTCAGCTTTAACTTGTGCGTAATCTCGTACGCGTTTTAACAGACGATTTGCCAAGCGTGGTGTGCCTCTTGATCGAGAAGCAATTTCAGCAGCTCCCTGCTCATCAACTTCTACATCAAGGATGTTTGCCGAGCGCATGACAATAGTCTGAAGCTCAGGAACAGTATAGTAATCAAGGCGATAAGAAATACCAAAACGATCGCGCAAAGGACCGGTTAGAAGTCCTGTTCTTGTTGTTGCAGCTACAAGAGTAAAGCGTGGAATATCAAGCCTGATTGACCTTGCCGCAGGACCTTTGCCAATAACAATATCTAAGAAGAAGTCTTCCATTGCTGGATACAAAATTTCTTCAACCTGGTGATTAAGCCTGTGAATCTCATCCACAAAGAGGATATCTCCCTCTTCAAGATTGGTGAGAATTGCTGCTAAATCTCCTGCTCGCTCAATTGCGGGACCAGAGGTTGTATGAAGCTTTGAGCCCATTTCTCCTGCTAAAACACCAGCAAGTGTTGTTTTACCAAGGCCTGGAGGCCCAGAAAATATAACGTGATCAAGCGGCTCATTACGACTTTTTGCAGCCTCAATAAGAACACGGAGATTTGATTTAACGCGCTCTTGACCAAGATACTCATCAAGAGTTTTTGGTCGCAAGTTTCTATCTTGCTCCAGATCTTCTGCCTGAAGTCCACTAGAAACTACACGTTGAGAAGTGTGTCCTGGAAATGGAGCTGGAGTAGACGACGACTCAAATAAGTTATCTGCATCTGCTTCCCACATTAATTACCACTTCCCAAACGCCTTAGTGCATATCCAATAGCAGCTTCAATTGTAATAGCACCAGCCTCTTCATACCCCTCAAGAGCAAGCGTTGCTTCCTGAGAAGTAAAGCCCATTCCAAGAAGAGCCTCAATAGCCTCTGATTCTACAGAGGTTACAGCAGGTTTTGGAATAGCAGCAAAGTCTGCAGGAGACGTAAGACCAACAAGCTGCTTAAGCTCTGCATCTTTTGCGAACACATCAGAAAGTTCAATTACTAAACGCTCTGCCTTCTTCTTACCAAGGCCAGAGACACTCTTAAGACGATTTCCGTCATTGGTAGCAACAATTACTGCAAGTTGCTGTGGCGTAAACGTAGAAAGCACAGAAAGAGCCAATTTAGGACCTACTCCAGAAATTGCACGCAAGCGATCAAAGAGAGCTCGCTCTTCTCGCGAAGCAAAACCAAAGAGTTCCATTGAATCTTCTCTGACCACCATACGAGTTAAAACGGTAACGCCTGCTTCACCCGCTTGTGGAAGCGAAGCAGCTGTTGAAGCTGATATACCCAGCTCATACCCAACGCCATTAACGTCGAGAACAGCAACTGAAGGAGTAACGGATACAAGTGTGCCCGTAAGCTGGACAATCATAGTTGTATTCTTCCCTTTCCAAGCGAGGTGGTTCTTACAAGATTAGCGTGACAAACTGCAGCAGCTAAAGCGTCAGCCGCGTGATCTGGATGAGGCTGATGGTCCAAGCACAATATGTTTTGAACCATATACATAACCTGCTGTTTATCAGCAGCTCCTGTACCAACAACAGCTTGCTTTATCTGCATTGGAGTATATTCTCCAACCGTAAGACCTGCTTTAGAACAAGCGACAATAGCAGCACCGCGAGCATGTGCAGTAGGAATAGCAGATTTAACGTTTTGTCCAAAGTAAATGCTCTCAATAGAAAGAGCTTCTGGTGAAAACTTATCTATAACCTCAACAATCTGGTTATAGATTCTTCCCAAGCGCATATCTATTGGTTCATCTGCGGTTGTAGTTATGCATCCATAGGCGCGTGCACGGCATTCAGAACCCCTTGTCTCTACAATTCCCCATCCAGTGTGAGCAAGACCAGGGTCTATTCCAAGAATTACCATTGCACCTCCTAATATAGAACGTTCGTTCTATATTATCACAGAGTATGCGCAAACGATGCAACTAATTTTCTGAGAAAGGGCCTCTCCACATTTTGGGGTCAACCATGCCAATTTGTGCATCAGATTCTTGTGCCAGCTCTTTTAAAAGCTCCAGCATATCCTTAAAGCCCTCCTGAGCCTCTGTTGGATCAACTGACAACTCAGGTAGATGCATAGAAGCTCCTTGAATTTCTCGCAAAGAATTTCGCAAGGACTCTACCAGGTCAGATTCGGAAGCCTTTGTATCTCTAATTTTGTCTTGCCAGACTGATGCGTGTGGAATTTGGGCATTTGTGAGGCTTTTTGAAGACATTTCCAGAACCTCAGTGGTGTTTCTGCGGTCTTTTTGGCGAGCGTGAAGCCTAGAAATAATTGCTTTGACCTCGTCAACCTTTCCCATTTCTTCCACAATGGCAGAAATGCTTTTATTCCACTCAAGATAGCTGGTAAGCACATAATCAACAAACTCAATGCGTTCTTGAGGCGTTGGCGCGGCATTTTCTAGCCCATCAGTTACAACCTCAGAGATATTCTCGAGAACTGCATGGTCAATAGCTGGTGAGAAGGTATTTCTTACCCTAGCAAGGTCAACAATGTCTGCATGATACATATCACCAAGAGGCCACAGAGAATGCGCACTAGAAATCTCTGTTCCCTTGAGCGCAAGAATGGTTTTATCGGCAGTCTCAAGCGTTAAATAATTGTGCTGGTCAGCGTATGCATAGCCGTATGCACTCACCAATTTTGTATCGGTCAATGTCGAGAAAACCGTGCTATTCACAGCAACTTTATTAACCCGAAGTCTTGCGGTAAGCAACTCTGCAGCACTTGTTTCTCGAGAATCTTTGTTTGGAAGCAACAGTACGTGGACGCGCATAGGACCTAAAGCGTCTGAGGCAAGCGCAACGGTGACAAGAGAATTGAGCGAACCGTCAACTGCAATAAACACGCCGTCAAAGCCCGACTTTACCGTGTAGTCTCGCACTCCTGTAGCTAATACACCCCAGGTAGTAAGCGCGCTGTTATAGACACCCGCAGTATCTTCTCTATCAAAGTTTTCAATAGTATCTTGGTCAACCTCGCAGACAACCATGTCTTCTGAGAAAGACGCTGCTTGTTTGACTAAATCTCCTGAAGGAGACAAGAAGAAGCTTGAACCACAAAACACCTGGTTACCATAGGCGCCAACAGCGTTTGCAGCGATAAGCCAGCTATCAAACTCCTCGACATCTCCCAGATAGCGGCTTTCTGCCACCGCCATGCCCATGGCGGACGACGAATCATCAACAGCAAAGCCAAAATACGGCAAGTAAATGACAGCATCTAACGAGTCGTCAACATCTTGCCACGCGTCAAGATCGTCGTAGGTAAAAGCGACGCCAAACGTAAGACCGCCTGCTTCAAATTTTGCGAGCTCAAAGGTATTCTCGCCAGATGCTTGTGCGGAGCTGGCAGAGCGAGCAAGAGCGCTCATGTGAGCAATCTGAGCAGTCAGTTTAAGTGGAGTTACAGCACCGTTTCTGACGAGAAGAGCCTCGCTAGCTGCGCTTCCATCAAACTCTGTTACAACAGGAATGAGAGCCGCAATAGGAAGTTTTTCTGAAAGCAAATTAATAATCTCGGAGAGGTCTGCAAAAAGACCTTCTGTATCAGCTTCTGGCACACTGAGCAGTCCCGTAAGGGTTGGCGCAGGATAAATGACTAGCTCAGCGCCTTGTTGTTGGGCTCTCTGAGCATATTCCAGCATAGTCTGAGCGGTAAACTCAAAATCACCAACCTGAGTGTTCATTTGTGCAACTGCTATGCGCATACCATTCCTATCATGAAGTGCTTAGTTTATTTTTACCCAAAAACAAACAGGTGTAGTAATAAGAAACGGAGCCGCAGGTAGCAGCTCCGTTTGACCTTAATAAGCTAGTGCTTATTGTTGAGTCAATAGACTTAGAGGGAAACCTTCCAAAGACCGTGAAGGTTGCAGTACTCATAAGCCTCAGCCTCAACACCCTCCTCAAGAGTGAAGGTAGCAACTGGCTCCTGGCCAGGCTTAAGCTGTGCAAACTGAGCGCCGTTCTCAGAAACAAGAGCGATGAACTCAATGTAGTGCTCTTCGAGCATTGGATGAGCAACCTCACCAACACGAACGGTAACGGTGTTGCCCTCACGAGTAACAAATGGAACGTGCTTCTCAGCTGCACCGTCAGTAACGCCAGCCTGAAGAAGCTCAAGGTCTGCTGCCTCTACGTTGCCTGCGACACCGTAAACAACAGCGCCTGTCTCCTTGTTACGATAAAACTTTGCGTCGATCATTTTTTCTCCTCTCACGACATCCGAAGATGTCAGAATTTCTTAGCAAGTTCTACTTAAATAGTAACAGTTATTACTTAAGAGTAACCTGCAAATTTAGAATCGACAGAATCTAAACAATCTGTGCGTATCCACTTTGGCCAATAAAATCTTTGAGCTCCGTCAAAAGAACCATGCTGCGTCCATCAATTCTGGTAGGAATTTCCATGCGCATAACATCGCCCATGTCTGTTTCTACCCTAATCTCAATACAGTCCATACCGGGATAGCGCGAGAAGATCTGTCCAAGTGTCTCGATAGCCTGTCTTTGAAGTTGAGAAGCAGGCATATGTATAACGAGTGTCTTTGGTGTGTTGTTAGCACTGTTAAGCTCAATAGGATTAACTTCTTGAGCAATAACCTGGTCTCCTCTATCAGAGCGCTCAAGCTTTCCAAGAACAGAAATGAAGATGTCGCTCTGGCTCTCACCAGTCTCTGGGTCAACATCTCCAGCAAGAAGTCTTGCAGCCTTCTTGTAGAGCTTAGGGAACATGACAATAGTGACACTACCCTCCATGTCTTCAAGCGTAACAATTGCCATTGGGTCGCCATTTTTAGTAGTTCGCTTCATAACATTAGTAACCATGCCCGCAAAGCGAATAGGTTTACCTTCTGGAACTTTAAACTGCTGAGACATAGCACCGTTAGGAAGCTGAACCTCTACATTCTCTTCAATTTCTGCAAGGGCATAATCTCTGCTCTTAGCGAGGGCATACTCATATGGACGAAGCGGATGATCAGAGACATAAATACCTAAGACTTCGTACTCCTTGGTAAGTTTGAATCGCCTATCCCACTCAACGCCATCTGGCTCTGGGACACTATCACTAAAACCGGAACCCTCTACCTCTGCAAACATATCAAACATAGAGAACTGACCAACGGCCTTATCTTTTTGACGCTTAGTAGCAGCATCGATAATGTTTTGTGGATTGTTCTTATCCACAAAACTCATCATCTGCATACGGGTATAGCCTGTTGAGTCAAAAGCTCCTGCCTTGATAAGAGCTTCAACAACGTTGCGTTTTGCCTGGCTTGCATCAACACGATCGACAAAATCGTGAATGTTGGCAAAAGGACCACCTTTTTGGCGCTCAAGCATAATGGCTTCACCAACACCAGCTCCTACGCCGCGAATTCCCGCAAAGCCAAAACGAATGCCCTCTTTAGTAGCCGTAAAGTCTTTACCGGACTCGTTAATATCTGGCGGAAGAATCTTGATGCCCTCATGACGGCAAGCGCTTACGTAGTGGACAATCTTATCCGTCTTGCCCATGTACGAGGTAAGAACTGCTGCCATAAACTCATGTGGATAATGCGCTTTAATCCATGCGGTCTGCATAACAAGAATTGCATAGCCAGCAGAGTGAGACTTGTTGAATGCATAAGATGCGAACTCAAGAACATCGTCCCAAATGCTTTCTGCAACCGAACGATCAAATCCATTACGAACTGCGCCGTTTTTCCAGTGAGCCTCCATGGTCTCATCAGTACCGTCATCCCAGTGCTGGACAACTTCCTGCATGAGTTTGATCTTCTTTTTTGCTACTGCTTTTCTGACCTTGTCAGACTCGCCTGCGGTAAAACCAGACATCTTCATAGAAATCTGCATAACCTGCTCTTGGTAGACCATGGTTCCGTAGGTTTCTTCCAAGATATCGTGAAGACGTGGATCGTAATCTTTGACTTCTTCTCTACCGTTCATACGGTTGATATAGCTGGTAACCATACCTGCGTTAAGAGGACCAGGACGATACAAGGCGATAAGTGCGACGATGTGCTTATACTCTGTTGGCCTCATGCCCTTAATGGTTGCAGTCATACCTGCAGACTCAACCTGGAAAACACCGGCAGTTCTACCTTCTCTAAGAAGTCTATAAATTTCTGGATCAGTAAACGGAATGTTATCTACATCGATATCAATACCGTAGTTATCCTTCACGTTTTTAATTGCACGAGAAATAACCGTTAGAGTTCTTAGTCCCAAGAAATCCATCTTAAGAAGGCCCATGTCTGCGACAGAGTGGCCCTCGTACTGCGTAATTTCTACGCCGCCCTTGGTATCTACCTTGGTGGGAACGTGGTCATTAACAGGCGTAGGAGCAATCAAGACCGCACAAGCATGCACACCCTCACCACGATGCAAGCCCTCAATAGACAGAGCTGCATCAATGATTCTTCTAGCATCAGGGTCATTCTCGTACGCATCTTCAAAATCAGCAGAATACTGATCAGCGCCTTTTTGACCTTCTTGAGCCTTATGAAGAACAAACTTAAGGTGAGCGTTAGGATCTCCTGGAATCATCTTAGAGAGGCGCTGACCCATATAAACGGGGTAACCCAGAACGCGGCACGCGTCATTTATTGCCTGTTTTGCCTTGATGGTTGAGTACGTAATAACGTGAGAAACACGCTCAGATCCATAAATCTGACGGACATGCTCAACAACCTCAAGACGACGCTCATCGTCGAAGTCCATATCAATATCTGGCATCTCTGAACGCTGTGGAGACAAGAACCTCTCAAACATGAGGCCATTCTCAAGAGGGTCAAACGAGGTAATATCCATGGCGTATGCAACAATAGCGCCTGCTGCAGAACCACGACCGGGACCTACGCCAATACCATTCTCTTTTGCCCAGCGAACATACTCCTGAACAATCAGGAAGTAATCTGCAAAGCCCTTTTTGCAGATGATGTCATATTCATACTCAAAACGGTCTTTAACGTTAATCTCGTTGATGACAACGTTTTGCCAGTCATCACCGTACCGCCTAGCAAGACCAAGCTCACACTCTTTTCTAAAGCGCTCCTCTGAGGTCTCCCCCTCTGCCAAGTCTGGGAACTTTGGCAGGTACATATGGGTCCAATCCAGCTCATAGTTGCACTTATTTGCAACCTCAATGGTGTTCTCGATAGCTTCTGGACACCACGAGAAGATCTGGCGCATTTCTTGCTCATTCTTAAGGTAGAACTCGCTGCCTGTCATGCGCTTGCGGTTCTCATCATCAACACGAGCGCCCGAGCCAATGCAGGAAGCAATATCTTGAACGCTTGCATCCTCTTTAGTGAGATAGTGGTTATCGTTGGTAGCAACTACCTTAATACCAAGGTCATGACCCATCTTTACAATGCGCTCAGCAAGGGTTCTATCGGTATAGCCGCCCCAACTTGGATCAGACAAACCGTGGTCTTGAATCTCTAGGTAGAAATCATCCCCAAAGATATCTTGATAGATTTTTGCCCAACGCTCTGCTTCTTCTGGACGACCTTCAAACAACATACGAGGAATGATGCCAGAAACACAAGCTGAAGTGCAGATAATTCCCTCGTGATAACGCTTGAGCATCTCAAGCGTAGTGCGTGGCTTGTAATAGAACATATCTTTTGAGCCCGCCTCTGACATCATCTTCATCAGATTGACATAGCCGGTCTCATTTTTAGCAAGCAGGATAAGGTGATAACGTACCTGCTTAGTGCCCTTCTCAATGCAATCATCAAGAATGAAATAAGCTTCACAGCCAAAAATTGGCTTAATAAGTGGAGAAGGTTTATTGGCCTTTACGGCCTCAATATCATGTGTTTGATTCCAAATTTGGACGTCAGAAGCCCACTGAGCATGAACCTTATCATGCTCACCAGCATTGGGATCATCTGCAGGAGGCTCTTCTAGATCCCAACCCTTTTCGAAACATTCCACATCATGACACCACTGTCCAAAATCTTTAAGCGCCTCATTGTACTTACGGCATGCAAGGTCAAAATCTGGAATTCCAAAGAGATACCCATGATCAGTAAGAGCAAGTGCTGGCATACCAAACTCTACAGCTTTACTAACCATGTCTGGGACACGACTAGCTCCATCAAGAATGGAAAAATCTGAGTGGTTGTGGAGGTGAACAAATGCCATCTTTTTCAACGCTCTTCTCTTTGTGCTTCAAAATTTGTTCTTTTACCAAGGGCTCTTAATTTCTTTGTATAGTGTAGCCGATTCGCCGGACAATAACTACTAATACAAACATATGTTCTATGTGCTAATACTTCTATTGCCGCTGGTAAATTGGATGAAAATATTTTCTCGCCAATTTCATAACGTCACAAAATCTCTCTTAATTGGCGTGGACCACCTGCTCAAAAAATTTCTAAAAATAAAAGTTTCAAACTGGTAACTCTTAGACTAGGGACACCTTAATTGGGAATATAGTTTTTGTATTACCTATTCCAGTTAAGGAGATCACATGGATCAGATGAAAAGCATTTCCTTTGACGACATTACAGCGGCTCAGAAGAACTTTGAGTCCGACCGTGCTCACACAGTAGCTAAGAATGCTGCTACCAGCGCTGGTGTTAGAAAAGCAGCTCGTGTGCCAGAGGGCGTTGCCCTCAATCCTCTTACTTTTGATGTTGAGGTAAAGCAGGGTGACCGCACTAACCAGAAGCGCTCTGGTCGTTGCTGGATGTTTGCATCGCTCAATACGTTTAGATACCGCATCATCAAGAAATACAACCTCTCCACTTTTGAGCTTTCCCAGGCATACCCACTGTTCTGGGACAAGATGGAGAAGTCCAACTGGTTCCTTGAGAACATTCTGGATACCCTTGATGAGCCTCTGAATGGTCGTCTTGTATCCTTCCTGCTTACCGACCCAATTGGTGATGGTGGCCAGTGGGACATGTTCAAGAGCCTTGTTAAGAAGTACGGCGTCGTGCCAAAGAGCGCTATGCCAGAGACTGCTAACTCCTGCAACACCCACGAGATGGACGCGTATCTCACACGTTATCTTCGTAGTGCTGCAAAGCGTCTTCGTGAGACCGCAACAGCTGGTGAATCCCTTGAGTCTCTGCGCGAGATGAAGAAAGAGATGATGGAGGACGTCTATACCCTGCTGGTAACTTGCCTGGGTCAGCCTCCTGTATCTTTTGAGGCACGCCTGCGCGATAAGGACGATAACCTCGTTCTTTCTGGCACTTTTACTCCTCAGGAGTTCTTCGCTGAGACTGTTGACATGAATCTTGATGATTACATCTCAATCATCTCTGCGCCAACCGCAGATAAGCCTTTCAACCACACCTACACCGTTTCCCGCTTGGGCAACGTTGTTGAGGGTGGCGGCGTTCGTTACCTCAACCTTGAGATTCCTGAGCTTAAGCGCCTTGCTGTGGCTCAGCTTAAGGACAACCTGCCCGTCTGGTTTGGTTGCGACGTTGCTCAGTCCTACCTTCGCGAAGAGGGCATCATGGACACCCGCGCACTTGACGTTGACGGCCTCTTTGGCTTCCCTGTTGAGGGCGCACTTGACCGTGCAGAACGCCTTGACTACGGCGAGTCTCTGATGACTCACGCAATGGTTCTTGAGGGTGTTAACTTTGACGCAGAGGGCAACACTACTCTTTGGAAGGTTGAGAACAGCTGGGGTAAAGACCACGGTCGCGATGGCTTTGATACCATCTCTGACCCTTGGTTTGACGAGTACGTCTACCAGATTGTTGTTGACAAGAAGTACCTCACTCCTGAGCAGCTCAAGACCTTTGAGACCGAGGAAGCAACCGTCCTCGAGCCATGGGACCCAATGGGCTCTCTTGCAACGCTTCGCTAAGGTACAAACCATCTGGCGAGAAGATCGATCTTCTCGCCAGGTTTTTTCTAAACGCTACAAACAAAAGGAGCCTCAATGGCTGATCAGACCGTAAATCCACAGTGGGCAAACGAGGAAACCGCTGCATTTAGTGCAGACCGTGCTAACCGCGTTGCTCGCAACTCCGTAACCTCTATGGGCGTTTCCGCAGCTGCTCGCGATATCACCACCATGCGTACCTACGCTGATACCTACGGTGTTGCTGTTGCAAAGACGGGCGACGTCACCAACCAGCGTCAGAGCGGTCGCTGCTGGATGTTCTCTTCTTTCAACGTACTTCGCCAGGAGGCAATCAAGAAACTTGACGTTGATACCTTTGAGTTCAGCCAGGCATACGGCATGTTCTACGACAAGCTTGAGAAGGCAAACTCTGCACTTGAGTACATCATTCAGACCGCTGACCAGCCAACCGATTCTCGTGTTGTCAACACGCTTCTGACCGAGGGTATTGGCGATGGCGGCTACTACTCATTTGCTATGAGCTTGGTTGAGAAGTATGGCCTGGTTCCTAAGGATGCCATGCCAGAGACTGCTTGCTCCAAGAACTCTACACAGATGGATGAGCGCATTGACCGTCTGTTCAGAAAGAGTGCTGGCGAGCTTCGCACAGCATACGCAGCTGGCAAGTCTCTGGACGAGCTTCGTGCGCTTAAGCAGGAGCAGCTCAAGGGCTTCCACCAGATTCTTTCCGTCTGCCTTGGCGAGCCACCTCTGACTTTTGACTTTGAGTGCAAGGTTGGCAAAAACGCACAGGTAGATAAGGCAAAGCTCTCCCCTGTTGAGCCAAGTAAGGCTTCTGACAACAAGGACAAGAAGGACGGCGAGAAAGACGAGGAGGGCACCCAGATTCTTCGCGACTTTGGCATTACTCCTCTTGAGTTTGCTGAGCTCTATTGTGGCGTTGATCCTCGTGGCTATGTCCAGCTCATTTCTGTTCCAAGCAAGAAGTACCCTTACGGCAAGGTGTATCACCCAACCTTCATCGATACCGTTTTGGGCGGCATTAAGACTCGCTTCTTAAACGTTGAGCCAGAGGTTCTTGAGGCAGCTACCATTGCTTCTTTGAAGGACGGCAACCCTGTCTGCATGGCCTGCGACGTTATGCAGGAGTTCCCTCGCCACAATGAGGACTTCAACTACGTTCTCTCAACCGACACCATGGATTACAACGGCCTCTTTGGCGTTGATTTTGACATGGATCGTGCCTCAATGATTGAGAACTATGAGACTTCCCTTACCCACGCAATGACCTTCCAGGGCGTTGAGCTTGATAAGGACGGCAAGGCTAAGCAGTGGCGCATTGAGAACAGCTGGGGTAAGGACTCCGGTAAGGACGGCTACCTCATCATGAGCGCAGACTGGTTCCGCCTCTACGGCGGCGAGGCTGATGTTCGTCGTCAGTACGTTCCAGAGGACCTGCTCAAGGTTTGGGACGAGGGCGAAGATGTCCAGATTGATTTCTGGGAGAACCTTGGTTACTCCCTTGGTGGCCGTAATCGCAAGTAAGGTACGTGCAACCACAGCCTACTAAGCACGCACATAAAAGCACCTATGGCCGGTACAGAATTTTCTGTGCCGGCCATACTGGTCTATACTGATAAAAAGAGAAGTTCAAGCTTACTTTCTGGAGGCTCTCATGAGAGCAATTTCAAAAGAGCGCGTCATTTTACGAGCTGTAATCTTAGTGCTCTTTTTATTAATTTGGTATTGCGATTCCAGAGGTATACTGCCAGAAAATGGTCGCGTTATCCTTACCATTCTCTTATTTGGTATTTTTTGGTTTATCGAAGCTAGATTTATTAAACCAACTAAAACAGATCAAAACGCGCCACGGAGACCTCGGCTGTAATCTTTCCAGCGCTGAGCTCTGTCAACGCAGCTGTGAACGCCGCTTCTTCTCCACACCTAAAGTCTATGGCGAGAAAAACGTCCGCTCCAAACTCTGCTGTTATAACCTTGCCGCCGGTATCTGAGACCAAGCGCTGAATCTGCTCATACAGGTTATACGGGGCCGACAACTCCACCCTCACAACCTGCAGCATTTCCTGAACAGCAGACGCTTCTTCGGCAGCAGCCAAAGCCTCTTGAGTTGCTGCCGTATACGCACGAACAAGTCCACCAGGTCCCAAAAGCGTTCCACCAAAATAGCGCGTGACAACGCAGCAGACGTTCTTAAGTCCCGCTCCGCGCAATACCTCCAGCACCGGCATTCCCGCCGTTCTGGAAGGCTCTCCGTCGTCGGAGGCACGCTCTGTTCCGTCCTCCAAGATCCATGCAGGCACGTTATGGCGGGCGTTGTAGTGCTTTGCTCTTACCGTGGCGAGAAACTCTTGCGCTTCTGACTCTGTTTCTACATGACAAAGCTGGGCTATGAAGCGGCTCTTTCTGTCTTCAAAGAGACCTTCCGCAACAAAGCCCAGTTTGATTGTCTTGTAGGATGTGTCAGACATGGAGCAACTGCAGTGCCGCAGTTATGCGAGTACACAGACCTTCTCGCCAGCAGAAACTGGCTGGTCTGCAGAAGCAAGAATCTCTACGTTGCTATACTCGCTAGAGTTAGTAATAGCAAGAATAACTACCTCAGGATGACCTGCGTCCTTAACCTTATCAAGGTCAAAGGCCATGAGTGGCTGGCCAACCTCAACATGCTGATCCTGCTCGACAAGGGCGGTAAAGCCGTCACCCTTCATCTCAACCGTATCAACGCCCACGTGAATCAAAACCTCTTCGCCAGAATCGGCAGTAATTCCAAAGGCGTGAACAGTTGGAGTAGTTGCGGTAATAGTGCCCGAAACTGGCGCGTACACAACACCCTCAGAAGGCCAAATACCCAGACCCTGTCCAAGCATTCCACCTGCAAAAACAGGATCAGGAACGTTCTCTAGCGCAACAACTTTTCCGCTTGCTGGCGCATAAATTGTTTTAGCAGTGTAATCAGAAACAACAAGAGCCTCTGGTGCAGCAGTCTTAGAAGATTTCTTGAAAAGATCAAAGAGTCCCATGCTAGTCCTTTCGTATGTAAGCCTGTCCATCATAGCAGCATTCAAAGAGGCAACTGTTGCTTTTCATGAACACGACGTACCAAAATCACACCCTTCTCGCCACTCAGCGTATGGCGAGAAACCTGTGCCCTCGCAACGTCCCATTTACTTGGAGATTATTTGACTTCGGAGCTTCTAGCCTTATGAACGTGATACAATCGCCCATGCAAAGTGGACCAGACAACCGCGGAGTGCCCATCCAGCCAATTGGAAGAGTGCTATGAGGAAAGTCCGGGCTCCACAGGGCAGGATGCTGGCTAACAGCCAGGCGGGGTGACCCGACGGAAAGTGCCGCAGAAAAGAAGACTCTCACCTGCGCATTCGCGTAAAGAGAAAAGCTGAAACGGTAGTGTAAGAGACTACCAGCATGCTGGCAACAGCATGGCTTGGTAAACCCCATCCGGAGCAAACGCAAATAGGAGCGCTATGGTGTGGCCCGCACTGCGCTCGGGTTGCGCGCTAGAGACCAGTAGCAATGCTGGTAGTAGATAAATGGTTGTCCGCGACAGAACCCGGCTTATACGTCCACTTTGCCTACTGAATACAAATCCCCCGTACGATTTCTGTGCGGGGGATTATGATTCTTCAGCGTGTTAGCGCCGGATTTTAGGCCTGGCGCACAAAATAGCGCAGCTTTGGTAGGTTCTGCTGAAGAATCGATATGTTCTTAATCAAGA
>NZ_JRND01000038.1:0-12125 GCF_000758945.1 Lancefieldella parvula DNF00906
CAGAGGCTCTTTTTAGTTGCAAGTTTTATGCGCATGCTCGCCGTGGCCGTGCATGTGCTCGCCGTGGCCGTGCATGTGCTCGCCGTGCTCGCCGTGGTCGTGCGCGTGATGCTCGTGTCCCTCGTGGTCGTGCTCGTGCGCGTGGTGCTCGTGGTGCTCGCCGTGCGCGTGGTGCTCGTGACCTGCGTGCTCATGCTCGCAGTGCCCGTGCTCGTGGTCGCAGTGCTCATGCACGCAGTGACCATGCTCGTGGTCGCAATGCGAATGATCGTGCTCGTCAGCCAAGTCCGACTGCTCATGCCAGAATGCCGGCACAAACGCCTCGCGAAGTCCATGACGCAGCAGGTTGCGGCCAATAAACACGCACCTGGACTCTTCCTGAGGTTCGTCACCCGTAATCGCCCATGCGCGCTCTACCAGGTCAAACTTGACCCACTGATTACCGCACGGCAACGTACCTTTTGCACGCGCAAGCTTTCCAAAAACGCCAGCCGACGCTGCGTCCAAAAGCCAAATCAAGTGCGTTGGACTTGGAAGCTCAGCATGAGTCAGCGCCATAGTCTCCAGGTCAGGCCCCTCGTCCTTCTCGCTAGCTGGATCTTTAAGAACAAAGCCGTCAAGCGCGCGAGTCAGCAGAGCATTCCACCACTCGTCGGGAATGTCAGCATACGAAGATTCGGCGATAACCTCTGCCTGCGGATTCATCTCTGCCGCAAGCTGCTTAATGGGCTCGGCGGCATCCTCGCTACCTGGAGCAAGCTTGGAAATCACCACGCTCGCAGCGGCGCTCAGCTGATTGTCAAAAATCTCTGGAAAATCGGTGCGCTGATTCTGCCACGAAACGGCGTCAACCACGGTAACCGGCGCCAGCAAACTAATGCGCTCCCAGGCTACCTGATTCACGTTATCAAGAATGCTCTGCAGCTTAGCCACGCCAGTTGGTTCAACAATTAAATACTCGGGGTCGATGGTGTTTGAAATGGTCAGTACCGACGTCGCAAAGTCTTGCTTGCCCGAGCAGCAAATACAATTCTCGGTTGACTCCCAAACCTTGAGGTCGGAGTCCTGCCTCAGACGGCGCGCATCGATGTCTGCCTGGCCATATTCATTCTCGTAGATAGCAAAATCACGCCCAGTCCGGCGCACGAGCTCCTGAATGAAGGTGGTTTTACCAGCTCCAAGAAAGCCTGATACAACAAGGATTTTCATGAATACAACCGCTTCCTAAACTCTGTTGGCGCCCACCAGCGCAAAAAGCTGGCGAGAAAACCGAACTTCTCGCCAGCTCACACGTACTAAATAGCGCGACCTGATTGGTTACCTAGTCGATAACAACAACTGGCTTGATGAGGTCGGATGGCTTATCACGCATGGTGAAGAGAGCCTCCTCGAGGTGATCCCAGCCGTGATAGAGGTGAGTAACCTCTGGGTGAAGGTCAAGACGGCCGGAAGTGACCAGGCTGGAGAGCTTCTCCATGCGCAGACGGCCGCCAGGCATAAGGCCGCCACGGATGTCCTTGTGGCCCATACCAACGCCCCACTCGACGCGAGGAATGTTGACGTAGTCGCCGGAACCGAGGTAGTTGACGTTACCAATCTTTCCGCCAGGCTTGAGTGCCTTGACAGCATCCTCGAAGGTCTCGCAACCGCCGCCGTCGACGCAGACGCGGTCAACGCCCTTGCCGCCGGTGAGCTCCATGACCTGCTCCCAGATTGGGCCGTCCTTGTAGGAGATGAAGTCGGTTGCGCCGTAGCCCTTAGCTGCCTCAACGCAGACTGGACGGGTACCAACAGCAATGATGCGAGAAGCACCGTGGAGTGCAGCACCAGCAACGGACATGAGGCCGACAGGTCCAATGCCGATGACCAGGACGGTGTCGCCGAACTCAACGCCAGCCAGCTCAACTGCGTGGAAGCCGGTTGGAACCATGTCGGAAAGGATGCAGGCGTCTGCTGGATCCATGCCCTCTGGCATGTGAGCGAGGTTGCCGTCAGCGTCGTTTACGTGGAAGTACTCGGAGAAGACGCCGTCCTTGAAGTTGGAGAACTTCCAGCCAGCAAGCATGCCACCGGAGTGCATGGAGTAGCCAGCCTGAGCCTCAAGGGAGTTCCAGTCTGGAGTAATTGCAGGAACGAGGACGCGGTCGCCAGGCTTGAAGTCCTTGACGCACTCGCCAACCTCGACAACCTCTGCGGAGCACTCATGACCAAGAATCATGTTGTGACGGTCGCCGATTGCGCCCTCCCACAGAGTATGAATATCAGAAGTACAAATTGCGACCGCAAGTGGCTTGCAGATTGCGTCCAGAGGACCACACTTTGGTGTCTCCTTCTCAATCCAGCCGGACTCGCCGATCTTGAGCATTGCATAACCCTTCATAAAACCCTCCTAAAATCTGTGTTTCTGCAGTTGAAACACTACCTACCTCGTGGAGGAGCACGTCATACACGTGACACTGACGAGGCTTATAAACGTTTTTGCGAAAGCTCGCTGCTTTGTTGCAGCCACAATTGGGTCCTCTCCACAACAAAACGACGAACACTCGCGAAGTACATTTTCAAGCACTTTTTTACGTAAATCTAGAACGAAACCGTGAAAGGTTGAGCAGACTTTCATGAATTTTAGGCTGGCGAGAAATGCGGTTTACAAATAACGAATATTTGCGCACGTAGACAATGTGTACGCTAACATACCGTTAACCAAACCTCCGGCCGATGTGAAACAACGCTTATCGGCGAACGGTTACCGTTCACCGAATCAAAAGGGCAACTGTCCACTTTTCTGTTGTATGCAAGCGATGTCGAGTAGTATGAAGAGGCGTCTCGGCAGCTATGCAGAGGCGCTTTGTTATAATTCTGGTAGATGAGTTTCTCGCCAAATGAACCTCTTCAATGAATCGCTTTGTGGAAAAAACCAGCAGTCAAAAAAGGAATTTGCATGTCCATTGATAACTTACTTAGAGACGCTGGTGCTCATTTTGATTGGCAATACATAATCTTGTACGCCACCCTGCTGGCTCCAGCGGTTGTTCCTGGTGTGCTGTTTATTTACTCATTTATCAAGGAACCTCGACAGTTCCGCAATGCACTTTTTCTGTTCGCGACTCTTGCGTGGTCATCAATTCTTCTGGTGCTGAGGCTGAATAACTTTATCCTTGGACTAATTCTGGTTACTCTTGTACTGCTGACACCATTTCTGACCATTGGTTTCTTGCTGATCAACACCATAGTTGTGGTAAAAAATAACGGATTTTCACTGACGTCGATGCTGCCGTTTTTGATGGCTGGATTTCTTATCTTACTGCTTGCGTCTCCGTCTATCGTAAATTATTTTGACCCAGATACTCGCCATGTTGTTGTCTTTTTGCTGGGGCTTTTTACACTTGAAGGCTTATGGTTCTCGTTTACTTTTGTGGCCTTGCTGTTTTATTCGTGGATATATCGGATTCTTCCCCGCCGTCGTCAGTACGATTACATCATCATTCATGGTGCCGGACTTGATGGTCCGCGACCAACCCCGCTACTCGCGGGCAGGATTGATAAGGCACTTGAACTGTGGAACAAGCAGCATCAACACGGAAAGTTTGTTGTTTCTGGAGGTCAAGGTGCTGATGAGGTGGTCTCCGAAGCTCAGGCCATGCGCGATTATCTTCTGGAGAAGGGTGTTCCAGCCGAGGCAATCCTTATGGAAGACAAGTCGACAACTACCTGGGAAAATCTTAGATACTCGCTAGCTGTAATCCGCGCCGACCGCACCTCCGCAGCGGCCGACGACGCGCCCGCCACAGCAGCGGCCGAAGACGCGAGTGCACCGAGCGGCGACACTGCCTCCGTAAACGGCGACTTCACCACCGCGGTTGTTACCAGCGATTTCCACGTTTTCCGTTGCGCCGAATACGCCCACAACCTGGGCATTAAGGCAGATGGTATCGGTTCGCACACCAAAGGCTGGTACTGGCCCACGGCGTTTATCCGCGAGTTTATCGCAATCACCAAAGCGCACCTCTGGCCCTACCTGGTCATTGGCGGTCTGTACACGTTAATCAACGTGCTCAACTACACGTTCTTCTACCTGGGAGTTGTGTAATCTAGGGGCGCTCAATTTTTGCTCCGCGCCGGATTTGCTCCGCGCCTGATTTGCTCCGTGCCGGATTTGCTCCGCGCCTGATTTGCTCCGCGCCGGATTTGCTCCGCGCCGGATTTGCTCCGCGCCGGATTTGCTCAAAGATTCTGTAAATTTTGCCTAAAAGCATCAAAGATTCGGTGGATTTGCCTGATTTCATCAAAGAATCTGTGTCCAAAATACAGAATCTTTGCACTTTTCAGGCTCGCTTTTCAGGCTCGCTTTTCAGGCAGAGTTTAAAGCGCGTCCGAGTTCGTCCTTCCAGGGAGCCTGATTTTCTCGCCATGTCTGAATGATTTGCCGGAAAAGCGCACCATGTCTGAGCTATTTGCCGGTTTTTCTCGTCATGTCTGAGTAAATTTACTCAGACTTCATGCACTTTTCAGGCTCGCAATTCCAAGCCTCGTCGATAGAGCTCACGAACCATCGCAGAAACCATGTGTTATCTGCGCTAAGTCAAGCTAGAGCCGCAAAACCGTATATACTCGAATGAAGCGTTATCTGGCGAGAAGCCCCGTGTGCTCGGAACCCTCGTGGATCCGCCGCTCGTCACGGACCCGCTGCTCGACGCTCGCCGTCGTTGCCACCTACGGCCAGGAAGGAAGCCTGTGGAGACCTTCGAATTTGTGCTCATTGTTTTGACCTGCGTCGCGGCTTCCTCGGTTATCGACAAGTTTGTCAACGTCTCCATCCCCGTTATCCAGGTTGTTATCGGCCTGCTTGTTGCGCTTGTGCTGCCCAGCGTCCAGGAAGTTCACCTGGAATCCGAGCTCTTTATGCTGCTCTTTATTGCCCCACTCCTGTTCAACGAGACGAGAGAAACCAACATTCGTGCACTTCTCCTCAACCTGAACAGTATTTTGTCGCTGGCGATTGCTCTGGTAGTTGTCAGCGTGCTTTCGGTCGGCTATGCCCTCTACCTCATGGTCCCTTCAATTCCTCTAGCTGCGGCGTTTGCGCTGGCCTCAGCCCTGGGACCAACCGACGCAGCCACCGTCACCGCGCTTAAGTCCAACATCCACCTGACTCATCGCCAGCAGACGCTTCTCTCGGGAGAGTCCCTGATTAACGACGCATCCGGCGTCGTTGCATTCCAGTTCTCCGTAGCTGCGGCCGTAACGGGTGCGTTCTCGCTGGTAGACGCAGCGGGATCTTTCACAGTGCTTTTTGTAGGCGGCGTGGCAATGGGAATTGTCACTGGCTTTGCCTTCTCTGCCATCAACGCAATGCTTGGTAGGTTAGGTTACGAGGACACCGTTGCAAACGTTCTTTATGAAGTACTGACGCCGTTTCTTGTCTATCTTCTTGCCGAAACCTTCCACGTTTCTGGCGTTTTAGCTGTCGTAGCAGCGGGATTGGTGATTGCACTCCCTCGAAGGCAGAGCAACAACGCGCTATTTGCAAGGCAAAAATTGGTCTCTGATTCCACGTGGAAAGTCATCAGCTTCCTCATCAACGGTACCATCTTTGTCTTCCTAGGAATGCAGCTCCCCCTTGCCGTGCTTCCTGGCACCAACGGAGGCCTCAATATCCTGCAGATTCTGGGAATTATTGTCGTGATTACCCTGTTCATGCACGCAGTTCGCTTTGCGTGGCTCTACGTGCTGGAAACTCACAAGCTCCACAAAGGTGGCCATCTCTGCACCGGAAAAGACGATGCCAGCGACTCCGAAGACTCGAATGGCGAGAAAACTGACGAGCAGTCCAAACCCACGTGCACTCCAAAACCCATCTCCATCACGTCGACCGAGCTCATCAAGAACGTGCTGGTCACCACCATTGCGGGCGCAAAAGGTGCAGTAACGTTGTCGATTATCCTCACCTTGCCACTCATGACCCAGTCCGGAGCAGCATTTCCACAAAGGGATCTGCTGATTACCATCGCCGCCAGCGTTATTCTCGCCACATTGCTTTTGGCGGACAATCTGTTGCCCGTGCTATCAAAGTCCCCTGAAACAGACTCTGACCTGCCCGTACGTCTCCATAAGGGAGAGATTGCTGTTTTGGAAGCAACGCTTGCAGAGCTCAGGAGTTTGCTGCAGTCGGAAAACGCCAATGCAAAGTATTTACCTGCACTTCGTTTGAATATTGCGCGCTACACCAATCGCCTATTTGCGTCTCACTTTACGGCGCCTAACTCAAGCAAGCTGATAAAAGAGTTGGTACTTCACGGAACCGAGGTTCAGCAGGAGTGCCTTGAGCAACTGCACGAGCGCCACATCAAAACAAAAAATCCCATTCCGTGGGACCAAATTGTCGACGATATTACTTCAATCCGCAGGTCAGTAGGTTATTATGGACCCTTCGCAAACATTGCCTCAAAGACAAACCACCGCTCACGGATTGCCGTTGCCCTCCACGAGCTTAAACTAGCTGCTCAGCGCATCATCGATGGCGGTATCAGACACCTAGAAGACGCAGATCAGTCCTACTACCAGGCTTGTTTGTATGCGCTTGAGATGGAATACGCTGAGCTCGACGACCTGGAGCGTATTGCTAACGGCGACGACGAGCAGATGGCTATTGTCGCGTCAAACCTGATGATTGACCATGAATCAGTAATTGAGTCTATTTGGAGTCGCATCAATATCAACAAGGAGCATGGTTCCAGCGATACTCAAGCCTCCTACCAGCTACCTTACAATCTGAGTTCACACAAGATATCGCCGCACTTTAGGCAGCAACTTGCGGATGCTCGAAAGTACGCCGACGACGTGGCAGAAAACGCGCTGCGTATTGAGCTGGACCAGATTTCGCGCCTGCAGTTTGAGGGCGTCATCGACCGCGAGGTTGCCTCTCACCTGCGCGAAAACGTCTACTACCTGCAAATGACGTTGAGTGAGTAGTATGAGCGCTACGCCAGATACGCATCCCATCGCCGACACGGCTACACACCCCGCCAACACTGCTGCGCACCCCGCCAACCACACGGCGAGAAAAACGATCATCTCCGGACTTTCCGTCCACACGCAGATGTCCTCTGTAGCAGGGGCTCCTATCGTCTACCTCTTGGGTGACGTGGCCGACAACTCCCCCGTTCAGGTACCTGAGGGCGTCAGCCTAGTGTGTATCGGCGTTGACCTGTGGGAAGAGAACTTCTCGCCCTGGTGCGCCCCGCGCGTTTTTGCCAAGGGACCCAACTTTGGCGACGGCGCCCAGAAAACGCTCGATACCCTTATCAACCAGGTCATCCCCTGGACGGAGTCGGAACTCACCGAGTCACCGGCGTATAAGGTGCTTGTGGGATATTCGCTCGCGGGTCTGTTCAGCCTCTGGGCCGGCGTTTCGCAGCAGGTCGCACGCGACTGCCAGCCCGACGACGCCCTGTCGCAGCCAGGCCCGTCATCGCAACCCGGCGCGCCGTCGCAGCCCGGCGCGCCGCAGCTCAGCGCCCCTGCCGCAACCTTCCAGCGTATCGGAGCTGTCTCGGGGTCGTTCTGGTTCCCAGGCCTTCTGGACCACGTTGACCAGCAGCTCAGCGGAGGAGCGGTCGGCCTCACACACGCCTATCTTTCGCTGGGTGACCGAGAAGCACGAACCCCCAATCCGCAAATAATGCACGTGCGAGAAAACGCCGAACTTCTCGCCAGCAAGCTGGAGAACGCGGGGATAACCTCGACGTTTGAGCTCAACCGCGGAAATCACTTCCAAAACGTTGAGGGAAGAATGCAGAAAGCCCTGGACTGGCTGGTCAAATAGGGTAAGATTCTTCAGAACGCACGTGTCCAGAGAGGTTTTATGCCCAACCAAAAGCAATTTGACAGTAAAACTGAATCACCCGGTACATCCTCTGGCAAGCAGTCTGACTACTTATTTGCGCTCATTCTTTCCCTGGTATTTGGCATTTTTGGTATTCCGCAGCTTTATCTTAAAGGCTGGAAATCGGGACTTAACAGGCTTGCTATAAACGTAGCGCTGATTGTTGGTGCATTTGCCCTGGCGCAAACACTTGCCTCGCCGTCGATGCTTTCTTACCTTCTACCAGCAATTTTTTCGCTTCCGGTTATCGAGAGTGCTCTGAACCTTATCTACGAGGATGCCAGTGCTCCCAAAAAGCTCATAAAAGGCAAGCTCAAGCCCCATAAACGATATGCCGGAAAACAGAAAGCTGGAATCGCACTAGCCACGCTGACGGTAGCGCTCTACTTTAGCGCAGCGCTCACGCAACCGCTTCCAATCACCCTATCTACCGCGGGGTCCTCGGGCCAACAAACCGCAGTTCAAACGCCTGGCGGGTCCTCGCAATCAGGCTCCAGCGCGCCGTCTGATACCGCACAGGCCAGCACAAACGTAACTATCAAGTTTATTGACGTCGGCCAGGGAGAAGCCATTCTCATTGCACTTCCCGAGAAAACCGTGCTTATCGACGCCGGTCCCACAGGGTCTGCTCCAAAAATTGCCCAGGTGCTCCAAGAACTTGGTCGAAACAAGATTGATTACCTGGTGGCCACCCATCCCGACGAAGATCACATCGGCGGCATGGCGGACGTCATTTCCAGTACCCAAATCGGGGCCATTTACGCACCAAATAAGACAAATAACACGGCAACATACAGAAAGTTTCTGACCGCCATCCAGAACAATAACCTGCAGATAACTCTTGCCGAAGCAGGAACCATCATCGATCAAACCGATGCCTACAAGCTAGAAATCCTTTGGCCGACCAAAGACGCAAATTTCCCCGACACCAACGATTACTCGATAATCATCAAGCTGACCGTGGGCACCAAAACATTCCTCTTCACGGGAGACGCACCCACAAGCGCCATCCTGGACTCCAATCCTGGCCATATTGACGTGCTTAAGCTCTCCCATCACGGCTCTCGAACAGGCACAAATGAGCAGCTAGTTCGCAGGCTCTCGCCTACCTACGCCGTCCTTTCGTACGCCTTAGACAACTCCTACGGCCATCCCATGCAGTCGGTCCTGAACGCCCTCCATAAACATTCCGTTGAGATTTGGGGAACGGGCGCCAACGGAACCATTACCATTACCTGCGATGGTACAACTATTGATATATCTAGCGAGAAAAACGGTGCCGTTGTAGCGCCTACCTCACAAGAAAAATCTGGCACATCGTCGACATCGAGGTCCAAGTAATGAAAGCAATCATTGATCGATTTGAAGACAACAATCTTGCCGTGCTTGAACTAGATGAACAGCCAGGCAATATGTTGACCGTTTCTATCAACGAGCTACCAAGCAATGCATGCCAGGGTGACGTTCTTTACTACCAAGATGGCACTTGGATCCTCGATGAGGAAGAAACCGCCCAGCGCTACACCGATATCGATGCGCTGTTTAACTCCCTGCTCGCACATGATGATACGGAAACTGAATAGCCCCAGATAAAACCTAAAATATGCGATTTTAGAATATTTACAAAACTGCACGTCAACCTATAAATATGCGATTTTCGCATATTTTGTTATATAGCCATCTACCTGCATAAATAAAAAAGACGTCTTGTCGAGAAAGACGTCTGTGTAGAGTACTTTTATCCAAGAAAAAATGTGATATATTTCAAATTGCCGATGGCGCGCAGCCTCGCTCTGCATAGAGGGAGGGCACGCCATCCGCTTTATAGAGCCACGATAGCTGCGGCCATTCTCTTCTCATCTTCAGCTAGAAGTACTCGCATCACTCAACCCTATCGAATCCAGCCACTTTCGCACTTCGCTAAAAGTATACGTGCCTTTTACCGCCAGTCCAGGCATTACACGAGAAGCACCGCACTCCCTCTGGTACTCCTCAATCATGTTTCCAAATCCTCCACCGCCATGCGTGCAGAACGGAATGATTGTCTTACCGCTCAAATCCGTTGCTCTTAAGAACGAAAGCACCGGAGGAGCAAATGTTTTAAGCCAGTTGGGCGATCCTATAAAAACAGTATCAAAGCCGACAACATCTATATCGTATTGCATTAACGCAGGACAAACGCCCTTTTCTATTTGCGCCCTAACCTCTTTTACCGCCGTGTTATACGAGAAAGAATAAGGCTCTTGAGGCTTAAGCTCCAGCAACTCACCGTCGGTAATCAGCGCAATATCCTCTGCAAGCCTTCTTGTGATGCCGGAATATGAATAGTACACAATCAAAGACTTCATGTAAGAATCTCCACTACCAGCCGAGAAGAACGTGTCGTTGAGACATTACGTCAAAATCCACACTAAACAAAAAGCCGCTCTAAAGCGGCTAAAAACAACGGCCAGGAATTGCACCTGAGTCATCTCCAACAAGGGCACTGCTTACTATGCTACGCGTTGTTAATGTAATTCTACATTCCTGCAATATAATGTCAACAAAATAAGTTATGACCAGCACTTTCCGTCTGGATCTAAATGAGAAAGCCAATCTTTATCGAACATCACCAATCAAAGTGTCACTACGCTAAAACCTAAAGATACCCACGCAAATCCACATCAAGTAGAATCGGGTGGGTATCTTTATTAACTATTATGTCTAATTTTAGCCAGAATTCCACTGCGCCAAAACACTCTTAATTTCGAATTGTCGAGAATAACTATATAATCGTTAGCACTTAGTCAAACCAGATCTTTACGACGTCCCCGTCTGCGGATGTAATATCCACAAGTGTGCCACTCTCGCCAGTCTTTGCAGCGTCCATAAGCGCATCAAGATTGATGTTAGAGAGCTGCTCCTGAGTCTCCTGATTAAGATAGCTTCCGCTGACCTGAATTCCCGAATTCAGAACAAACTTTGCCAGGCTCAGAGGCACGCACATATCAACAACGTCGCCATCGTCGGAGACTACATACACGTGCAAACCGTGCTTTGCAGAGCCGTTGCCCAGGCGGACGCCCTTCTTCTTGCTACCGTCTGCCTCGTCGTTCTTCTCGACTTTGACCATGCTCTTACCAAAAAGCTTACCAAAGCTAAAACCTGAAGACTGAGCGGCAATGCCCTGGTTGTCCTGCTCTGTAGACTCTTCTACGATCTCTGCAGGCTCGTCAGCTGCAACGGAAACAACCTCAGCTGCGCTCTCCCTGACAGCAGCGCTCTCCTGAGCAGCAGCGTTCCCTTGGGCAGAAGCGCTCTCCTGAGCGGAAGCACTTGCGCCACTCAAAAGCTCGTCAACAGACACACCAAGGAAGCGTGCAAGATCTGGCAACAGCGAGATATCTGGGTAGTTAATGTCGTTCTCCCACTTGCTCACCGCCTGCGGGCTCACGTTCAGCTCTTTTGCCAGACGCTCCTGCGTTGCAGTTCTAGCTAAACGAAGACGTGCAATACGACGACCAAGGGTCTCAGATGAAGTAGTCATAGTTGCTCCTTTTTTCTCAACTCATTATTACTGAAATAGCTTGCGGGCCGCTGATTTCACTATGAGTCGTAACAATACGTTCAACAAGAACGCATCAGTTGAGTTAGGTATCGCAACGGTTTCCAACTACTCAACAGCAGGTTGAGTTCGCAGGTAAACTATGCTTTTTGACCGAAAGTTACTTGCCCTAAAAGTATTCTCCAACTACCATTTAATCAAGAAACTTTTGATGTTTTAGAAAGGTCTGTCTATGGCTGGCGAGAAGAACTGGGTGTTCTGGACCAGTGGTGCGCATATTGTTTCTGGTTTTGAGCAATGCGCTACAGACGGTTTTGTTGGTGTTGACGCAGATGGTGTCGTGTACCTCTTTGATAACAATCAAAATGTCTTTGCTTCGGCTCATGCTTCAGATATTGAAGGAACTATCGGCGGCTGGAGAGGAACCTGGCTTACCATTGATGATAAAAGATATGTCCTAGAGTTTGTTCCTCTTGCAGATAAGATTGCTCCTCGCCTGATTTTTGGAGCTATAAGCAATGTCTTTATGCAGGAGCTCCATCATGGAGATCAGGAGAAGGTCCCACGAGAACTCCTCGAAGACTTCAAGATTGCATTTGAGAACGCCAAGTACAGGCGCTAACTCAAGCTAATTTTTGAATTATTCATATCCTTGCGGAGGTACGATCACCGATATCGGCGCCGGCGGATGAACTGCCT
>NZ_JRND01000039.1:0-6191 GCF_000758945.1 Lancefieldella parvula DNF00906
CGCCTGTATCACAGCGGCAGAAACACTTCCGGCGTACTTGGCAGCATCATCAAATAAGTGTAGATCTGCTTCTGCAACATAAATATTTTTTGTGGCCATAACCATACCTTCTTATTTATGTAACTTGTATCTGAAATTTAGTATCTATATAACTATAAACATAGTTATAATCATATAGAGCTATTTTGTCAAGATAGACTTTCTTTCCATCATTATGATGTTGAAGACTGTTTCTGTAAATTTATCCTTCATTAGTAGCTTTGCAGCTACTAATGAAGGATTTTCAGGTATTGGTCTTTTGTAGCAACGCTATAGTCTCCACATGTGCTGCTTGTTCTGGAGAAAAGGCAGATGACATGTATTTTACTAAACCTTCGACGCCTAAAATTATTGTTAAAAGAATGCTGTTTATCTTATCGATAAAGATGGCAACACTAAAAGCAATGGCAATGTACTTGCTATTATCGTACTTTCCGATAATCAGCTCGCAGACAATCCCTGCAATCAGAGTAATCGGAATCATGATCCCATATAACCTAAAATTGCATATACCAATTTTTATGTCGAAGATGTTGTTGTTAGTTCCAAACTTTATTTTGCAAATCTCCAGCTTTCCGCCTTGCTTCTCGATTCGATAAGATCTCGATAAAGACCTCCTTGCAGCATCAATTCATCATGTGTGCCGCACTGCTCAATCCCTGCTTTGTTCAGTACCAAAATCCGGTTTGCATTACGAATCGTCTTCAAGCGGTGCGCAATCATGATGACGGTTTTGTTTTGAGTAAGGGCTTCAATGGCTGCTTTCAGCTTATCTTCGTTTTCCGGATCAACATTTGCAGTAGCTTCATCAAAAATGATAATCGGTGCATCTTTCAGCATTGCTCTGGCAATGGAGATACGCTGTTTTTCACCGCCGGAAAGACTTGTTCCACCTTCTCCGATCATGCTCTGATAGCCATCGGGCAAGGCGGAAATAAAGTCATGGCACTGGGCCTTTTTTGCCGCAGCAATCACATCATCGCGGCTGGCATTTGGGCATCCGAATTTAATATTGTTTTCAATCGTATCGGCAAAAAGATAGACATCTTGGAAGACCATCGAAATATTATTCATGAGATATTCAAGGGAGTAATCTTTTATGTTCTTTCCTCCAAGGCGAATCTCTCCTGAATTGACATCCCAAAAGCGAGAGATCAAATTGCAAAAAGTTGTTTTCCCTGAACCAGACGGCCCTACGATAGCCGTCATTGATCTTTCGGGGATATAGCAAGACACATTATTTAAGATTGGTTTTTCGCCATAGGCAAAGGAAACATTTTTAAATTCAATATCGTGTTGCTGGAGTGCATCATTGATATGACCTTCCGGCATATCTTGCATTTGATTGACGTAATCATAAGAATCCATCGCGTTGTCAATGGTTCTAAGCATGGCCATAGCACTACCAGAAGCCAATAAACTGTTAAAAATCACAAAACTGGCAACCAGCGTCATGATGGTATAGTCCAAAGAAAGCTCTCCCGAAAAGAAGCATGAAAGTGCTGTGGCAATCATAACCGAAATCGTGATCGCAATGATGATTTTCAGCAGTACCGTGTAAGGTGTAACGGCCTTTTCAAGGCTCAACGTCGATTTTTTTGTTTCTTCAAAACTTTGATCTAGCTTGTTGTTATTTTGTCCGCCCAAGTTATAGGACTTGATGATCTGCATACCTTGCAAGGTTGCCAGCACTTCTTTCGTGAGATCGTTTTGTACAACAGAAACTCGATCAGAACTCTTTTTAGATCTTTGCTGCATTAAGGCGGCCGCCGCCAAGAAAATCAAAGACCCGGCGATAGCAATGACTGCAATTTTCCAATGCAGCATAAAAAGTGACAGGATAAATACCACGGTTACAAGCAGACCGCCGAATACCATAATAAAAAGTGTGGGCACCCAAGTTTCGAGACTGTCCAACTTTGTCGTCGCAATGGCCGTTAAATTTCCTAAGCTAAAATCATTGAAAAAGCCCATTGGCACTTTTTTGATTTTTTCTCCCATAGCGATACGCTTATTTGCGGCTGTAAAATAGCCGGCATGCGTTTGCTTAAGCATGGAATTTTTCTTAGAAATAATGATGCCCAGTAAGGAAAGCAATAAGAATGCGCTGCACATACCAATCGTCTGCCACGTAATTTCCTGCTTTATAATCGCCGCAATGACCAAATAGATGGCCATAAATTGAAAAACGTTAAAAATCGCGCCCAAAAAACTCCAGATCACCGAGGAGCGAATCATCCCTTGCTCACGCTCTGCAAATTTCCATAACTTCTTAAATGTATTAATCATTTTCTTCACCTCGCATGGCCGCACTCCACAATTCTTGGTAAACCGGAGAATCTTTTAAGAGTTCATCGTGTGTTCCGTGATTTTCAACATGTCCATCATGGATTACAAATATTTGATCCACATCTGCAATGGTTTTCAGTCGATGGGCAATAATAATGAGCGTTTTGCCTTTTACCAATGTGGCGATGGCATCTTGCAAAATAGCTTCATTTTCAGGATCGATATAGGAAGTGGCTTCATCCAAAATGACAATCGGTGCATCTTTGAGCATGGCGCGTGCAATAGAGATGCGCTGGCGCTCACCGCCGGAGAGATACCCGCCACCTTCTCCAGCAACCGTTTCATAGCCTTGTGAGAGCTTCATAATGAAATCGTGGCAGCCCGATTTTTTAGCAATTTCTATAATTTCCTCATCCGTTGCATCTTTTTTGCCGATGCGAATATTATCTTTGATGGAAATATCAAACAAATAATTGTCTTGAGATACATAAGAAATAGCATCCGAAAGCTGTTCTAAAGGCATATCCGTGAGAGCTATGCCACCAATTGTTATGGTGCCACTATCGGTATCCCAAAATCCGGCGAGGAGCTTTGCAACGGTCGATTTCCCTGAGCCAGAATACCCGACGAGTGCATTGACACTACCTTCATTGATGTGCAGATTGACATCCTTGATAACCTGTTTGTTTTCATCGTAAGAGAAATTTACGTGATCGAAAGTGATGTCATAGCGTGAAATGTTTTGTGTACCGGTTGCGTGGGATAACTCTTTTGAGTTGAGAACTTTTTCAATCTCACCAGCAATAGTTTTGATGCGACCCATATCGTCCTCATAAGACATCACCTGCATGATATTTGAGATTGTGCCAAACGATAAAATAATCAACATCAAAAGATTAGCGCCGCTTAGGCTACCCTGCATACAGAAGAAAAGACCAAACGGAATAATGGTTAAAATACCCATCGGTGCAAGCGACATGCTCACCGCATAGTCGTTGTTGTTCGAGCCCATCCACTTGCAGTAATAATCTGCTTTGGCATAAACATTATTGCTGTATTTTTTATAGGATGTATCGCCTTGATTAAAAGATTTAATGACCTCGATGCCGTTGATATATTCCACAATCGAGTTGTTCATGTCTTGACCGATTTTGACTGCTTTGGGAAACATTTTAGGCATGCGCTTCATCGGGCCGGCCATAAAAAACATTCCGATCACAAGAGGAACCAGAGCCAAGAGCGAAACGCGCCAATCGAGTACAAACATGTAAACAAGAAGTAAAACCGGGCCAACAATATTAGCGGTCATTTCAGGAATCAGGTGAGCCAGGGTTGTCTCCATGCTGTCAACTTGATTCACGATGATATCTTTTAGCTTTCCTGTGCTTAAATTCAAAATGTTTCCTAACGGCATTTTGAAAAGTTTGTCCATGATATCTCGCCTGATTTCACACAAAGCACCATAGGTCGCTGTATGAGAAATCGTGGTGGAAATACCCATAAAAACTTCTTTTGCGCACAGCAGCGCGAGAATACTGAGGACTCCTTTAGTATAAAAAGCAAAATCTGTATTCCCTGCAATGAGGGCAACATTCATTTTGCTCAAGAGCACATAGGCAAAAAGTCCTGCCAGTACACCCATAACGGCTAAAAGAACCGAGAAAAAGTAGCCGGTCTTATTTTTGGCGATGTACTTTTTCAATAAGTTCATATCAAAAAACCTCCTTAGTTAATGAATGAAATGCGGAAATCGATGGAAGAGTTTAGAGACCGGAAACTTCCGCTTCCTGAAAAGTCGAACGAGTAAAATAACCTTCAAGCATGGATACCAAGTGCTGTCTGTTCTTTAAAAAATTTTCACGCGTATCTAAAATTTCACAGGATAACAAGCTTGCATTGATGAGATTCGTTACAAATTCATAGTCATCATCAGTAAGCAATCCGCATTCGTACCCATTCATAAAATTCTTAAAGTAAGTAATAGAATCCCTTTTGAGTTTTTCATATAATGAATTAAGCTGTTCATTTTTCTTAATCTCACCAAGAAACATGACATAGATAGACGTAAAAGAATTATTCGCCAACATTTTATCGACGACAACTTCAGCCAAGATATGTGGCGTAAGCTTGTTCCCCATATGTTGAACCGTGTTTGTTACCGTTGCTTCACGCATCCTGCTTCCTCTGTCCATAATGTCGTAGAGGATTTCTGCCGTATTTTTGTAGTAGTGGTATAACCCGCCGGCTGATAAACCGGATTTTTCACGAACATCATCCATCGTCGTATTGTTAAAGCCCTTAGAAGAAAAGAGTGCCATAGCAGCCTTTTGAATGTCTTCCTTACGCATTTCCGGATCTAATCGTTCTCTGACCATCATTTTCCTTTCCTTACCGAGATTATTCTCGGTAAGGAGCAAATTACCATAAACTAACTTTTTTGTCAAAAATTTTATGCGGTAATGGAGATTCGCCTAATGTTGCATAAAAAAGCACCCTGCCAGATAGAACAAGATTTTTGTAACGCGTAATGCTTCTTAGTTTAATTTTAGGATGAACAACGCTGTGAGCTTATTGATTTTTACCACATACTAAATTTTCGTACCCCTTAGTATTAGGTTCGTACCCTAAGTGGCGATCCCGTTAAAATGTATCAAATTCTAAAAATTAAACCTTTTATATATGCAGGTCAGATGTGCACTTATAACTTCAAGTAATGTTCTTTCAATTATCTGCGCCTTTGTTGTTGCATAACAGCAAAGAAACGTGTAAAAAATACATTGCAATCAAGTACTCTTGAATGCAAGATAAGTATTACTCGAGTAAGGGGCTCGAGATACGGAGAGGAATGTATTATGAAGGCAACAGTTAATGAGGATTGCATCGGTTGCGGTCTCTGCGAGAGCACTGCTCCTGAGGTATTCGAGATCGGCGACGACGGTCTTGCTCACGCTATTGAGGAAGAGGTTCCTGAGGCTGCAGAGGACGCAGCACAGGAGGCTTGCGACGGCTGCCCAGTCACCGCTATTGAGCTTGACTAGTTTTTAGCTTAGTTTTTCTTTCTTAGCATGTAAGCCTGATGGGTTTCTCGCCTATCAGGCTTCTTTTTTGGGTACAGTATCAGCATAAGCACAACTGATAGGAACGCATATGATTCTTGCATCACAATCCCCTAGGCGCCTTGAACTTTTGCAGTCTATGGGAATAGATCCACAGGTTATGCCTGCTGATATTGATGAAGCTCAAAAAGTTGACGAGAAACCCCTTGCACTGGTAAAGCGACTTGCTCAAGAAAAAGCCATTGCAGTGTGCTATAAGCTCATGGAGCAGCCTAACTTTGAGCAGCTCAACAATGAGATTGTTCTTGCAGCAGATACCATTGTTTGGACAGACGACGGTGAAGTTTTTGGCAAGCCAATAAATGTTGAAGACGCAAAATATATGCTTTCTAAGCTTTCTGGTCAGACTCACCACGTATCCACTGGTGTTGCCCTGCGTCGCTTTAAGGCTTTTAAGTCCCCCTCTCCTGATGGAGCGCCAGCTGTTGTCGCTGTAACGTTTGTAGAAACCACAGATGTTACCTTCTTTGAACTGTCTGAAGATGAAATTTCTGCCTACGTTGCCTCGGGCGAGCCAATGGACAAGGCTGGCGCTTACGGCATTCAGGGAAATGGTCGCTATCTAGTTCAGAGCATTCAAGGAGATTACGAGAATGTCGTAGGACTCCCTGTTTCTTTGCTTTCTCGTGAGTTGGTTAAATTTACCGGCAATCATGACTATCTAGAGCACGCTCTTGCGGGTCGTAAGCACTAAAGACACTTCTACGGATAATAGAAAACCCTCGTATCATCATGGATGAACTGCCT
>NZ_JRND01000040.1:0-5211 GCF_000758945.1 Lancefieldella parvula DNF00906
CTGAGACCACGTAAGCGTCTGGGTTGGAAGTGCCCTTGGGAAGTCTACCATCACCAAACGTTGCACTTGCTTTGAGAATTCAAGGTCATAAAGGATGTCTTTTGCGATGAAATCTCCGGCTGAAAGTTCTTCCAGAACAGAGTTCTCCGTTCTTCTCGCAGCGGATTCATTTAAGGGCTCGGCATCAAGTGAAGCCATAGAGAAGTATCTTGAGGCTGGTGTGCTCCGTGCATTGCCTCATGCGCAGATAAAGAAAGTTCTTATCGCCGATGGAGGTGAAGGAACCGTTGATGCGTTTGTCTCTGGATGTGGTGGCAAGGTTAAATCAGTGCAGGTAGAAGATCCCTTTGGACGCCCTATTGTTGCTCGGCTTGGCATGCTTCCCAATGGGTGCGCCGTGGTTGAGACGGCAGAAGCTGCGGGCATAAGGTTTTCGAGCTGTACTGATGAGGATGCGAGACGAGCTTCAACGTATGGAGTGGGGCAATTACTTCGAGCGGCTCTAGACCTTGGTGTCCATCGAATATATGTTGGCCTTGGTGGAAGCGCTACTTCTGATGGCGGATGCGGGATGGCTGAGGCTCTCGGTGCGCTGTTTTTAGATACGTCGGGAAAACAGGTTATTCGAGGTCTAGAAGGTCTGCCGTATATTGCTCATGTTGATATGAGCCACTTTGATAGGCGCGTGTATGATACTGAAATTATTGCCCTGAGCGATGTCAATAACCCGCTTTCTGGAAAACACGGTGCCATTTATACCTTTGGACCACAGAAAGGACTTCTTTTCTCGCGTCTGCGTGAGTATGACGACCGGATGCGGCACTACGCTCACACGGTATCGGCTGCTACAAAAGATAATCATGCATTGTCAACCGGAGCCGGTGCGGCAGGTGGACTTGGTTTTGGACTTCTTTCATTTTGCGGTGCTGCGGCGATGTCGGGTATTCAGGCTCTTCTCGATGCCGTTCACTTTGACGAGCAACTACAAGGTGTCAACTTGGTAATTACCGGAGAAGGTCGTATGGACAACCAAACGGCGTATGGAAAAGCGCCGGTAGGGGTTGCACGACGTGCGGCGCTGCAAGGTATTCCAACGTATGCCGTTGTGGGATCACATACAGAGGATATCTCCAAAGTACATGAGGTCGGTATTCAACAAGTTTTTGCGTCAGCACCAGCGGGTCTTTCGTTAGAAGAATGCATGAAAAGGACACCGGAAGACGTTTCGACTGCGGCTGAACGTGCAGTAAGGTCTTTTATACGGAAATTTTGACCAACATCGCTTCATTAGGGTTTGATGTGCACTCCCGAAACAACATTAATCGCAAGCCATATGTCAAAAAATGTTAGCGCAAGGGCGATAACGGTAAATGTGGCCGGAAGGTAAAAACGCTTCTTCGTTATCACGTGGTTCTTTCTGTCCTTGAGCCACCAAATAAGTGTGCGTATAAGACTGATTGCCACGATAACCCACGCAATAAAAATCAAGATAGCGATAGGAAAGGCCCAAGAATTAACTAAAGCCTCGAGGGATTCGATCGTATAGCCAAAAATGGCCGCAACGAATATGACGGGAAAATAAAAAAGCAGAAGTAACATCCCCATGACAAACCTCCTTGTGTATTGCATTTCTGGCTGCTCTTCTAAATAGTATAGTTCGCTCGGAGTGTCGTTTTCTTAAGAATAGATTAAGAGTTAATGACGTTATGGTGAGTTTGTCATGTGCTGTTTATATCAGTTGTATGACTGCTTACGAATCTGTTTGAGCCATTGCTTTCGCTTCTTTTTTATATTCAATTTAAGAAGTTTCGGTATTTACCAAGTGTGGCAGAAGAGGTTTTGTGGCCCCTTCTGCCAATGGTACGTGCGGTAAGGATATCCTTACGAGAATCTTAATTTTTTGATGGTTATGCACCTAAAGCTGCGCGACCATATGCATCGGCGGCCAAGAGAGCATTTGCAACCTTCTCGGGTGTGACTTCAAACGGCATGTTATGAAGCGTGTCATTTTCAGCGCATGCAAGCGTAGCCACTTCAAGTACGCGCTCATAGGTAACATCCGTTACGCCAAGCTGCTTGAAGGTAACGGGCAATCCAATCTCAACGCAGAAATCAAGAACATCGTAGAGCTCATCAGCATTCTCAAGAACGAGCTGTGTAATCGTGCCGAAGGCAACCTTTTCTCCATGGTACATGGCATGCGTTTCGCTCATGGCAGTCAGGCCGTTGTGAATGGCGTGGGCACCTGCGAGACCTGCTGATTCAAAGCCAAGGCCGGAAAGCAGCGTATTTGCCTCGATGATCTTCTCGACAGCTTCCGTACAAGCACCTGCTTCAAGTGCAAGCTTAGCTTTAACGCCTTCGTCCATAAGGGTCTCATAGCAAAGTGTTGCCAAAGCCATTGCGGCATTGGTAACTTTGCCGCCAGCGCATGTACCTGCATCGGAGCGCTGGCATGCGCGAGCTTCAAAAAATGTGGCAAGTGCATCGCCCATGCCAGAGACGGTCAAGCGAACGGGGCTCTTGGCAATTACCTCGGTGTCCATAAGTACCAGGTTAGGATTTTGCTTAAAGAATTGATACTCTTTGAATTGACCTTCGTCAGTGTAAATGACAGAAAGGGCAGAGCATGGTGCGTCCGTGGCTGCAATGGTTGGCACGATAATGACAGGAAGATCTTTTGTAGCGGCCACGGCTTTTGCGGTATCAAAGATTTTACCGCCACCGACACCGACTACCACTTCGGCGCCACAGGCATCAAGCACCTGCACAAGGCGGTCAATCTCAGCCTGTGAGCACTCTCCATTAAAATTGTCATAATGAAGTTCAACTTTTGCATCCTCAAAACTCTTTGAAATCACATCGCCGGAGCGCTTAAGTCCACCGGCCGTGATGATGACAAGTGCGCTCTTTCCGTAGGCTTGAGTATATTCTCCCAGCTTGGCAAGCTCCCCCGGACCTTGAATGTACTTGCTTGGACTAATAAAGATACGTGCCATTTCCCACTCCTTTCAGTTGAGACATTCCGTATGCCTCAAAATGACTATAAAAATGATAGTTCTTCTTCTTCGATTAATTCGTGAGATATGTATAACGTCCATATTGCAAAAGACTCTGTGCCATATGGTTATGTCAACCTGTTTTCCCTCTTTTGCTCCTTCATGCGATAATAAAACGAGAAATGCGTCCGCGTGCCTACCATGTATGTTCTTCTCGACACGTCTGTTGCAGTGTCGATGGTATGGTCAGATCAAAGGAAATATACCATGGCAGAGTTTGTTTATCAAATGTACCAAGCACGTAAAGCAGTCGGAGATAAAGTCATCCTCGATGATGTCACCGTCGGTGTATATCCTGGGGCAAAGATTGGTGTTGTCGGCCCTAACGGTATGGGTAAGTCTACACTCCTTAAAGTCATTGCCGGTCTTGAGACGCTTTCCAATGGAGAAGCCCGTTTGACACCGGGCTTTACGGTGGGACTTCTTCAGCAGGAGCCTCCGCTTGATGAAGATAAGACCGTCAAGGAAAATATTGAGCAGGCGTTTGGCGAGCTTCTTTCTCAGATTGCCCGTTTTAACGCAATAGGCGAAGAAATGTCTAGCCCTGATGCGGACTTTGATGCCCTGATGGTAGAGATGGGGCAGTTGCAGACAGAGATTGATGCCGCCGACGGTTGGGACTTGGACAGTCGGCTTTCGCAGGCGATGGATGCACTACAGTGTCCGGATTCGGACGCCCCAGTGGCACATCTTTCCGGTGGCGAGCGTCGCCGTGTGGCGCTGTGTCGCCTGTTGCTTGAGGCTCCTGACTTGCTGCTTTTGGATGAGCCAACAAATCATTTGGACGCAGAGTCCGTGCTCTGGCTTGAAAAATTCCTCCACGATTATCCCGGTGCCGTTATGGCTGTAACGCATGATCGCTACTTCCTTGATGATGTTGCGGAATGGATTTGCGAAGTTGATCGTGGGCAGCTCTATCCCTATGAGGGCAATTATTCAACGTATCTGGAGAATAAGGCCGCACGACTTGAAGCACAAAATCAGCAAGATGCCAAACGTGCCAAGAAAATGCGGGCAGAGTTGGATTGGGTCCGCTCGTCTCCCAAAGCCCGCCAAGCAAAGAACCGTGCACGACTTGATCGCTACGAGCAGATGGAAGCAGAGGCCCGTGCGTCGAAGAAGCTTGATTTCACTGAAATTCAGATTCCTGTGGGGCCACGCTTGGGACAAAAAGTCCTGGACGCTAGTCATTTACATAAGGCGTTTGGCGATCATGTGCTTATCGACGATCTTTCCTTTAGCTTACCGCGCAATGGTATCGTCGGTGTCATTGGCCCTAACGGCGTGGGAAAGTCAACGCTCTTTAAGATGATCGTGGGGCAGGAGCCTCTTGATTCCGGTGCACTTGAAGTAGGTGAATCCGTCAAGCTGTCCTATGTTGACCAGCTGCGCTCCGGCATTGATCCAAATAAGACCTTATGGGAAGTGGTTTCCGACGGTAATGACTTTATCAAGGTGGGGGATACGGAAATCCCCAGCCGCGCCTATGTGGCAAGTTTTGGTTTCAAAGGTTCCGATCAGCAAAAGCGCGCCGGTGTACTTTCCGGGGGCGAGAGGAACCGTCTGAACTTGGCTCTTACGCTCAAGCAGGGGGGAAATTTGCTGCTTTTGGATGAGCCTACCAATGACCTTGATATCGAAACCTTGGAAAGCTTGGAAGCGGCTCTTGAGCGTTTCCCGGGATGCTCGGTAGTTACCAGTCACGACCGTTGGTTTTTGGATCGCATTGCCACACATATCTTGGCGTGGGAGGGCACGGACGAAAATCCCGGGCACTGGCATTGGTTTGAAGGCAACTTTGCATCGTACCAGGCTGATCGCGAGAAACGCCTTGGGCCTGAAGCCGCAAGTCCGCACCGCCTTCACCGCAAACTTACGCGCGATTAGAGAGCTTGCGTCACGGTTTACGTGCTGTTATGTGACTGGAGTATATACAGCTTTAGGCGGCAGCACTCTTATATGAAACTCTGCGGTGTGCTGTCTAAATCAGTATGGCGTGGGTATCGTATACAACGGATGGCGAGCGCATACAAGTACTTCTCGCCAAAATATTTGCGTTTGAAAGGGGCATATGATGGCACTTGATTCTAAAGTTGGAGAAATTCTTAACAAACAGACTTGAATTCTCATTGCAAGTGCAACAACAAAAGAG
>NZ_JRND01000041.1:0-4280 GCF_000758945.1 Lancefieldella parvula DNF00906
CATGGGCTGAGTGGACAGGTGCTTTTGCATCTGGTTGGTTTAATACTCCAAATGGCCAGTCCTGGTACTTTGATCCAACCACTATTGAGCACGCTGCTCTTATTGGTCTGCAGGCAATTAATGGTTCGTACTATTACTTTGACTTGAGTTATGGTCTGCTTCGCAACCAAGACATCACGCTTTCAGATGGTCGAACCGTTCATGCAGATGCAAGTGGTGTTCTCAACATCAAGCCTACTGATTCCAATAACGGTAGAGGCGGAAACGTTGACGGCAACAACGGTGGAGATAATAGAGACGCTAACAACAACACACCAGTTGACGATAATTCTCCAATTGAGCCAACTCGCGGCAATTTCTCTGATCGCACCAGCGTTCTTGGAGCACCTATTGTCTCTAAAGAGGACCTTCAGAGAGATTTCAACAAGCGCGTAGGTTCTGCTTATCCAGCTGTCTATGCCGAGAAGGGCGCTGCAACAGGAACCGATTTTGTAAACCAGCTCTGGCAGGCTGCAATTGACGAAGGGGTTCGTCCAGAGCTCCTCTATGCGCAGGTCATGGTTGAGACGGGCAACCTTCGCTTTGGCGGCGCCGTCCTGCCTGAGCAGTGCAACTTTGGTGGTATGGGCGCAACCGGAAACGGTGAGCGCGGACTCTCGTTTGATACCGTTCTTAAGGGACTTCGTGCACAGGCGCTACACCTTCGTGCATACGCAGGTTATGAGCCACTGACAGTTGATCCAAGTAAGGCTAGAGACGTTGATCCTCGCTATGGTGCATGGATCCTTGCTAAGAAAGCTAACATTATCCGTAAGCTTGCTGGTAGCTGGGCAACGGATAAGAATTACGCTGTTAAGCTTGTCCGCGTAATGAACGAGCTGTAAGTCAAAGTACTTGCAACAATGTCTACAAAAAAGGAGCTCCGAGAAATCGGGGCTCCTTTTTTACTGTTACGTTATGTTGCATGGGGTACGTAAGATTTGTGGGGTTCGTGCAGTTCGCATAGTCTTTCGGACTCACGGTCTTTACAGTTCATGCCGCCCTATCTATCAGGCTCTCCTTCAATGGAGTTAAGCATGTCAAAGTAGACGTCATCTTTGGTCATAATGCCTAGGTTCATCATAAAGTTCTTGGCTACGCTAAAGAGTTCTGCATCAAGTGAAGCGCGGGTACCATCCAAGAAAATAGTAGACACCTCGTTGGTAGGTGCGATAGGAATTTGCTCTTGTACCAGCGCGGAATAGATGTCGTCATCACTCATATCTTCGCAGCTAAACTCAGGCTCACTCTGCGCAAGAATAGCCGTCTCAGTACCAATGATAAATGTAGCTCCTGGTAAGAACTTCAAAGCAAACTGATAGCAAGCTTGAGCCGCTTTCAGATGTCTAAGTCGCCATTGGAAGAATGCCATGCGATAGTATCCAAATCCAATGCTCTCGGGGTCGTGTGCAAGCAGCAGGAGTTTCTTGAGTTCTTCCGCTGCAGCAGTAATGTCCAGCGACTCTTCAAGGCAGTGGGATAGGTGTAGCCTGGCGCTCATACTAAGAGGAGCAATCTCAACAGCTCTTCTCGCGTGCTGAAGAGCACTTTGCGTTTGTCCTTGGAGCGTTTGTGCAATAGAAACCAAAAGGTGTGCCTCAAAGTAGGACATAGGAGCTAGGCGAGTATTTTTCTCTGGATTTGAGAGAATTCTGTTGTAGAGCACGCGATCGACGTAGTTCATAAATACACGCCACTGAGTAGTGCTTGAGTCCGTGTAGGTGTTATTGCCATCAACGGAGTCCAGCGCTTCACGTAGGAGCAGTTCTGCGTCTTGATAGTTTTTCTCGCTAATAAGACGCTGGGCCTTGGTAACCGCCAAGGAAAGAACGCCTCCGTCAACAAACTCTTCTGAAATAGCCTCAAAGTCATCTTCTGCAAGCGTGCCCTTAATAAAGCGAGAAACCACGCGTTCTCCTGCTGCTCGCACCGTAGGATCGGTAGAGTTTGCGGTATACGACAAGATGGTGCGGACGTTTTCTTCTGTAGAAGAAGAGAGGTTGCGCAAAATTTTGGTGATAATTTCTTCTCGTGCCTGACCTTCATCAATAGAAAGCCCCGACACTTCATCGGTGCCTAGCGCGTGAGCTGCGACGCTATCAAGGCGTTTTTGAGAAGACTCAACAAAATCGTACCTGCTTGGTGGACAGAATATCTCATTGTCTAAGGTAAAGAGCGGCTGTACCGCATGAAGAATACCATCTGCCTCGTCAATTTGCGCGTTCCAGAGCTGATAGACAGAAAGCGGATTAGTATCTTCTGTAATGTTTGTATCTTCAAATTGCTTGCGAGTAATGTGGAACGAGAAAAGACAGGCATGCAGCTTGTTTGTATTGCATATGCCAGAGAGCCATACCTCGTTAATCCTCTTCGAACTTCTAAAAGCACTTGCGGTGATGAGCATACCAAGGTGTAAGTTGTAAGCAGTTGCCGCACGGCTGAGGTCATCAAAGGTTGCTTCTTTGATACTTCCATCTTTGTCAAGAAAGCTTCTTGGGAACTGCTCTGGAAGGGCCAGGTGTACCCTAAAGGCGGCAATTCCCTTGTGTACGTTGGTCCTAAACTCAGTGATAAGACGCTGAGATAGACGCAGGCTTTCAATGTGTAGAGAGATGGCTTTGCGGACAACCCACTCACCATCCTCTTGGGTGCTTTGAGTGGTGGCGCAGCGGGGGCGAGATTGCTTCATCATGGTAGAAACAATCTTTTGCTCAAAAGCAAGCAAGTCAAGCTCAGATGCCATATTTGCATCAAGAAAGTATCGCTCTGCAAAGAGGGCAGTGTTTAGTGCGCTTTCAATAGTAAGAAGCTGAATCTTCTGCTCATAAGAAAGTGCTTTTTGATTAGCGCGCAGATAAAAGAGGCCATTGGTACGCAGGCGCACCACGCGGCAGGGGATAGTAATGTCTTGCGCATCGAGAACACCGGCATCTTTTAGTCGCTGGGCTAGGTGCAGTTCAAAATCACTTGGCGGGATGGCAACAGATCCACCTTTTCGGTGAGAATCTTTTTCACGCAAAAATGCTGTAGTTACAAAATGTTTGAGCACTTCAAGAGGGGTTATGGACTCTGTAAGCGTAAGAGAAAGCGCTTCAATATTGAGCTTTGTATGCCAACCAGTCTGATCAATAGAACCAACATGTTGATTATTTTGTACAGCGTCTAGAGACTCATCAGGCAGAACGTCTGTATTGACGAGAGACGGATAGAGTTTTCCAAGCCTGTTTCTTCCAGGTTGCTTAGCTTCTGGATTATTTTCCTGACGAGTCATCATACACCTCCCAAGTTAGGCATACTGATTCATCTATAGTTAACTATATACCTTTGCTGGTGTACGACATTTCAGCTGTCAATAGTTAATTCGGCAGGCGAGAAGAAAATGTCATTGACTGGTTAGTTTTGCGCCATGAACGGTATACTCACATACATAGATGATTGGATTGACATGGCAATAATGCAAAACGCAACTGATACAAATAAATCGCTGGTAGCTTCTGATGTAATTTCAGATCTGCAGAATCGTTCGCTTATTATTTTTGATTTTGATGGGACTATGGCAGACACGTTGCCCACCATTGTTTCTACCGCGAAGATGGCAATGACAGACTGCGGTCACACAGACTTTATAGAATCAGACCTTAAAAAGCTTGTAGGACCACCGTTTCCTTATGCGTTTGAGCTGGTCTTTGGACTCAGCCATGAGGACGCTGCTGCGGTTACTAAGCGTTACCGAGAGCTTTATGTAACTACAGGAAAATGGCCACTCTTTGAGGGAATGAGAGACCTCATTGATGACCTTCATGCCGCCGGTAAAAAGGTTGCGGTAGCAAGCTCAAAGAATCAGCCCATGCTAGAGATGGGCCTTAGGGACAACAACCTTATTGGTGTTCTTGATACCTATGCTGGAAGAATAGATGAGGCAGCAACTGATAAAATCACTGCTATTGCTCACGTTATGCGCCAGCTTGGCTTTGAAGCTTCTGAAAGCGTCATGATTGGCGACCGTCGTTTTGATATGGAAGCAGCATTCCCAAATAAGATTCCGTGCATTGGCGTTCTGTATGGCAAAACTACCAATAAACAGGAGCTTATTGATGCGGGAGCGGTTGCAATTGTAGATACGGTAGAAGATCTACATCACGTTCTTCTCGCCTAAGAATCGTTACATACACAAAAAACGCCTTGTCACCAAGATGTGAACTGCCTCCCATTTCTTGGACACGAGAAATAGGGGGCAGCTC
>NZ_JRND01000042.1:0-3095 GCF_000758945.1 Lancefieldella parvula DNF00906
TGTTGTACCAGCCAGAAACGGCAATGCCCCTTGCGTCAAAGTAATGCCAACCGTCGTTATCCTTAAACCAACGATTTACATACGGATTACCTTGAGCGTCAGCGTACTTCCAACCATCAGCTACCTTACGCCAGCCAGGCTGCTCTTTTACTGCAGCGTCAAATAGCATCTGACGAGTAATTTCTTGTCCATCTGAAGATCTTGTAGTGATATATAAGGTATATCGGCCGGTTGTTGGAAGAGCAAATGTTGCTGAAGTATCACTTGTATTAGATGCAACAGTTACCTTTGACCCATCTGGACCAACATAACTATATGTAAACGTCGCACCAGTAACAACACCGGTAAGAACTGGTTTAAGAATTACATCATTACCTTTTTGGACTGCGGAAATGCTTCTCATATTCCACCAGGTATCGGAATGATACATCTCCCAGATTGCCCAAGCGTCAGCCCAGCCAATGTAGTCAACCTTTGAATTGTCACCAAGATCTTTAAACTCTGCTGCATGAGCTGGGTTGGAAATAAACTGGTGCTCAATGATTACGCCAAGGATACCTTTTTGACGAGCATAACGAACAATGCCGTAGTAATCGGACTCGTCGCCATTCTCGTAATAGTCTGTGCCGTCTTTATCGTTATAGCCACGCTCAGTAGCGCCATCACCACGAGTGACAATGCCTGCTTTGTTTCTTAAGTAATAGTTAACCTTGCCAGCAAGAGCTTGACCAGCAACGTAAAGATCGTGGTTATAGCTCACGTCATGAGGAACTAAGACTTCAGAGCCTGTTGCCGACGCAGGACCTGCGTTGTAGTGCAAAGAAATAATGGCACAGGCATTTGCATCAACAGCACGTTGAACGCGTGTTTTGATCGAAGGATCTTCATGCTCGCCACGAACTACTACAACGGGGACTCCCCATTGCTCAAGATATTTCTTAACGTACATAGCTGTAGCCCAGGCAATGTCGCCTTCTTTTAAACCGTAGTACATTGCACCTGGATCTCGACCATCTGTACCGTCACTGTGGCCAGGATCCAGCGCAATTGGCCTTCCAGTTGCTCGAGAAAGCGCAACAGCATCACTCAGAGACTGGCTCTGAATTATGTTGCCTTGGGCATCCATAGTTGTGTAGGTAGTTGCATATGCGTTTTGAACTGTTGTTACAAACAATGCCGTGACAACAAAGAACAAAACAGCAAGCAATTTACCGCGAGTATTAAATAAACTGCGTTTCATGCGGTCCTCCGAAAAGTATTAGTTTACTCCTCTTCATAGTTGTTAAAAGTTTACACTAGACTGACGCGTCAATAATAAAAAACACAAGCTCACCGCAACTTGATTGGAACTCTGTGATTTTCTCGACACTTGAAGATATTCTTGCAACAGATTTTGAAGCAGCAATCTTTGATTTTGATGGCACTATTGCTCATACACACCATATTTGGAAGCTTGTTGACCAGGAGTTTTTTGAGTCGCGAGGAATCCCTTATACTCCAGAAATTGGCAAGATTCTCTCCCCTCTTGGATTTGAAAAGGGAGCGGACTGGGCAATTGCCACCTATGGACTAAAGGAAGATCAAGAAGAGATTGTCGCCGAGTGGAAAGAGCTAAGTAAAAGCTTCTTTGTAAACTCCGTGCAGCTTCGATCTGGTGTTGTTGATTTTATGAGCAAGCTAAAAGAAAAGGGTATCCCTACTGCATTGGCAACTGTCAACGAGCCAGAACTCCTTGCCCTCCTTGAGTCTCGTTTGCATCTATCCACTCTGTTTGATACTCAGGTATTTGCGGCAGATGTTGGATCTGCAAAAGATGAGCCGCATCTCTATTTAGAGGCTCTTGCTCGCCTTAGAGTTCAAGCCGAGAAAACAATTCTGTTTGAGGACATCCCGCTAGCTCTTCAGACAGGAAATTCTGTTGGCCTTATTACCTGCGCTGTTAATTGTGATGATGAACATCAAGATATCGAGAAACTCTCTGAACTTGCTGACTTCACCATCAAGCACTGGTATTAAAGTTCTTGGTTACTGTAACTGTAAAAATAGCGATGTAACAAAAAAAGGAGACCCGAAGGTCTCCTTTTGATGGTAGTGTTCGCAAGTACTAGATCTTGTGGACGCTAGAAGCCTGGAGCTTACCGTTCTGGCCGGTGGTAATCTCAAACTCGACAGGCTGACCCTCATCGAGAGTCTTGAAACCGTCCATCTGAATCTCGGAGAAGTGTACGAACAAATCGTCGCCATCCTCACGAGAGATGAAGCCGTAACCCTTGTCTGGATTAAACCACTTTACAGTACCCTGAGCCATTTCGTGCCTTTCTTTCTTAGCCCCGCAGGGCAAAACTGCGCCTGTGGAGCGCGATACCGTGACGTTTCGCCACGTGGAATATAATAACCTTAATCAACAACTTATGTGGCGAGAAACCACTCATGGAGATTTTCACACCATCTACCGGTAGAGCCACAGGTAATCAAGCTGTTTTCCAGCATTTATTTAAGGATATATCTGCTATTAAACGATTTTTATCTCATTAGTTGAGCATTTTTTCATAGAAGATAGAGAATTTGTATAGGATTAATTTACGAGAACAATAACAGACATATCAAACTATTATTTATATAGAAAGTTATCCCTTCAAAAAAGGATATGACAATGGAGAAGAAAATGCGTTTTCCCTACAGACCTTCTACACAAAAGCTTATTGCAGTAGCTTCGCTAAGCGCAGCTCTGCTTTGTAGCTTTCATGCTGTTCCCGCTTTTGCAGAGACCGCTGATACCTCAGCAGTAAATGCTCCTGTTGTAACAACTGAAACTACCGCAACAGCTGAAAATACTTCTCCTGCAGCACCTGAAAACTCTCAGCCAGCCTCACCTGCAGCGCCATCAACTACCACTCCAACAGCAGATCAGACACCTGCTGCTCCAACAGAGAATACAACGCCAACTCCTCAATCTTCTGGGTGGAGACAAGAAAACGGTCAATTCCACTATTACAAAGAAGATGGAACACTTGTTACAAGTCAGTGGATCAAAGACGATTCTGGCTGGCACTATGTAGACGCTGCTGGTAATGCAGTCAAGGGTTGGTACACAA
>NZ_JRND01000043.1:0-878 GCF_000758945.1 Lancefieldella parvula DNF00906
CCTCTTTGCCAGGGATGATGTGGAAGACAGAAGTAGATACTTACTCCAATAGCTTCTTGAAGCTCTGCTGCTCGAGCAAACTCAGATCCACGATCAAGCGTTATGGTTTTTACTACCTCACCTCTCAAAGCTTGCTGTATAGCTACATTGACATCGGCACTAGACCCTGATGCAGCTTTGCCACCAACAAGGTAGCCGCTCATACGGTCAACTTGTGTGACCAGGCGTGGACCTTTAGCTTTACCGATGACGGTATCTCTCCCCAGTCTCCAATACGTTGGCGATCTGCAACCTCTTTTGGTCTTTCGACAAGTTCATGAGTTATCCGTATTTTGCCTCTGCGCTCTATGAGGTGTTTTGTATGTCGTCGTTTACCTCGGTGTCTAAGTCTTCTTCGTACAGACTGTACACCTGGAAGTTCACAGTCTAGTTTTTCCCGAGTGTATGGCTCTATATATAGTGCTACAGCTGACAGGAGCGTAGGAAAGTTCTAAGTGTAGTCTGCCTGCAATCTGCTCAGGTGAGAAGTGGCGACTACAGATAAGAAAGACAATACGTGCACGAAGGCTTGGATCATCGAGTAGGGTGCGTTTCTTGCAAGCCTGACGTCGAACATCGGTCTTTCTCTGAGCGGTCGAGGCCCTATAGCAAAGATGCGCCACTCCAATGATTGTCCAACCGTTTCTTTTAATCTCCCGTGAAATACTTGATTTGTTTCGACCGAGCTTACGAGCAATCTGGCTTATACTTTCATGATTTTTCCACCAGACCATAATGTCTTCGCGCTCTTCAATGCTAAGATGGCTATAGTGACCCATGGAAATCCTTTCAATGAACGTTGTCGTAAGCGCCATTGTAGACCCATGGGTCACTACCTT